>NZ_JBLXDV010000002.1:0-492231 GCF_048263705.1 Minwuia sp. | reverse complement strand
ACGGTCTCCGGGCCATCCAGCCGCCAGTGCGCCTTGCCCGCCCGCCGGAAGCCGTGTCGCTCCACCGCCGCACCGAAGCCCGCCTCGGCCACACGATGATGAACCGGTATCTCGCCGTCTTCCGCCATGCACCCGATCATGCCACCGGCAATCTGTTCCGGCAATGTTCGAGACGTTGGCTCTGGCCTTACTGGCGTCCCAGCAACCGCAACCGCAGGGCGTTCAGCTTGATGAAACCTTCGGCGTCGCGCTGGTCGTAGGCGCCGGCGTCGTCTTCGAAGGTCACGATGGCCTCGTCGTAGAGGCTGTTGGGCGAGCGGCGGCCGGTGATGATGACGTTGCCCTTGTAGAGCTTCAGCCGGACCTCGCCGTTCACGCGCTGCGAGGCGTGGTCGATGGCGGCCTGCAGCATCTCCCGCTCCGGTGCGAACCAAAAGCCGTTGTAGAGCAACTCCGCGTAGCGCGGCATCAACTCGTCCTTCTGGTGCATCGCGCCGCGTTCGAGGGTGATGGATTCCATCGCCCGGCGCGCGTGGAACAGCACGGTGCCGCCCGGGGTCTCGTAGACGCCGCGCGACTTCATGCCGATGAAGCGGTTCTCGACGATGTCCAGAATGCCGACGCCGTTCTCGCCGCCGAGGCGGTTCAGTTCCGTCAGCATGTCTGCCGCACCGAGACGCTTGCCGTCGATGGCGACGGGATCGCCCTTCTCGAAGGTGATGGTGATCTCGGTCGGCCGGTCCGGGGCGTCCTCGGGCTTCACGATCCGGGTCAGGATGTTGTCCAGATCGGCTTCCTGCCACGGGTCTTCCAGGATGTTCCCTTCCGACGAGATGTGCAGCAGGTTGGCGTCCTGGCTGAACGGGGCCTCGCCGCGCTTGTCGCGGGGGATCGGGATCTGGTGCTGCTCGGCGAATTCGATCAGCCTGGTGCGGCTGGTCAGGTCCCACTCGCGCCACGGGCTGATGACATGGATGTCCGGCTGCAGCGCGTAATAGCCGAGTTCGAAGCGGACCTGGTCGTTGCCCTTGCCGGTCGCGCCGTGGGCCACCGCGTCGGCACCCAGTTCGCGGGCGATCTCGATCTGGCGCTTGGCGATCAGCGGCCGCGCGATGGAGGTGCCCAGCAGATAGGTGCCTTCATAGATCGCGTTGGCGCGGAACATCGGGAAGACATAGTCGCGGACGAATTCCTCGCGCAGGTCCTCGATGTAGATGTGCTTGATGCCCAGCAGTTCGGCCTTGGCGCGGGCCGGTTCCAGTTCCTCGCCCTGACCCAGATCGGCGGTGAAGGTAATGACCTCGCAGTCATAGGTCGTCTGCAGCCACTTCAGGATGACCGACGTGTCCAGCCCGCCGGAGAAGGCCAGCACCACCTTGTTGATCTTGTTTTTCGCCATTTCGATCGCTCCTTCATCAGCGAATGGTCATCCCCGCCGCAGCGAAGCGGAGCGCGGGGATCGGTATCAGAAAATGGCTGGATCAGCCCGATCCCCGTGTCTCGCGATACTCGAACGGGGATGACACCTGCGTGTGGCTTTCGCCTATAGCCGCACGGCGGCCTCGTCAAGGCAGGCCACGCACGCACTTTGACGCGAGAAGCGCATGGCCACGATTGCTGACCTGCGACGCCGGGCCTATCGTCGGCGCATGAATGATGTGAACGCGGGCGATGATGACGAGGGGTTGCTGGTCCGGAACCTGAGTTCCGCCGTGATCTGCGAGATGTCCCTCAGCCTGGGCCGCGGGCAGGGCCGCGCCATCGTCGGGCCATCTGGCAGCGGCAAGACCAGCCTGTTCCGGGCGCTGGCCGATCTTGATCCCAACGAAGGCGAGGTCGTCGTCAACGGCACCGCGCGGGCGGTCATCGCCCCTGCCGAATGGCGTCGCCGCGTCGCCTATGTCCCCGCCGAGCCGGCCTGGTGGCTGCCGACCGCGGGCGATCATGCCGATGCCGCCGCACGCCGGATCGCGACAGATCTCGGCCTGACGGAGAAGGTGCTGGAGAAGCCGGTTTCGGCGCTGTCGACCGGCGAGCGGCAAAGGCTTGCGCTGGCCGTGGCCTTCGCCCGGGAACCGGAGGTCCTGCTGCTGGACGAGCCGACGTCGGCGCTGGACGAGGACAATCGCGACGATGTCGAGACCGCCATCCTGGACCGGCTGAAGACGGGCACGGTGATGCTGATCGCCAGCCACGACAGGCGTCAGGTTGAGCGCCTGGGGCTGGAGATCGTGCATATCGCCGACGGCCGGATTGTCGATGCCCCGGACATAGGCGCATGACCATCGATCCGGAAAACTGGGAAGTCGCGCTGGCGGCCATCTTCCTGATCCTGAATGCGGCGCTGTCGCTGGCGCTGAACCTGGGGTTCGTGCGCCAGATGACCATCGCCGCCGTGCGGATGGTGATCCAGTTGAGCCTGATCGGGCTGGTGCTGGACGTGATCCTGACCAGCAAGTCCGCCGGACTGACCGCGCTGGTCGCCTGCGTGATGGTCGGTGTCGCGGGCTATGAGGTGATGGCCCGGCAGGAAGCGCCGCTGAAGGGCATCTGGGGTTACGGTCTGGGCACCGGCACCATGCTGTTTGGTGCGGCGCTGGTGATGATGTTCGCGCTGAACGTCACCATCCAGCCCGAACCCTGGTACGATCCGCGCTACGCCATTCCGATGTTCGGGATGATGCTGGGCAATGCCATGACCGGCATCGCCGTCGGGCTGAACGCCCTGTCGACCGACCTGATCAGCCGCCGCGCTGCCGTCGAGGCGCATCTGCTGACCGGCGCCACCCGCTGGGAAGCGCTGGCACCCACCATGCGCCGAGCCGCAAATGCCGGTCTGATCCCGATCATCAACGCGATGGCGGCAACCGGCGTGGTCTCCCTGCCGGGCATGATGACGGGGCAGATCCTGGCGGGTGCCGATCCCGCGCAGGCGGTGCGCTATCAGTTGCTGGTCATGTTCCTGATCACCGGGGCGACCGGCATCGGACTGGTCATCGCGATCTTCGGTGCCGCCCTGCGCCTGACCGACAACCGGCACCGGATACGTCTGGACCGCCTGAAGCGCGATTGACAGCGACGCCGCCCGGCCAGCACACTTCGATACGCTGTGCGAGGAGCATTCCATGTCGCGAAAGAAAGTCATCCTGATCGGCCTGCACCCTGACTCGGTCGACTTCGACAAGTGGCCGGACCTGAGCCCGGAGAAGCTGACGCGCGCGCTTGAATCCGAGCGTGCATCGCTGGAGTCGTCCGGTTTCAGTGCGGAGGTCTGCCTGGTCGATCGGGGCGAGACCGCTGAAAGTGTCGTTCGGGACAAGCTGGCGCAGGAGACCTTTGACTGCGTGATCATCGGCGCGGGCGTCCGCCGGGACGATGATCATTTCCTGCTGTTCGAGAAACTGGTCAATCTGGTGCACAGCCACGCCCCGGACGCCGCCATCGCCTTCAACACCAATCCAAGCGATTCCGCCGATGCGGTCAAACGCTGGATCGAACCGTGACCTGCTGAGATTTCCGGCAACGCTCGACATGGCAGGCGGTTTCGCGCGGGCGCAATCTTCGGGCTGGTCAACCGCGCCTCGCTCGGCCTGCTGAACATCGCCGTGGCGATGGTTCTGACCCGCCTGCTCAGCCCCGCCGACTTCGGGTTCTACACGGTGTTCGCCCAGATCGTGGCCGTCGGCGCGATGATCCAGAGTTTCGGCATGCAGACCGGCATCACCAAGCTGGCGGGCATCGCGGGCGGCACCGCGTCATGGGACCGGGCGCGCGCCATCCTGAAGGCCACGGTGCTGATCTTCGCCATCGTCGCGGTGGTCATGGTGCTTGTGTTCGCCGGCCTGTGGCCATCGATGGAGGGCACGCTGTTCCGGCGCGAACTGGGCTGGCTGATGGCCGGGCTGATCGTGCTGATCATCTTCACGCGCTCCGCCGAGGAAATCTGCGCCGCCTTCCTGCGCGGTGTCGGCCGGGTCCGCGCAGGCGCCCTGCTGTTGAGCGCGCCGCGCGAAGGGCTGGTCTTCGCCGCGACTCTGATCGTGCTGCTGCTGGGCACGCAGGTCGGCGTCTGGGCGGTCGTCGAGATCTATGCGGCGGCTTCCGCGGCCATGGCGCTGCTGGCGATGCTGATCTGCATGCGGTTCGTGCGCAGCCACAGTGGCGGCCCGCCGGATGCCGAGGATTTCGGTGCGAAGCATCTGGCGCTGCTGTCCGCGCCGATGCTGCTGCATTCGTCCGGCGCGCTGGTGCTGAAGGCGACCGACGTCTGGATCCTGAGCGCCTATCGCGAGGCGACCGAGGTTGCGCTGTACGGTGCCGCGATGCGGGTGACTAATCTGGTGATCTTCGGCCTGAGCGTGATCAACATGGCTTTGCCGCAGTTGCTGGCCGCGCTCTACGCCGAGGGGAAGGTGAAGGATTTCGAACGCCTCGCGCGGATCGCGGCAACATGGTCGACGGTGGTCTCCGTGCCGGTCTTCATCGTCATCCTGCTGTTCGCGGAACCTCTTCTGGATCTGCTGTTCGGTGCGCCCTACGGCGACGCGGCCCTGATCCTGATCATCCTCGCCGCCGGTCAGACCGTCAGCGCCGTGGTCGGCAGCCCCGGCATGATGCTGCAGATGACGGGGCACCAGAACCTGATGTCGGCACTGACCGTCGGCGCGCTGGTGGTGAATGTCGTCGCGAACATTCTGGTGGTGGAGGATTACGGCGCGGTCGGCGTGGCGGTGGTGACGGCACTGACGATCACGGTGCGCATGGCGTTGCACACGCTGCTGGCCTGGCGGCTGACAGGCGCATTGTCGCTCCCCGACCCGAAGACGCTGACGCTGGGCAGTTTGCGGTCTATCCTGCGTCGCAAATGACCGATCCGTTCAGCAACAAGAAGACCGACACGTACCCGCTGCCGCTGGCCGAGCGTCAGATCGTGTTCCTGATGTACGAGAACCGCTCGGGCTCGACGTTCCTCGCCAGCCGTCTGGACCTGCATGACGAGATTGCGGTGACCATCGAGACCGAGGCGTTCGCGGACCTGCTGGAAACCGGCCCCGAGATCCGCTCGGAAGAGGATGTCGATCGCGTGACCGATACCTTCATGGACGATGACAAGTTCCGGGCGTGGAACCTGGACCGCAAGACCCTGCGGTTCGGGCTGGCGGTCCTGAGCCGCCCGGCATCCTTCGAAGTCATCCTGCGCAAGGTTCTGGACCTGCATTTCGACGGGGCCGACGTGCCCTATTACCTGGTGAAGGGCACGCGGCTGACCCACCACATCGCGCGGTTGCGCAAGGAGATCCCCTCGGCCAGATACCTGCACATCATCCGCGATCCGCGCGGCGTTTTCGGCAGCCAGAAACAGTCGATCGGCAGCTACACCGCGCGGGCCATGAACGACGATCCGTTCGACGCCGCGCGGCGCTGGGCGGCGAACGCGCAGCGGGTCGACAAGGTGGCCGGCGAGGACCTGATGGAAGTGCGCTACGAGGATTTGATCACCGACCACGACGCGACGATGGACAGCATACGCGCCTTCATCCAGCGCGACGACCTGCCGGAGATTGCAAGAGCTGCCGAGATGGACGGCGAAGCCTATCTGGCGAAGATTCCAGAGGATCAGCGCCATCTGCACCAGAACCTGGTCCGGCAACCGCGCGCCGACCGGGTCGAGGCCTGGCGTGAGGAACTGACGGACGCGGAGATCGCCCTGACGCAGCAGGGCGCGGGCAGCATGCTTGACGCCAAGGGATATGCGCCTGACGAGGGTGCGGCACGGCGTGCCGGGCGTCTGAAACTTGCGGCGGAACGGGGACGTCTGGCGGCGCACACGCTGGGACGCCGTGCACGAAATGTGATCGCCTATGCCCGGTCGGGCAAGCTGCTGTGGCGCATGCGGGTCGTCTTCTATCGCTGGAAAGCCTGATTCAGGCTTTGACATCGCCCCCCTGCCTTCGTTATTCACCCCGGTTCGCGCCAAGCGCACAGAAACACCAAAATTGCGGAGCCTGACGGCCATGGCCAAACCCGAATGGGGCACCAAGCACACCTGCACGAGTTGCGGGACCAAGTTCTACGACATGGGCAAGACAGATCTGATCTGTCCGAAGTGCGGCGAGGAGAACCAGCCCGTGGTTGTCTTCAAGCAGCGCCGGGCCGTGCCGGAGGACAAGGTGAAGAAACCGGCACCGGAGAAGAAGAAGGTCCCCGTCGAGGACGAGGAGGACGACGAGGAAGATGTGCTTCTCGACGATGACGACGATGATGATGCCCTTCTGCCCGACGATGACGACGACGATGATGATGCCGACGAGATCGGCTCGCCGAAGGTCGACAATGACAGCGAAGACGAGCCGATGGACCTGTCGGACGGCGATGCGGAAATCCTTGATCCGGTGAAACTGGATGAGGAGGAAGATCTGGACGACGACACGCCGAAGAAGAAGAAAAAGAAGAAGGCCGTCGTCGATGACGACGAAGACGACGACGATGATGATGACGACGACGATGAGGACGACGACGACTAAGTTTGCATGATCCGCATTTGCGGGCTTGCATTCGGACGGGGGTTTGCCTAGAAACCGCCTCCGCAGAAGACGGGGCGTCCCATCGTTCCGGAGACATGCCGCCAGAGACCGTTCGCCGGTCGGTCTGGCGCACGGGGCCATAGCTCAGTTGGGAGAGCGCTTGAATGGCATTCAAGAGGTCGGCGGTTCGATTCCGCCTGGCTCCACCATCTCCGCCGCCTCCGGCAGGACCGGGCAGGCCGAGCCGGCTGGTATTGTGCTTCCGTGCCGCATCCCCCATGACCGTCATCCCTTCGGGCATCGATCGGGTATAGTCGCGCCGCAGCGGACTCATCACCCGGACAGGAGCATCACCAGTGAAGATCGCAACCAGTTTTTCGGCGACGTACACCGAGGCACGCGAGAAGTTCCTCGAAGCTGCGGCGGGTGCAGGGGCCGCGCTGCAGCGGTTCTACAATCCGGCAAGCAAGCCTGACGGTCTTGCGCTGACGACCGATGTGGCCCGGCTGGGCGATCCGGATGCCCCCAACATGCTGCTGACATTTTCGGGCACCCATGGGGCCGAAGGGTTCTGTGGCTCGGGTGTCCAGGTCGCGTGGCTGGCCGAGGGTTTCTGGCGGGAAGTCCCCGACAATGTCCAGCAGGTGCACGTGCACGCCATCAACCCCTACGGCTTTGCGGCGCTGTCGCGGACCACGGAAGAGAATGTCGACCTCAACCGGAACTTCGTCGATCATGCCAGCCCGCCGCAGAACGAGAACTATCATCTGGTGCAGCCGATCCTGTGTCCCTCCGAATGGGATGACGGAACGCTGGAACGGATGGCGGAACAGGTAGAGGCGTTCGTCGAGGAACACGGTTTCTGGACCTTCCGGGAAGCGGCGACGTCGGGGCAGTATCAGGATCCGCAGGGCATCTTCTTCGGCGGCCGGGCACCCACCTGGTCACGCCGGACGGTGGAACAGATCACGCGCGACTATTGCAGCGGCCTCACCCGGCTTGCCGTGATCGACTACCACACGGGGCTCGGCCCGCGCGGGTTCGGTGAGCGGATCGTCGATCACCTGCCCGATACGCCGGGCTTCGATCGTGCCATGGCATGGTACGACAATGACGCGTCATCGCCCTATCTGGGCACATCGACCTCGGCCAAGCTGACGGGGCAGATGCTGGACTGGATCGATTCGAACCTGCCCGATGTGGAATCGACCGTGATCGCGCTGGAATACGGCACACAGCCGGAAGACAAGGTGATCGGCGCGCTGACGGCCGACAACTGGCTGCGGTTTCACGGCGACCGCGACAGCCGGCTCGGGCGCGAGATCAAGCGGAAGGTGCGCGACGCCTTCTATCAGGACGCCGACGACTGGAAGCAGATGATCTGGGATCGGGCACTGGATACCCAGCGCCGTGCGCTGCGGGGGTTGACGGGCTGATCCAATCGGCCATGCTCATCGCAAAGCAAGAACAGTAGAGTGGGAATGTCGGCATGATTGAGCTTCTTTCCGATCCGGCCGCCTGGGCGTCCCTGGCGACCCTGACGGCGCTGGAAATCGTGCTGGGCATCGACAATCTGGTCTTCCTGTCGATCGTCACCGCCAAGCTGAAGCCCGAACAGCAGCCCCTGGCGCGGCGTATCGGGCTGGGACTGGCGCTGGCCATGCGGATCGTCCTGCTGATGATGATCGTCTGGATCGTCGGTCTGACCGCGCCGGTCTTCGAGGTCTGGGGCCATGTCGTCAGCTGGCGTGACATCATCATGCTGGGCGGCGGACTGTTCCTGCTGGCGAAGGGCACCTACGAGATCCATCATCAGGTCGAGGGCGAAACGGAAGCCGCATCGGCGGGCACTGCCAGTTTCGGCATGGCGATCGTCCAGATCGTCATTCTGGATGCCGTGTTCTCGCTGGATTCGGTCATCACCGCGGTCGGCATGACCGATCTGTTGCCGGTCATGATCACGGCGGTGTGCATCGCCATGGCCGTGATGCTGTTCGCGGCGGAACCGGTGGCGCGTTTCATCGAGGCGCATCCAACGGCCAAGATGCTCGCGCTCAGCTTCCTTCTGCTGGTCGGCATCACGCTGATCGCGGATGGCATGCATTTCCACATTCCGCGCGGGTTCCTGTATTTCGCCATCGCCTTCTCGATCCTGGTCGAGGCGCTGAACCTGTGGGCGAAGAGTTCGGCGAAGAAGCGGCGGCAGCGCAACACGACGATCCGCGGCGGCTGACGCCGATCAGGCGTTGACGGCCTCGCGGACCGCGTCCAGCAGTTCCTCGTCGTCGAAGGGCTTGTAGAGCACCCGCAGCGCGCCGTAGAGGTCGGCGACTGCCGTCACGTTCTCCAGCGAGGCGTCCGGACCGCCGCCCGACACGATGATGATCCGCAGTTCAGGATGCTGTTCGGTGATCTCCTTCATCAGCGCAAGGCCGCCCTTCCTGGGCATCCAGATGTCCAGCACCGCGATGTCGAAAGTGCCCTCCGACAGCCGCGCCGACGCAACGGCACCATCCTCGGCCAGCGTGACCGCGTGCCCCTCGGCGGTGAGCACCAGTTCCATCGCCTCGCGCATTTCCGGAACGTCTTCAGCAATCAGAATGCGTGCCATACGCACCGTCTCCCAGATATCAGTGAACGGAACCGAAGCTACGCAAGCGGCAGCAGGATTTCTGCCGTAACACCCTTGCCGGGGGTGGAGTGCAGGTCGATCACGCCACCCCACCGCTTGATGATACCATACACGACGGAAAGTCCCAGTCCCGTGCCTTTCCCGGGTTCCTTGGTCGTGAAGAAGGGTTCGAAGGCGCGGTCCTCGATATCGGGCGGCATGCCGGGACCGTTGTCGATCACCGATATGCATGCATAGGTCCCCGCCGGAAGCCCGACGACCTGTTGCACCGAAACGGTCCGCGACGCCAGCGCCAGCCGGATGATGCCTTCCCCGGCCATCGCATCGGCGGCGTTGTGCAACAGGTTCAGCAGGACCTGCGTGAATTCGGTCTCGTTCACGCTGGCCCGCAGGTGCCCGGGCGGCAGGTCGACTTCCAGTTCAATGCCCGACATCTGCAGGTCGCGGGAAAAGGAAACCACTCCGGAAAGCAGGTCGTTGAGGGACAGCACTTTTACACCGCCCTGATCGCCGCGTGCGAAACTGAGTGTCTCCCGCACGATCTTCGAGGCCTTGTCGGCGCAGTCCATGATCCGCGACAGGTAATGCGCGCGACGTTCGGCATCGTCCATGGTGGATGCGGCACGCGCGAACGTGCGGATCGGATGCAGCATGTTGTTGATTTCGTGGGCGACGCCGCCGGCAAGCTGGCCGATGGCTTCCATCTTCTGGACTTCCTGCAGGTGGCGGTCGATCTCGATCTGCTGCTGTTCCATCTGCCAGCGATCGGTCTGGTCGATGGCCAGGATCAGCCGGCCCACGCCGGGCAGGGGGGTCGAACGGGCATGCACGCGCAGCGTGCGGCCGCTTGGCAGGGACAGGCTGAACTCGGGCAGGACCAGCGGCTGTTCCCGCCCGTGTGCGCCAGATCGGGTTTCCCGGTCCACCTGCTGGGCGATGTGGTCGGGCATGGCGATCAGGTCGCGCAATCTGCGGCTCAGTAGTTCCTCTCCGGCGGTGAGTTCCAGCATCTGCCGCAGCACCGGCGAGACATCGTAGATACGTCCTTCCATGTCTTCGATGCAGTATCCGATGCCCGCGGAATCGATGGCGTCCAGTATCGCGCGGGTCCGGTACTCACGCGCCTCGATCTCGCTTCGCGCGCGGGATTCAGACGTCTGGTCCAGGACGATCATCGCCCGCTCGCCGGACGGCAACGGTGCAAGACGGATGAGGACGATGGCCTCGCTGCCATCGGGTCGCACCCACCTCACGTTCTCGAAGTTGACGCTCTCGCGGTCGCCCTTCTGGATCTCCCGCAGGACCGGGCCGAAGTGCGTCCGAATATCGGTTCCATCCGCGCCCTGAAGCTCGGACCATTGCTTGCCCAGCACCCGGTCTTCCGAACCCAGCCCGGCGATCTTCAACAGGGCCGGCCGGGCCGAGCGGATGCGTCCGTCGGCATGCTGCACGCCGATCCCGACCCCGGCCTTGTCCAGGGCGTCGAACACGGCCTGAAGCCGCAGATCGCTGGATTTCCTTTCGCGCTCGGTGAAGGCCTGGCGGGTCACATCCTGTGTCGTGCCGAAATATCCGGTCAGGCTGCCGTGATCATCGAACCGGGGGCGGGCGATGACCTGAACCACCATCGCCCGTCTGTCCTGCCGTTCGATATCGGCCTGAAACTGAAAGCCTTCCCTGTTTCGGATCGCCCTCTCGCAGACATCGGCGATCTTGTCGCGCTGGTCCGCCACGATCAGATCCAGAAAGTTCTTCTGCCATTCAAGGGTGCCGCGCGGTACGCCGGTGATGTCGAACAGGACATCCGACCAGGTCAACGTGTGGCCGGGAAGTTCAAGCCACCAGTGCCCGATCCGGCCGATCCGCTGTGCCTGCTCCAGCAGGCGTGTGTGTTCGTCCGGCTGCGATGTGACGCGCGCCCCGTCGGTGATGTCGCGGGTGATCGCGAAAATGCTGGCGACCGTTCCATCCGGACCGCGTTCTGCCTCGGCCTCGATCTCGAATCTTGCCGTGCTGTTGTCAGAAGCCACGACATCGGCCTGACAGCGGAACGGCGCGCCCGTCGCGATCAGCCGTTCGAGGCCTTCCCGGATGTGCGTGGCCTGGTGCGGTCCGAAGACCTCCGCCATCGCCGCGAAGTCGAATCCGTCATCCGCGCTGTCCGACAGGCTGTCGGGATCCATCCTGCGCATCGGCTGCCAGCGCAGCGTGTCGGTATCGATCCGCCATGACCCGAGGCGTCCCGCGCGCTGAAACAGGCTGAAGAGCCTTTCCCGATTCGCTGTATCGAGCACGCGGCTGTCATCCGTCCCCGGGATCGTCGCCTGTTTCGCTTTCATCTTCATCCTGTGCCATCCAGGCAACGATCTGGGCGAGGCTCTGGCCCATGGTGTCGAACTGCGTATCCGTCAGGCGATCCAGCGCATGCGCCAGCCGCTGAATCGGATCGTCCTGCAACGTCCGGCGGCCCGCCTCGGTCAGGGTGATCACCGAGATCCGGGCATCGTCGGGATCCTTCTCGGTGGTGAGCATACCATGTTTCTTCAGCGCGCTGACAGTACGCGACGCCGGGGCCAGCGTCACGCCGAGGTACCGCGCCAGCCCCGCGACCGACCGCGCACGGCGGTTTGCCCGGGCGAAGAAACGCATGGCCGACCACTGGACAGGATGAAGATGCGCGGGGCCGCGCTGGTCGTAGATGCTGCGCGCGGTCTGCTCGATCAGGGTCGCAAGGGCGATGGCCTGCCGGTCCGGCCGGGATTTCTGAGGCGTCATGTGTGCATTTTATCACCTTATGATTGCTAATAGCAATAATAAGGCTTGCGGTGATGTTTCGATGAATATATTGCTACTAGCAATTAATTACTGAGATGAAGGAACATCGGAATGAACGGGTCGATCATGCCAAGCGTGACACATGCGCCGGCAACATCTCTGTCCGATGCGTGCGCCCTTCTGATCGACCGGAACGTGGCGGGCGAGACGGTGGAGATGCTGTCCCGGCTGGTCGAGTTCTGGACCGGCGTCCGGTCGCACAAGTGCCTGTTGGGCCGCGGCGATTTCGGCCCCCAGGACCTCATCTTTGCGCTGCCCCATCTGTTCATGATCGACATCTGCCCGTCCGCGCCGATGCGATACCGGCTGGTGGGAACCCGGCTGGCCAGTCACTTCCGTGAAGACCCCACGGCACGGGAAGTCGGCGCGACCAACGATGCGTGGGGCCGCGCGGTGGTCAGGCCGCTGGTGTGCCGGGTGGTCGCGGAGACCGCGCCTGTGCTGGTGATGGCATCCGGCCAGCCGCACCTCTATTCCGAACCGCTGTTTGCGGCTGCGGCGCTGCCCCTGTTCGACAAGACCGGCGCGGTGAACATGATCCTTGGTGCGGCACGTTTCCGCTCCATCATACCCGGACAGCCGGAACTCCCCATGGAAGTGGAGATGCTGGCGATTTCCGGCTAGATTCGGGCGGGCGTTTCGCGATATCGATCTGGAATGTCTGAAAAGCAGCTGCTCATCGTCGCCCATATCCCTTCGGACAACACGCGCCGTCTGCGCGATGCCGTGGTCGAAGGAGCATCGCACGCCGATATTTCCGGCGTCGCCGTCGAGGCGCTGACACCCTTCGAGGCCGCTCCCGACCAGGTGCGCAGGGCAGACGGAATCATTCTGGGCACGACCGAGAACCTCGGCTACATGAGCGGCGCGCTGAAGGATTTCTTCGATCGCACGTATTATCCCGTGCTGGAAGAGAAGCAGGGCCTTCCGTTTGCGCTGTACGTCCGTGCAGGCCACGACGGCACGGGAACCTGCCGCGCGGTCGACACGATCGTCACGGGACTGCGCTGGCAGCCGGTTCAGGAACACCTGGTCTGCAGGGGAGATTGGGACGATGCCTTTGTCGACAGCTGCCGCGAACTGGGCACACTGATGGCGGCCGGCCTGGAAGCGGGCGTTTTCTGACACAGGGTCATCTCGCCGTGACCAACCCGTGACGTGCCGTCACATGGCTTGCATCGGCGGCCCCGCGTGCCAAAGTCTGGTACAGCGGCAAACCATCTGCATGAAGTTCTTGAAGGAAATTTGAATCAGCGCGCGCCTTGATAGCACCACCCACGGGCTGCTTCGGTCGGCAATCGTTGCCGGACTGCTGGCGCTGCTGTGCGCGTGCTCGGTGTTCGAGGACGAGGCTGTCACCGGGCCCGACAGCGCGCTGGACGGTGAGCAGCCGGTTCAGTACAGCGCCACCATCGAGGGACTGGACGAGGATCCCGACATCCGGGAGATCGCCCGGGCCGTGGCGAATGTGTTCACGCTGCAGGACCGCGGCGCGCCCAGCGTGGCGGGTCTGGAACGGCGCGCCGAGCAGGATATCGAGCTCATTCTGCGCGTGCTGACGGCGGAGGCCTATTACGATGCCACCGTCGAAGCCCGCGTCGTGCCCGATGGGGCCGACAGGCAGCGCGTCATCTTCGATGTCGAGACCGGGCCGCTCTATCGCATCGGCGAGGTGCGCATCGATCTGGTCGAAGAGGGTGAGAACAAGCCCGAGCAGGCGGCGCTGGTCGCTGCGTCCAAACTGGAAGCCGGCACACCGGCCAGAGGTGAGGCCATCGTCGAGGCGGAGGCCGCCGTGGTCGTCTATCTGCAGCGCAACGGGTTTCCCGATGCGGATTTTGTCGATCGGAAGGCCGTCGCGCAGAAGGACGATGCGACGCTGGATGTGACGTCGACCTTCAATTCCGGCCCGTTCGTGACGTTCGGCAATCTGGACATCGATCCCGAGAGCAGCCTCGAACCCGACTACATCCGAGGTCTGATTCCCTGGAAGGAGGGGGAGACGTACAATCAGAAGAAGGTGGATGAATTCCAGTCCTCGCTGAAGAGCACCGGCCTCTTCGATACGGTTTCCATCAGACCCGCGGAAACGGCGGGCAGCGAGCCGGACGGCTCGAAGCGTGATCTCGCCCTGAAGGTCGAGAACGGCAAGCAGCGCTCGGTCGGCGGCAGCCTGCGCTACGACACGGACCAGGGACCGGGGGTGCGGCTGTTCTGGCGGCACCGGAACCTGTTCGGCGAGGCCGAGGATTTTCGCGCCGAAGCCGATGCGTCGCTGGACGAACAAAAGCTGACATTCGGCATCACACGGCCGCGTTCGCCGTCCGCGCGCTGGACATCCAGCGAAAGCCTGACACTCCGGCGGCTGGACGATGACGCCTTCGAGGAAGAATCCGCCACCGTCCGCAAGGGGCTGGATCAGAAACGCGGTGCGGGCTGGACCATCGGCGGTTCGATCGAAGCCAGCGCCTCGCTGGTCGAGACCGATTTCTCCGATGATACCGCCTACCTGCTCGGGCTGCCGCTGTACGTGAAGCGCGACCGCACGAATGATCCGCTGGATGCGACGCGCGGATACCGTTTCGTATTGAACGCCGGTCCGTACGTCGGTCTCAACAACGGTGAGTTCATCCAGTTCGGCGTGATCGGCGGCGGCGGATCGGTCTATTTTCCGCTGATCGGCGAGAATCGCCTGGTGCTGGCCATGCGCACGCAGGTCACGTCGATCCCGTCGCGCAATCTGGACGACATACCGGTCAACCAACGCCTGTTCGCGGGTGGCGGTGCGTCGGTGCGCGGTTATGAGTTCCAGTCGATCTCACCGACCAACAATGCCAATGACCTGACCGGTGGCCGGTTCCTGAACGAGAACAGCATTGAGTTCCGTCTGCGGCTGGGCGAATCCTTCGGCGTGGTCGCGTTCGCGGACACCGGACTGGTCGAGGAGGAACCCTTCCCCAGCTTTGCCGAGAAACTGAACGTCGGCGTCGGCGGCGGCTTCCGCTACTACAGCCCCGTCGGGCCGATCCGCTTCGATCTGGCCTTCCCGCTGGATCGCCGGAACGGCGACAACATCTTTGAATTCTACATCAGCCTGGGACAGTCGTTCTGATGCGCCGCGCCAGGAAAATCATACTCTGGGGGCTGGCCCTCCTGATGCTGCCGGTGCTGATCGTCGCGGGCGCGGCGTTCTGGTTCGTCTATATCGCGGGCGGTGATGTCTGGACCGCGGCGCTGGGCGAGGTGGTCGAAACCGTCAGTTCCCCGGACATGGATATCGAGACCGGTGGTTTCGAACGCGATGCGGACGGCGTGCTGCGGCTGGACTCCCTGACGCTCGCCGACACGCAGGGGGTGTGGCTGCGTGCCGAGGACATCGCGCTGGACATCGCGCCGACGGCGCTGCTTGAAGGTCTGGCACGGATCGACGCCGTATCCGTGAAACAGATAGAGGTCCTGCGTGCGCCGGTTTCTGAAGGTCCTGTCGAGGTCGACAGCGAACCTTTCGTCCTGCCTGACCGGATCCAGTTTCCCGCGCTGCCGGTGGACATCCGGTTGAGCGCCTTGCGGGTGGATGAACTGATCCTCGCCGAAGGTCTGATGCCCCAGCGGACCCGCTTCAGCATCGATGGCGAGATGTCGGTCGATGACGCGAACCAGACGCTGAACCTGAATGTGGTTCCGCTGGATCTGGATGACAGCCACATACGTGCCAGGCTGGATGCGGATGCGCGGGCGAACCGGTTGCGGGTCGACATTTCGGCGAACGTGCCGGTTGTCGAAGCGCTCGCCGAACCGCTTGGCGTGCCTGCGGGCAATCGCGCGACCCTGAGTCTGAAGGGCGGCGGGCCACTGGATGATGCCGTGCTGGAGCTGGACCTGAATATCGACGGCGTGGCCGACCTGGTTGGCGACATCGCGCTGTCGCTCGGCGGCGAGAACGGTACGCTGGTGAAGATCAACACGCTGACGAACCTGCGCGGCGGCGTGGCGGCGGAACCCGCGCAGGCCATTGGGCGAAGTCTGGAACTCGTCGCCCAACTGCGCCTGCCGACCACCGAGTATCTGCGCGTGGAACGTCTGGATGTGCAGGCCGAGTACCTGTCCGCCGGCTTCACGGGCGAGGTCGATCTGGATGGTCGGACGGTGCTGGCACAGGGCAACGCCGTGCTGCATCATCACGATGGGCTCGACGCCTACCTGTCCGGCGCGTCGTTCGACACGGTAACCCTGTCGACGGATATCCAGGGACCGATGGACGAGATATCGGCCAGGCTGAACGTGGTCGCCGCGCAGCCGGCGTTCGCCGAGTTCGCGGCAGCGCAGGTCGACCTGGCGATCGAGGCGGTGACCGATCTGGAGAGCGCGACCGGCACCCTCAGGACGACGATCCGGCAGGCAAGCACCGCCGACGCCCAACTGGACGCCATGCTGGGCAGACAGGCAGTCGTCCAGACCCGGTTTGCTGCCGACGAAAAGCGGGTTGAACTTGACGATCTGCGCATCGAAAGCGCCATTGCCCAGGGCGGCGGCAGTGTCGCGGTCGATCTGACGACCATGCAGGCCGACGGCCGGATTCGTGTCCAGGTGCCGGAACTGGCCAACGTGCCGCAGCTCGCCGGCCTGCTGAACAGTGGCCAGGGTGCCCTGGGTATCGAGATGACGGATTTCTCGGAAGCCGGCGGCGAAGCGATCGTGCACCTGCAGCTTGAAAATCTGGCGTGGCAGGAAGACTCGTTGCGTTCGCTGGTCGGGGAGACGCTGACGGTCGCCGGCAAGGCCGGTCTGGAAGGCGAGGCCATGCGCGCCGACCTGAACATCCACGCCGCGGGCGGCCTGGACGGCGATGTGACCGCCAGCATGAAGGATGAGACGGTCGATGGCACCTATTCGATCCTGATGACCCGGTTGCCGGAGTCCCTGGTGCCACCCGCGCTCGCCGGGCTGCGTGATGTGAAGCTGGACGGTACCCTGACCGGTACGGTGGATCAGCTGGTTACCGAAGGGCAGTTGACGGCGGCCAGTCTGAAGGTCGGCGACATCGGCATCAGTTCACCGCGTATCGACTACACGGCATCCGATCTGACAGGGTCGCCGACCGTCCGACTGAATGCACAGGCCGGGGTCATGGGGGCACCCTTCCGGCTGGCGACCCGCGTGCGTGCCGATCTGGCCGCGAACCGGATCATCGTGTCGGACACCGACATGCGCTACCGCTCGGCGTCGGTCAAAGGCAAGGCGGCGGTGAACCTGGCCAGCACGGCGGTGAGCAGCAATCTGGCCATCGCCGCCGCACAGCTCTCGGACTTCAGCGAGCTTGCCGGTGTGCCGCTCTCGGGCACGCTGCGGGGCACCGTCGATGTGGTGCCGCGGGGGTCGTCGATGACTGCGCGCGTCAACCTGTCGGGCAGTGACATCCGTGCAGACAGCGCGAACATCCGGAGCGTCGATGCGAATCTTCTGCTGACCGATCTGCTTGCGAAGGCGCCGGGTCTGGGCGGGGACATCAGGCTGACGGGCATCAGTGCGGAAGGTGCCGGCATCGAGCGGGCCGAGATCGCGCTGTCCGGTGACATCAACGCGCCGGAAGCGGCCATCGAAGTGACGGCCACCGAGCCTCAGAAAGCGGTTCTCCGAACCCGGCTCGCCGTCGACCTGAACAATCCCGAAGCGCTGTCCATCGCCTTCCGGTCGCTGGAGCTTGAGGCCGAACAGGGGACGATTTCGTCTCAGTCGCCCTTCGTGCTGACCATGCCGGGCGACACCATCAGGGTCTCTGGTCTGGACCTGACGTCCAGCTTCGGCGGGCGCATCACCGGCGACGCGACCTACGGCCCGACGCGGGTCGATGCCGACCTGAAGATCACCGACCTGCCGCTTGGCCCGCTGGCCGCGATCGGGGGCGTGGCAGGTATCGAAGGGCAGGCCAACGCCGCCATCCGGATGGACACCGCCGCCAGCGGCGACAAGGGCGGGCTCGACATCACCGTGTCCGGTCTGCGGGTGCCCGAACTGCCGTCCGATACGCCGTTCAACATTCAGGTCACGGGTGCCTGGCGTGCGGGACAGGCACTGATCGATGCGCAGGTCTCGGGACCGTTCGAACAGCCGCTTGTCGCGAAACTGGCAGGCGACCTGCCGTTTCCGCGCGGTTCCGCACTGCCGGAAGTGCCGACCAACGGCGACGTGTCGGGTGAGGTGCGCTGGTCCGGCGACCTGCGCCGGATCCTCGCGCTGCTGCCGAGTTCGGATCATCTGGCCGCCGGACCGGCTCGGATCGATGTTTCGGTCGACGGCACCTGGGCCAGGCCGCGCCTGAAGGGGCAGGTGAAGATCACCAACGCGCGTTACGAGAACCTGCTCAGCGGCACCCAGTTGCGGCAGATCAATGCCGACGTGACGTTCGACGATACCGGCACGGGCCGGTTCTCGTTGAGCGCCAACGACCCTGCGGGCGGCTCGGTGAACGGTCGCGGCGACATGGTTCTGCTGGGGGACGACACGTCCGCCGACATCCGGATCGACGTCAACCGCCTGCTCGCGTTCCGCCGTGACGAGGCCCGCGCGATCATGAGCGGCAGCACACATGTCACCTGGGACGGCGAAGTGGTCAACGTGATGGTGCGGGAGACGCTGGAAGAGGTCGAGATCTATCTCGCATCGCCCGACCTGCCGCCCAGCGTCGTCGCCATCGAACTGGAACGCGACAAGAAGCCCGAGGAAGAGAAGAAGGAAAAGGCCGCCTCGCCCGTGCGCGTCAACCTGGACATCGAGGTGACGTCACCGGGCCGTTTCTTCCTGCGTGGCCGCGGCCTGGAATCCGAATGGCGCGGGACGGTCTCGGTGAAGGGGGATGCGGAAGACCCGGTCATCCGCACCAATTTCAATGCCATACGCGGCAGTCTTTCCCTGCTGGGCCGGAACTTCCGGCTGGATGAGGGATCGCTGAAGCTGACCGAGGATCTGCAGCCGGAGTTCCGGATCGAACTGGTGCGCGAAACGGCGGATCTGACCGGCCGGATCATCGTCTCGGGTAACCCGCAGCAGCCCGACATCGCCTTCACCTCGGAACCGGAACTGCCGCAGGAGGAAGTCCTGCCGCGCCTGATGTTCGACAAGTCGAAACAGTCGCTGTCGCCGCTGGAGGCCGTCAATCTGGCTCAGGGCATCCGCACCCTGACCAACGGCAAGCCCGGGACCACTGACAAGATCCGCGATGCCATCGGACTGGATGTGCTCCGCTTCGAGGAAGGCGATACCGCGGATTCCGCCGGGGCGGTTTCGGTCGGGCGCTACGTCCGCGACGGGGTCTACGTCGGTGCCAAGAAATCGGTCGATTCCGATGCCGGATCGGTCGTGGTCGAGATCGACCTGCTGCCGAACGTGAAGGTCGATACCGAGGTCGGCCAGGACGGGGGCACCTCGACCGGCATCACCTGGGAAAAGAAGTACTGACGACCGCTTGCGTGACCGCCGCCGTGCGCGCCACAATGACGGCGTCCACCGGAGGATGACACCATGCCCGATACCGCCGCCGCCCCGAACCTGAATGCCGTCGATCAGGCGATCGTCACCCAGGCCCTGATCGCCGCCGCGCACGAGATGGGCGTGAAGCTGATCCGGTCGGCCCACTCCACCATCGTGCGGGAGGCCGAGGACTGTTCGTCGGCCATTCTGGACGCGAAGGGCAATGTGGTCGCACAGTCCGAACTGATCCCGCTGCAGCTGGGGTCCATCGCCCACACGTTCGGCCCATGCGCCGAGGCCTATCCGCCCGAGACGCTGGTGGAAGGCGATTTCTACATCACCAACGATCCCTATCAGGGCGGGCAGCATCTGCCCGACGTCTTCCTTTTCAGTCCGATCTTCATCGAGGGCCGTCTGCTCGGCTTCGCGGCCACGGTCGCGCATCACATCGATCTGGGCGGCGGCGCGCCCGGTCTGAACCCCGACGCCACGGACGTGCATCAGGAAGGCATCGTCTTCCCGCCGACCAAATGGAACCTCGAACGCGACTGGCGCAACGACGGACCGTTCCAGCGTTTCGTCCGCGCCAACATCCGCATGCCCGATCACACCATCGGCGATTTCGAGGCCCAGTTCGCCGCCAACCAGATCGGGATCGAGCGGGTGCGCGATCTCTGTACCCGGCACGGCGCGGCGCGGGTCGAGGCGGCGATGGAGGAGATGCTGAACTATGCCGAGCGCCGTATGCGCGCGGCATTATCGGCGGTGCCCGACGGCACCTACTGCGGCGAGGACTGGCTGGACGATGACGGGCAGGGCAACGGTCCGCTGAAGATCGCCGCGCAGGTCACGGTAAGCGGATCGGACCTGACGGTCACCTTCGACGGCACCTGCGATCAGGTGAAGACCAACATGAACAACCCGTTCGCAGCGACCGTGGGGGCGACCCTGTCCGTGATCAAGTCGGCGCTGACCGCGGCGGACCTGCCGTTCAATTCGGGCTGCGCGCGGGCGGTCAGCATCGATGCGCCGGAAGGCTCGATCCTGAATCCGCGCTATCCGGCACCGGTGCGCGCGCGCCTGCTGCCCAGCTACCGCGTGTTCAATGCGGTGATGAAGGCGCTGGCCCAGGCGGTGCCGGACCGGGTGATCGCCAGCGGCTTCGACACGACCTACGCCTGTTGCCTCAGTCACATCGGGCCGACCGGCTACAACATCTATCTGGAAATCTTCGGCGGCGGCTATGGCGCCGGCCCGCACAGCGACGGCTGCGACGCGGTGGACAGCCCGCTGTCGAACTGCGGCAACATCCCTGTCGAGGCGCAGGACATGTCCTATCCGTTCTTCCGGGTCATGGACTACAGCCTGGTCGAAGGCTCCGGCGGCGATGGCGCGCATCGTGGCGGTCTGGGCTTCCAGCGCATCTACGAGATCGTCGCCGACGGCGTCACCTTCGCCGCCTACGGCGACCGTTTCACCATCGCGCCCGAGGGCCTGTTCGGCGGCGAGCCCGGCGGCAAGGCGGCGGCTTTCGTCCTGCGGGGCGATCAGCGGATCGAACTGACGTCGAAGGTGCACATGGATCTGCTGAAAGGGGACCGGCTGGTGGTACAGACCGGCGGCGGTGCAGGCTATGGCGACAAGGCCGACCGCACCGACGCGCTCCGCCGGAAGGATCTTGCCCGCAGCGCCGCCTGACGCGTCACGCCCTCGTGGCGTCGTTTGCCCGGGCGGTATCCGGGAAGTTGTGATCGCGACCATGCGGCGCGGAAGGGGTTGGTCGACATTTTCATCGACGTTCCGGTCTTGTCGAGTCCGCGATGGCCTCAGCGGTTGTGCGCAGGGCTTCGAGGTGGCGGCGGGCGGCTTCCGCCTCGGTCATGGCGCGGGCGAAGTAGCGCAGCGACAGGCAGGCAAGCACCTTGTCTTCCTGCATCACCGGCACGGCGAGCCCGATGGCGGCGTTGTCGGTTTCCGGCGGACTGGCGGCGTAGCCCGCCGTGCGAATCCGGGCGACGGTCGCGGGCAGCGACCGGATGGCGGCCATGTGATCCTCTGAGCGGTTCCTCATCGAGGACAGCTGAGTGACGAGGGTCTGGCGTTCATCCTCCGGACAGAAGGCGAGATAGGCGAGACCCAGTGCCGAGGACAACATGGGAAGTCGCCGGGTCAGGCGGCTCATGTCGGTCTCGGTGGCATAGGGGCTTTCCTGCAGCGTGCCGGCTCGGACCCGCATCGTGGTCCGCTCCAGCGTCGCCAGGCTGAGTGGCCAGCGGCTGCGCGCCGTGAAGGCTGACATCAGCGGCCTGGCGATCTGCACGATCAGGTCGTGGCTGCGATAGCCCGAGGACAATGTCAGGACGCTTTCGTCCAGCACATAGCCACGGCGATATGGCAGGCGCTGCACATATCCGGCCGAGACGAGTGTGTTCAGCATCCGCACCACGGTGGGCTTCGGCAGGCCAGTCGACGCCGAAAGCTGTTCGACCGTGCTGACGGCCCTGTGGTTCAGGCTCTCCAGAATCGTGAGGCCCCGCAGCAGCACTTCGCGCGGCGGCGTATCCGGGCGTCCGTCCTTCACGATATTGCCGTAGCGGCTGGTCATGCGATGCAGCTTAATTCCATTCAGTGAAATTCGCGACGATTTTCGGTTACACCCTGGACGGGCGCGGTCAGGGTGCGCGGCATGAAAACCGATCTGCATCAGAAACCGACAGCGGGCACGCCTCCGCGGACCCGCCTGTCCCGGAAGGCCACCTACACGGTCGAGACCTGCACGCCGGCCATCGGTGCCGAGATCACCGGACTCGATCTGGCGGAAGCTGGCCGCAACCCCGATCTGGCGGCTGAGCTGCGCGCGCTGTGGCTGGACCGGAAGGTGCTGTTCTTCCGCCAGCAGTCGATCTCGGCCCCCGACCTGCAGGCCTTCGCCGAGCTGTTCGGCACGCTGGAGCCACACCCCACGGGCCCGATGCACCCCGACGCGCCGCTGCTGTTCCCCATCTACCGGGGTACCAGCGACACGCCGAACGCGGTGGAGCAGGTCAGCCGCGAGAACATCTGGCACAACGACACGACCTACACCGCCACCCCGGCGCGCGGCGCGGTGCTGGCCTGCGAGCTGTGTCCCCCGACCGGCGGTGACACGCTGTGGGCGAACATGGCGATGGCCTGGGAACGGCTGCCCGACGCGGTGAAGGAGCGGATCGACGGTCTCTACGCCAAGCACAGCCTGGAACAGTATTTCGGCGCGCAGATGCCGCGGGAGAAACGACACGAGTTTGCGGACCGCCTGCCCGCGGTCGAGCATCCGGTCGTCGTGACCCATCCGGAGACGGGTGAGAAGTGCCTGTTCGTGAACCAGCCCTTCACGACCCACTTCGCCAACTACTTCGATTTCGAGAGCGTCCGGTTCGGGCAGGACTTCGCTTCGTCGGGTGCCCTGCTCGATTACCTGAAGGCGCAACCCCAGCATCCCGAGCTTCAGGTCCGGCTGAAATGGCGGCCGGGCACGGTGGCGCTCTGGGACAATCTGCTGACCCAGCACTACGCCGTCAGCGACTACGGCGACGCGCCGCGGAAGATGCTGCGCGCCACCCTGAAGGGAGGACCGTTGACATGAGCCGGTACCAGACCATCGAAGTGACGAAACTGACGCCGGTGATCGGCGCGGAGATTTCCGGCATCGACCTGTCGCGGGAGATCAGCGAGCAGCAGTTCGAGGAGGTGCACGCCGCGCTGATGGCGCATCTGGTGATCTTCTTCCGCGATCAGGAACTGACGATCGAGCAGCACAAGGCCTTCGGGCGGCGTTTCGGCGAACTGCACGTTCACCCCAACGCGCCCCAGGACCTGCCCGATCACCCGGAAATCCTGGTGGTCGCGGCGGACGAGAACTCGAAGCATGTGGCGGGCGAGGTCTGGCACACGGACGTCTCCAGCGACGCCGAGCCGCCGATGGGCTCGATCCTGCACATGTCGGTGGTGCCGCCCGATGGCGGCGGCGACACCATGTTCGCCAGCATGTACGAGGCCTATGAGCAGCTTTCCGAGCCGGTCCGTCAGATGATCGAAGGCATGACCGCCTTCCACGACAGCGCCAAGGCCCACGGGTACCGCCTGAAGCAGAACGACCGCGCCAACATGACCCTGCCCAGCAGCGAGCATCCGGTGGTGCGCACCCACCCGGTGACCGGCCGCAAGGCGCTGTATGTCAACCGGGGCTTCACCACCCGCATCCGGCAGTTGCCCGGCCCGGACAGCGATGCGGTGCTGGAGATGCTCTACCGCCACATCGAGACGCCGGAGTTCCAGTGCCGTTTCCGCTGGCGGCCCAACTCCATCGCCTTCTGGGACAACCGCGCGACCCAGCACCGGGCCCTGTTCGACTACCAGGGGGAACGCCGCTACGGGCAGCGGGTCACGGTCTGCGGCGACCGGCCTTATTATCGCGCCTGAACGACATCGAATCACAGGAAATTGGGGAACTGCACAATGATCATGAAGGACGCATTCTCACTGGCCGGCCGGACGGCGCTGGTCACCGGCGGCACGCGCGGCATCGGGCGCATGATCGCGCAGGGCTTTCTGGAACAGGGCGCGAAGGTCTATGTCTCCGGCCGCAAGCCGGAGCAGGCCGAGGCGGCGGCAGGGGAACTGTCAGGCTTCGGCGAATGCCATGCGCTGGCGGTGAACGCTTCCGGTGCGGACGGTTCGCGGCAACTGGCCGAGGCCTATCTGGCGAAGGAAAGCAGCCTCGACATTCTGGTGCACAATGCGGGCGCGGCCTGGGGGGCACCCTTCGCCGAGTTTCCGGAGAATGGCTGGGACAAGGTGATGGACCTGAACGTCAAGACACCGTTCTTCCTGACCCAGGCGCTCTACGAGGCGCTGAAGGTGAATGCTCGACCCGACAATCTCTCGAAGGTCATCATGGTGTCGTCGGTCGATGGCTTCTTCGTCAATCCGCTGAACGAGAGCTACTCCTATCACGCCAGCAAGGCCGGCGTGTCCCATCTCGCCAAGCGCATGGCGATGCGCCTGATCCAGGATCACATCGTGGTCTCCACCATCAATCCGGGCGCCTTCCCGACAGACATGAACCAGGCCGCACGCGACAATCCGGACGGGTGGACATCGCACATCCCGGCCCAGCGTGTCGGGCAGCCGCTGGATATGGCCGCCGCCGCCGTCTATCTCGCCAGCCGCGCGGGCGACTATGTGGTCGGATCGGCGCTTACCGTCGATGGCGGCGTGTCCTGGGGCTTCTGAAGCCGCACATCCGAAAGCAAGGAACTACCGATATGGTAAAGGCGATCCGTTTTTCCGAGACCGGCGGCCCGGAAGTGCTCCGGCTGGAGGAAGTCGAGGTGGGCGAGCCCGGCCCCGGCAAGGTGCGGGTGCGCCACAGCCATGTGGCCGTGAACTTCATCGACATCTATTTCCGGACCGGGCGATATCCGCTGAAGCTGCCCAACGGCCTGGGGTCGGACGCCGTGGGCGTGGTCGAGGCCGTCGGTGAGAATGTCACCGAAGTCAGCCCCGGTGACCGCGTGGGTTACCTGCTGGGGCCGCAGGGCGCCTACTCCGATGTCCGGATCATGCCCGCGAACGTGCTGATCCCGCTGCCCGACGGCGTCTCGGACAGTACGGCGGCGACCCTGATGATGAAGGGCATGACGGCGCAGTACCTGTTCCGTCAGGTCTACCCGCTGCAGGGCGGCGAGACGATCCTCTACCACGCGGCCGCCGGTGGCGTCGGCCTGATCGCCTGCCAGTGGGCGAAGGCGCTGGCCGTGACCATGATCGGCACCGTCAGCACCGACCAGAAGGCCGAGGCCGCCCGCGCCAACGGTTGCGCGCACGTCATCGTCACCGCGCGCGAAAGCATCCCGGAGCGGGTGAAGGAGATCACAGACGGCAAGGGTGTGCCGGTGGTCTACGACTCCGTCGGCAAGGACACGCTGATGGACTCACTCGACTGCCTGCAGCCGCGCGGCGCACTGATCAGCAACGGCACCTCGTCTGGCCCGGTGGTGATCGACACGGCCCTGCTGGCCGCCAAGGGCTCGATCTGGGTCACCCGCCCGGCGATGGTCCATTACGCGACGCCGAGAGAGAAGATGCTGGAGATGGCGTCAGAACTGTTCGATCTGGTGCTGGCCGGCAAGATCGTCAGCGAACCCGGCCAGACCTTCCCCCTCGCCGACGCCGCCGAGGCGCACCGCGCCCTGGAGGGCCGCAAGACTGTTGGATCGACCGTTCTGGTGCCTTGAGTTCTGGGCCGTCTCAGGCTGTTTCAATCCGCGACGAATGCGCATCCGTTTGCAGGATGTCCGCAAATGGACCAGCCGTGAGGGTTGGACCCAAACCGCGACCCGCTGGCGACGCGAAAATTGACTTTTGCACGCAATAGTTTAATGGCGAAGACGGGGGTGGTTCGAACCCGGCTGCTCTCGTCGTTTCTGCGAAACGACCGCCGCAACACCGAAGTCGGAGCAGATTTCAGCCGTTTCGCTGTGCGAAAAGGCTCTGGCGGAGCGGGAGAGAGATAGTTCGAACTCAGCGCCACCAGGCCGCGACTGCGGCCCGGCGATCGTTCGCCGCCCCGTCGGAGCGAGTGAGCGAAGCGAACTGAGCGTGAGACAAAAAATCGTGGCGGAGCGGGAGGGAGATAGTTCGAACCCTGAACGCTCTCGGGCGTTTGCTATGCAAACCCCTGCCGCGTTGGGTACGCCTCAGAACATGTTCTCATCGTTATCGCTTCGCGAAACGATGCTGGCGGAGAGGGAGGGATTCGAACCCTCGGTACTGTTGCCAGTACAACGGTTTTCGAGACCGCCCCGTTCGACCACTCCGGCACCTCTCCGCAGCGCATGTCATCGACATCGTGGTCACTGGCCGGGCCAGCGGCGGGATTACTAGCCCATGGTGCTGAGCCCCGCAATGGTTTTGGTCTGCGGGGCAGGCGCGGACCGTCAGTGATGGCGCAGGGCGTCGATGAGTTCGTCCTTGTTCATGTCCGACCGGCCCTCGATGCCGATTTCCCGGGCGCGGTCGTAGAGCTCGTCCTTCGTCCATTCCTCGTAGGGCGGACGACTGCCGCCCCTGGCGGAGGGTGCCCGGCTGTCGTCGGCCTGTGCATTGGCGATGCGCGCCGCCTTCTCCTTGCTGGCACCCTCGTCGCGCAGCGCCTGATAGGTCTCGTCGTCCTTGATGCTGGGGCCATGATCGCGGGCCATGTCTGCCTCCTTTCATTGCTGGCTGACGTGACTCCGAGATGCGCCCGAACGGCTGCGGTTCAAGCGGACAAACCCGCGCGTTTCACGCCGGCGGGGTCACGGTTTCCGTGATTGTGCCGGCCTCCTCGGGCGCGGTCATGCGATCGACGATCAGGCAGGCCACGATGTCACCGGTCACGTTCACAACCGTGCGGCACATGTCCAGCAGCCGGTCCACGCCCAGGATGATGGCGACCCCGGCGGACGGGATCCCGACGCTGGTCAGGATGGTGGCCAGAATGACGATGCCGACACCAGGCGTGCCGGGTGACCCGATGGCCGCGCCGGTCGCCATGACCACCACCAGCACGATTCCGCCGATGCCCAGGTCAACGCCGAAGATCTGGGCCAGAAAGATGGTTGCCACACCCTGATACAGGGCCGTGCCGGCCATGTTGATGGTGGTGCCGAGCGGCACCACGAACCGCGCGATCTCGCTGCGGACATTCAGCTTGTTCTCGACGGTCGTCAGCGTCACCGGCATGACGGCCGCCGAACTGGAGGTCGAGAACGCCAGCAGCATCACCTCGCGGATGTCGCGCAGGAAGCCGACCGGCCCGCGCCGGGTCCGCAGCCACACGGCGAGCAGATAGGCCGCGAGAAGCAGCAAGAGGCCGAGCACGACCGTGACCACATACATGCCCGTGCCGACCAGCGCCGACAGCCCGATGCGCGAGGTGATGTTGGCCAGCAGGCCGAACACGGCCAGCGGCGCGAACCTGAGCACCCATCCGACGATGACCATGCAGACCGCCTGAACCGATGCCAGCAGCTCCAGCAGCGGTGTACGCTGTTCGAGGGGCGTCATCACCAGCGCGATGCCCAGGATGGCGGCGGCGATGACGATCTGCAGCATGTTGCCGCTGACGAAGGTGCTGAGGGGATCCGTCGGGAACAGGCCGACGATCATGTCTGGTATCTGGTCGATACGGGGCGGGGCGGGCGGTGCGCCGCCGGTCGCCGCGCCGGCTCCCATCAGCGCCTCGCCGACCGTGCCCTGATCCACGAAGGCTCCGGGCTGGATCAGCAGGGCGACGGCCACGCCGATGGCGACACCCAGCAGCGTGGTGATCAGGAAGAAGCCGATGGCGCGTCCGCCGATCCGGCCCAGGCTGGATCCGGTGCCGCCGGCGGCGATGCCCCGAATCACCGAGGCAACGACCAGCGGCACGACGACGAACTGGATCGCCAGCAGGAACAGCCGGCCCGGCAGGGCGACCCAGTTGCCGATCAGGACCGAGATCTCGCCGGGAATGAGGTCTGCCGTGGGGCCGATCAGGGTGCCGAACCCGACCCCCAGGAACATGGCGATCAGGACCTGCAGCCACAGGCGCTGCCTGATCAGCGAGAACAGATGGCGGCGCAGCGGCGGCAGAGAGCGTGAGGGCACGTCCTCTGGACCGGGAACCCCGGTGGAACTTGTCATTGATGCGCATCCCTTCATATTGGCCCCGTCCAGATCAACCCCAGTTCGCGAAGGCCTGCCATGACCCAGATCAACCCCGACCCCACCGACCGCGCCAGCTACTGGCGCTGGGTGAAGGCCGTGACGCGGTTCTGCGACACCGATGCGAACGGGCATATCAACAACACGGTGTTCGCCCAGTTCATCGAGGTCGGGCGGGTGACCCTGATCACGCAGATGTCGGCGGATGCCTCGATCGCCAATCCGTGGGTCGTGGCCCGGGTCGAGATCGACTATCTGAAGGAACTGAACTTCCCGGCGGAACTGGATGTCGGCACGCGCGTCGTGGCGGTCGGAAACACCAGTTATTCGGTGATTTCCGGCATCTTTCACGGGTCTGAATGCGTCGCGCGCGGCCGGACGGTGCTGGTCCACGCCGAGGGGGGAAGGTCGACACCCCCGCCGGCGGGGGAAAAAGCCGCGCTGCTGGCCGAATTGAGCGGTCCGCCGGGTGTTGACACGTCCGGGGGTGAGGGCTAAAAGCCGCTTTCTCCCGACGGGCCTCGTGCCTGGCGGCTGTATGGATTTGTGCCCGCGCCAGTTCTCCGCGATCTGGGCCGGGGCTACTCGAAAATCGGACGTAGAAGAACGATGCACGCAGTGATCAAGACCGGTGGAAAACAGTATCGCGTTGCCGAGGGCGACGTGTTGCAGGTGGAAACCCTGGCAGGTGAACCCGGCGATTCGGTTGCCTTCGATGTTCTGGCCCTGGGCGATGGCGCGGACCTGAAGGTCGGCACCCCGCTGGTCGATGGTGCCAAGGTCGAGGCCGAGGTCATGGACCAGACCCGCGGCGAGAAGATCATCGTCTTCAAGAAGAAGCGTCGGCAGGGCTATCGCCGTACGCAGGGTCACCGTCAGAACCTGACGGTTGTACGCGTAACCAGCATCACCGGCTGAACCGGAAAAGCGGAGACTTAAGAAATGGCTCATAAAAAGGCAGGCGGTTCCTCCCGCAACGGTCGCGATTCCGCAGGACGTCGTCTTGGCGTGAAGAAGTTCGGTGGCGAGCAGGTCATTCCCGGCAACATCATCCTGCGCCAGCGCGGCACCAAGTGGCATCCTGGAACGGGTGTGGGCATGGGCAAGGACCACACGATCTTCGCGATGGTCGAAGGCCAGGTGCTGTTCTCCAAGGGTGGCCGCAAGAACACGATCAACATCGTGCAGCCGCAGGCAGCCGAGTAGGGCGCGCCCAGCGATGACGGGGCGGGCCGCAATGGTGCCCGCCTTCACTGGCCCGGCACCAGACGATAAAAGCCGGTATCAGAAATCTTTGAGACAGTCCGGGGAGCCTCGCCGATGAAGTTCCTCGACCAGACGCGCGTCTATCTGCAAAGCGGCAAGGGCGGTCCGGGCTGCCTGTCGTTCCGGCGCGAGAAATATATCGAGTTCGGCGGACCCAACGGCGGTGACGGCGGCAAGGGCGGCGACGTCATCGCCGAGGCCGTCGAGGGACTGAACACGCTGATCGACTATCGTTTTCGCCAGCATATCCGCGCGGGCAACGGCCGGCCCGGCGAGGGCAGCAACCGCACGGGTGCCAACGGTCAGGATGCAGTCTTCAAGGTACCGGTGGGAACCCAGATCCTGGACGAGGAAGGCGAGGAACTGATCGCCGACCTGACCGAGCCGGGTCAGCGGGTCGTGCTGCTGAAAGGCGGCGAGGGCGGCAAGGGCAACGCTCACTTCAAATCGTCGACCAATCGTGCGCCGCGCCGCGCGGATCCGGGATGGCCGAACGAGGAACTGCGGGTGACCCTGCGGCTGAAGCTGATCGCCGATGCCGGGCTTGTGGGTCTGCCGAATGCCGGGAAATCGACGTTTCTGTCCGCCGTCAGCCGCGCCAACCCCAAGATCGCCGCCTATCCCTTCACCACGCTGCACCCGAACCTGGGCATCGTCGATGTCGATGACAATCGCTTCGTGATCGCCGACATTCCGGGCCTGATCGAGGGCGCGAGCGACGGCATCGGTCTGGGAACACGGTTTCTCGGCCATGTCGAACGCTGCCGCGTGCTGATCCATCTGGTGGACGGTACGGCGGAAGACCCGTCCGAAGCCTATCGCACGGTGCGCGATGAACTGGATGCCTACGGCGGTGAACTGGTCGAGAAGCCCGAGATCGTGGTGTTGAACAAGTCCGATGCGATCGACGCGGGCGAACTGGACGGGAAACGTCTCGCGCTGGCCAATGAGTCGGGCCGTCGTGTGATGGTGCTGTCGGGGGTGACGGGCGATGGCGTCCGCGAACTGCTGCGCGCGACCGCGAAGGAAATCCGGCCAGTGGTGGAGGCCGAGTCCGAAGGGACGGAGGCGGAGCCGTGGCGTCCCTGACAGGCACACATCGTCTGACGTCAGCCAAACGTATCGTCATCAAGATCGGGTCGGCCCTGCTGGTCGATCACGACACGGGGGCGCTGCGCCGGGACTGGCTGACCGCGCTGGCCGCGGATGTCGCGCAGGCCCGCGGTCGCGGGCAGGATGTGGCCATCGTGTCCTCCGGCGCCATCGCGCTGGGCCGACGCCGGCTCGGGATCCTCAGTCGGCAGCGGCTTGAGGACAAGCAGGCTTCGGCCGCCGTCGGGCAGATTGCGCTGGCGCATGCATGGCAGGAGGCGCTGGCAGCCCACGGCCTGATCTGCGGCCAGATTCTGGTGACGCTGGATGCCACCGAGAACCGGCGGCAGTACCTGAACGCCCGCACCACGCTGGATACGCTGTTTCATCTGGGTGCCGTGCCGGTGATCAACGAGAACGACACCGTGGCGACTGCCGAGATCCGCTATGGCGACAACGACCGGCTGGCGGCACGTGTGGCCCAGATGATTTCCGCCGACTGCCTGGTGCTGCTGTCCGATGTCGACGGCCTGTACACCGCGGACCCGACGTCCGAACCCGACGCCGAGTTCATGCCCGAGATCGGGCACCTGGATGACCGGATCATGGCCATGGCGGGCGTCAGCCGCAGCGGCATGGGTGTGGGCGGCATGACGACCAAGCTGCAGGCGGCGCAGATCGCGGTCGGCGCGGGCTGCAACATGGTCATTGCCGATGGCCGGGTGCTGAACCCGCTCGGCCGTATCGCCGATGGTGCGCGCTGCACCTGGTTCAGGGCACAGGCGACGCCGCGTACGGCCCGCAAGCAATGGATCGCCAGTGCGTTGAAACCCAACGGCAGCCTGACGATAGACGAGGGGGCGGTGCGTGCGCTGCGGCGTGGGCGCAGCCTGTTGCCTGCCGGGGTGCGCGGTATCGAAGGGGACTTCGACCGGGGCGATGCGGTCTGGGTGCGCGATGGATCGGGCAAGGTACTGGCGCGCGGCCTGTCCGCCTATTCGTCGGTCAACGCGCGCCGCATTGCCGGACACAAGAGCGATGAAATCGAGGCTCTGCTGGGCTACCGTGGCCGCGATGAGATGATCCATCGCGACGACATGGTGCTGGAGCGGATGGAAGAGGAGCAGCCGACATGAGCGTGGTCGAAGCCGAGTTCCGGCAGGGCGGTGATCTGGCGGAACTTATTGCCGGTATGGGCAAGGCAGCCCGATCGGCCGCCGCCGTTCTTGCCACCACGGGCGCGGATCAGAAGAACGCCGCGCTGCGGGCCGGTGCCGCTGCGGTTCGGGCGCAGGCCGATGAAATTCTTGCCGCAAACGCACGCGACATCGAGATCGCGACCGACGCCGGGCTGGCGGCACCGCTGATCGACCGGGCGAGACTGGACCGGGAGCGGCTGGAAGGCATCGCGAAAGGCCTGGAAGATATTGCTGCGCTTGACGATCCCGTCGGCGCTGTCCTGACCGAATGGGACAGGCCCAATGGCCTGAAGATCGCGCGCATCCGTACACCGCTGGGCGTGGTCGGCGTGATCTACGAAAGCCGCCCGAACGTGACGGCGGACGCCGGGGGTCTGTGCCTGAAAGCCGGTAACGCCGTGATCCTGCGCGGCGGGCGGGAGGCCTTTCATTCGAACGTGGCCCTGCATGCCGCAATGACCGGGGGACTGAAGGCCGCCGGCCTGCCAGAAGCCGCGATCCAGCTTGTCCCGACGACCGACCGTGCGGCGGTGGGCGAGATGCTGGCCGCACCCGAATACATCGATGTCATCGTTCCGCGCGGTGGCAAGTCGCTGGTCGCACGCGTGCAGGCCGAGGCCCGCATGCCGGTGTTCGCGCATCTGGAAGGCCGCTGCCATGTCTACGTCCATGCTGCGGCAGATCCCGAGATGGCGCGCGAGATCGTGGTCAACGCCAAGATGCGCAGGACATCGATCTGCGGCGCGGCGGAGACCCTGCTGATCGACCGCGGCCTGCCGCCCGTCCATGCCGCCTCGATCATCACGGCGCTGCTGGAGTCAGGATGCGAGGTGCGGGGTGACGAACAGGTCCGTGTCCTTGACGCCAGGGTGAAAACCGCCACCGAAGAGGACTGGGACACGGAGTATCTGGCCCCGGTCATCAGCGCCGGGATGGTGGAAGGTCTGGACGCCGCCATCGCGCACATCCGCGCCCACGGCTCCGAGCATACGGATGCCATCGTCACCGATGACGACGCGGCGGCCGCCTCATTCCTGAACCGGGTGAACTCGGCGATCGTCGTCCACAACGCGTCGACGCAGTTCGCGGATGGCGGCGAGTTCGGCATGGGGGCCGAGATCGGCATCGCCACGGGCAAGATGCACGCGCGCGGCCCTGTCGGCGTCGAACAGTTGTGCAGCTTCAAGTATGTCGTGCGCGGCACGGGACAGACGCGACCCTGAGATGCTGCGACGCGGCCTGCGCATCGGACTTCTGGGCGGGTCCTTCAATCCGGCACATGACGGGCATCGGCATTTGTCACTGAACGCCCTGCGGATGCTGGGGCTGGATCAGGTCTGGTGGCTGGTATCGCCGCAGAATCCGCTGAAACCGGCGTCGGGCATGGCATCCCTCGACGATCGCCGCGCCCATGCCGAAAAGGTGGCCCGGCATCCCCGGATCCGGGTGAGCGATATCGAGACCCGCCTGGGAACAACCTATACGGCCGATACGTTGACACGGCTGACACAACGCTTTCCTCACCACCGGTTCGTGTGGTTGATGGGGGCTGACAATCTGGACCAGTTGCCGCGCTGGAAGCACTGGGAGCAACTGATGGGGACCGTACCCGTTGCCGTCTTCGACCGGGAGCCGTATTCTCTGACGGTGCTGGGGCAACGTGCGGCGAGTCGTTTCCGCCGGTTTTTCTGGCAGCAGGCCGATGGCAGGGCGCTGGCCGAGGCGGCACCCCCCGCATGGGGGTACTTCCGGATGAAGCGTCATCCACTCTCTGCCACCACGATCAGGTCGCTTGGCGCGACGCCCTGGCCGGTTTCTGATGCGCCGACAATGGAGGACTGAAATAGTCAGTCAGGACAAGGCCGACCATATCGTCGAGGAACTCCTCAACGTGGTGTCGGCATCGCTGGACGATGACAAGGCCGAGCAGATCGTGCAAATCGATCTGGCAGGCAAGACCGACATCGCCGATCACATGCTGATCGCCAGCGGGCGCTCTTCGCGTCATGTTTCCGCCATCGCAGGCCATCTGGTCGAGAAGATCAAGACCGCCGGATTCCCGCCACCCAAGGTCGAGGGCGCGACATCCTGCGACTGGGTGCTGGTCGACGCGGGGGATGTGATCGTGCATCTGTTTCGCCCCGAAGTGCGGGATTTCTACAATCTCGAAAAGATGTGGGCCGCGGAACTTTCCGGTCCCGAACCGTCTGCCGACATCGCCGCCGAATAGGTGCTGCGCGTCACGATCTGCAGCATCGGGCGCTTCGGTCGCGGGCCGGAGCGGGATCTGTTCGACACCTACGTCAAACGTCTGAACTGGCCCTGCGAACTGGTCGAACTCGAAGACCGGCGCGGGGGCTCCGACGCGGAACGCAAGCTGCGCGAGAACGTGCTGCTGCGCGAACGCGCAGCCGGTGCCGATGTGGTTGTGGCGCTCGACGAAACCGGCAGACATATCGACAGCCGTGACCTGGCCGGCCGCCTGCAGGCCTTTGCCGATGCCGGCGACCGCCATGTCGTCTTCCTGATCGGCGGCGCGGACGGCCTGGACGACGAGACCCGCGCACTTGCCCGCCTGAAACTCAGTTTCGGGCGGCTGACATGGCCGCACCTGCTGGTCCGGGCCATGCTGGCCGAGCAGCTTTACAGGGCGTCGGCCATCCTCAGCGGACACCCCTACCACCGTGACTGAATGAAACGGTCGGGCGTCACGCAGAAGACACTCAAAATCCCGATCCCGGTGGTCTATATGTTCCGCCATGACCGATACGCCTGAAATCAAGAAGCTGAAACCCGTCGTCCTGTGCATTCTGGACGGCTGGGGCCACCGTGAATCCCGTGAATCCAACGCCATCCGGCTGGCGACGGCACCCAACTGGACCCGCCTGTCGCAGACCTGTCCCCAGACGCTGATCGAAACGTCGGGGCTGGCGGTGGGGCTGCCGGACGGACAGATGGGCAATTCCGAGGTCGGACACATGAACATCGGCGCGGGCCGCGTCGTCATGCAGGATCTGCCCCGCATCGATGACGCCATCAAAAGCGGTGAACTGGCGAGGTTGCCGGGCCTGGACGCGCTGGCCGACGCCACGGGGCGCGTGCATCTGATGGGACTGCTCTCGCCGGGCGGTGTGCACGCGCATCAGGACCACATGGTGGCGCTGGCCAGGGCACTGACCGAGCGGAATGTAGAGGTTCTGATCCACGCCATGCTGGACGGCCGCGACACACCCCCCGAATCGGCTGCGGAGTTTCTGTCGGCCTTCGAACATGACCTGCCCGAAGGCGCGCGCGTGGCGACCATCATGGGCAGATACTGGGCGATGGATCGCGACAAGCGCTGGGACCGGGTCCAACTGGCCTATGACGCGATGGTGGATGCGGATGTCGCGGACTTCGAGGACGCGCAGGCGGCGCTTGCGGACGCCTACGCTTCGGACGAAACTGACGAGTTCGTCAGGCCGCGCCGGATCGCCGGCTATGACGGGATGCGCGACGGCGACGGTCTGCTGATGGCCAACTTCCGGGCGGACCGGGCGCGTGAGATTCTGACGGCGCTGCTGGATCCGCATTTTGACGGATTCGACCGCACGCGCGTGCCGCGCTTCGCACAGGCGCTAGGCATGGTCGAATACTCCGACGCGCTGAATGACTTTCTCGGCGCCCTGTTTCCGGCGGAGAAACTGGCCGACACGCTGGGCGATGTCGTGGCGGCAGCCGGACTTCGGCAGTTGCGGATCGCCGAGACCGAGAAATACGCGCATGTGACCTTCTTCCTGAACGGCGGGCAGGAGACGCAGTTCGAGGGCGAGGAGCGCATCCTGATCCCGTCGCCCGATGTCGCGACCTACGACCTGCAGCCGGAGATGTCTGCAGGCGAGGTCACGGACCGGCTGGTGGAGACGATCAAGGCCGGGCAGACGGACCTGATCGTGGTCAATTTCGCCAATCCCGACATGGTGGGGCACACCGGCGTGCTGGAGGCGGCGATCCGTGCGGTCGAGACCATCGACACCTGTCTGGGACGGCTGGCGGCAGCCGTCGAGGCCGCAGGCGGTGCGATGCTGGTGACCGCCGATCACGGCAATCTGGAACAGATGCTGGACCCGGAAACGGGTCAGCCCCACACCGCGCACACAACGAATCCGGTCCCGCTGACCCTGGTGGGCGACGTCGGCGATATCTCCCTCGTACCGGGACGGCTGGCCGATATCGCGCCGACGGTGCTGGCGCTGATGGGGTTGCCGCAGCCGGCGGCGATGACCGGGCGGGTGCTGCTGTCGGAAGCACCCCGGAAAGGCGAGGCGGCGCGCGCGATTGCCTGACCGGACAACAGTCCATGGCCTGTGCGGTGCCCTGCTGCTGATCTTCACGTTCGGCCTGGCGATCGCGCAGGCGGACGAGACGCCCGCGAAGGACATCGACAGCGTCCGCAGCGAGAAGGCCAGGGTTGAAGCGGAGGCACGGAAACTTCGGTCGGATGCCGAGGCCCTGCGTGCCGAGATCACCGAACTGTCGCGGGACATGAAAGAACGGGCGGCCGCCGTCCGCGCGGGCGAGGCCGCGCTGGACGATCTTGACCGCCGCGCCGCCGCCCTGGAAGTGCGGATCGCGGAACTGCAGCATTCCCTGTCCGCGCGCCGCGACGAGATGGCCCAGGTCTTTTCGGCGCTGGCGGGGATTTCCCGTGTGCCGCCGCTGGCGATCATCGCGCGGCCCGGCGATGCGGCCGATGCGCGTCTGGCCGCCAGCGCGCTCGCGGGCCTCAAGCCCGGCCTTGAAAAACGTGCGACTGCGCTGCGTGCCGAGATGTCAGAACTGTCCGGCAGCCAGATGCGCCTCGCGGACCTGCGTGCCGAAACGGTCGCGGGCCTGACAGCACAGCGTGAACGGCGCGCAGAACTGGCCGTCCTGATGGATCGCAAGAAGCAACTGGCCGGCCAGGTCGAGAGCAGGGCGCGCAAGGCCGGTGCGCGGGCGGTCGACCTGGCGAAGCAGGTCGAGACCCTGACCGCGCTGATGCGGAAACTGGACGAGATCGAGCCGGTCGCGGCCCCGGCGGCGGCGGCGACCCCGGTGCGGTTTGCCAGCATGCGCGGCAGACTTGCCCTGCCCGCCGAGGGGCGCATCCGGTCACGATTTGGCGAACAACGCGGCGTTAACGATGGCAGCGGTATGGTGCTCAGCACGCGCCCGGGTGCGCTGGTTACTGCGCCGCACGATGCGATCGTCCGGTTCGCCGGACCGTTCCGGTCCTATGGCGAACTGCTGATCCTCGATTTTGGCGAAGGCTATCATTTGCTTGTTGCCGGACTTTCTGGCATCGACGTGGTAGTGGGACAATGGCTGCTGGCGGGTGAACCTGTCGGGTTGATGTCGAACGGGAACAGTGCGGGCCGGCCGGAACTCTATCTGGAACTGCGCCGGGACGGATCACCGATCAACCCCGGTCCATGGCTGGCGAAAAAGTAAGGGACGACGAGCGGATAATGATCAGAAAAAGCTTTCTCGCCGTGACGATGACGGCCGTTTTCATCGGGGTTGGCAGCATCGCGGCCTGTGCGCCCGCGCGGGCGCAGGACGACCGTGAGGTCTACCGGCTGCTGGAACTGTTCGGTGATGCCCTGGCGAAGATACGGTCTAACTATGTCGAGGAAGTCGACGACAAGGAACTGATCGAGGCCGGCATCAATGGCATGCTGCAGTCGCTCGATCCGCACTCCAATTTCCTCAGTCCTGAACGCGTGAAGCAGATGGAAGTCGACATCCGGGGCGAGTTCGGCGGCCTGGGCATCGAGGTCACCATGGAAAGCGGCTTCGTGAAGGTGGTGACGCCTATCGATGACACGCCCGCCGCCGAGGCGGGCATGCAGCCGGGCGACCTGATCAGCCATATCGATTCCGAACCGGTGCTGGGACTGAACCTGACCGAAGCGGTGAAGAAGATGCGCGGACTGGTCGGAACCGACATCGTGCTCACCGTGATCCGGGAAGGCGAGGCCGAACCGTTCGACGTGACCATCACCCGTGCGGTCATCAAGGTTCAGTCCGTCCGGTCGCGCGCCGAGGACAAGGTCGCCTATATCCGCATCACCAGCTTCAACGAGCAGACGACGTCCGGTCTGCGCAGGGCGATGGACGATCTGCGCGCGGAGATCGGGGAAGACATTCAGGGGGTCGTGCTGGACATGCGCAACAACCCCGGCGGTCTGCTGGACCAGGCGATCAGCGTGTCCGACGCGTTCCTGAATCGCGGCGAGATCGTCTCGACGCGCGCGCGCGGCAACGTGGATATCGAGCGCTATACGGCAAAGGACGGCGACATCGCCGAGGGCCTGCCCGTCGTCGTGCTGATCAATGGCGGATCGGCCAGCGCGTCGGAGATCGTCGCCGGTGCCCTGAAGGACCACAAGCGCGCGATCCTGATGGGCACGCGCACCTTCGGCAAGGGGTCGGTCCAGTCGATCATCCAGCTGCAGGGCGGCAACCGGCTGAAGCTGACGACGGCGCGGTACTACACGCCGTCCGGCACCTCCATCCAGGCCACCGGTATCGAACCCGATATCGAGGTGCCGCAGGCGAAGCTGGAGCTTCTGGACACACCGAACCTGCGTTCCGAAGCCGATCTGCGGAACCGCCTGGACAATGATACCGACGATGAAGACCTCGGTGCCGGGCAGGCTGACGGGGCCGAGGAAGAGGGCGCGAACGCCCCGTCGAAGGACTATCAGTTGCAGCGTGCGCTGGACGCCGTGAAGGCCATCTCGCTGTCGCGGGCGACCCAGAACTAGGACCGGAGAACGGCATGGCAGCGCGCGGCAGGACACCGGCGGCCCAGACGGCGCTGCTGATCGTCGCGCCGCTGCTGCTGCTGCTGTACGGCGGTGTTGCCGGCTGGCTGTTGTGGACGGATCAGTCGGATGACGGCGCGCCGTCTGCGCAAACGCAGCAGACGACCGAACCGGTTCCGGCCGATCCGGCGGAGACGGTGCCTGCACCCCTCGCGGAACCGGATGCTGCGGCGGGTCATGCTGAATCGAAGACCGATGGCGCTGACAAGGCCTCGGAGGCGGAAACCCGCGCGGAACCGGATCACGGCGATCACGCGAAGCAGGCGGAAAAGCCCGCCGATCCCGTTCCGGCCAGCCCGGTGCCGTCGAAGCCCGAGGCGCCGGCACAGGAACCAGGTCGCACTGGCCCTGCACCCACCGAGCCCGCACACGGGGATCCGGGTCCTGCGGATGATCAGGATACCGCCGCCACACCTTCGCATGATGGCGAGACATCGACAGAACACGGTGCCCCGGAACCGGCGCACGACGAACCGCCGGAACCCGCGCGAACCGCGGACGAACCCCGGGAAACCGCCCCGCCTGTCGTGCCGGCGGCGCCGAAGCCGGCACCGGTCCTCACCGACAGCCAGGACCGCCAGCCGCTCTCGCCTGCACCCTTGCCCGAACTGACGGCGCAGGGGCCGTATGGCCCCCTGCCGGTGCGCGGTGCGGATGGCCGGGAACCCTGGCGGGTCTATGGCCGGCCTTTCACGCGGGATGCGGATTCGCGCCTGATCGCCATCGTCATCACGGAACTGGGGCTGGCCGAAGCGCCCACCCTGTCGGCGATCCAGGATCTGCCGGGCGAGATCACACTGGCTTTCACGCCCTATTCCAAACGTCTTCGCGAATGGGTGCCCGCCGCGCGCGCAGCCGGGCATGAGGTGCTGCTTCAGGTGCCCATGGAGCCGCGCAATGTCGAACTGAATGACCCCGGCGACAAGGCGTTGATGACCACGAACACGCCCGCGGTCAATCTGGACCGGTTGAGCTGGGTTCTGTCCCGGGCGACGGGCTATGTCGGGCTGACCAGCTTCATGGGATCGCGCATCACCGTGTCCGACAAGGACATGCGGCCCGTGCTGGAGGCCATCGGTGCACGCGGCCTGGCCTATGTGGATCCGCGCGTCACGCCGGTTTCCATTGCGGGCAAGCTGGCGCTCGAACTGGGACTGCCTGCGGTCACGAATGACCGCTTCATTGATCAGCAGGCCGCGCGTGAACCGATCGACCGGCGGCTGGCCCAGCTTGAACAGCTTGCGCTGTCGCGCGGCAGTGCTGTCGGGTTCGCTTCAGCCTATCCGGTGACGATCGAGCGGCTGCGGGTGTGGATCCCGGAGATGCGGAAGCGCGGCTTCGAACTGGCTCCTGTGACCGCTGTCGTGCAGGTCGGGGGGACGGCGGAATGAACGATCTGCCCTATCGGCCCTGCGCGGGCATCATGCTGGTGAACGCCGACTGGCAGGTGTTCGTCGGACGCCGTATCGACCAGCGCGTCGAGGCATGGCAGATGCCTCAGGGCGGTATCGACGAGGGCGAGACCCCGTCCGAGGCGGCATTGCGCGAGCTTGAGGAAGAGGTCGGCACATCGAAGGCCGAGATCGTGGCGGAATCGACAGTATGGATCAACTACGACCTGCCGCCGGATCTGGTCGGGAAGGTCTGGAAGGGGCGCTATCGCGGGCAGACGCAGAAATGGTTTCTGCTCCGCTTCACCGGTCAGGACAGTGACATCGATATCCAGACGGCACACCCCGAATTCGATGCCTGGCGCTGGTCACCGCTGTCGCAAGTGGTCGACATGGCCATTGCGTTCAAACGGGACTCCTACACCCGGGTCGTTGCCGAGTTTGCGCCCTACTTCCCGGACGACAGGCGGTTGAACTGACGGAGCCGGTCTCAGGGAGCGATCAGAATGCGTCCCGACACTGCGATCCCGCTGTCTTCCGGTCGAAGCACCAGCACCTCGCCGGACCGGGTGAACTCACCGGTCAGCGCGCTGATGTTGACCTGATGGGTCACCATCAGGACCCGTTCTCCCGGCTCCAGGCCGGCGATGAAACCCTGTAGGGCCCGGGTCTGGGCCGCCTCCCGCTCACGCGCACCAAAGAAGGAATTCAGTGCGGGCAGCACCTCCACCGGTCCCGCCTCCAGAAGCTGCGCCGTCTCCTCACAGCGGCACCATGCGCTGGTCAGCACCCGGTCGAAGGTGATTCCGCGATCCCGAAACGCCGCACCGATGGCGCGTGCCTGGTCGCGCCCGGCCTGACTGAGGTTCCGCTGCGTGCTGCAATCGCCGATCCGGAACGCGGCGGGGTCGCCGGTGCCCGGCGCCAGCGCGTGCCGCATGATCAGAACCGCATCATCGGCTTTCGCCGCCTGCCAGCCCGATGCGTCTGCCCGGACGTTCTGGGTCAGCGTCAGTGCCAGCAGACATGCCGCGAGAACACCTGCTGTCCTGCGAAGGGCCGATACCATACCGGGATCAGCCCTTCGGATAACCCAGTGCGCGCAGCGATTCCGTGATCTCGTCCAGAATTGCCGGGTCGTCGATGGTGGCGGGGGCCTTGAAATCCTCGCCGTCCGCGATCTTCTGCATGGTGCCGCGCAAGACCTTGCCGGACCTTGTCTTCGGCAGGCGCTTGACCGCCGTGACCAGCCGGAAGGCGGCCACCGCGCCGATCTGCTGGCGCACCATCTGGACGCACTCGCTCTCGATCTCCTTCACATCGCGGCTGACACCGGCCTTCAGCACGATCAGACCCAGCGGCAACTGGCCCTTCAGATCGTCGGCGATACCGAAGACCGCGCATTCGGCGACATCGGGATGCTGCGACAGGACCTCTTCCATCGCGCCGGTCGACAGACGATGGCCCGCGACGTTGATGACGTCGTCGGTGCGCGACATGATGTAGAGATAGCCATCCTCGTCCATGTAACCCGCGTCGCCGGTCTTGTAGTAGCCGGGATAGTCGGTCAGGTAGGCATCGATGAAGCGCTGGTCGGCGTTCCACAGCGTCGGCAGCGAACCCGGCGGCAGGGGCAGCTTCACCGAAATCGCCCCCATCTGGCCGCGCGGGACCTCCTGGTTGCCCTCGTCCAGAATGCGGATGTCATAGCCGGGGACGGGGCGGGTCGGGCTGCCGTACTTGACCGGCATGGGCTCGATGCCCATCGGGTTGATCGCCATGGGCCAGCCGGTCTCGGTCTGCCACCAGTGGTCGATCACCGGCACCTTCAGTTGCTCCTCCGCCCACTGGATGGTGGTGGGATCGGCACGTTCGCCCGCCAGGAACAGGATGCGGAACTTCGACAGGTCGTACTTGGTGATGAACGTGCCTTCCGGATCCTGCTGCTTGATCGCGCGGAATGCGGTTGGCGCAGTGAACAGGACCTCGACGTCATGGTCCGCGATCACCCGCCAGAAGGTGCCGGGATCCGGCGTGCCCACGGGCTTGCCTTCGAACAGGATTGACGTGGCCCCGTGCAGCAGCGGCGCGTAGACGATGTAACTGTGTCCGACGACCCAGCCGACATCCGACGCCGCCCAGAAGGTCTGCCCCGGATCGATGTCGTAGAGGTTCTTCATGGTCCAGCTCAGCGCCACGGCGTGACCGCCATTGTCGCGGACGACGCCCTTCGGCTGCCCGGTGGTGCCAGAGGTATAGAGGACGTAGAGCGGGTCGGTGGACTTCACCGGCACGCAAGCGGCAGGTTCGGCCCCGGCCAGCGCATCGGACCAGAGCACGTCACTGTCGCGGCGTTCCCAGTCGGGGACCTCGGGGCGCGGATGGACGATGACGCCGGAAGGCTTGTGATCCGACAGATCGATGGCCTTGTGAATCAGCGGCATGTATTCGATGACGCGGCCCGGCTCCAGCCCGCAGGTCGCCGTGACGATCAGTTTCGGTTTGGCATCGTCGATCCGCGTGGCGAGCTCGTTCGGTGCGAAGCCGCCGAAGACCACCGAATGCGGCGCACCGATCCGCGCGCAGGCCAGCATGGCGATCGCCGTCTCGGGGATCATCGGCATGTAGATGATGACCCGGTCGCCCTTGTTCACGCCCTGCGCCTTCAGCGCGCCGGCGAAATGCGCGACCAGATCGGTCAGTTCGGCATAGGTGAACTTCTTCACCTGGCCGGTCATGGGGCTGTCATAGACGATGGCGGTCTGATCGCCGCGCCCGTTCTCCACGTGCCGGTCGAGGCAGTTGTAGCAGGTGTTCAGCTCGCCGCCCGGAAACCACTTCACGAACGGATCGTTGCTGCCGTCGAAGACCCGATCGTAGGGTTTGTACCAGTCGATGGCCTTCGCCGCCTCGGCCCAGAATCCTTCCGGATCACTCTTCCAGCCGTCGTAGACCCTGTCGTAAGCACCCATGTTTCCCGCCCCACGTCTTCAGTTTCGTCTGTTGCTGACTGGGTATCACATTGCGCTTCCGGCCTTAAGCGCTGAATACGCGGAACAGCTCAGGGGTAGGGCACCAGCGTCAGCGTGTCGGTCGCGATCTCGTAGCGGTGTACCTTCAGGATCCGTGTATCGACTTCGTCGTTGCGGTCGTAGTTCGGCAGGATGCGCCCGTCGGTTGTGACCGGAATGAAGGCCGTCGCGATGCGGACGATCTTTCCGCTTTCGTCGGCCAGCGGCAGGGTCAGGCCATGCACGCGCCATGTGCTGCCATCCGACAGGTCACAGTCCCTGAGCGTGATGAAACATGTCCCGTTCGCGACGATGTCGTTGAGCACGAAACGGATGACGTTGTGATCGAACCCGATGGATTCGTCGAAGACGCTCTTGCCGGTGATCTCGTGCCCGATGGACTGCAGCAGTCCGGTCCCGAACAGGGCGACCGTGAAGTCACCGTCGGCTTCGGGCTTGATCATGGTGATGAAACGCAGGAACTCCGGGATATCGACAGGATCGAAATCTTTCCGAAGGGGCAATGACCCGCCGTTGCTCAACCCCTTCCAGTAGCTGAACAGCTTCCTCGCCCCATCGCTCTCGAAGACGTCTTCCACGCCGCGCCGCCTCCGCCCTGTTCAGTTCGCGCTGCGGAACGGATGCGCCGGATAGACGCCGAGTTCCTTCACGTTGGTCGAGAAGAACCGGACCTCGTCCAGCGCGCGGTCAACCGCCAGCGTGCCCGGATGGCCTTCGATCTCGGCGTAGAACTGTGCCTTCGTGAAGCTCATGTCGGTGATGTAGCTCTCCAGCTTCACGACGTTGACCCCGTTCGTCGCAAATCCGCCCAGTGCCTTGTAAAGCGATCCGGGAACGCTGCGGACGTTGAACATCAGGCTCATGATGGATTTCTCGCTGGGCGGCGGGTCCATGCGCTGCCGTGCCATGATCACGAACCGTGTCGTGTTGCCGATCTTGTCCTCGATCCGGCTGCGCAGGATTTCAAGATCGTAGGTCTCGGCGGCGAGGCTGGAGGCGACGGCGGCCTCCTCCACATCGCCACGTTCGGCGATTTCCTGCGCCGCACCTGCCGTGTCGGCGTGCGCAATGGCTTCCAGCCCGAGGTTCTCGATCAGCACCTTGCACTGGGCCAAAGCCTGCTCGTGACTGTAGATCCGCTTGAGCCCTTCCAGCGTGGCACCCTTCGGGGCCAGCAGCATGTGCTCGACCTTCTGGAAGTGCTCGCCCACGATGAACAGGCCGGAATCGGGCAGCAGCGAATGAATGCCGGCGACGCGGCCGCCCAGCGTGTTCTCGATCGGAATCATGCCGACGTCGGCCTTGCCGGACCGGACGGCCTCGAACGCGGCCTGGAACGTCAGGCAGGCCATGGCATCCGCGTCCGGAAAGACTTCCCGGCAGGCCAGGTTCGAATAGGCGCCGGGGACGCCCTGGAAGGCGACGGTCTTCGGTGAAAGCTGCGGGGTCATGGTCTTCGAGTTTCCGGTTGATTTCAGACAGGCGGGAATTGGTCAGAAAACCCGGACCATTTCAAGCGTCAACCTGCCGAAGACAGTCTTTCGCGTGCTTCCCGCATCAGCGTCGTCACCAGTGTGCCGGTGTCCATCCGGCGTCCCAGCGCCGCCGCCTGACCCGACCAGAGCGACGAGAAATCCGCCTTGCCCTGCGCCTCGGCAGCCTGCTTCAGCGGGGCAAGCGCGCCGCCGGCTGTCGGGAACGGGGCGGCGTCCGACGACATCGGGCCGACTTCTGCCATCACCCGATTGATCAGCCCCCTTGCCGGGCGTCCGGAGAACAGGTTGGTCAGCGCCGTGCCGTCGTCGCTGGCCTCGGCCAGCGCCGCGCGATGCAGATCGCTGATTGTCGCTTCCGGCGTGAACAGGAAGGCGGTGCCGACCTGCACGGCGGACGCGCCCAGCAGGAAGGCGGCTGCGATCCCCCGCGCGTCCGTGATGCCGCCCGCGGCGATCACGGGCACGTCGACCGCATCGACGACCTGGGGCACCAGTGCCATCGTGCCGGGCTGCCGGGTGATGTCGGTGCCCAGGAAGATGCCGCGATGACCGCCGGCCTCCGCACCCTGCGCGATGACGGCGTCGATGCCGCGTTCGGCCAGCCAGCGCGCCTCGGCTGCCGTGGTGGCCGAACTGATCACCTTCGCACCCGTGGCCTTCACGCGTGCCAGCAGTGCGGCATCGGGCAGGCCGAAATGAAAGCTGACGACCTCCGGTTTCACGTCCTCGACGATCTCACAGGCAGCCGCATCGAAGGGCGCACGGTTCACGGCGGGCGTCTCGGCATCCGGGTCGAGACCGTGTTCGATGTAGTAGTCACGCAGCCGCGCGCGCCATTTCTGCTGTGCCGCCGGATCGGGTTCCGGCGGCGTGTGGCAGAAGAAGTTCATGTTCACCGGCCTGGATGTCTGCTGGCGGATCACGCCCATCTCGGCGCGCATCTTGTCGGTATCCAGCATGGCGCAGGGCAGGGAACCCAGGCCGCCCGCTTCCGACGCCGCGATGGCCATGGCCGATCCCTGGGCACCCGCCATCGGGGCCTGGATCAGGGGCAGGTCGATTCCGAACAGGTCGGTGATGCGGGTATCGGTGAACATGAGCACGCTCCGGATAAGAAAAGGCCGCACCAGAAATATGGCGCGGCCCTCGTACTTTGTCATCGCGCGAGGCGATCATGCGGGTTTCGGTGCCTCGCTCTGATGCGCGGTGCCGCCCACCCGGCTGCCTTGTCCATTTTCAAGTGGGCGGTCTGTTTCGTCAGAGTTTGCGCTCGATCATCATCTTCTTGAGTTCGGCGATCGCACGGCCCGGATTCAGGCCCTTGGGACAGGTGCGCGCGCAGTTCATGATGGTGTGGCAGCGATAGAGCTTGAACGGATCTTCCAGCTTGTCGAGGCGGTCGCCCGTGCCCTCGTCGCGGCTGTCGATCACCCAGCGATAGGCCTGCAGCAGGATGGCCGGTCCAAGATAGCGGTCGCCGTTCCACCAGTAGCTGGGGCACGACGTCGAGCAGCAGGCACACAGGATACATTCGTACAGCCCGTCGATCTTGGTGCGGTCCTCGCGGTCCTGCAGGCGTTCCCGATCCGGCGGCGCGGGCGTCTTGGTCTGCATCCACGGTTCGATCGACGCGTACTGCGCGTAGAAGTGGGTCAGGTCGCCGACCAGATCCTTGATCACCTCCAGGTGGGGCAGCGGGTAGACCTTCACATCGCCCTTCACCTCGGCCACGCCCTTGGTGCAGGCGAGGGTGTTGGTGCCGTCGATGTTCATCGCACACGATCCGCAGATGCCTTCGCGGCAGGACCGGCGGAAGGTCAGCGTCGGATCGACCTCGTTCTTGATCTTGATCAGCGCGTCCAGGATCATCGGACCGCAGCTGTCCATGTCGACCTCGTAGGTATCCACACGCGGGTTTTCGCCCGAGTCGGGATCGTAACGATAGATCTTGAACTTCCTGACGTTGCTGCCGTCACCGGCCTTCGGCCAGCTCTTGCCGTTGTTCTTGATCCGCGAATTGGCCGGCAGATTGAATTCAACCATTGGTTTGTCCTCTCATTCAGCCAATCAGTACACGCGAGCCTTGGGCTCGATGTACTCGATGTCGTTCGACAGCGTGTAGGTGTGGACCGGGCGGTAGTCGATATCGACCTTGCCCGCCTCGTCGATCCACGCCAGCGTGTGCTTCATCCACTCGTCATCGTTGCGATCGGGGAAGTCCTCGTGCGCGTGCGCGCCGCGGCTTTCCTTGCGGTTCTCTGCCGAATGCATGGTCACGACCGCCTGGCGGATCAGATTGTCCAGTTCCAGGCTTTCCACCAGATCCGAGTTCCAGACCATCGAACGGTCCGTGACCTTCTGGCTGGGCATCGAGGCGTAGACCTGATCGATCAGTTCCTTGCCTTCCGACAGAACCTCCGAGGTGCGGAACACCGCGCAGTTGTTCTGCATGACCGACTGCATCTTGTCGCGGATCTCGGCGGTCGAGGTATCGCCGTTGGCGTGCCGGATCTTGTCGAAGCGGTCCAGGGCCTTTTCGAGCGACGCCTGATTGGTCTCGCGCAGGGTGGCACCCGCTTCCAGGATGTCGCCGCAGTGCTTGGAGCACGAGCGCCCGAACACCACCAGGTCGATCAGCGAGTTGGAACCCAGCCGGTTGGCACCGTGCACCGACACGCAGGCGGCCTCGCCCGCGGCCATCAGGCCCGGGACCACCGCGTCCGGATCGCCGTTCTTCAGCGTCAGCACCTCGCCCCGGAAGTTCGTCTGGATGCCGCCCATGTTGTAATGCACGGTCGGCAGCACCGGGATCGGTTCCTTGTTCACGTCCACACCGGCGAAGATGTGCGCGCTTTCGGAGATGCCCGGCAGGCGCTCGGCGATGATCGCCGGGTCCAGATGGTCCAGGTGCAGGTAGATGTGATCGCCGTTCTTGCCGACACCGCGACCCTCGCGGATTTCCATGGTCATGGACCGGCTGACGACGTCGCGGCTGGCCAGATCCTTGGCCGAGGGTGCGTAGCGTTCCATGAAACGCTCGCCCTCGGAATTGACCAGATAGCCGCCCTCGCCACGCACGCCCTCGGTGATCAGGCAGCCCGCGCCGTAGATGCCGGTCGGATGGAACTGCACGAACTCCAGGTCCTGCAGCGGCAGGCCGGCACGCAGCACCATGCCGCCACCGTCGCCGGTGCAGGTATGGGCCGACGTGGCCGAGAAGTAGGCACGGCCATAGCCGCCGGTCGCGAGGATCGTCATCTGCGCCCGGAACAGGTGCAGCGAGCCGTCCGACAGATCCCAGCAGAGCACGCCCTGGCAGGCCCCGTCATCGTCCATGATCAGGTCGATGGCAAAATATTCGATGAAGAAGTGCGTGTCGTTCTTCAGCGACTGGCCGTACAGCGTGTGCAGCATGGCGTGACCGGTCCGGTCGGCCGCGGCACAGGTCCGCTGGGCGGCCGCGCCTTCGCCGAAGTTGGTGGTCATGCCGCCGAAGGCGCGCTGATAGATCTTGCCTTCCTCGGTCCGGCTGAAGGGCACACCGAAGTGCTCCAGTTCCAGCACGGCGTCGACCGCGTCGCGGACCAGATATTCGATGGCATCCTGGTCGCCCAGCCAGTCCGACCCCTTGACGGTGTCGTACATGTGCCAGCGCCAGTTGTCCGGGCCCATGTTGCCCAGCGAGGCGGAGATGCCGCCCTGTGCGGCAACGGTGTGCGACCGCGTCGGAAAGACCTTGGTCACGCAGGCGGTGTTCAGCCCGGCCTCGGCACAGCCCATGGCGGCGCGCAGGCCCGCGCCGCCGGCGCCGACCACGACCACATCGAACTTGTGCTCAGTATAGGGATAAGCTTCGGTCATTGAGGGTTACCCTCCAAAGGCGATTTTGAGGACGGCGAGGACACAGATCAGTCCGCCAATCCAGCAGCCAAACGTGTTGGCAAACATCAGGAACAGCTTGGAAGCCGATCCGTGCACATAATCTTCGATCACCACCTGCATGCCCAGCTTCAGGTGCCAGAACACGGTGACGATCAGCAGCACCAGCACGCCCGTCACGATGGGGTTGCCCACGATCCCGGCGGCGGTGTTGTAGTCTGCGCCGGTCAGCCGGATGATCAGCACCGCGAAGGCGAAGACCAGGGGCACCAGGGCGATCGCGGTGACACGCTGCATCCACCAGTGCTCGGTGCCGTCCTTGGCGGAACCAAGGCCGCGCACGTTCTTCAGCGGCGTATTGAGTTGCGAAAATTTCATGGCCTCACGCTCCTACCGAATAGGCGATGACCCAGGCTCCTACGGTCAGAACGACCGAGCCGATCAGTACCATGTAGCCGGTACGGTAGACGGACGGGATCTCGAAGCCCCAGCCGGCATCCCAGTACAGATGCCGCAGCCCGTTGCACAGATGATAGAACAGGGCCCAGGTGAAGCCGAGCATCACAAGACGTCCGATCCAGCTTCCCGCGTAGCCCATGACCGTGTTGTAATATTCCGGTCCGCTGGCCAGCGCGACCAGCCACCAGAGAACCAGAAGCAGGCCGCCCGCAAGGACGACCCCGGTTATGCGGTGCAAGATCGACATCAATGCCGTGATCTGCATCATGTCGTAAACTTGGATATGCGGTGACAGTGGGCGATTATTGTTCGCCATGACGTCCCCCTGTATGGTCCGGCTATCGGCGCGCGCGGACGTGATCCCCCATCAGTGACCGGCCATTCCCGACAAAATGGACGTTGCGATCACGCGGCGGATTGTAAACCTGCGTGGATCGCTGTCAACGCGTGCGACACCGGCTTTGCGCATCATCACATCGCCGAAGACCCGGATTCGACTGATATTTCGCGATTGCTGCCGGAACATGTGAATACTAGGCTAACCACACGGGCACGGCGTATTTTAAGGTAATTCATCATGGGCGACGAAACTGTCTCAGCGGCTCTGGCCGGAAAGCGCGTCCTGCTGGTGGTCGGCGGCGGGATCGCTGCCGTGAAGGTGCCTGACCTGATCCGCCGGCTGCGGGAGCGGGGTGCCAGCGTGTGCCCGGTGATGACCCGCGCCGCCGCTGAATTCGTCACCCCGCTGGCGCTCTCGGCCCTGTCGGAAGAGAAGGTCTTCACCGAACTCTTCGACCTGACGGACGAAGCCGAGATGGGACATATCCAGCTTTCGCGGCAGGCGGACATTGTGGTGGTCGCGCCCGCGACGGCGAATCTGATGGCCCGGATGGTGTCCGGCATGGCCGACGAACTGGCGACCACGGTGCTGATGGCGACGGACAAGCCGGTGATGATCGCGCCCGCCATGAACGTGCGCATGTGGCTGCATCCGGCGACGCAGCGGAATCTGGCGCAACTCCAGGCCGACGGCGTTTCGGTCGTCGGGCCGAACGAGGGCAGCATGGCCTGCGGCGAGTTCGGACCGGGCCGCATGGCAGAGCCGATGGAGATCGTGGCCGCGCTGGAACGGCACTTCGGCCAGGGCCCCCTGAAGGGCCTGCACGCGCTGGTGACCAGCGGACCGACCCACGAACCGATCGATCCCGTGCGCTACATCGCCAACCGGTCGTCGGGAAAGCAGGGGCATGCCATCGCGGCGGCGCTCAGAAGTCTCGGCGCGCGCGTGACGCTGGTCAGCGGCCCGACAGCGCTCGCGGATCCCGTCGGCGTGGATGTCGTCCGGGTCGAAACCGCGCTGCAGATGCGCGATGCCTGCGAATCGGCGTTGCCTGCGGACATCGCGATCTGCGCTGCGGCGGTCGCCGACTGGCGCGTCGATGCCGCCGGCCAGAAGCTGAAGAAGCAGGCCGGACAGGCGCTGCCCGACCTGAAACTGGCCGAGAACCCGGACATCCTGGCCGGCCTGTCGGGGCACGCGCAACAGCGCCCCCGACTGGTGATCGGCTTTGCGGCGGAGACACAGAACGTCGTCGAGTATGCGACGGCCAAGCGCGCGAAGAAGAGTTGCGACTGGATCGTCGCCAATGACGTCAGTCCCGCCACCGGCACCTTCGGGGGCGACCGCAATGCCGTGACCCTGATTTCCGCCGCCGAACCCGAGAGCTGGCCGCCGATGGCGAAAACCGAGGTCGCCGAGCGGCTGGCCGAGCGCGTCGCCTGGTATTTCGGGCATGGCGGCGAATGAGCATCAGCGTGACAGTCCGGCGCCTGCCGCATGGCGCGGACCTGCCGCTGCCCGCCTATGAGAGCGCGGGCGCGGCGGGCATGGACCTGCGGGCTGCGGTTGAACGGCCCCTGTCGCTCGTGCCGAACGCGCGGGCGCTGGTGCCGACCGGACTGTCGATTGCGCTGCCGGACGGCTACGAGGCCCAGGTACGTCCGCGCTCCGGGCTGGCGCTGAAGCACGGCGTGACCGTGCTGAACAGTCCGGGCACCATCGACAGCGACTATCGGGGCGAGGTTAGGGTGGTGCTGATCAATCTGTCCGACACCCCCTTCGATATCCGGCGTGGCGATCGCGTGGCCCAGCTCGTGCTCGCCCCGGTCTCACGCCTGGACTGGATCGAGACGGATCATCTGGATGAGACCGTCCGGGCGGGCGGCGGCTTCGGATCGACGGGAGGTCGAGCATGAACGATGACGTCCTGCGGTTGCCGAAGAAGACCATGTACGCGCTGGATGCGGTGCTGGACGTGGCCTACAACGCGCGGCCCGACCCGGTGCAGTCCAAGGACATCACGGCCCGGCAGAACATCCCGCCGCGCTATCTGGAACAGGCGATGCAGCAACTGGTGCGGGCGGGAATCCTGAAAGGCGTGCGGGGGCCGCGTGGCGGCTACACCCTGGCGCGCGAGCGCCGCCGCATCAGTGTCGCCGATATCGTCTCCGTCATTGCCATAGACGACGAGGTGGACGAGGGCGGATCGGACCTGGGCCTGCATGTGGTCAGGCCGCTGTGGCACGAGATACAGCTTGAGATCATGGAACGGCTGACCCAGATCACGCTGGAGGATCTGTGTCGCCGTGCCGAGACGGCCGGCGTGGCCAAGGCCGCCGCGAGGGCGCGCGACTTTACAATCTAGCAGGACATCCTGCTTCCGAGGGAGGATACCATGTCGAACAACGAGCGTTTCACACCGCCACGCGGCAGAATCTACGACACCATCGCCGATACGATCGGATCGACGCCGCTGGTGCGGCTGAACCGGGTCGCCGAGGGCGTGGCCGACGGCGCGGAGATACTGGCGAAGCTGGAGTTCTTCAATCCGCTGGCGTCCGTGAAGGATCGTATCGGCGTCGCCATGATCGAGGCCATGGAAGCCGACGGGACCCTGAAGCCCGGCGGGAAGATCATCGAGCCGACGTCGGGCAACACGGGCATCGCGCTGGCCTTCGTGGCGGCGGCGAAAGGGTATCCGCTGACCCTGGTGATGCCGGAAAGCATGTCGATGGAGCGGCGCAAGATGCTGCGCCTGCTGGGTGCCGAGCTGGAACTGACTCCGCCGGCCAAGGGCATGCCGGGCGCGATCGCGCGGGCGAAGGAACTGCTGGAAGACACGCCCGACGCGGTGATGCCGCAACAGTTCTCGAACCCGGCCAACCCCGAGATCCATGTGAAGACGACCGCCGAGGAAATCTGGGCGGACACCGACGGCAAGGTCGATGTCGTGATCTCCGGCGTCGGCACGGGCGGCACGATCACCGGCATCGGGCGGGTTCTGAAGGAGCGCAAGCCCGATGTGCACATGGTTGCCGTCGAGCCCGAGGACAGCCCGATCCTGTCGGGCGGTGATCCGGGGCCGCACAAGATCCAGGGCATCGGTGCCGGTTTCGTGCCGGACAATCTGGACCGCTCGGTTGTGGACGAGGTGCTTACCATCGGCAATGAAACCGCCTTCGAGATGGCGCGCAAGCTGGCCCGCATGGAAGGAATCCCGGTCGGGATCTCGTCCGGTGCCGCCGTCGCCGCCGCCATCGAGGTGGCTGAAAGGCCGAGCATGGTGGGCAAGACCATCGTGGTGATCCTGCCGAGCTTCGCCGAGCGCTACCTGTCGACGGCGTTGTTCGAGGGGCTGTAGACGACGGCCATCCTGTACGCCAGGAAGCCGATCAGACAGAGCCCGAGGACGCAGTAGAGCACGAGGTCGTATCCGCCGACGGTCCACAGCAGCGATCCCATGAAGGGCGCGAGGGCGGCCGAGATCAGGTAGGGGACGGCCATCGCGCCGCTGATCGCGCCGAAGCTGCGCTCGCCCATCATTTCGCGCAGGGCAACCGGGCGCATGATGCTGACCACGCCATATCCGGCCCCCTGCAGGATGACGAAGGCCACGATCAGGGTCGGCGCGAACGCGGCTGCGTACAGGCTTGCGGCGGCGGCGGCGACCGCGACGAAGCAGGCGATCGTGATCGTGTGGCTGCTGACGTGCCGCTCGGCGGCCATCATGGCCAGCCGTCCGGCGACCTGCATCGGGCCGATCATTGATGCGGCGAGTACCGCGGTTTCCGCGGCGACACCCCTGTCGTTCAAAATCGGCAGCAGGTGGCCGATGATGACCCCGTGGTTGACGCCCAGCAGCGCAAAGCCTGTCGCCAGCCCCCAGAAGACGGGCGAGCGCAGGGCGGCGTGCAGGGCGCCCCGGTCCTGCGCGGCGTCTTCGGGCTGTACCGTACGGGTGGCGGTGAAGCCGCGCTCAAGGTGCGACGCGCCGAACCACAGCAGCGGCGCGCCGACGAACGCGATCAGCCCGGCGAAGGTGAGCGTGGCGGCGCGCCAGCCCATCGCTTCGGCCACCAGGTGGTTCAGCGGAAACGAAAGTGTGCCCGCCAGACCCGCGACCAGGGTGACCAGCGTGATCGCCCGCCGCGCCTGAAGTCCGCGGGTGCGTGTGATCATCGCAAAGCAGGGTTCGTAGAGGGTCGCGCCCATCGCCACACCGATGAACAGCCAGATCAGGGCGAAGGTCCAGATCGATCCTGCCAGCGGCAGCAGCGCGAGCAGCACGGCACCGAACAGGGCCGCGCCGGTCATCACCTGTGGGCCGATGCCGCGATCAATCAGCCGTCCCATGAAAGGCGCGACAAGCCCCGAAACGATGACCGCACCGGCAAAGGCGGCGGTCAGGGTCGTCTTGGACCAGCCCTCGGCGGCTTCCCACCGCAGCAGCAGCGCCGGGAAAAGGTAGTACATGCCCGCCCAGACAATGGTCTCGCCCAGCGCCAGGAAGATGATGGCGCGGCGGATGGTCATTTCTTCTCTGGAAAGCCCTGGTCGCCCAGAACGCGAACCTCGCGCTGCGGGAAGGGAATGGTGATGCCGTTCTCCTTCAGCGCCGTCCAGATCATCATCAGCAGGTCCGCGCCGACGCGGTTGTCGCCGTCGTCGATGCCTTCCATCCAGAATTCCACCAGGATGGTGATGCCGCTGTCGGCGAATGCCTGGATCTCAGCATCCGGCCGTTCCGACAGGGGCAGATCGTCACCCGACAGCACGCGCGGGTGACTGGCCACGATGTCGCGGATGATCGGGAACATGGCCTCCAGATCGGTCTCGTAGGCGACATCGAAGTTGATCGCGTAGCGCTGCTTCTTGTTGTGGTGGGTCCAGTTGGTGAAGGCGGTGGTGATGAACTGCTCGTTCGGCACCATGATGTCCTTGCCGTCGAAGGTCTGCAGGATGGCGAAGCGCATGTTCAGTTCGCGCAGGGTGCCGGCCCGCCCGTCCTCCAGTTCGATGTAATCGTCGATCGTGATCGACCGGTCGAGCAGGATGATGATGCCGGAGATGAAGTTCGCGGCGATCTGCTGCAGCCCGAAGCCGAGGCCGACACCGATCGCGCCGCCGAAGACCACCAGCGTCGTGACGTCGATGCCCATGACCTGAAGCAGCAGCACGAAGATCAGCACGAACAGGGCGATCTGGAACAGCTTCGCGATGACTTCCTTGGTCGAGGTGTCCAGCTTCTGCTGCTTGCGGATGACCCGCTGTCCCGTCGTGTTCGACACACGGCCCAGCCAGAACAGCACGGCGCCGAACACGATGGTCCGGGCGATGGTGTAGGCCGAGAACTGGATGTTGCCGAATTCGAAACCCACCGAATCCAGTTGTGTGGTCACGTCGTCCAGCCAGCCGAACACGTAAAGCAGCGCGATCGGCAGGCCGATCCACGTCAGCAGGGAGCGGGCGGTCTCGCTGTGCAGCAGGTGCGTGCCGAAGCGGTAGATCAACTGGACGACCGACACGCCCTGCGCGATCCGGACCAGCCAGTTCTCGCCCAGCAGCCGGTCGGACAGGATGGTGGCGGCACCGAACACCAGCACGCACATGATCGGAAAAACAAGCGTGCCGGCACGGTACAGCGCGCCCCGCACGTCGAACCGTTCCGACGCCGGCGGTTCCTTGGCGAACACAGGCAGGCGGTTCCGGATCAGGCTCGAAAGGCCCCAGGCCACCAGCACACCGGCGACGATGATCAGGGCCTCATAGTAGAGCCCGGCGCTCGACAGCGCATCTCCCGCGAGGTCGGCCTTTTCGTTCAGCCACTCAAGCGTCTGATCGATATCGAGGTCCACTTCTGTTTCCTGATTTTCTTCCACGTCACGGCCTTGTCGGGTTGTGGTCAATGCACATGGGATTGCGGCTCGACGCCCTTGGCCTTCGCCGTGGTCAGGATATCTTCCCACGCCTGCCTGGCCAGCGGCAATCCGCTTTGCGTCCGCTCGGCCATCAGGCGCCGCTCAGGCTCGCCCGGTATCAGGACTTCGCCCCCCGGTTCGGTCGGTGTCGCGGATTTCACGAAGGCGACATAGTCGAGCACCTCGCTGGCGAAGCTGTCGCTCATCTCACGCGGCGTACCGTCCAAGGCCTGCAGATCGATGTAGATCGACAACATGCCGTTGCAGAACCGCCGCCGCTCCGGCTCGTCCAGCTTGCCTGCGGTGCCGGAGCCGGTCAGGGCACCGGCCATGATCTCCATCATGAAGTTCATGCCGAACCCCTTGTGATCGCCGAAGGAGCGCAGGGCACCAGGGCCCTGGGAAGGATCGGGATAGATGCTGTCGCCACTTGGACCGTACAGGGGCCGGGGGTCAGACGTGATGGTACCGTCGCCGTCGACGATCGCGCCGCCGGGCAGCGGCTTGCCGCCCTTCAGTGCGACCAGCGCCTTGCCCTCTGCCACCAGCGAGGTCGCGAAATCCAGCACCAGGTGCGGCTGTCCCGCCACCGGCGCGCCAATGCAGAACGGATTGGTGCTGCTGCGCCGGCTGATGCCGCCGAAAGGGGCGACCAGCAGCGAGCCGCGCACATTGACCATATGCACCGATACAAGGCCCGCATCCGCCGCGCGCTCGGCCCAGTCGCCGATCCGCCCGATGTGACCGGAATTGCGCAGCGCCACCATGGCCACGCCCTGCTGCCGGGCCTTGGCGATGCCGATATCGACCGCCTGTTCCCCGATGGTCTGCCCGAACCCGTACTGACCGTCGACGATGGCCAGTCCCGGCTGATCGGACAGGACCTTCAGTTTCTGGTTCGGCACCTGAATGCCGTCCGCCGCCCATTGGACATAACGCGGGATGCGGATCACGCCGTGACTGTCATGGCCGCGCAGATTGGCCCCGGCCAGACGGGTGATGATGGTCTTCGCCTCCTCCGGCGCGGAGCCGGCCGCTTCGAAAATCGCGGTGCCGAGTGAAATCATCATGTCCACGGGCACGAAAACCCTGTCGCCGTCTTCTCTTACCCTGCTCAACGGATGTTCTCCCAAATGGCCGGTGTGGCGGTCAGTCGATCTCTTCGACACGACCGCTGTCGTAAAGGTCGTCAATGTGGCCCGGCACGCCCATGCCGCCGTTCACCGCCGACAGCATCTCGGCCTCCTTGGCCCGGACGTCCTCCAGCCGTGCGATCACCTGGTCGATCATCGCGAAAGGTACGACCACGACGCCATCGACATCTCCGACCAGAATATCACCTGCGGCGATGGGCACGCTGCCCAGGCTGACCGTCATGTTGACGGTCCCCGGCCCGTTCTTGGCAGGGGAATTCGGTGTCACACCTGCGGCAAAGCACGGCAGTCCGACGTCCCGGATGCCGGGTGTGTCGCGCACGCAGCCATCCGTCACCAGCGCGACCGCACCCCGGTTCTTCGCCATCTGCAGCACCAGATCGCCGACCACGGCGGTTTCCATGAACGCGTCCGTGCCACAGACCAGCACATCGTCGGGATGCAGCTTCGGCAGTGCCGCAAGCACAGCCAGATTGTCGGCCGGACCGGCATGGCAGGTGACCGCCACGCCACAGAAGTCAGACTGATCCGGGATCACCGGCTTGATCGTGTGCGCCAGCGCGCCGCGTCCGTCCATCGCGTCCACGACGAAGCCGGTCGGCGTGCCGCGCAGGGCGGTCAGTTGAGCCTTCGTCGGTCGTTGGGTCGTTCGCTTCAGCTTGATCAGCGGCGGGTCATCGATCATGGCAGGGAATCCGGCAGATGGTGATGGTCGCGGTCAGCCTAGTGCGGAACCTCTGCGGATGAAATCCTTCAATCGCATCGGCCCGTTGCGCCGGCATTCCAGCAAGTGTCTGCACCGGTTGCGTTGCCGACATCGAAAGCGGCCTATTCGTCCAGCATCGCCAGCGCGTCGGCAAAGAAATCAGGCCCGCCGAAATTGCCTGACTTGAGCGCCAGCGCCAGTTCCGGATCGCCGATGGTGGTGGTCCATGGCACACCGGGCGCGATCTCCGGCCCGATGCGCAGGGCCCGCACCGACAGCGCCGCGATGACGGCACCGGAGGTCTCGCCGCCGGCCACGATCAGCCGCCTGAAACCCCGCCCGACCAGCGCGACGGCGGCCTTTCCCATGACCTGCTCGACCAGTGCGCCGGCGGCATCGCGCCCCAGCGCCACCTGCGACGCCTGCACATTTTCCGGCGTATCGGTGGCGTGGATCAGGATCGGTGTCTCCGGCGGCTGACCGGCGACCCAGTCCATCAGTCGGGCAACGGTCTCGTCCGCCGAGGAGATGTCCTCGGGCCGGACCCGGAAAGCCGGAAGGCCCGCCTTGCGGGCGCGATCGACCTGCTGGTTGGTGGCCTGCGAACAGCTGCCGGACAAGATGGCCGCGGGCCCGGATACGGCCGGCGGCGGCGCGGGCGAATCGGCACCACCGCCCGAGGCATCGCGGAAGTTGTCGGGCAGGCCGAGCGCAATCCCGGATCCGCCCGTGATCAGTCGCGCATCGTTCAGTGCGTGACCGATCGTGCGCAGGTCCGCATCCGAGACCGCATCGACAATGACCAGCCGCTTTCCCTGCGCGGCGAGGGTTGCGAGGCCTTCCCGTATGGCGTCCGTCCCCCGCGCGACGACCTCCAGCGGGATCAGGCCGACCGCGTTGCGGCTCTGCCGGGAAAGCACACGCACGAGATCAGGATCCGTCATCGGGGTCAGGGGATGATGCTGCATGCCCGATTCTGACAGTAACCGGCCGTTCACGAACAGGTGGCCGTGATAGATCGTGCGGCCTGCTGCGGGGAAGGCCGGACAGGCGACGGCGACGGGCGTGTCCAGGTGATCGAGCAACGCATCCGCGACCGGCCCGATGTTGCCCTGATCGGTCGAATCGAAGGTCGAGCAGTATTTGAACAGGATCTGCCGGCTGCCTCTTTCCTTCAGCGCCGCGGCGGCCTGGAGGGACATGGCGACGGCTTCCTCGGGCGGGTTGGTGCGGGATTTCATGGCGACCACGATGGCATCGGTGTCGTGCGGCGCGCGCGATACCGCGTCCGGTCCGATGACCTGCACCACCTTCATCCCGCCTTTGGCCAGCATCAGGGCCAGGTCCGTGGCGCCGGTCATGTCGTCGGCGATGGCCCCCAGCAGCGGTCGTTTCAGTGTCCCGGTCACACGTTTCTCCCTGCCGGTTCCGTCGCCTGGAGCAAGCTTCGCCGCGAAACCGGATCATGTGAAGGGGCATACGCAAATTTAACGAGTCAGGCTGATGATACGCGCGCATGAGGGACGTCGAGGCCACAGTGGAAAACAGCAGGACGCCGAACCGGTTTGCCCGTTTGGCGAACAGGATCACGCGGAGGCCCGCGGTGACGGCGGGCCTGTTCCTGGCGTGCGGCCTGGCGATGTCCGCCGTGCTGGCGTTCCTGGTGCTGGACGATCTCAGATATCGAACGACGCTGGAAAGTGCGCGGTCCTATTCCGCCATGCTGACGGTCGTGCGCGACTATTACACGGCGGTCGTCGTCGGCGGTGCCAGGAAGAGTGAAACGCCGATATCGGCCAACTACCATCAGATCGAGGGCGCGATCCCGCCGCCGGCGACCATGACCATCGAGCTGGGTGTCTGGATGAATGACACCATCAAGCCGGGCAGCTTCAGATTCTACAGCAATTATCCCTTCAGGACCCGCGATGACGGCGGTCCGCGCAACAGCTTCGAGATCGAGGCGCTGGACATTCTGGTGGACAAGCGCGCCGACCGGTTCGTTCAGATGCGAGAAGATCAGGGGTCGGGTCGCTCGGTGCTCAGCCTCGCGCAACCCGTCTCGATGGGGAAGGGGTGCGTCTCGTGCCACAACGCGCATCCCGATTCACCGCGGACCGACTGGAAGGTTGGCGATATCCGCGGTGTTCAGGTGATCTCCATCGGCCTGCCGCCCCTGCTGCCCTCGTTCAGCGACCTGATCAATCGGGAAAACGGAATCCTGATTCCGGCAGCGCTTCTGGTCATCGGTCTGGTGGCGGTCGCGCTGCTCCTGCTCGCCCTGATGCAGCGGCTCCGTCGTACCCTTGACCTTGCCGATCAGCGCAATCGTCAGCTGTCCCGCGCGCGTGCCGTCGCCGAACATGCTGCTGAAACGAAATCGCGGATCATGGCGAATGTCAGCCATGAACTCAGAACACCGATGAACGCCATCGTCGGCTTTTCCGAGATGATGAATGCGGAGATCTTCGGGCCGATCAACAACCGCAAGTATCGCGAGTACAGCGCCAGCATTCATGTCAGTGCCGAGCAGCTGATGAACATCATCGAGAACATGATCGGCATGGCGGAACTGGATGCCGGCAAGAAGATCCTGCAGCGCGAGACCGTCGACAGCCTGGTGGAAATCAGGCGGGCGATCGGACTGTTCGCGCCCGAGGCGGAAGAGGACGGTGTCAGCCTCTGGATCGACGAGACGGCGGACTGGCCGCTGCTCGCCTTCGATCGCCGTGCCTTTCGACAGATCATCGGCAATCTGGTCAGCAACGCCGTACGGCACGCCGGACCGGGCAGCACCGCCCGTGTCTCGACCGTGATGGATCGGGATCAGCTACGCATCATCATTTCGGACGACGGTGTCGGCATTCCACGACACGAACTGAAACGTATTCTGCAACCCTTCGAGGGCGTTGCCGATCCGGCCTTCGCGAACGCGAAGGGGATTGGACTCGGCCTGACCATGGCACGTGAACTGGCGGCCATGCATGGCGGCTCGATCCGGATCGACACCGTGCCCGGTAACGGAGTCTCCGTCACCGTCATATTGCCTCAGGATTGTGTGGTCGGCGTTCCGCAGCGTGATTCCGGGGAAGCCTCTGCGGTACCGGAGGCCTCACCGGCAGACGGTCGCGGATACGATCTGCCGGCCCGACCGATGGACTTTTGACCCGGCGTTCCCTGTGGCGCAAACACAGACAGACCCCCCGGATCGCTCCGGGAGGTCTGGCATGCGTTCATGACCGGAGCGGGAGGCCCCGGCCTGTCAGGTTCGTTCAGGAACCCTGGTATTTCGGCGCGAGCTTCTGCGTGCGGCGTTCACCGGCGGCAAGCTGTCCGGGGCGCAGATCGGCGGCCAGCGCATCGCGCTTCTTGGCGGCCTCGGCATCGCCGCGGTTCGCAGCGATGTTCAGCAGCGTCCACGCCTGAACCTTGTCGGCGTCAACGCCGCGGCCCTCTGCAAACATGTCGGACAGCTGATGCAGCGCGCCAAGGTGGCCGGCCCGTGCAGCCACCTGATACCAGGCCACGGCCTTCTCGTAGCGGGGCTCACCGGTGCCTTCACCCTTCTCGAACATCTGCGCGGCGCGGAACGTCGCTTCGACATCACCTTCGCCACCGGCGTCCACATACTGCTGCAGGGCGTCCTTGTAGTTGCCCTCGGCATACAGCTTGTCGCCCTGCTTGATGTCGGCATTCGCCACGCCCAGACCGAAAACGGACAGGGCGGCGATGGAAATCAACGTGGTTCTTACGGCCTTGATCATGGTCTCATACTCCCCGGCTTTCGCCAGTTTCTGTTTCTTCAGGTTCACGCACAAACGATCCGTGCAGGATCGTCAAACTCCTGGGGCCTCATTAGCAATCACCGGGCCACTGTTGCGGATATGGTGTGCGAGGCACAGATTTGTATCCCAAATGCAACAGCTCGGCCTCCTGCGCGGTTCTTGCGGATAGCCCGGGGTCGGTTTTCGGCAGGTTTTGCCCGCCTGCCGTCCGTCGTCGTAACAGGATTCCTCGCGAATTGTTCCAATCCGAAGCCGAAATAGGCCATTTGTCGCAAATTGCGACAGTTCGGGCCGGGCCCGTTCAACTCTGGATTTCAGAAGCGCGCGCCGCGCGGGCTCACGAACCGGCGCGCCGCCAGTGCTGCCGGATCTCCTCGACAATGGATTGCGGCGTGCGATCCGACGTGTCGATTGTCAGATCCGCCTGCGAATAGAGCGGCGCGCGGCTTTCCAGAATGCGTTTCAGATCCTGCATGGCCTGGCGGTTGCCGGCCATCGGGCGCTGATCTCCCTGCGCGATCACGCGGGACATGTGCGTGTCCGGATCCGCCTTCAGCCAGATCGTGTAGCATCCGCCCAGCAGCAGCTGAAATGTTGCCGGATCGGAGACGATGCCGCCGCCCGTCGCCATCACAAACGTCTGATCGCTGTCCAACCTGTGCCGCAGCGCATCGCGTTCGAGACGCCTGAAACCGGCCTGGCCGGCAAACTCGAAGATCTCGTTCAGTTCCAGGCCGCCCAACCGTTCGATGTCGTCGGCCAGTTCAATGAAGGGCCGACCGGTCTGTGCCGCCAGGGCGTGTCCCACGGTGGACTTGCCCGCCCCGCGCAATCCGATCAGGGCGACCCTGTCGTGGCGGCGGGTGTCGCGGATGAAGCGTTCCTCGATCAGTTGCCGGGCCTCGCGGACCTGTGCGGCGTCCAGTTGATCCAGCATGACCGAGAGCATGCGTTTTTCCGGTACGAGATCCCGCGCGTCGTCCAGCAGGTCCCCCGGAGATGTCGACAGTGCCGCCGCGACCTGCCGGAGAAGCACGATCGAGATGTTGCCCTTGCCGGATTCCAACTGGGCGAGATGCCGTTCGGAAACGCCGGAATGCCGCGCGAGATCCTTGCGCGTCATGCCGTGTCGCGCGCGGGCCGCGCGGACGCGGTCGCCGACCTGCCCGAGGAACGATGCTGCCGTTTCGATGGGGGGTTCGGATGTCGAAGTGACGGTCATTTATGCAGTATACTGCATTTTTTCTGGCGTCCAAGCTGCGAATGCCCTATCTGGATAGCCGGAATGTCTCAGCAAACCGGAGGTAACCTGTGTCCGATTCTATTGTGATCCTTGTCGGGACCATGACCGGCACGGCGGAAATGGTTGCCGAGGACATGCAGGCCGCCATCGAGGAGGCGGGGGACCATGACGTCGATATCCGGCTGATGGATGATCTGGACGCCACCGCCTTCGACGACCGTGATCCGGTTTATCTGATCGTGACGTCAACATACGGTCAGGGCGAGGTGCCGGACAATGCGCTGGATTTCTTCGAGGCGCTGACGGAAGAGCGGCCCGATCTGAGCGGTGTGCGCTTCGGCATTTTCGGGCTGGGCGACGCTACCTATGCGGACACGTTCAATCATGGCGGCGAGCGTTTCGAGAAAGTGCTGAAGGAACTGGGTGCCCGTCAGATCGGCGAACGTCATGCACATGACGCAAGCGGCACCGAAATGCCGGAAGACACCGGCGTCGAATGGGTCAAGGGCTGGCTCGGTCTGCTGGAAAGCGATCAGCAGGCGGCCTGAATCGCGGTCGTTGGGGGGAACGGAATGACACAGTTTTCGGAAGTCGACTGGAGCAGCACTCCGCCGGCGGTGCGCGTGCCGCGCAGCTACAACGCCGCCTCGGACTTCATCGACCGCAACATCGCCGAAGGACGCGGAGACCGGATCGCGTTCATCGACGATCGCGAACAGGTGACATTCGCGGAACTGGCCGAACGGGTCGCCCGGGCGGGCAATGCCCTGCTGGACATGGGGCTTCGCCCCGAAGACCGCATCATGATGGTGATGCTGGATACCATCGATTTCCCGGCCCTGTTCTTCGGCGCGATCAAGGCGGGGATCGTGCCCGTGCCGGTCAACACGCTGCTGACGCCTTCCGACTACAGCTACATGCTGCAGGATTCGCGCGCCCGCGCCCTGTTCGTGTCGGATGCCCTGCTGCCCACCCTGGAAGAAGCCATGTCCGCCATGGCGCAGCGGCCCGACGTCATCGTCTCGGGAGCGGATACAGGAACTCACCCGCATCTTTCCGCCATGATGGCGCAGGCCGATGCCAAGCTGGCCACGGCAGATACCGTTGCCGACGAACCCTGTTTCTGGCTTTACAGCTCCGGCTCGACCGGGCGGCCCAAGGGGGCGATCCACATCCACTCCGACATGGTCAACACGGCGGTCCTCGTCGGGCATCAGGTGCTGGGCATGACCGGTGAGGATCGGGTGTTCTCCGCCGCGAAGCTGTTCTTCGCCTACGGGCTGGGCAACGGCATGACCTTTCCGCTGTATGCCGGATCGACAGCCATTCTGATGGCGGAGCGGCCCACGCCCGCAGCGATCATGCAACGCTTCACCGACCACGACCCCAGCCTGTTCTTCGGCGTGCCGACCCTGTTCGCAGCCATGCTGGCGGACCCGCAAGTGAAGCCGGTCAGCCACGATGCGGCGCTGCGGGTCTGCGTATCGGCGGGGGAAGCCCTGCCCCGTGACGTCGGCGACCGCTGGAACGAACGGTTCGGCGTGCCCATCGTCGACGGCATCGGATCGACCGAGATGCTGCACATCTTCCTGTCCAACCGGCCCGACGACGTGAAATACGGCACCACGGGCAAACCCGTCCCCGGCTATGAAATGAAGCTGACGGATGAATCCGGCGAGCCGGTGAAGGACGGAGAGATTGGCGACCTGTGGGTGTCCGGTCCGTCATCGGCCATTGCCTACTGGAACAACCGCGAGAAGAGCCTGGACACGTTCCACGGACCCTGGACCCGCACCGGCGACAAGTATCTGGTCGATGACGAAGGCTACTACGTCTATCAGGGCCGGTCCGATGACATGCTGAAGGTCGGGGGCATCTGGGTCTCGCCGTTCGAGGTGGAATCGGCGCTGGCCGCGCATCCGGCGGTGATCGAGGCCGCGATCGTCGGCCGTGCCGACGAGGATGAACTGATCAAGCCCGAGGCGTTCGTGCTGCTGGCGGACGGCCACTCGGGGGATGCCGATCTGGAGGCGGAACTGAAGACCTTCGTGAAAGAGCGGCTCGCCCCGTACAAATATCCGCGCTGGATTCAGTTCGTGGATGAATTGCCGAAGACGGCGACGGGCAAGACCCAGCGCTTCAAGCTGAGAAGCTGAGACAGGCGGGTGCGCGATATCCAGTCCGTTGATCTGGCGGGTGGCACCGTCGAGTACCGCTGGTATGGACCGGCGGCGGTCGATGCGGAGCTGCCGGTCTATGTGCTGCTGCATGAGGGACTCGGATGCGTGGCGCTCTGGCGCGATTTCCCCGAGCGCCTGGCCGAGAGGCTGGGACGGCGTGTGCTCGCCTACAGCCGGTACGGTTATGGCGGCTCATCGCCCTGCGCCCTGCCGAGGCCGGTCACCTACATGCACGACGAAGCGCGCGACGTGCTGCCGGAACTGCTGGCGGCGCTGGGGATCGGGGCGCATGTTCTGGTCGGCCATTCCGACGGCGGATCCATCGCGCTGATCTATGCGGGCTCGGGTCCGCGGGCGGAACTGCGCGGGCTGGTCACCATCGCGGCGCACATATTCGGCGAGCCGATCAATGCCGCCGCGATCAATCAGGCACGGTCGGCATTCGATACCGGCAAGCTGCGGGAGGCGCTGGCGCGCTATCACGGCACCAATACCGACTGCGCCTTTCGCGGATGGTCGGAAGCCTGGCTTAGTCCGGGTTTTGCCGACTGGAATCTCGAGACGTTTCTGCCCGGGATCGATGTGCCGATCCTGATCGTGCAGGGAAGCGACGACGAATACGGCACGCTGGCCCAGGTGGAGGGCATCGCCGCCGGAGTTTCCGGCCCGCATGAAACGCTGGTTCTTCCGGCCTGCGGTCATGCGCCCCATCGCGACCAGCCCGATGCCATGCTGTCCGCGATCAGCCGGTTTTCCCGGATGGTCGAATAGGCGGGGACGCGACGCGATCAACGGTTCCATCCCGTCGCGTTTCGGGGCGGGCCCGAGGTCGGCGTGTTTCCAGATTTCGCTTCAATCGTGCGTCCGAAAGCTCTAGCTTCCGCGTCGTGATGCGAGGTGGGGAAGCAGAAACATCATCGGGGGTGCCGACGGCGGCCCAGATGACTTACCTGAAACGGGGCCTGACGCAGCCCGGCGGGAAGCTGCCGCTGTTCGACGCCGAGGGACAGGCCGTATCAGCGCGCACCGTCCGCGCCTGTATCGAGAAAGGCTGGGCCGAACCATGGTTCGACAATCCCATCAAACCGGACTGGCTGGTCTGCCGTCTGACACGCGCTGGACGCGCGGCAATCTCCGACGACTGACGCTGGTGGCCGGGCTGCTGGCCGGCCTGATGGTGTCGGCTCCGCCCCCGCTGGCCGCCGAAACGCCGCCCGAGGTCTGGAGCCAGGCACAGAACGGCGACACGCGCGCCCAGCTCCGACTCGGCTATCACTATCTGCAGGAAACGCACGCCGACCATGACCCGGCGCAGGCGCGGTACTGGTTCGAAAAGGCCATGGAAGGCGGCTCTGCCGAGGCTGCGGCGGAACTCGGCGTCCTGCTGATGGACATGCAGGGCGACGCACGGGACTTCGAGATCGCCCTTCAGGCGCTGGCCATGGGGGCCGATGCGGGGGTGCCGAAGGCGCAGTTCCGGCTGGGCACGATCATGGCGAACGGTTTCGGCATCGCGACGCCGGACGCGAAACGCGCACGTTCGATGTTCCAGCTTGCGGCAGCGCAGGGATATCCGCCCGCGCAGGCGGCGCTTGGCGTCTACATGTTCGAAGGCGTCGGCGGCGAGAAATCTCCGGAGAAGGCGGAGAAGCTGTTCCGCAAGGCCGCGACCAGCGGGAACGCCCTGGGTCAGTACCATCTGGCCGTGCTGTATCTGACGGACTTCTACGGTCAGCCTGATCCGGGGCAGGCCATGATCTGGCTGAACCGTGCGGCCAAGCAGGATCTGCCGCAGGCCAAGATGGCACTGGGCCAGATGCACCTGAAAGGCGGACTGGTTCCGAAAAGCGAGGAAAAGGCGGTCGATCTGATGACCGAGGCGGCCCAGACCGGGCTTTCCGAGGCGCAGTTCCAGCTTGGCGTCTGGCGTGCGCGCGGGATCGGCGGTGCCGCCAGCGAAACGGTTGCCGTGGCCTGGTACGCGCGTGCCGCCGAACAGGGGCACCCCGACGCGCAGTACATGCTGGGCAATCACCTGGCGACCGGACGCGGTACGGAAAAGGATCTGGAGGCCGGTATTTTCTGGCTGGAAGCGGCGGAACGATCAGGGCATCCTCTGGCGCGACAGCGCATCGAGACCTATCTGGAGCAGGATCAAACGCCGAAACAGGAGTGATTGAAGCATGACCGGGGAATTCAGCCATCTCGTCATCGCGACGCTGGCGTTTCTGCTGATTCACATCGTACCGGCCAGCGCCCTGCGCGGCCCCGTCGTGCAGGCGGTCGGCGAACGCGCCTATCTTGGTCTGTTCTCGATCGTGTCGCTGGCCGCGCTGATCTGGATGATCGCGGCGTTCAACGCGTCGCCGAGCGGCGGGTTCGTCTGGTATCATGCGGGCAAGATTCAGTACGTGTCGGCCCTGATCATGTTTGTCGCGCTGGTGCTGGGTATTGGCGGCCTGATCGGCGCCAATCCGGCCTCGGTCGGCGGCAAGGTCAAGCGCGGCGGCGACCCTGCAACCGGGTTCCTCAGAATCACCCGGCATCCGTTTCTGGTATCGGTCGTGCTGTGGTCGAGCGCGCATCTGCTGGTGCGGGGCGAAATGCGGGCCATAGTCTTCTTCGGTGGACTCGGATTGCTGGCGGCGGTCGGCACCGTGCTGATCGACCATAAGACCAGCAGGCGTCTGGGCAGCGAGTGGAACCGCTTCGAGGCGGTCACCTCGATCATCCCCTTCCTGGCGATCCTTCAGGGACGCAACCGCTTGTCGATTGCCGAACTCAAATGGTGGCGTCTGGCCATCGGTGTCGCGGCTTTCGTCCTGATCCTCATGGCCCACAGCACGATCATGGGTGTGCCGCCGCTGCCCTGACCGTTTGAGGCGGCTTGCAGTTTGCGGTCAGGTTACTATCTTAACCGAATGGTTAATCAAGTGCAGACCCTGGATCGCGTCTTCGGTGCGCTCTCCGATCGCACCCGGCGCGCGATTCTCGTGCGGCTGGGGCAGGGAGAGGCCACCGTCTCGGAACTGGCCGCGCCCTTCGATATGTCGATGCCGGCGATCACCAAGCATCTCAATGTGCTGGAACAGGCGGGACTGGTGACACGCCGGCGCGACGGCCGCACCAAACGGTGCCGCCTGAATCCCGACGGTGCCGAAAGCGCTCACGCCTGGATCGCGCAGCAGACGCGGTTCTGGAATGCCGGTCTCGACCGGCTGGACAGCATGCTGGCGACCGAGAAGGCCGGACAGGATGGCTGATACCGCCGCACCCGACATCAGCGCGGAAGGCGACGCCTGGCGGTGCCGCATCGTCCGTCGGTTCGACGCTCCGCTCTCTCAGGTCTGGCGCGCGTTTTCGGACCCGGCCCGGCTGGCCGACTGGTTCGGGCCGGAGGGCACAAGCACGCGGCTGGACACGTTCGAATTTCGCGAAGGCGGTGCCTATGCGCTGGTGATGATCGCCGACGACGGGCGGGAATTTCCGCTGAAGGGGCGGTTTCTGGAAATCGCCGAGGGCCGCCGCATCGTCATGACCTGGCTCTGGCTGATGGCCGACGCCAGCGGGGTGGAGACGACCGTCAGCTTCGATTTCGCGGTCGACGGCGATGGTACGGAACTGATCCTGACGCATGAACGTCTGCCCGAGGCCGACAATGCGGTCTCGCATGGTGAAGGCTGGGAAAGCAGCCTGCGCAAGCTTGCGGTCAATGTGGTTGAAAACTGAGCGATCAGCCTGCCATATGGCGCCATGAACAAGGCAGAACGCGAGATTTTCTTCGCCCGGCTTCAGGCCGCGAACCCCGAACCCGTTGGCGAACTGAACTATTCCAATGCCTACACGCTGCTTGTCGCCGTGGTGCTGTCGGCGCAGGCGACCGACGTCGGGGTCAACAAGGCGACGGGGCCGCTGTTCGCGGTGGCCGACACGCCGGAGAAGATGCTCGCGCTGGGCGAGGATCGGGTGCGTGCGTACATCAAGACGATCGGTCTCTACAAGAACAAGGCGAAGAACGTCATCCGTCTCAGCGAGCAGTTGCTGGAGAACCACGACGGACAGGTGCCCGACGACCGTGAGTCACTGGAGGCGCTGGCCGGGGTCGGGCGCAAGACGGCCAACGTCGTGCTCAACATCTTTTTCGGGCAGCCCACGATCGCGGTCGATACGCACCTGTTCCGGGTATCGAACCGGACCGGTCTGGCGAAGGGCAAGACCCCGCTGGAAGTCGAGAAGAAGCTGCTGAAACGGATTCCGCCCGCCTACCTGCTGCACGCGCATCACTGGCTGATCCTGCACGGGCGTTATGTCTGCAAGGCGCGCAAGCCCGACTGTCCGGCCTGCATCGTCAGCGATGTCTGCCGCTTCAAGGGCAAGACCGTCGCCGAATAGGCCTCAGTCCTTGTCGAGCTGGTGCGGATTCATCATGCCGATGACATTGAAGCCCGCATCGACATGGTGCACCTCGCCCGTCACGCCCGATGACAGGTCCGACAGGAAGTAGACGCCGGCACCGCCGACATCCTCGTGCGTGATCGCGCGCATCAGCGGGGCATGGTCGCGGGCATAGCCGAAGACGTAGCGCGCATCGCCGACGGCTGCGCCGGACACCGTGCGCATCGGGCCGGCCGAGATCGCGTTGACCCGGATGTTGTCGTTGCCCAGATCGACGGCCAGATACTGTACGCTGGTTTCAAGCGCGGCCTTGGCGACGCCCATGACGTTGTAGCTGGGCATCCAGCGCTCGGCGCCCGAGAAGCTGAGGGTCAGCAGGCTGCCGCCGTCCTTCATCAGCGGTGCCGCGCAGCGCGCCGTCTCTGTGAAGGAATAGCAGCTGATGGCCATCGTCCGCTCGAAGTTGGCCGCCGTCGTATCGACGTAGCGGCCCTTCAGTTCGTTCTTGTCGGAGAAGGCGATGGCATGCAGCACGAAGTCGAGGCGATCCCATTCGTTGCCGACCCGCTCGAACACCCGCGCCTGATCGCCGTCGGCGGCGACGTCGCAGGGTTCCAGGAAGTCGGACCCGAGCGAATCCGCCAGCGGCTTCACCCGCTTCAGCATTGCATCGCCCTGATAGGTGAAGCCCAGCGTCGCGCCCGCATCGTGGCATGCCTTGGCGATGGCCCAGGCGATCGAATGGTCGTTGGCGACCCCCATGATCAGACCGCGGCGGCCTGCAAGAATGCCTTCTGTGTTCATCGGATCAGTCCACCAGCTTCTTGAAGATCAGGCTGGCGTTGGTGCCGCCGAAGCCGAAGCTGTTCGACATGACGCAGTTCAGGCCCGCATTGTCCACCCGCTCCAGAACCAGCGGGAAATCGCCGACCCCTTCGTCCGGATTGTCGACGTTCACCGACGGGGTGAGGAAATCATGGTGCAGCATCAGCAGGGAGTAAATCGACTCCTGCACGCCGGCGGCCCCCTGGCTGTGGCCCGTCAGGCTCTTGGTCGAACTCACCTTCGGCAGATGCTCGCCGAAGGCTTCGCGGATCGCGTTCAGTTCGATGATGTCGCCGACAGGTGTCGCGGTGCCGTGGGCGTTCACATAATCGACCTTCGTGTCGCCGATGGTCGCGCGCGCCAGATCCATGCAGCGCTTCGCGCCTTCTCCCGAAGGCGCGACCATGTCGACGCCGTCGGACGTCGCGCCGTAACCGACGATCTCGCCGTAGATCTTTGCGCCGCGTGCTTTCGCGCGTTCGAGTTCTTCGAGAACCAGCATGCCGCCGCCGCCCGAGATCACGAACCCGTCGCGGTCGCGGTCGTAGGCACGCGAGGCCTTTTCAGGCGTGTCGTTGAACTTCGTCGACATGGCGCCCATCGCGTCGAACAGCATCGACAGGGTCCAGTGCAGTTCTTCCCCGCCGCCCGCGAACATGACGTCCTGCTTGCCGAGCTGAATGCTTTCATAGGCGTTGCCGATGCAGTGCGCACTGGTCGAACAGGCCGACGAGATCGAATAGCTCATGCCCTTGATCTTGAAGGCGGTCGAAAGGTTGGCCGAATTGGTCGACGACATGCAGCGTGGCACCATGAACGGGCCGATGCGCTTCACGCTCTTCTCGCGCGCGGTGTCCACGGCCAGCACCTGGTTGGAAGTCGACGGTCCGCCCGATCCGGCAATGATGCCGGTGCGCGGGTTTGAAACATCGCTCTCGTCCAGGCCCGAATCCTCGATGGCCTCGCGCATGGCGATGTAGTTGTAGGCAGCGCCCGGTCCCATGAAGCGCATGATGCGCTTGTCGATGTGCTCGGCCGGGTCGAGCTTGATCGAACCGTGAACCTGGCTCCGCATGCCGATCTCGGCGTACTCGGGGGCATATTCGATGCCCGATTTCGCCGCCTTCAGACTCGCGAGAACTTCTTCTGCGTTGTTGCCGATGGAGGAAACAACACCCAGTCCGGTCACCACCACACGTTTCATCAGATCAACCTCAAGACTGCGCCGCGCCGAACAGACCGACACGCAGGTCCTTGGCGGTGTAGATCTCCTCGCCGTCGCCCTTCACCACGCCGTCGGCGATGCCCAGAACGAGCCGCCGCGCGATCGTCCGCTTGATCGACAGGTGATAGGTGATCAGCTTGGTCGTGGTGAGAACCTCACCGGCGAACTTCACTTCACCGACGCCCAGCGCGCGGCCCTTGCCGGGCAACCCGAGCCAGCCCAGAAAGAACCCGACCGACTGCCAGAGCGCATCGAGGCCCAGACAGCCGGGCATGACGGGATCGTTCTCGAAATGGCAGTCGAAGAACCAGAGATCGGGCTTCACATCCATTTCGGCGATGATCTCACCCTTGCCGTAGGTGCCGCCCGTCTCGTTGATCTCGGTGATCCGGTCGAACATCAGCATCGGCGGCAGCGGCAGGCGCGCGTTGCCTTCGCCAAACATCCTGCCGTGGGCGCACTCAAGCAGTTCTTCGTAGCTGAATTTCGATTGACGTTCGCTCAAGGATTTGCCCCAGTCCGATCTTGCCAGCCGGGCGCGGCTGGAGGTGATTATTTGCATTTCTGGCGCGCGACTATAGACGTATCGCCGCTGGCACAAAACCCGATATTACAAGGGTTTCCGAGCACAAAACGGCAATATTGGCGCGCCGGGGCTTCTGTTTGCCCCTGTGCGGGGCTATATAGGCATCATGTCCAGCATTGAAACGTCAGATCTGTCAGAACGTCTCCGGGCCGCCAAGCTGCGCCCGACGCGTCAGCGTGTTGCCCTGGCCGAACTGCTGTACGGCAAGGGCGACCGGCACATCACCGCCGAGCAACTCTATGACGAGGCGCTCAGGCACGGTGTGACGGTATCGCTTGCGACGGTGTACAACTGCCTGCACCAGTTCACGCGCGCAGGTCTGATCCGCGAGGTGGTCGTGGATCCGGGCCGGTCGTATTTCGATACGAACGTCAGCCAGCATCACCACTTCTTCCACGACCGGACCGGCCAGCTGACGGACATTCCGGGCGACGCCATCCGCCTGGGTGACCTGCCCGCCGCACCGGAGGGCATGCGCGTATCGAGCGCCGAAGTGATCATTCGCCTGACCGACGACTGACACGCCCGCTTCCCCTTTTCGCGAGTCGTTCTCAATAGTTTGGAATTATTCTAAACTATTGACTTGATGCCGTCTTTTTACTACGTCTGAATGCATGCGCACGTGCGGCGTGCGCGAGGATATTCTTTGACAGGAGGAGAAGTCACATGTCGCTCAAGGGCACCAAGACCGAGGAAAGCCTCAAGGAAGCATTTGCCGGTGAATCGCAGGCGAACCGCCGTTATCTCTATTTCGCCCAGAAGGCGGATGTCGAGGGCTACAACGACGTTTCCGCCGTGTTCCGCTCGACCGCGGAAGGCGAGACCGGTCATGCCCACGGCCATCTGAAGTTCCTGGAAGAAGTCGGCGATCCGGCGACCGGTGAACCGATCGGTTCCACCGAACAGAATCTGAAGGCCGCCGTCGCCGGCGAAACCCACGAATACACCGACATGTATCCGGGGATGGCGAAGACCGCACGCGAAGAAGGCTTCGACGAGATCGCCGACTGGTTCGAAACGCTGGCGAAGGCCGAGAAAAGCCATGCCGGCCGTTTCCAGAAGGCCCTGGATTCCCTGGGCTGATCTGACGATCCGATCGGGACCGGGCGGCGGCTCAGGCTGCCGCCCGGCTCTCTGTCGATACTTGATTCTTTGCTGATTTTCAGGAGCGAAGCATGAGCGAGGGTGGCCTTGCAGCACCGGAACGTCTGCCGATCGACTGGCAGAATCCGGATTTCTACAATGCGGACGCCATTGACGAAGAGCTGCGGCGTGTCTTCGACATCTGTCACGGCTGTCGGCTCTGCTTCAACCTGTGCGACAGCTTTCCCCGCCTTTTCGACCTGATCGACGAGAGCGAGTCGGGCGAACTGGATACGGTTTCGTCCGAGGGATTCAAGCCGGTCGTGGATGCCTGCACCCTGTGCGACATGTGTTTCATGTCGACGTGTCCCTACACGCCGCCGCACGAATTCATGCTGGATTTCCCGCATCTGATGCTGCGCTACCGTGCGGCCGAGCACAAGGCGGGCGACACCGGCTTCTGGGATCGCCAGCTCGCGAAGACGGATCGCAACGGCAAGCTGATCGGCATGGTCGCGCCCGCGGCGAACTGGGCCTCGAAGACCGACAACAAGCTGACTCGGCCGATCCTGGAAGACATTGCGGGCATCGATCGCAATGCGGACCTGCCGAAGTATCACGGCAAGAGCTTCGCCGCGCACGCCGCGCACGGACCCGAAGTGAACACGGCTGCGCCGGCGGCGGGCCGCAAGGCGGTTTTCTATGCCACCTGTTTCGTGAACTACAACAATCCCGACATCGGTCGCGCGGCCCAGGCCATCCTTGCCGCCAACGGCGTCGAGACGGCGGTCGACTATCCGGAATGCTGCGGCATGCCTCAGCTGGAGCAGGGCGACCTCGACGATGTCGCGCGTCGTGCGAAGAAGGTTGCTTCCGCGATGAAGCCCTGGATCGACAAGGGCTATGACGTGGTGGCGCTGGTGCCCTCGTGTGCGCTGATGCTGAAATTCGAGTGGCCGCTGATCCTGCCGGACGATCCCGAGATTCAGCGCCTTGCCGAAGCGACCCGCGACATCACCGAATATATCGTCGAGATCGCGAAGAACGAAGGTCTCGCCGCCGAGCCGAAGCCGCTCGACGGTGGCGTGAGCCTGCATCTGGCCTGTCACGCGCGGGCGCAGAACATCGGCCAGAAGGCCGCCGAGATGCTGCGTCTGATCCCCGACAGCGACATCAAGGTGATCGAGCGCTGCTCGGGTCACGGCGGCAGCTGGGGCATCAAGAAAGAGAATTTCGAGACCGCCCTGAAGGTCGGGAAGAACGCGTTCCGCGCGGCCGGCAGGGAAGACAAGGCCTACGTTGCATCCGAATGCCCGCTGGCCGGACAGCATATTCTCCAGGGCATGGAGATGGTGCACGAGGAAAACGCCGAGACCTTCAAGGCCCCGCCGAAACAGACGCACCATCCGGTGGAACTGTTCGCCAGGGCGTGCGGGCTGATCTGAGCCCGATCCCTTGTCGGCACGCCGTAACGACCAACAACATCAGGAGTATCGTGATGCTGATCGAACAGAAATTCAGCCTGACCGCCGACGACATCGTGTCCAATGAGGTATTCGAAGGTCAGCGCGCCGAGAAGCAGGCCGAACTGCGCACCCACAAGAAGGACCGGCGAATCGATGTCGGTCCGTTCGCGTCATTCTTCTTCGAGAGCTATTTCACCATGTGGTGGCAGATCCAGGAGATGCTGCGGGTCGAGGGCGGGGGCGAGGCGCAGTTGGCCGACGAACTGGAAGCCTACGCGTCGCTGGTGCCGAATGGGCGCAATCTGACCGCGACCATGATGCTTCAGATCGCCGATCCGGTGCGCCGGGCCCGCGAACTGGCAACTCTGGGCGGGATCGAAGAGACGGTCAAACTGGTGATCGACGGCGAGGAGGTCGCCGGCGAAGCCGAGGACGATCTCGACCGCACGACAGCCGACGGCAAGGCCTCGTCGGTGCACTTCTTCCTGTTCGAACTTTCCGACGGGCAGATCAAGGCGCTGAAGGACGGCACCGCCGAAGTGCAGCTTCGGATCACGCATCCCAGCTACAATCACATCGCGATCCTGACCGCGGACCAGAAGAAATCGCTGGCCGGAGACCTTGCCTGAGACCGCAATAGCCAGATTGCGCTGAACGGCACTCTCGCTTAGAAGGGTTGCAAGCAAAAAACCTTTCTAGGGAGTCTGACTATGCGTATTCTTGCAACCGCTGCGGCTGCGTTCGCTCTGGTTTTTGCGGCAGGTGCCGCCCAGGCCGACGAATGCCAGGATGGCGAGATCGTCATCAAGTTCAGCCACGTCACCAACACCGACAAGCATCCGAAGGGCATCGCGGCCACGCTGCTGGCCGAGCGCGTTAACAAGGAGATGAACGGCAAGGCCTGCATGGAGGTCTTCCCGAATTCGACCCTGTATGACGACAACAAGGTCCTGGAAGCGATGCTGCAGGGCGATGTGCAGCTTGCCGCGCCGTCCCTGTCGAAATTCGAGGCCTTCACCAAGCAGTTCCGCATCTTCGATCTGCCGTTCATGTTCAGCGATATCGATGCGGTCGAGGCGTTCCAGAACGGCGAAGCCGGTCAGAACCTTCTGGACAGCATGCAGCGCCGCGGTCTGCAGGGGCTGGCCTACTGGCACAACGGCATGAAGCAGATGTCAGCCAACAGGCCGCTGCTGCTGCCTTCGGATGCCAACGGTCTGAAATTCCGCGTCCAGCCGTCGGACGTGCTGGTCGCACAGATGGAAGCCATCGGCGGCACGCCGCAGAAAATGGCCTTTTCCGAGGTCTATGGCGCGCTTCAGCAGGGCGTGGTGGACGGTCAGGAAAACACCTGGTCCAACATCTACGGCAAGAAGTTCTTCGAGGTTCAGGACGGTATTACCGAGACCAACCACGGCATCATCGACTATCTGCTGGTCACCAGCGTCGACTGGCTGGACAGCCTGGACGCCGACGTACGTGACCAGTTCCTGTCGATCGTCGCCGAGGTCACGGCGACCCGGAACAGTGAATCGACCGCTGTCAACGCCGCCGCCAAACAGTCCATCATCGATGCCGGCGGTACCGTCCGTCAGCTGAACGCCGAACAGCGTGCGGCCTGGGTGGCCGCCATGAAGCCGGTCTGGGAGAAGTTCAAGGATGATGTCGGCGCGGAAAATATCGCCGCGGCCCAGAAGGCAAACATGATGTAGGCAGCACGGTTGTCCCGGGCCGCTCTGTCGGTCCGGCGACTGCATGTTGCTTATCTGATGCCGGGGCGGCGTGGCGGATGACAATCCTCGCGCCGCCCTTTTTCCTGAGGGTCTGAGGGGGATCGTCGTGGAACAGCGCAAGACATTTCTGGATGGCCTGGAAGAGCGTCTGATCGCCGTCATCCTGGGCCTGATGACGCTTCTGACCTTTGCCAACGTGATCGCGCGTTATGTCTTCGAGACAGGCATTCTCTGGGCGCTGGAGATGACCGTCTTCATGTTCGCCTGGCTGGTCCTGCTGGGAGCCTCCTACGCGGTGAAGATCAAGGCCCATCTGGGTGTGGATGCCGTTCTCAACCTGCTTTCGTCGCCCGGCCGCAAGGCGCTTGGCCTCTTTGCCGCGCTGTGCTGCATCTTCTACGCCTTCCTGCTGCTGAAGGGGTCGTGGGACTACTGGGCCAACTTCGCCGGTCTGCCCGCCACCGAGGGCCGCTGGCTGCCGCTCGGGTTCGAGGAGAAGTTCCGCGACAAGAGCTGGTACGAGACCGAGAATACGCCGATGCCCGACCTGTTCGGCTGGCAACCCCTGGCCTGGATGGAGAGCGCGTTCAACCAGGGCGAACGCTACGAGAAGATCCCCCGCATGATCCCCTATCTGGTGCTGCCGCTTTCCATGGCGCTGCTGCTCTACCGGTTCATACAGACCGGGATCTGGGTGATGCGGGGCCGGGCCGACAGGCTGATCGCCTCCCACGAGGCCGAGGAGGCCGTCGAGGAAGCGGCCGTGAAGCTGAAGGAGGTCTGACATGGAAGTCGCCCTCCTTTTCATCGCCATCATCAGCCTGCTGCTGGTCGGCGTTCCGATCGCGGTGGCCCTCGGCCTGTCGTCGATCGGCTTCCTGCTGATCTATTCCGACTCGTCGCTGGCATCCATCGCGCAGACCCTGTTCTCGGCGTTCGAGGGCCACTACACGCTGCTGGCGATCCCGTTCTTCATCCTGGCGTCCTCCTTCATGTCCACGGGCGGCGTGGCCCGGCGGATCATCCGCTTCTCGATCGCCTGTGTCGGACATTTTCCGGGCGGGCTCGCCATCGCGGGCGTCTTCGCATGCATGATGTTCGCGGCGCTGTCGGGATCGTCTCCGGCCACCGTCGTGGCCATCGGCACCATCGTGATCGCGGGCATGCGCCAGGTCGGCTATTCCAAGGAGTTCGCCGCCGGTGTGATCTGCAACGCCGGTACGCTGGGCATTCTCATCCCGCCCTCGATCGTGATGGTGGTCTATGCCGCCGCGGTCGAGGTGTCGGTCGGGCGCATGTTCCTGGCCGGCGTGCTGCCGGGGCTGCTGGCCGGTCTGATGCTGATGTTCGCCATCTACGGCATTGCCAAGTGGAAGAACCTGCCGAAAGGCGACTGGGCCGGCTGGGGCGAGATCTTCGAGTCCGCACGCGATGCGGTCTGGGGCCTGCTGCTGATCGTCATCATTCTGGGCGGGATCTACGGCGGTATCTTCACGCCGACCGAGGCTGCGGCGGTCGCCGCCGTCTACGCCTGGGTGATCGCGACCTTCGTCTATCGGGACATGGGGCCGCTGGCCACACCGGAAGGTGAGAAGAACCGGTCCCTGTTTCACAGGCCCTCGGCGCTGATCACGGCGCTCGTGCATGCCGACACCCGAAGGACCCTGTTCGACGCGGGGAAGCTGACCGTCACGCTGCTGTTCGTGATCGCCAACGCGCTGATCCTGAAGCATGTGCTGACCGACGAACAAATCCCGCAGCAGATCACCGAAGCCATGCTGGCGGCGGGGCTCGGGCCGGTGATGTTCCTGATCGTCGTCAACGTGATCCTGCTGATCGGCGGGCAGTTCATGGAACCGTCTGGCCTGCTGGTGATCGTGGCCCCGCTGGTGTTTCCGATCGCCATCGAACTGGGGATCGATCCGATCCATCTGGGCATCATCATGGTCGTGAACATGGAGATCGGCATGATCACGCCGCCGGTCGGCCTGAACCTGTTCGTGACCTCCGGTGTTGCGGGCATGCCGATGATGGCCGTGGTGAAGGCGGCCCTGCCGTTTCTGGCCGTGCTGTTCGTCTTTCTGATCCTGGTGACCTATGTCCCGTGGATCTCGACGGTCCTGCCCAATGCGGTGATGGGGCCGGAGATCATCACCAAGTAGCCGGAGTTTCTACAGCCAGTCCTCGGACCAGGGTTCGGACCCGTCGAGCGGCAGGAACGTGCGGACCTGCCGGGTCGGGATGGCGGTGGTCGACCGCTCCCGCTCATACTCCCAGGAATGAAGCGTGGCTCCCAGAAGCCGCACGACACGGTCCTCTGTTTCCGAAAAGAACGGCAGGATCAGCCGCTCGCCCTTGGCGGGGTTGGGACTTTCGGCAAAGACCTGGCCGACGATGTGGATGATGGCCGGTCGGTCCACCGCCATCGCGAAATAGCCGACGACCCGTTCGCGGGCAGCCTCGTCGGTGATCTGTTCCAGCGTCCGGCCCTTCAGTCCGCCGCCGTGTGCGGTCCGGATGTGATCGCCCGCCAGCCGATAGCGGAAGCGGCCGTCCGGATCGTCCTCGACGACATCGCACATCCAGATCGCCGGCAGCAGCGACTGGAACCGGTCGGGCGATATCTCCGAAACCGGGGGTGCCAGGCGGTCGCCACGAACCGAAAACCAGAAGTCCGCGAGCTTCTGCAACTCGGGATGTTCGATGCATGTCAGGTCCGATCGTGCGCGTGCCAATAGACGACCTCCGGGCGAAACTCAGTCTTGAAAACTAGGCCCGATCCGCCGCCGTCCGCAACCGTCCACAATGGATGCGATGCGATTTATCAGTTGCGGTTCAAGATGTTATGCAACTTCCCGGGCGCTTTCGAAGGTTTGTGGGTGCCATCGTCCCCGAATGATTGCGGTTCAATCGCTCCGGCGAACGCGATAGGTTCAGGGCATGTCAGAGAATCCTGCCGAATCGCGCTCCAATATCGCCGAGTATTCCGTCAGCGAGCTGTCGCAGAAGCTGAAGCGCACGCTGGAGGATGTGTTCGGCCACGTGACGCTGCGCGGCGAGATTTCAGGCTTCAAGCGTGCCGCGTCGGGGCATCTGTATTTCGGCCTCAAGGACGACAAGGCGGTCATCGACGGCATCGTCTGGAAAGGGCAGGCGGCAAAGCTGAATTTCAGACCCGAAGACGGTCTTGAGGTGCTCTGCACGGGCCGCGTGACCAGCTATCCCGCGCGCTCCAAGTACCAGATCGTCGTCGACCGGATGGAACCGGCGGGCGAGGGCGCGCTGATGGCGCTGCTGGAACAGCGCCGGAAGGCGCTGATGGCCGAGGGTCTGTTCGCGCCGGAACGCAAGCGTCCGATCCCGTTCCTGCCGCAGCGGATCGGTGTCGTGACCAGCCCGACCGGGGCCGTAATCCGCGATATCCTGCACCGCCTGACCGACCGGTTCCCGCGCCATGTCCTTGTCTGGCCGGTGATCGTTCAGGGTGAAGGGGCCGCCGAACAGGTCGCCGCCGCGATCCGCGGCTTCAACGCCATGACGGCGAACCGTCCGGACCTGCTGATCGTGGCGCGGGGCGGCGGCTCGATCGAGGACCTCTGGGCCTTCAATGAAGAGGTGGTGGTCCGCGCCGCCGCCGAGAGCGACATTCCGCTGATTTCCGCGGTCGGCCATGAGACCGATACGACCCTGATCGATCACGCCTCGGACCGGCGCGCGCCGACGCCGACAGCCGCTGCCGAGATGGCGGTGCCCGTGCGCGGCGACCTGGCGCTGCAGGTCGGCGATCTGTCACGCCGCAGCACCATCGCGCTGCGGCGGATGCATATCGAGCGCCGCAACACGCTGTCCGGACTGGCGCGGGGCCTCACCGACCCCCGCCGCCTGCTGCAACAGCATGGCCAGCGCCTGGACGACCTGGGCGATGCGCTGTCGCGCGCGCTGAAGCTGAATGCGGGTCGTGGCCGCCAGCGTCTGGCGCAGGTCGCCGGCGGGCTGAGACCGTCCGTGCTCCAGCAGCCGGTCAGGGACGGGCAGCAGCGCGTGCAGCGTGCGACCCTCACGCTGCAGCGCGAGCTCAAACGGACAATTGCTGACCGGGGGCAAAAGCTGGAATCGACCGCGCGCCTGCTGGAGGGCTTCTCCTACAAGGCGACCCTGCAACGGGGATATGCGGTGGTTCGCGATGCCGACGGCGCGCCGGTCACCCGCTCAGCCGACGTGAAGGCCGGTGCCATGCTGGAGATCGAGTTCGCCGATGGCCGGGAACCGGTGGTCGCAGGCGGCGTTTCATCTGCGCGCAGACCCCGAAAGGCGCCCGCGCCGAAGCCACAGCAAGGAGACCTGTTTTGATCCGCAGCATTCTGATCGCCGTTCTCGTCTGCTTTTCCCTGCCCGCCATCGGCTACGAACTTTCCGGCAATGCCATTCAGGGCGGCATGATGATCGGCCGCGACGCAGCCGGGCTGGAAGTGACGGTCGACGGCAAGCCGGTGCGGGTCTCGCCCGATGGCGTTTTCGTCTTCGGCTTCGGTCGCGATCACGCCGAGACGGTCACATTGACGGTCGGCGGCGACACCCAGGTCATCAGTGTCGCCCGGCGTGACTACGTCACCCAGAGAATCGACGGTCTGCCGTCGAAGATGGTCACGCCCGCACCGGAAACGCTGGCTCGCATCCGCGCGGAGAACGCCGATATCGCGAAGGCCCGGGCGTTCGATACGCCGGAGACGTGGTTCGCCCAGGACTGGATCTGGCCCAGCATCGGACCGATCTCCGGTGTCTACGGCAGCCAGCGCATCCTGAACGGCAAGCCGCGCCGCCCCCATTTCGGCGTTGATGTGGCCGGGCCGACCGGCACCCCGGTCGTGGCACCCGCCGACGGGATCGTCAGGTTCGCGCGGACGGGGCTCTATTTCACGGGCGGTACGCTGATCCTGGATCACGGGCACGGTGTCACCAGCACCTTCATCCACCTGTCGGAGCTGACGGTCGAGGTCGGCCAGAAGGTGATTCAGGGCGAGAAGATCGCTGAGATCGGTGCGACGGGGCGTGTGACCGGGCCGCATCTGGACTGGCGCATCAACTGGTTCGGGGAACGGCTGGACCCGCAACTGCTGGTCGGGCCGATGCCGGAGTCCTGACCGCCCTCAGGTTTCCGTCGGATCGTCGCGCCAGCGGCTGACCAGGTCGTTTTCTATGTCGAACAGGTCCAGCACCCGTCCGACCGTGTGATCCACCATGTCGGCCAGGGTCTCGGGTTTCGAATAGAACGCGGGCACGGGCGGCATGATCACGGCCCCGCTTTCGGATGCCTGGGTCATCATGCGCAGGTGGCCGGTGTGCAGCGGCGTTTCACGGACCAGCAGCACCAGACGCCGCCGTTCCTTCAGCACCACATCGGCGGCGCGGCTCAACAGGTTGCCCGTGTTGCAGGTCGCGACCTCGGATAGCGTCTTGATCGAACAGGGCGCGATCACCATCCCTGTGGTCCGGTACGATCCGCTGGCGATCGCCGCGCCGACGTCACCGATGGGGTAGTTCACATCCGCCAGCGCGCGGACAGCCTCGGCGGTATGATCCGTCTCGTAGGCAATGGTCATGGCCGCCGCCCGGCTCATCACCAGATGCGTTTCGACGGGCGTGTCGCGCAGGACTTCCAGCAGGCGGATGCCATAGGCGGCGCCGCTGGCGCCGGACATGCCGATGATGAGGCGGGGGCTGGTCATGATCTCACGCTGTCACCCCGGCCCCGTGCCGGGGTCCGGAGCGGCTTCGCCGCCGGATTGACAGTTGGCCCGGACGCCGGGACGCGCCCGGCATGACACCCTCGCGGGTCATCAAACCGAAAAGATCTTGCCCGGGTTGAAGATGTTCTGCGGATCCAGCGCTTTCTTGATCTCGCGCATGACGGAGACCGCATCCCCGTGCTCGGCCAGCAGGAATTTCATCTTGCCCGTGCCGACACCGTGTTCCCCGGTGCAGGTGCCGCCCATGGCCAGCGCCCGCATCACCATGCGGTCGTTGACTTCCTCGGCCTTCTTCATGCCCTCGTTGTCGCCCTCGGCGAAGACGAAGGCCAGATGGAAGTTGCCGTCGCCGACATGCCCGACGATGGGCGCGGTCAGGTCGTTGGCGACCACATCCTTCTTGGTCTCCAGAATGCATTCGGCCAGCCGGGAAATCGGCACGCAGACGTCGGTGGCCCAGATCGAGCCGTTGGTCTTCAGCGCCTTGGCGGCATAGGCGGCGTCGTGGCGGGCCTGCCACAGCTTGTTGCGGTCCTCGGCCTTCGTCGTCCACTGGAACCCGGAACCGCCATATTCCTCGCAGATCGCGCCAACGCTTTCGGCCTGTTCCTTCACGCTGGCTTCGGTGCCGTGGAATTCCAGGAACAGGGTCGGCTTGTCGGGATAGTCCAGATCGGAATAGCGGTTGCAGGCCGCCATCTGCACTTCATCCAGAAGCTCGATCCGCGCGACCGGAATCCCGGACTGGATGGTCAGGATGGTGGTGTTCACCGCGCCTTCCAGATCCTCGAAGGACACGACGGCCGAACTGATCGCCTCGGGGATGCCGTACAGGCGCAGCGTGACCTCTGTGATGATGCCCAGCGTGCCCTCTGACCCCACCATGAGCCGTGTCAGATCGTACCCTGCGGACGATTTCCGCGCCCGGCGGTTGGTCTTGATGATCCGCCCGTCGGCCATCACGACCGTCAGCGCCAGCACGTTCTCGCGCATGGTGCCGTAGCGCACGGCGTTGGTGCCGCTGGCCCGTGTCGCGGTCATGCCGCCGATGGAGGCGTCTGCACCGGGATCTATGGGAAAGAACAGGCCGGTCGCGCGCAGGTATTCATTGAGCTGCTTGCGGGTGACGCCGGGCTGGACGATGCAGTCCAGATCTTCCTCGTTGACCTCCAGCACCTCGTTCATCTGCGACAGGTCGACGGTCACGCCGCCGTTCTCGGGGATGATGTGGCCTTCCAGCGAGGTGCCGACACCGTAGGGAATGATCGGGACTTCGTGACGTCCGCAGATCTTCACGATCTCGGAGACTTCTTCGGTCGAGTGCGCGAAACAGACCGCATCCGGCAGCGATGGATGATGGTAGCTCTCGTCATGGCCGTGATGTTCGCGAACCGCATTCGCGGTCGTGCAGCGATCACCCAGCAGTTCTGCCAGCTCGGCAACGACGCCATTCACCTTCTCGGCGGGCAAACCCATCAGACGTTCCTCCAGGAGGTTGCTCTTGTTGTCTCGCACCATATGCCGGGGCGTCCGGTTCCGCAATTGCGGGGGCCTGACGTGTCATCCCGGCTTGCGCACTGACCCATTCGGTTTCGGCGACCTGCTGGCTGCGATGTGCCTCGGCCTCGACGAAGACGGTCGCCACCACATTGTGCAATGCTGAATCGCGGCGGTATTCAGCGGGCAGATAGGTGCGCCGGATCGCGGTGTTGTCGCCCTGATAACTGTGCTTGTTGCTGCTCAGCCACGGGTACCGGAGATCGCCCGCCAGATCCCAGATATGATGATGCGCGTCGATGACGGGCAGCGGATCGAACTGGTCTTCAAGGCTCATCACAATCTCCTGCAACGCGGCGGATTGTAGCGCGCACCCCGTCGCAGCAGGTTATATTCTGTCGTCATGAACGAACAGTCGCCCGAGTATGATTTCGTTTTGCTGCCGCACCGGTCGCTGGGGCCGCGCGGGTTCCTGATCGTCATGGCCCTGATCGGCGGCATCAGCTTCGTCACCGGGCTTGCCTTCGCCCTGAACGGGGCGTGGCCCGTCATCGGGTTCCTGGGTCTGGACGTGCTGCTTGTCTGGGCGGCCTTCCGCGTCAACTACCGGACCGGACGCGTCCGGGAACGTGTGCTGATCGACGGCGGTGACCTGACGGTCATGCGGCGCGACACCAGCGGTCGGGAGCAGATGTGGCACTTCCCGTCGTACTGGTCGCGTGTGGACATGGAAACGGACGCCCGGGGCGTAGAGAAGCTCTATGTCGGCAGCCATGACCGGCGCATCCGCATCGGCGCCTTCATGACGCCGGAGGATCTGGTCACGCTGCGCCGGTCGCTGGACGACGCGCTGCAGCTGTCGCGCGCCGCCGCCGCGCCGGGACGGGGATAGGCCCCGCCGACCAGGGATCGACCGATCCATCCCGCGCAGCGCCGCGCACTGCCATGCGGAGCCGCGCCGTGTGCCGACCAATCCATCCCACACGGCGCGGTTTCTTTTAGTTCCCCGCTTCGATCGCGTCCTCGATGGTGCGCAGACCGGGCAGCTTCGACGATACAAGAACGGCCATGTTGCCGGGCAGATGCTGGTTGGCCATCATCTTCATGTGCGCCTTCGGGATATCGTCCCAGGAAAACACCTCTGACATGACCGGGTCGATGCGGCGTTCGATGACCAGCTGGTTCGCCTGCGTCGCCTGCTTCAGGTTGGCGAAGTGGCTGCCCTGAATGCGCTTCTGGCGCATCCAGACATAGCGGGCGTCCATGGTCAGGTTGTAGCCCGTGGTGCCGGCGCAGAAGACCACCATGCCGCCGCGCTTCACCACGATGCAGCTGACCGGGAAGGTCGCCTCGCCGGGATGCTCGAACACGAAGTCGACATCGTTGCCCTTGCCGGTGATGTCCCAGATGGCCTTGCCGAACTTGCGGACTTCCTTGGTCCAGGCGGCGTATTCGTCGGTGTTCACCGTCGGCATCTGACCCCAGCAGTCGAAGTCATTGCGGTTGATGACCGCCTTGGCACCCAGCGACATGACGAACTCGCGCTTGGATTCGTCGGAGATGATGCCGATCGCGTTGGCCCCGGCCGTCGCGCAGAGCTGCACGGCCATGGAGCCGATGCCCCCCGATGCACCCCAGATCAGAACATTGTCGCCCGGACGCAGGATGTGCGGGCGGTGGCCGAACAGCATCCGGTAGGACGTGGCGAGGGTCAGCGTGTAGCAGGCGCTCTCTTCCCAGGTCAGGTGGCGCGGGCGCGGCATCAGCTGGCGGTCCTGCACGCGGGCGAACTGCGCGAAGGATCCGTCCGGCGTCTCGTAACCCCAGATGCGCTGGGAGTTGGAGAACATCGGATCGCCGCCGTTGCATTCCTCGTCGTCGCCGTCGTCCTGGTTGCAATGCACGACGACCTCGTCGCCGACCTTCCAGCGCTTGACCTGGCTGCCGACGGCGTAGACGACGCCCGACGCGTCCGACCCGGCGATGTGATAGGGCTGCTTGTGGACGTCGAACATCGAGACCGGCGTGCCGAGCGAGGCCCAGACACCGTTGTAGTTCACGCCCGCTGCCATCACGAGAACCAGCACGTCGTGGCTGTCCAGTTCCGGGGTTTCCACGACCTCGACCTGCATGGCCTTGTCCGGTGTGCCCTCGCGTTCCTTGCGGATCGCCCACGCATACATCTGTCTCGGTACATGCCCGAGCGGCGGGATCTCGCCGACCTCGTAGAGATCCTTCTTCTCGCCATCCATCAGATCGGTGGGCGCGCTCTCGACCGCCTGAACTTCCGCCATCAAACTTCACTCCTCAAAGTGTTTGGTCTTTGGTGTATTCGTCGTAGTGTCCGCCGCGCAACATGCACGGGCTTTCCCATAACGTCAGTCCCGTCTATATCAGTTTTATGCTGCATAGCGGCAAAAGATCGTTTTGCAGTGCGGCGATAGGTATGATATTTCCGCCGCAACATGCAAGACGAAATTTTCGTTCGTTCGAAGGTTAAATTTTGGAAGATGTGAAATGACTGATGTTCCTGCCAAAGATCGCCCCTGGTTGATCCGGACCTATTCCGGGCATTCCTCTGCGGCAGCTTCGAACGAACTCTACCGGACCAACCTGAGCCGCGGCCAGACCGGCCTTTCGGTCGCCTTCGATCTGCCGACCCAGACCGGCTATGACAGCGACCATGCGCTGGCCCGCGGCGAAGTCGGCAAGGTGGGGGTCCCGATCGGTCACATCGGCGACATGCGTACCCTGTTCGACGGCATTCCGCTGGAGCAGATGAACACCTCCATGACCATCAACGCGACCGCGCCGTGGCTGCTGGCGCTCTATGTCGCCGTGGCCGAGGAGCAGGGTGCCGACCGGGCGAAACTGATGGGCACGGTCCAGAACGACATCATCAAGGAATATCTGTCGCGCGGCACCTACATCTTTCCGCCCGCGCCCAGCCTGAAGCTCATCTCGGACGTGATCGGTTTCACCGTGACCGAGATGCCGAAATGGAACCCGACCAACATCTGCAGCTATCACCTGCAGGAAGCCGGGGCGACGCCGCAGCAGGAACTGGCCTTCGCGCTGGCCACCGCGACCGCCGTGCTGGACACCACGAAGGCGCGCGGCGAGACCCCGGCGGACATGTTCGGTCAGGTCGCGGGACGCATCAGTTTCTTCGTCAACGCCGGCATCCGCTTCATTGAGGAAATGTGCAAGATGCGCGCGTTCGTCGATCTGTGGGACGAACTGCTGCTGGAACGCTATGGCGTCGAGGATCCGAAGAACCGTCGCTTCCGTTATGGTGTGCAGGTCAACTCGCTCGGCCTGACCGAACCCCAACCGGAAAATAACGTCTACCGCATCCTGCTGGAGATGCTGGCGGTCGTGTTGTCCAAGAACGCCCGCGCCCGCGCCGTGCAGCTGCCGGCCTGGAACGAGGCGCTGGGCCTGCCGCGCCCATGGGACCAGCAATGGTCGCTCAGGCTGCAGCAGATCGTGGCGCACGAAACCGACCTGCTGGAATATGGCGACCTGTTCGACGGCTCGCCGGTGGTCGCGGCCAAGGTCGAGGCACTGAAGAAGGGTGCCCGCGAGGAACTGGCGCTGATCGGCAAGCTGGGCGGGGCCGTGGCCGCCGTCGAGAGCGGCTACATGAAGGAGGCGCTGGTTGAAAGCAACGCGCGCCGGGTGCAGTCGATCATGTCCGGCGACCTGAAGGTCATCGGCGTGAACTGCTTCACCGAGAGCGCGCCGTCGCCGCTGGCCGACAGCGCCGATGCCATCATGAAGGTCGATGACGCCGCCGAATCCGAACAGATCGCGCGGCTGAACGCCTGGCGCGACTCCCGCGATGACGCTGCGGTGAAGGCGGCGCTGGACGATCTCGCCAGGGCCGCCGCCGAAGACCGCAACATCATGGAAGCCTCGGTCGCCGCTGCGAAGGCGGGCGTGACCACCGGCGAATGGGCCGAGACCCTGCGGCTGGTCTACGGCGAATATCGCGCCCCGACGGGCGTGGGCGGGGCGGCGGGTGTCGCCGCCGACGGACTGGCGGACGTGCGCTTCAAGGTGGAGGAAGTCTCGGCGCGCATCGGCCGCCGTATCAAGATCCTGGTCGGCAAGCCCGGCCTGGACGGTCATTCCAACGGGGCCGAGCAGATCGCGGTGGCCGCGCGCGACGCGGGTATGGAAGTGGTCTATGAAGGCATCCGCCTGACGCCGAAGCAGATCGTCAATGCCGCACTGGAAGAGGCCGTGCATCTGGTCGGCCTGTCGATCCTCTCCGGTTCTCACGCCGCGCTCGCCCGCGACGTGCTGGACGGCCTGCGCGCCGAGGGCTTAAGCGACGTGCCCGTCGTCGTCGGCGGCATCATCCCGCCCGAAGACGCCGAAGCCCTGCGGGCCGCCGGCGTCGCCGCGATCTACACGCCCAAGGACTTCGACCTCGCCGCCATCATGGCCGACATCGCCAGGATCGTGGACCGGAGCGCCGAGGCGGCGTAGGGAAGTCTGCCATCGACGTCACGACACAGGTCCTCGGATCAAGTCCGGGGACTTCGCCGCCTTGATATGAATCCCTCGGGCTTGACCCGAGGGTCTGTGCGGAAACCGTGCGTGCCGTTACACTTGCAACATCACTGATCCTGGGGAGGATACCACCGATGCATTTCTACGACTGTTCCACCGCGCCCAGCCCGCGCCGTGCGCGTATGTTCATCGCCGAGAAGGAGATCAACATTCCGACGACCGAGGTCTCCATCGCCAAGGGAGAGCAACTGAAGCCGGAATTTCTGAAGATCAATCCGCGCGCGACCATACCGGTGCTGGTCACCGACGAGGGCGTGGCGCTGACCGAGAACCTTGCGATTGCGACCTGGCTGGAGGAAGCGCATCCGAATCCGCCGCTGATGGGGCGCACGCCGCTGGAGAAGGCGGAGATCCTGCAATGGGCGGCCATCGCCGAGAGCCAGGGCGGCGCGGCCATCGCCGAGGCGCTGCGCAACGGCAACCCGCACATGAAGGGCCGCGCGTTGCCCGGTCCCGACAATTACGAGCAGATTCCGGCGCTGGCCGAACGCGGCCTCGCCCGCGCGGGCCGCTTCCTGGAGATGATGGATGAGCGCATGCAAGGCCGCGACTGGGTGGCTGCGGACCAGTTCTCCTATGCCGACATCACCTGCTTCGTGCTGTGCGACTTCGCCCGGATGATCAAGGTGCGCATCGACGAGAGCAAGCCCGCGCTGAACGCCTGGTACACGAAGATGAAGGACCGCCCGAGCGCGAGCCTGTAAGCCGTTCAGGATCGAGCCTCGGAACGGGGGAGAGTGTGACGGGCCTTGAATAAAGCCACCACCCGCAGCGGGATCCCCGGTCAGGCCGGGGACAGGCTTGATCAAAGTTTACCCCGCACCCCGATGCGGGGCTGCCCAGCGCAGCGTTTGCATGGGCCCGAACCGCGACAGGTTCCACCATCCGCTGGGTTCCGGGATCGAGTCCCGGAACGCGGGAGAGTGTGCGGATGTGTTCCTGACTGACTACCACGCGCAGCGGGATCCCCGCTCAGGCCGGGGACAGGCTTGATCAGAGTTTACCCCGCACCCCGATGCGGGGCTGCCCAGGCGGCGGCTGGACTTGATCGGACCGTGCCTGTGGCGGACTCTGTACTGGGTTCCGGGATCGAGTCCCGGAACAGGGGAGAGTGTATGATGACCTCTCCACAAACCATCACGCGCAGCGGGACTTGATCCCGCTGCCCAGTGCAGCGTCTGCATCGGCACGAGCGGTGACAGGTTTCGCCGTCCGCTGGGTTCCGGGATCGAGTCCCGGAACGCGGGAGAGTATGTGGATGCATTCATCCCAGACCAACACGCGCAGCGGGATCCCCGGTCAGGCCGGGGACAGGCTTGATCAGAGTTTACCCCGCACCCCGATGCGGGGCTGCCCAGGCGGCGGCTGGACTTGATCGGACCGTGCCTGGACGGACTCAGCACTGGGTTCCGGGATCAAGTCCCGGAACAGGGGAGAGTGCGTGGCGACTTCTCAACAAACCACCACGCGCAGCGGGATCCCCGGTCAGGCCGGGGACAGGCTTGATCGAAGTTTATCCCGCACCCCGATGCGGGGCTGCCCTGGCGGCGGCTGGATTTGATCGGACCGTGGCTGTGCGGAGGGCGTGTTGGCGTGCCCAATGTGACGCTGCGAGGCGCCGGCGTCTCACCTCACGCCGGATAGGTCGTCTTGTAGGCCTCAGTCAGGGCCTCATCCAGGCGGCGGCCTTCGGGGTAGATGTTCTGCAGTTCTTCCGACCGTTCCACGCCGTCGATCAGGCGCGGGCAGGGTTCGGCCTTGCCGATGGTCACATGCACGGGCAGGCGCTCGGCATAGATCGGCAGGGCGTAGTCTTCCTCGTCGTCGGCGACGCCGCCCGCGCGGACCTTGGCCGAGGCTTTCTCGATCTCCATGCCGATCACGGTGGTGGCCTTGAATTCCTGGCTGTTGATCTCCCGCAGGCCCGCCGTGCGGTTGGGGAAAAGCCGGTCGACCATGGACACCAGTGCCTGATGCTTCTCGTCGGTGTCGGTGATGACCTTCGCGTGCCCGAACGCCATGACCGAGCGGTAGTCGGCGGAATGGTGCATGCCCGACCGCGCCAGGATGAAGGAGTCCAGATGCGTCACCGTCAGGCAGACCGGCTCGCCTTCCTTCTGGTTGCGCAGCATGCGGCTGGCGCTGCTGCCGTGCCAGTACAGTTTCGTGCCCTCGCGCCAGAACAGGGTCGGCGTGCAGAAGGGCTGGCCGTCGATCACATAGGACACGTGGCACATGCTGGCGGAATCCAGGATCGCGTGAACGCTTTCATGGTCGTAGGTGCCGCGTTCGTGCATGCGCTTGACCTTGTTCACCTGATCGACGGGATAGGACGGGGTGTGCGTGTCGGCCATGGGTTTGCTCCTTGTCTGCAGGCTGTGGGGGGACTATGCCTGTCGGAACTGGTTGCCGGGAGGTCCAATTGAGCGCAAAGATTTCGACCAATTCACGGACAGCGGGCGGAGCCGAAAGTGCGCCCGTAGACCTGCCGCTGACCCTGGACGGGACCAGCGGGCCGCAGCCGTCGCGCGTGCATCAGGCCCTGCGGGAGGCGATCCTGTCGGGACGGCTGACGCCGGGCGCGCGCCTGCCGCCCAGCCGGGCGCTGGCCGAACAGCTCGGCATCCGGCGCAACGCGGTAGTGGTCGCCTACGAGATGCTGCTGGCGGACGAGCTGGCGGAATCACGCGTTGGCTCCGGCACCTTCGTCGCGGCGCGGATGCCGGATACGGGCGCCGGTCCGGCCGCCGCCACGGTGCCCGAGATCGAGCGCCCGCGCGGCGTCTTCGTGCTGGGCCGGACCACAGTGGACGACGTGCTGCAGGGACAGTTGCGCCGGGCGATCACGCGGCGGCTGAGCCACATCGACCCCGGCCATCTGGGCTATGGCGAACCGCGCGGCAGCCTGGAACTGCGCACCCGCATCGCCGAGCATCTGGCCGTCGCGCGCGGGGTGCGCTGCGATCCGGGCAACATCATGATCACCAGCGGCACCCAGCACGGCATCCGGCTCTGCCTGCGCTCGATCCTGTCGCCGGGCGATGCGGCCTGGGTGGAGGACCCCGGCTATCACGCCGCCAAGCGCGCGCTGACGGCGGCGGGGGCGGTGCTGGTGCCCGTGCCGGTGGATGCCGAGGGGCTGGTGGTGGCCGAGGGGCAGGCCCGCGCGCCCCGCGCCCGCGTCGCCTATGTCACGCCCTCGCACCAGTTTCCCATGGGGGTGGTGATGCGGATGCAGCGGCGGATCGAACTGCTCGACTGGGCGCGGGCCGCCGATGCCTGGATCATCGAGGACGATTATGACAGCGAATACCGCTATGGCGGTGCGCCCCTGACCGCGCTGGCCGGGATCGACGGATCGCAGCGCGTGATCTATTGCGGCACCTTCTCCAAGGTGCTGTTTCCGGGGCTGCGGCTGGGCTATGTCGTGCTGCCGCCGGTGCTGGTGGAACGCGTGCTGGCCGACCGCGAGGCGCTGGACCGCTTTCCGCCCAGCCTGCTGGAAGGCGCCATCGCCGACCTGATCGGCAATGGCCACCTGTCGGCCCACGTCCGCCGCATGCGTGCCCGCTACCGCGCCGCCCGCGACCTGGTGGTGGACACGCTGAACGCCCACAGCGGCGGTGCGCTGGACGTGCAGGTCCCCGAACAGGGCCTGCACCTGGTCGCCCGCCTGCGCCCCGGCCACCCGCCCGGCATGGGCGACGCCGTCCGCCGCGCCGCCACCATCCACGCCGGCCTCCTCTCCGAAGCCCGCCTGATCCCCGACCCGACAGACGGATTCATCCTGGGGTTCTCAGGGCATGCGATGGAAGATTTGCGGGAGGGGGCGGAAAAGTTGGGGGAGAGATGTGGATGATGATTGGAAAATCGGTAACGACGCGATCAAGCACGCCGACACCACGGCGAGTTACGCCAACTCGTCGGCATCAAAATTTCTGTAGCTTGTAATGGAGGGGCTCCCAAAAAAATTGGCGCAAAATAGGTAAGGCTATAACTCTTATCAATCAAACATTTCCAATTTCTGATATCTTTCGGGATTCAAGTATATCAGTAGTCAAGAAATTAAGCATTCGGATAATCTGCTACGGAGTTTGAAGTATGATAAGATCGGGTTGGAGCGATCCTGTTATCGAATCTAATTCATTTTTAAAAGCAATTTCCAAGATAATGTCGAGAAAGGTCAACGAAAACCCAGAAAATTTCCCTGATATTCGAAGTTCAGAATATCTATTAATTTTCTCTGACTATAGTGGGGAGGGAAAAAAGGATTCTCATTTCTCTATTTCTGTTTTGGTTATGGGTAGCGATGACTGGAAAGAATGGGAATCAGGCCGCCAAATATGGCGTCGTCGATACTTGTCCGATGGTCGCAGAATGTCTCATAAAAATCTATCTGATATTCAAAAATCTCTGGCGTTGACTCCATTTTTTGAGTTATTGGATCAAACCAGCGGATTTTTGATAACAATCGGAATTCAGAAAAATTTTGACTACATCGTCAATGAAATTCCGATCGATTTGGATAACCGATTTTTTTCCGAGTACCGAATCTGGTCACCAAAAGTACTTCAGAAAATGGTCATAGTATCAAATCTGATATCGCTGTTTGTGTCAGGCTTTGGGGCAAAGGGACAAAATTTGATTTGGATTAGTGATCAAGATTCGATGTTCGCCAACGAGACTCGCCTCGGTGGCGCGACAAAACTATTTTCTTCGATCTTGGCTGGCTATTTGAGCTTTGATCTAGGTCATATCCGTGTTGGCACGACAAAATCGGATCCGGGAGATCAGCAGCTGGAGGATCTCGTCGCCGTCGCAGATTTGGCAGCAGGGACCTTCTGTGAGCGCCTAAACTCCGCGGAAAAATCTCCACTCTCCGGTGATTTTCTGCCACTTTTTGCGCCAGACTTGACCGCGCGATCAGCGAAAATAAATCAATGGCTGTGCGGCAGCGGCAGTAACTTAAGAAAATACTTTTTTAAGGTCGACCGAACCGGTCCGCAGAACTCCACCACCTCTTTGTTTGCTTTGGAATAATCGAGGAGGAATTGCGAAGACGAACAAAAAAGCCGTAACTCTCCCCCTCAACACCACCGCTCCGGCCCTTCCCACTGCGCGGCAGTGTAGCGGTCGCCGTGGCACCAGCCGAGGGGGAGGACGGTTTCGATGCGGGTGCGGGCTTCGGCTGAGAGGGTCATTTCGGCGCCGGTGACGCATTCCTTCAGATGGTCGACCGAGCGGGTGCCGGGGATGGGCAATACGTGGGGCCCTTGCGCGCAAAGCCACGCGATGGCCAGCGACGCCGCAGGAACCCCCATGTCGGCGGCCAGGGCGCGGAACTCGGCGTTCTTCTTCAGGTTCAGGCTGTGGTTCGGCCCGGTGAAGCGCGGGTTGTTCTTCATGAAGTCGATCTGCTGCACCTGGGCGGCATCGTGCGGCCGGTCGGTCAGCAGGGCGCGGCCGACGGGGGAGAAGGCGACCAGCGCGGTGCCCAGCTCGGCGCAGGCCTGCACCAGCCCCAGCTCGGGTGAGCGGGTCTGCAGCGAATATTCCGACTGCACGGCGGCAACAGGGTGCACGGCGGCGGCGCGGCGCAGCGAGGCGGGCGCGATCTCGGAAAAGCCGATGGCCTTCACTTTCCCTTCCCGCACGAAGTCCGCCATGGTGCCGGTCACATCCTCGATCTCGTGCGCCTTGTCGCGGCGGTGGATGTAATAGAGGTCGATGCAGTCGACGCCGAGCCGCTTCAGGCTGCCTTCGAGCTGTTCGCGCAGGTGGTCGGGATCGTTGTTGAAGCGGCGTTCGGGATCGCGCTGGATGCCGACCTTGGTCGCGATGCGGAAGGGCGGCTCGCCGCCGCGCGCCTTCAGCCACTCGCCGATCACGGTCTCCGAGCGGCCCATGCCATAGACGTTCGAGGTGTCCACATGGGTGATGCCGAAATCCACGCAGGCGTCCAGAATGCGCTTCGAACCCTCGTCGGTGGCCTTGCCGTAGAAATCGGTGAAGGACATTGCCCCGTAGCCCAGCACACTCACCTCCGGCCCGTTCGCCCCCAGCCTGCGGTTGTCCATGATCGTCCCTCCCCCATCGCGCGATTCACCTGGTCGCACTGAAGCAGACAGGGCTCCGGTCTGTCACCCCCGGTTTATCCGGGGGCGGGCCCCGCACAGGGCGGGGGTGACATTTCAGGCTGACGCAGGGGCCTCAAGTCACGTGCGGCTCGGGGGCGCGATTTGGCGTCAGGGTAGCGACGCGCTAGGTTCTGTCCCAGCATTCATTGAGGGGAGACACACCGATGCCCGACTATATTCCGCCCGCACTGGACTGGGTCCGCAAGCAGGTCGAGCTGTACGAGAGCAGCGGCGGTACCGAGGGGACGACCCTGATGGAGACGGGGTTGCCCTGCGTGCTGATCACCCACATCGGCGGCAAGACCGGCGGCATCCGCAAGATCCCGCTGATGCGCGTGAAGGTCGACGAGGGCTATGTGCTGGTCGGCTCCTATGGCGGACGCGAGAAGAACCCGGTCTGGGTCTACAACCTGCGCAGCCATCCGCTGATCGCGCTGCGCGACGCGACCGAGATCTGGCCGATGATCGTGCGCGAGGTGCCCGAGGGACCGGAGCGGGACCGTCTGTGGGAGGCCGCCGCCGAAGCCTTCCCGCCCTACAACGACTACAAGAAGAAGGCGCCGCGCCTGATTCCGGTGTTCGTTGCGGAGCCGGTCTGAGCGCTGATTTCCGGGCGTGGGCGTGATCGCCATACTTGCATTACGTCACGGCATGGCCGATAAAAAGTGCATGACTCGCATGAACTTAACGCAAAACAATCTCGTCCGGGGGGTCTGGGAGGACTATCTGCGGCCCCTGGTCCGCCGTCCCAACCGCTTCCAGGTGGGGGCGTTGTGCTATCGCGGCGCTGCGGGGCGCGGGCGCGAGGTTCTGCTGATCACCTCCCGGGACACGGGACGGTGGATCATCCCCAAGGGCTGGCCGATCGACAATCTGAACGCGGTCGAGGCGGCGGTGCACGAGGCCTGGGAAGAGGCCGGCGTGCGGCCCGGTGCCGTCGGCGAAAAGCCCGTCGGAACATTCGTCTACACCAAGCGGCTGAACGGCGGGGCCGAGGTCGCCTGCGACGTGCGGGTGTTCCCCGTCGAGGTTTCCGATCTGGTCGAGGACTTCCCGGAAGCCCATCAGCGGCGCCGGGCGTGGATGGCCCCCCGGCGTGCGGCGGAACTGGTCGAGGAACCCGGCCTGCGCGGGATTCTGAGCGGCTTCGCATAGTTCCGGGTCCGACGCCCATTGAACTCCGGCTGAACAATCTTTAGGCACTTCTGCTGCATCCCAGAAACCGCAGGCGGACCGCACCCTGTCTTCAGATACCGAAACCAAGCAGTGGAAGACGCTCGACAAGGATCTCAACCGGATCAGCCAGGTCGAGTATGCGACGCAATATGTCTCGCGGCCGCTGATCGGCACGGGCATTTCCCTTGCCTTCATCGTCATCGCGGCAACCATCGCAGCCGTGACCTTCGGGCAGGCCGAAGGCGGTGTGCTGGTCGTCGCGGCGGCTGCCGTCGGGGCCTACATGGCGCTGAACATCGGCGCGAACGACGTGGCCAACAACATGGGGCCAGCGGTGGGCGCGCGGGCGCTGACCATGGGCGGTGCCATCGTGATCGCCGCGATCTGCGAAAGCGCGGGGGCCTTGCTGGCGGGCGGCGACGTGGTCTCGACCATCTCCAAGGGCATCATCGATCCGGCCAGCGTGGCCGACGCACGCACCTTCACCTGGGCCATGATGGCGGCGCTGATCTCGGCCGCCGTCTGGGTCAATCTGGCGACCCTGGTGGGGGCGCCGGTCTCGACCACGCATTCGGTCGTCGGCGGCGTCATGGGCGCGGGGATCGCGGCGGCGGGACTGGCGGCGGTGAACTGGCCCAACATGGGCGCCATCGCGGCGAGCTGGGTGATCTCTCCCGTGCTGGGCGGGGCGATCGCGGCGCTGTTCCTCGCCTTCATCAAATACAGGATCATCTATCAGGACGACATGATCGCCGCGGCCCGGCGCTGGGTGCCCGTGCTGGTCGGCATCATGGCGGGGGCGTTCGCCGCCTATCTGTCGGTCAAGGGTCTGAAACGCGTCGTGAAGATCGACATCCCCACCGCGCTGATGATCGGCGTCGCCGTCGGCGCGCTGGCCTATGTCGTGACGGCACCCCTGATCCGGCACCAGTCGAAAGGCATGGAGAACCGGAAGAAGTCGCTGAAGACCCTGTTCGGCCTGCCGCTGGTGCTGTCGGCGGGGCTGCTGTCCTTTGCGCACGGGGCCAACGATGTGGCGAACGCGGTCGGACCGCTGGCCGCCATCGTGCATGCGCAGGAATTCGGCGCGTTCGCGGGCAAGGTGGCGATCCCGACGTGGGTGATGGTCATCGGCGCGCTGGGCATCTCGTTCGGGCTGGTGCTGTTCGGGCCGAAGCTGATCCGCATGGTCGGCAACCAGATCACCAAGCTGAACCCGATGCGCGCCTATTGCGTGGCGCTGTCGGCGGCGATCACCGTCATCCTGGCGTCATGGCTGGGCCTGCCGGTCAGTTCGACCCATATCGCGGTCGGGGGCGTGTTCGGCGTCGGCTTCTTCCGCGAATGGGAAACCGAACGGCGCGCGCGCAAGGCCAAAACCGACAGGCCGGTGAAGACCATCGCCGTCGAGGAACGTCGCCGCCGCAAGCTGGTCCGCCGTTCCCACTTCATGACCATCATCGCCGCCTGGGTGATCACCGTCCCCGCCGCGGCGGTGCTGTCGGGCGTGATCTTCCTGATCCTGAACGCGGTGTTCGCCTGACGGGCGTCGGGGTCGCGATCAGTGGTTCCACCAGGGCCGGTCGGAATGGGCGCGCAGGTCCAGTTCGTGGGTCCAGGCCGAGCGGTGCTGCTGTGCCAGATGCCAGTAGGTCTCGGCGACCTTTTCCGGCAGGATCAGGCCGTCGTTCTCCTTGCCCTTGCTGTCGCGCAGGGCGGCGAACTTCTCGGGACCCAGCATCTTGCCCAGCGTGTCCGGCGCATCGACTGCACCATCGACGATGATCTGCGCCACGTGGATGCCCTTCGGCGAGAACTCGGCGTTCAGCGACTGGCACAGCATCCGGCGTCCGGCCATGGCCGCCGCGTGGCTGTGCTGGCCAGCGTTGCCGCGCATGGCCGCGGTCGCCGAGGTGACCAGTATGGTGCCGCCGCCGCGCTCGACCATCAGCGGACAGACGCATTGCGCCACGCGGAACAGCGCGAGTGTCGCCATGCGCCAGCCAAGCTCGAACTGTTTCTGGCTGGTGTCGGCCAGCGCCCGGTCGCCGATCTGCGCCCCCAGGTTGAAGATCACGACCTCAATGGGACCGATGTCCTTCTCGATCTGCGCGATGCGGTCCTCGATCACGTCCGGCTCGACCGCATTCATCAGGTAGCCCGAGGCGGACCCACCGTCGGATTCGATCTGCGAAACAAGTTTTTCCAGCCCCGCCTCATCAGATCGGCGGCAGAGCACGGCGTGATATCCTTCCCGCGCGAACTTCTTCGCAACCGTCCCGCCGATTCCGGCGCCGGCACCCATTACGAGACAGACCGGTTTCATGATGTTTCTCCTCCCCCTGAAGCGCCACGGGCGAAGGCGATACCACCTTCGCCCGTGTCCGAGCCCGTCAATACCGGATCAGTCCGCCGCTTCGCCGATCTTGTCCTGGGTCTTCGTCTCGAAGTCGCTGGCGTCGTGACGCTCGTGCAACTGGCTTGCGGGATCGCCCATGACGCGATTGACCATGCGGCCCCGTTTCACGGCCGGGCGCGCACCGATCTGATCGGTCCAGCGCAGCACGTTCGTGTAGGTGTGCGCCTCGATGAACTCGCCCGCGTCATAGACCAGACCCTTCACCAGCGCGCCGTACCAGGGCCAGACCGCCATGTCGGCGATGGTGTAGTCGGCACCGCCCAGATACTCGTTGTCGGCCAGACGGCGGTCCAGCACATCCAGCTGGCGCTTCACTTCCATGGTGAAGCGGTTGATCGGATATTCCATCTTGAACGGGGCGTAGGCGTAGAAGTGGCCGAAGCCGCCACCCAGATAGGGCGCGCTGCCCATCTGCCAGAACAGCCAGTTCAGCGCCTCGGTGCGCTTCGCGTGATCCTTCGGCAGGAATTCGCCGAACTTCTCGGCCAGGTAGAGCAGGATCGAACCGGATTCGAAGACCCGCGTCGGCGTCTCGGTCGAATGGTCCATCAGGGCCGGGATCTTGGAATTGGGGTTGGCCTCGACGAAGCCGGAACCGAACTGGTCGCCGTCGCCGATCTTGATCAGCCACGCGTCGTATTCGGCGTCCGAGTGGCCCTTGTCCAGCAGTTCCTCGAACATCACCGTCACTTTCACGCCGTTGGGCGTGGCCAGCGAATAGAGCTGATGCGGATGCTTGCCGACCGGCAGTTCCTTGTCGTGCGTCGCGCCCGCGATCGGGCGGTTGATGTTGGCGAAGCGGCCGCCGCTTTCGGCATCCCATCTCCAGACCTTGGGCGGTGTGTATTCGTCTTGCTGGCTCATCGTTTCATCCCTGTCGAAGAAGTCGGTACTGCGTCTGATCTAGGCGGACCCTGCGGATTGTCCACCGGAGGCCGCCAATTTCAGCGTCTTCGCCTTGGCGTAGGTCAGTTTGGAGACGATCTGGCCATCACTGTTGAAATGCAGCAGGTCCAACCCGCGCCATCCCGTCCGCCCCGACTTCGTGTCGAAGGCGCAGTGCCAGCTGACCATGACCTTGCCCGCCCGCTCATCGATGAACATGTCCTCGTCCTCGAAACGCATCTCCCCGAACGCGCCCTCGAACTGCGGCGCGAAGGCTGCACGGACTTCATCGAGGCCCGCGGCTACGGTGCCGTCGAACTGATCGTAGGTCGCCTCCGGCGCGAAGTAGGCCATGACCCCGTCCAGGTCGTCGCGGTTGAAGCAGGCCATGAAATCTTCCGTCAGTTGCTTCAGGCGCGCATAATCCATTTCCGATGACATTCTTTTCTCCTCCCTGTCCAACGCGACAACGATGGCGCGGTTGGCCTGATGCTTCAAGCCAAAGCACCCTCGGCCCGTGATGACCGAAGCCGATATCGCGATGCTGCTGGCCGGGCGGGACGACCTGCGGGCGTTGCTGGAAACCGTGCGGGATCTGGATCTGCCGGATTGCTGGATCGGTGCCGGGATGGTGCGCAATGCCGTCTGGGATCATCTGCACGGTGTCGATCCGGCGACCCGGCCCGCGTCGGATGTCGATGTCGTCTATTTCGACCCTGCCGACACCGATCCCGCGCGGGATGCGGAACTGGAAGCGACGCTGAAGACCGTTGACGGAAACATTGACTGGGAAGTCCGCAATCAGGCGCGGATGCATCTGCGCAATGGCGACCGGCCCTATCGCGACACGGAAGATGCGCTGCGGTTCTGGCCGGAGACCGCAACCGCTGTCGCCGCCCGCCTGAACGGGGATCGTGTCCAGATCATCGCGCCCTATGGCACGTCGGACCTGCTCGGTCTGATCGTCCGTCCGACGCCGCCCTTCCGGCGCAAGATGGACATCTTCAACGCGCGACAGGCCGCCAAGGGATGGGCGCAACGCTGGCCGAAGTTGACGTTCGCTGCCATCTGAGCTACATGGGGTCGCTCCGTCCCCGACTGAATCGCTTATTGGATCGACCGCTTCAATCGATGGCTGGAAGGCGTTAACCGGGCACCGCCATCGAGCGGATGCGGTAGCCGTGTTCGAGTGAGCGATCCAGCACCGGATCATGCAGTTCGAAGCGGAAGCTGGCTGCCGGGCGAATCCCGCCGATGGCACCCGGCGCGCCGCCGAACATCACGCCACCTTCGGGCAGGACGCCAGCGCCGTAACCGCGCGCGATCAGATCAGCCGGTTCGCGCATGCTGTCCAGTGTTGCCTGCTGGTACAGCACTTCGCCCTCGCCATCCCCGAAATCGCACCAGGCGGATACCTGCAACCGGTCCCAGTGTGGCTTCACGTCCTCGTAGCGCCAGAGTGTGCCTGAAACGGGCTTGTCGCAGATCTGCTTCGACAGGGTCACGCCGACGGTTTCCAGATCGCGGTCCGTGTGGTCGGACCCGGTGCCGACATACAGGTCGCCCTGATGATTCAGCAGGAAATACTCGACCTCGCCGCTGGTGCCCTCGCCCGAGACGTGGATCATATCGTGCCGGGTCATGCGGGCGGGTGCGATCGGATAGAACACGGGAACCGAGGCGGGCGGCTTCACGCCCAGTTCCTTCAGTTCCTCGATGTGATGCCACAGTGCCTTCTCGTCGCGGCCGGTCCAGCCCGCCATCACCAGATCGCTGATCGTGGCTTTCAGGTCGGCGGCACGGTCACGCGCCTCGACCGTGAACGTCAGTGATGTCATGCCATCGCTTCCTTCTGTCTGCGCCTGCGCGCGCCCCGCACCATCATGTACGCGCCGCCCACGGATGCAAGAAACGCGATCGACCCGTAATAGAAGGAGGTCTGGAACCCGAAGCTGGCCGCCTCGACCTGCAAGGCGCTGCCCAGATGCTGATGGGCGACGGCCTCGGCCTGAAGGTCGGTCAGTCCGCCGCGTTCGGCCAGCTCAGCGATGGTGCGGATATAGGCGTCGCTGGTGTGGTTGGCCGCGGTCTGGGTCGAGACAACCTTGTCCGAATAGTCACTGATCTGCCGGTCCAGCAGGACGGCGAGGATGTTCACGCCGAACGCTCCTCCCAATTGCCGTGTGAAGTTCATCACCGACGCACCCTGGGCCAGATGACTTTGCGGCAGCAGGCGTACCGAACCGGCACTGAGAGACGGAAAGATGAACCCCATGCCGGCCCGGCTGATCAGGATGAACAGGGCCAGCGTGAGGAACGAGGTGTTCGGGTCGGCATACGACATCAGGAAGAACGAGATCGCGAACATGAACAGCCCGAACCCGACGATCATCCCGGGCTCGAACCGATCCGCCATCCGGCCCGAGAAGGTGGTGATGAACATCATGGACAGACCGGCGGGCAGCAGCAGCAGTCCCGACAGCGTGGGCGTCAGCTGCTGCACGGTCTGGGCGAACAACGGGATCAGATAGGTCGAACCGAACAGGCCCGCCCCCAGAATGATGCTGACGACCACGGCGCCGGGAAAGCCCGGTTTCCGGAACACGCTCAGGTCCATCAGCGGGCTGAGCGTCCGGCCCTGCCACCAGATGAACAGGGCGAAGGCAGTGCCCGCAATGATGAACCGCCCGGTCACCGAGATGCTGCCCCAGCCCAGATCCTGACCGTCGGCGAATGCGGTCATCAGGCTGGCGAGGAAGATCAGCAGCAGCGCAAATCCGAACCAGTCGAACTTCGGGCGTCGTTCGGCCATGGCACCGGGCGGCACGAAGAGGCTACACAGCACCAGGCCCAGCACACCCATAGGAACACCCAGATAGAAGGTGTAGCGCCAACCGAATCCGTCGACCAGCAGCCCGCCGATAAAAGGCGAGGTGCCCGGTGCCATCACCACACCCAGGCCATAGATGCCCATGGCAAAGCCCCGCCGCTCGGGCGGGAAGACCTGAAACACGACAATCATGGCGAGCGGTTGGATGATGCCTGCGGCGGCACCCTGCATCAGCCGCGACAGGATGACGGCGTCGGCGGATTCGGCCAGTCCGCCCAGCAGTCCCCCGGCCAGAAACAGGCCCAGCGCCAGGTTCATCGTGGCGCGCTGCCCGATGGTCTTCGTCGCCCAGTCGATCAGCAGCATGGTGGCCGTCATCGCGGCCAGGAAGCCGCTGGACAGCCATTGCGCCGTGATCTGGTCGATGCCGAACGCGCCCATGATGTCGGGGATGGCGACATTGACGATGGTGGCCGAAAGCACTGCCGTCATGGTCGCGATCATTGCCGCCACCAGCGCCAGCCAGCGGTAGGAAGGCCCGTAGCGCCGGAACAGGATGTCGGTGCCGGTCGTCATGACCTGTCGGCGTGAATGGCGACCTCGACCATCATGCCGGGCCGCAGCCCGCCCCGGTCACCGTCCAGATCGATCCGGACCGGGATGCGCTGGGTGACCTTGGTGAAGTTGCCGGACGGGTTGGGATTCGGCAGCAGGGCGAACTGGCTGGTCGCGGCCGGGGCGATCCAGGTGATCGTGCCCGTCATCTCGCGACCGGGAAAGGCGTCCACCTTGACCGTGGCCTGGCTGCCCACCTGAAACCGGTGCAGCTCGGTCTCCTTCACGTTGGCTGCGACCCAGACATTTTCCGGGTCATGCATCATCAGCAGCCGCTGGCCGGGACGCACATACTCCCCGATCTCGATGAAGGTCTGGTCGACCACACCATCGATGATGGCCGGGACCTCGCGGTCGACATGGCGGGTCTTCAACTGGTCCAGCCGGGCCAGTACGCCCTCGCGTTCGGCATCCAGAACGGCCAGCTGCTGTCGCAGCACCCCGGCGCTTTCCCGCTGTGCCGTCGCTTCGCGCAGTTCTGCCGTGGCTTCCGCGATGCTGGCCTGCGCCTGCAGCACACGCGCGGCGAGATCATCTTCCAGGGCCCGTGAATCCTCGACCTTCTGCGAGGAGATGACCTTGCGCCGGAACAGGTCCTCGGCGCGCTGGTGGTCCTTCTTCGCCTGTTCCAGCCGCGCCTGAGCGGACTGTCGGGCCGCCTGCGCCACCGTGATCCGGGCGCGGGCCGTGGCCTCCGCGGTTTCGGTGCGCGCGCCTTCAAGCGCAATCTCGGCCTCCAGACGCACCCGCTCCGCGGCGATGCGGGCGAGGTCCGCTTCGGTTTCGCGAATCTGCTGGGCCAGGGCGCGCCGGTCCATCCGGACCAGGATCGCGCCGCGCCGGACCCTGTCCCCCGTGGCAACGGTGAGATCCGTGATCAGGCCGCCTTCCTGCGCGCCGACCGTGATCATGTCCGAGGCGATCCGGCTGTCGATCACGAAGACATTGGCCTGCCGGCGGGTGATCCAGTCGAAGATGAAATAACCGGCCACACAGATCACCAGCAGCAGGATCAGATAGCGGACCAGCCGACGGCTGCGCGATCTTGGTGGCAGGGCCTGGGTGGTCTCGCTCATTGTTCGGCCTCCGTCATCTCCGCAAGGCGACCATCGATATGATTGAAGACGTGAATGCAGTCGGTCAGTTGCCGGTCCGAAAGCCCTTCCGTCAGTTCAAGGCGCAACTGATGCGCGACCACCTGGATCTCGGCGATCAGGTCATGCGCCCTGGGTGTGAGGTGCACGGTCTTCGCCCGGCGGTCGTTGGGGTCGGCGCGGCGTTCGATCAGGCCCTGCGCGGCGAGGGCGTTCAGGATGTGAACCAGGGTCGCGCCCTCGATGCCGATGAACTCGGCAAGCTGGCGTTGAGAGGGGGCGTCGCCGCTGCGGCTGATCTGCAGCAGCACGGCCCATCGGGCCTGAGTGAGATCCAGCACCTCAAGCCGGCGGTCCAGCCGCCAGCGCCAGCGCCGCGCCAGCTGAACCAGAGCGACGGTGAAGTCCTCCCGAATGTCCTGTCCTCGCGCGTTCATGATTATTCATTAGCATCCTAACGAATAATTGTCCCATGCGAGAATTTCCGATGTCCCATGCAACTGAATCCGATCTCGTCGCGTAGCAGGATCATGGTGGTAAAATCAGTGCCCATGCTGACCGATGATGAAATCGACGAGTTGCTGCGGCGTCTTGCCGACCGGTTTCCCGGCAGGTCGGACCGCGCCAAGGGGGCCAAGCGGCAACCGAATCCCTTCCGATCGGTCGTCAGTTGCATGCTGTCGGCGCAAAGTCTGGACCGGAACACCGCCAGGGCGACGCAGGCCCTGTTCAAGCTGGCGCGGACACCGAAAACCATTCTCAAGCTGGATGATGAGGTGATCGCAGCGGCGATCAGGCCCGCCGGTCTCTACAATGTGAAGACTCGCAATCTGAAAAACATGTGTCGCACTTTGCTTTCGGAGTTCGACGGTAACGTGCCGCGGACGCGGGAAGGCTTGATGCGCCTGCCGGGTGTCGGACGAAAGTGTGCCGATATCGTGCTGAGCTTTGCGTTCGACGAGGATGTCATCGCGGTCGACACCCACATCCACCGCGTGTGCAACCGGACCGGGCTGGCGCGCGGGAAGACCGAGGAACAGACGGCAAGATCGCTTGAATCCCGGGCACCGGAATGGAGTCGTCGCGACGGTCATTTCTGGCTGCTGAACTTCGGCAAGCAGGTCTGCCGGGCGCGCAATCCCGGCTGTCCGACGTGTCCGGTGAACGATATCTGCATGGTTTTCCGCACGGCCAGCGATGGTTGACTGATCGGCAGGCAGGGTTCTTGCGTATGATCGAACATGAACATAAATTCATCATATCATCTTGATCGTGAGACCCCGCCCGACCTGACTGCGGACGGTGCCGCGTTCGTGCGCTGGTGGCAGTCCGAACGGAAGCCGTCAGCCCTGCCCGTGCGCAAGGACATGCGGATCGATCGCATCGTGCGTCTGATGCCCAGACTGACCGTGCTGGACGCCGTCAGTCCCGATCGGATGGTTTTCCGGCTGACGGGTACGGATATCGACCGACAGGCTGGCACCAATCCGACGGGCATGAACGTGCTGGACATCACCGAGCCGGGATACCGTGCGCTCAGGGCTCAACGGCTCTGGAACATGGCCAACTGGCCGGCCATTGGCGTCTTCTGGTTTCGAGACAGGTTCTTCGCATCCGAGAACGGCCTGTCCGAAGGCGTCACGGTTCCGGTCTGCGCAGGGCCGGACGGCCGGTCCCGCCAGCTGATGACCATGTTCAGCCGCTACCGTGCCAGCATCGATCGCGGCGACCCCGGCAGCGCGATTCGGCAGGCGATGCCCGCCGTCTTCTTCTACGTTGATATCGGATATGGAACCCCTGACGACGGTACCGGTGACTCGCTCCCGCTCGACACGCTATTAAGGGCGTAGACAGCAACCCGGTGGGGAGCCGGGGCAGGGGGGAGGCTATCGCAATGACGGAAATGTCGTTCGGACGGAATCTGGCGGAGATGGCTGAGAGCCAGCCCGACCGGATCGTGATCACGCACAACGACCAGACCTGGACTGCCCGGGACTTTCATCGCTTCACCAACCGCCTGGCGCGCGATTATCAGCGGCTGGGCGTGAAGCGGAACGATCTGGTGACGATCGCACTGCCGAACGGCTGGGAGTTCATGGCTGCCTGCTGGGCGACATGGAAGGCCGGTGCGACGCCCCAGCCCGTGTCCGCCCGGCTGCCCAGGTTCGAACGCGATGCGATCATAGAGGTGGCGGAGGCGGCGCTGGTCGTTGGTTCCAGCGATCCGTCGCCAAACGGTTGTCCGGTTCTGTCTGTTGGCCATGATCCCCAGAGCGACGACGAGTCCGATCTGGAAGACCTCTGGCCCGATCGCTGGAAAGCCCCGACGTCCGGCGGATCGACCGGACGTCCGAAGCTGATCGTCGATGCCAATCCGGCTTTGTATGACTTCGACCAGGCGATGCTGAACGGCAAGGATGTGACCTGGCTGGAGCAGCGCCCCTTCGAGACGCATCTTGTGGTCGGACCGTTGTATCACAACGGCCCCTTCAGTTTCGCCATGCAGGCGTTCCTGCGCCGCAATCACATCGTCATCGCCGATCGGTTCGATGCGGAAGACACGCTGCGGCTGATTGAGCATCACAGGGCCAACTGGATGATGATGGTGCCGACGATGATGCACCGCATATGGCGGCTGCCCGAGGACGTCCGGAACGGCTACGACCTTTCCAGCCTGCGCGTGATGCTGCACCTGGCGGCCCCCTGTCCGCCGTGGCTGAAGGAAGAATGGATCAACTGGCTGGGCGCGGACCGGATCTTCGAACTGATGGGCGGGACCGAAGCGACCGGCGTCACCTGGATCACGGGTGAGGAATGGATGAGCCACAAGGGCTCGGTCGGACGTCTGAAACCCGGCTCGTCGATGAAGATCGTGCGGGATGACGGCTCGGAAGCGGCAGTGGGCGAGGTGGGCGAGGTCTTTTTCCTGCCCGATGGCGGACAGGGTTCGACCTATACCTATCTGGGCGCGGAATCGAAGGCCATCGACGGTGGCTGGGAGAGCCTTGGCGACATGGGTTACGTCGATGAGGAAGGTTATCTGTATCTGACCGACCGGCGTGCCGACATGATCCTGTCGGGCGGCGCCAACATCTATCCCGCCGAGGTCGAGGCCGCCATCGAGCTTTTCCCCGGCGTGCGGTCCTGTGTCGTCATCGGTTTGCCCGACGACGATCTGGGCAATCGCGTCCATGCCATTGTCGATGCGCCGGACGGCTTGGACGAGGACGGGTTGCGTGCGTTTCTCGCCGAACGGCTTGTCCGCTACAAGATTCCGCGCAGCTTCGAAGCCAGCGACGACGGCCCGCTGCGCGACGACGCGGGCAAGGTGCGGCGCAAGAACCTGCGGGCCGACCGTCTGGCGTGAGACCCTATCCCCTGCTCACCTTGTAGCCGACGCTTTCGCGGTCCCATGTCGCGTCGGACAGGCCGCGGTCCCGCAGCTTGTTCTTCTGGATCTTCGACGACGGTGTCTTCGGAATTTCGTCGATGAACTCGATGAAGCGCGGCACGGCGAAATAGGGCATGCGCGGCGCGCAGAAATCCAGCAGCGCCACGGGGTCCGGCGCCTCGGCACCCGGTTCCAGCACGATGCAGGCCAGCACTTCGTCCTCGCCGCCCTGTTCGGCTTTCACCGCCACCGCCGCGACCTCCGCGACAGCCGGGTGATCCAGCAGCACCGCTTCGACCTCGTAGGACGAGATGTTCTCGCCCCGGCGGCGGATGGTGTCCTTGATCCGGTCGATGTACCACAGATAGCCGCGCTCATCGAAGCGCGCCGCGTCGCCGGTGTGGAACCAGAGATTGCGCCAGGTTTCGGCGGTGCGGTCGGGCATCCCCTGATAGCCCTGCATGAAGCAGAACGGTTCCTTCGGGCGCACCAGAATCTCGCCGACCTCGCCCGTGGGCAGGGCTTCGTCGGTTTCCGGATCGGCCACGATCACCTCGAAGTATTCGTCCCAGACCTTGCCCGAACAGCCGGCCTCGTTGGGGGCGTCGAACGGACGCCAGACCGGCAGGTTGCACTCGGTCATGCCGAACAGCTCGACGAACTTGTCCACCCCGAAACGTTTGCCCAGCGTGTTCATCGTCTCCTGCGTGACCGGCAGGGCGCAGAGCGCGCGCAGACCATTGTCCGCATCATTGTCCCGGCTCGGCTGACTGAGCACGAAATCATTCATCACGCCCAGCAGGTTGGTGACGGTGATGTCGTACTTGCGGATATCGTCGATCCAGTTGCCGGGCTTGAAGGTCTTCATCATGACCGCGCTGCCGCCCGCCATCATGGTGCCGTAGGTCTGCATCAGGATGCCCTGCGCATGGAACAGCGGCATGCAGATGTAATAGCGGTCGGCTTCCGTCAGCTTCATGGACAGCTTCATCGATTCGCCCACCAGATGCAGGTGGCCGTGCGGCATCAGCACCGCCTTGGAAGGGCCGGTCGTGCCGGAGGTGAACATGATCATGCCGATGTCGCGATAGGTGACCTCATGGTCGATGTCGGCGTCGGACCCGCCTTCCAGTTCGGCGTAGTCGCGGACGGTGATCCTTGCGAAGTCGGGTCTGTCGGCGGGGATGCCCCCCATGACGTAGACGGTCTTCAGGTCGGGTATCGTGTCCTCGATATCGGCGATCCAGGACAGGAATTCAGGCTCGACGACGGCGATCTTCGACTGTGTGTTGGTCATGACGTGTGTCAGGAAGCGGCCCTTGTAGGCCGTGTTGACGGCCACCGCCGCCGCGCCGATGCGGGTCAGCCCCACCCAGCACCACAGGTACTCCAGCCGGTTGTGCAGCATCAGGATGACCTGCTCGCCCGCCACGACGCCGATCTCCCTGAAGGCGTTGCCCATGGCGTTGGCAGCGCGGTGCGCGGCCGCATACGTGTAGGGCTCACCATCCTCGAACTGGATGAAGGGGCGATCCCCCCGCTCGCGGGCCTGCCGGGCAAGTGTCTTGCCGATCACCCAGTCTGTCTTGTCGGCGTTCATGTGCTCCCTCCCCGGAACATGTAGAAATTCAGCGGATCATACTATAGTCCGGCGGCAAACCGGAAAACCGGTGCATGATCTGGGAGGCGATCCTGAACGACACGATCTCAATTGCCGTACTGCCGGGCGACGGCATCGGCCCCGAAGTCATGGTGCCCGCACTTGCGGTCCTGCATCACGCGGCGAAACTGTACGGGTTCAATGTGGCGGCGCTGGAACACCCGGCGGGTGCGGGCAATTATCGCGACCACGGATCGGCGCTGCCGCAGTCGACCATCGACGCCGTGGCCGAAGCGGACGCCACGCTGCTGGCGGCGATGGGCCTGCCGGACGTGCGCTATGCGGACAATACCGAGATCGTGCCGCAGATCGACCTGCGCGAGATCTTCGGCCTGTACGGGGGCATCCGCCCGATCCGTGCCTGGCTGCCGGACGCCGTCCCGTTGAAGGATCCCCGCGCTGCCGACATCGACTTCGTGCTGGTCCGCGAATCGACCGAAGGCCTGTTTGTCGGGCGCGGCAAGGAGCAGACGGACGGCGACCGCGCGGTGCGCGATATCATGGAGGTCACGCGCGAGACCTCGGAAAAGCTGTTCCACTTCTCGTTCCGGCTGGCGCAGCAGCGCCGCAAGCACCTCACCCTGGTAGACAAGGCGAACGTGCTCGGATCGATGGCCTTTTTCCGCCGCATCTTCGACGAGGTGGCCGAACACTATCCCGACGTGACAACCGAACGCGCCTATGTGGACGCGATGGCCATGTGGATGGTGCAGCGGCCTTGGGACTTCGACGTGATGGTGACCGAGAACATGTTCGGCGACATCCTTTCCGATCTGGCCGCCGGTCTGGTCGGCGGGCTGGGCCTCGCACCTTCGGGCGACATCGGTGACGATTGCGCCATCTTCCAGCCGAGCCATGGCACCGCGCCGGACATCATGGGCCAGGGTATCGCCAATCCCAACGCGATGATCCTCTCCGCCGCGCTGATGCTCGACTGGCTGGGCCGCAAGCGCGAGGACGACCGCATGGTGAAGGCCGGTGCCTGCATCGAGGCGGCGGTGCAGGCGGCCCTGCGTTCCGGTAAGGCGCTGACGGGCGATCTGGGCGGATCGGCCAGCACATTCGACGCGGGCGAAGCTGTCATCGTCGAGATGAAAGTCTGAGCGTGCGCATGGACCTGAACTGTCATCCCCGTTTTCGCGGATGCGAAACACGGGGATCGTTCCGACCCGGCCATTTCCTGATCCCGATCCCCGCGCAAGCCGTTGGCTTGACGGGATGACACACGTTCTGACGACATGAGCGCATCTTTCAGGGTTCTCGGCGTCGGGGCGGGTTATTTCAGCCAGTTCCACTATGAAAGCTGGAAGCGGCTGGAAGGTGTCCAACTGACCGGGATCTGCGATCTGGACCGGGCACGGGCCGAGGGCATTGGCGGCGCGCCTGTGTTCGATGATCTGACCGACGCGCTGCAGCAGGCCAGCCCCGATCTGGTCGACATCATCACCCCGCCCGCAACCCGGCTGGCGGTGGCGACACAGGTGGCCGAGGCGGGTCTGCCGATGATCGTGCAGAAGCCGCTGGCGGATGATCTGAAGGGCGCGCGGGCGATTGCCGATCTGGCTTCCGAGACCGGGGTCACCATGCTGGTGCACGAGAACTTCCGCTTTCAGCCCTGGTACCGCGAGGCGCGCAGGCTGCTGGATCAGGGCCTGCTGGGCGCGCCGGTGGCAATCCGGTTTCATCTTCGGCCCGGTGACGGGCGCGGACCGGACGCCTACATGGCGCGCCAGCCCTATTTCCAGCAGATGAAGCGGTTCCTCATCCACGAGACCGGCATCCACTTCATCGATACGTTCCGCTATCTGATGGGCGAGGTCGGCGAGGTCTTTGCCGATCTGCGTCGTCTCAACCCGGTGATCGCAGGGGAGGATGCGGGGATCGTGCTGTTCCGCTTCGCCAGCGACGCCCGCGGCACCTTCGATGGCAACCGGCTGGGCGAGTTCGAGGCCGGAAACCCGCGCCTGACCATGGGCGAGATGGTGCTGGAAGGGACAGAGGCCCGTCTCAGGCTCTCAGGCGACGGCGGACTGTGGCTGAAGCCCAACGGCCAGGCAGAGCGTCCGCACGCATATTCCTGGAACGACAACGGGTTCGGCGGCGATTGCGTACACGCCTTCCAGCAACACGCGCTGGCGCATTTCAGGGACGGTGCCGACGCCGAGACCACGGTGCAGGACTATCTGCGCAACGTCGAGATCGAGGAGGCGATTTACCGGTCCAACGACGCGGGGCGCTGGATCGCGATCTGACTCAGGGTTCGCAACTCATGCCCGGTGTACCATCGGTGCGGAACACGCTGTAGACGGCCTGGCGCATCGCAGTGCGCACCAGCATCCGGTCGCTGGTGGTCTGGATCATCACGATGACGATCAGATCGTTGACCGGGTCCACCCAGAACGTCGTGCCCGCAAAACCGCCCCAGTAGTAGGTGCCGACAGGTCCGCTCAGGCCGCTCGAATCCTGCTCCAGCTTGACGGCAACCCCCAGGCCGAAGCCATGGCCTCCGCCGGGGATGAAATACTTGCCCTTCTTCAGACCCGCGCTGAACAGGTGATCGCGGGTCATCGTCTCCACCGTTTCGGGCTGCAGCAGACGGACACCGTCCAGTTCGCCGCCGTTGCGCAGCATGCGCGTGAACCGGTGATAATCGTCGATGGTCGAAGCCAGCCCGCCGCCGCCGGATTCGAAAGCCCGGTCTTCGGTGTAGTCGGGCAGGGGCGTGGTGCCGTTGACGATACGGTCGCGATCCGCCGCCGGTATCCGGAAGTGCGTGTCCGTCATCTTCAGCGGATCGAGGATCATCTCGTGCAATGCGGCGCCCAGCGTCCTGCCGGTCACCACCTCGATCACGCGGCCCAGCACATCCGTCGAGACGGAATATTCCCAGACCGTGCCCGGCTGATGTTCCAGCGGCAGCTTCGACAGCTTGTCCACCAGTTCGGCGTTGGTGTCCTGCCATGACCCGACGTCGGCGCCCTGATAGGCCAGCCGCGTCTGGCCGAAACCGAAGAAGCCGTATGTGAATCCCGACGTGTGCCGCATCAGGTCGCGGATCGTGATGGGCTGCCGGGCGGGCTCGGTCCCCGTCAGGGTGCTGACGCTCAGGTCCGACAGGTGCGGCAGGTATTTCGAGACCGGATCGTCCAGCGACAGCCGGTCCTGCTCGACCAGCATCAGCGCGGCGACCGACGTGATCGGCTTGGTCATGGAATAGATGCGGTAGATGGCGTCAGCAGGCAGCGGCCGTTCATCGGTGACATCGGCATTCAGGTCGCCGATCACCCGGTCGAAGACGGTCTGTCCCCGGTGATCGATCCGGACCGCCATGCCCGGCGCGACGCCGTTCGCCACCAGCTGCTGCATCCGGGTTTCGATGCCGGTGAAGCAGGACGCGGCGGCCTGCACGACCGGCGCGACGACCAGCACAAGTGTGAAAATGGCGGTGGCCATCGTTCTCATCGCAACGGGCCCCTTTCCGGACAATCAGGCCTGAACGATCTCGGCGGCGCCTGTCTTCTCGCGGCGGCCGCGTTCGCTGGCGGACTTCAGCTGTCCGCAGGCGGCCATGATGTCCCGGCCGCGCGGGGTGCGCACGGGGCTGGAATATCCGGCGTCATTCACGATTTTCGCGAATTTCTCGATCGCTTCGGGCTTCGAACACGCATAGGGCGCACCGGGCCACGGATTGAACGGTATCAGATTGACCTTGGACGGAATGCCCTTGATCAGCCGCACCAGTTCGCGTGCCTCGGCCGGGCTGTCATTGATGCCGTCCAGCATGACATATTCCCATGTGATCCGGCGCGCATTGTTGGCGGCGGGATACGTCCGGCAGGCGTCCAGCAGTTCGCGGATCGGATGCTTGCGGTTGATCGGCACCAGCACGTCGCGCAGTTCGTCGTTCACCGCGTGCAGCGAGATCGCCAGATTGACCTCAAGCTCGCGCCCGCAGCGTTCGATCAGGGGCACGACACCGGATGTCGACAGGGTGATGCGGCGTTTCGACAGCGAGATGCCTTCGCCGTCCATCACGATCTTCAGGGCCTTGGCCACGTTCTCATAGTTCAGCAGCGGCTCGCCCATGCCCATCATGACGATGTTGGAGATCATCCGCTCGCCCCTGGGGCTCGGCCATTCGCCGATGGTGTCGCGGGCCACCAGCATCTGGGCGACGATCTCGCCGACGGTCAGGTTGCGCACCAGTTTCTGCGTGCCCGTATGGCAGAACGAACAGGTGAGCGTGCAGCCGACCTGACTGGAGACGCACAGCGCACCGCGATCTGCCTCGGGGATGTGGACCGTCTCGGCCTCGTGCCCGTCGGCGAATCGCATCAGCCACTTGCGCGTGCCGTCTTCCGACTGCTGATAGCTGCTGACCTCGGGCCGCCCGATGCGGAAGCGTTCGTGCAGGTCGGCGCGCCAGGCCTTGGAGATCGATGTCATCTCCGAAAAGTCCCGCGCACCGCGGTAATAGATCCAGTGGAAAAGCTGGTTCGCGCGCATCCGGACCTTCGAGGCGTCCTCGCCCGCATCCAGAAGGGCGGCGGCGATGTCGTCACGGTCCATGCCGATCAGATTGGGTCGGGCATCAAAACCGTCTGCCATCGGACGGTCGGACGCCCGGACTTCGGGGGCGATGGCCGCTTGCGTATGCTGATCGATCACTGGCAGGCCTTGGTGATGGCACCGTAGGCGGCCGTGAACCCCAGCAGTGAATAGGTGTCGGTGGTCTTCGTGCCCCGTCGCGACTTGCCTTCGACGCGCATGTCCCGTCCGGCCTTCATGGATCGCACCAGTTTCGAATCATCGTCCGGATCGGCGGTCCAGGCGCGCTCGCCGTCGGTACGCATGCCGTACTCGGCCGATCCGATGCGCGCGATCGCTTCCTCGCCCTCGGCGAACGGATAGCCGAGAATCATCGAAACCTCCCCCTTCACACCCTGGGAGGGACGATGCGAGACATAGAAATGTATGTCGCCCCGGTTCGCACCTTTGGGCAGCGATGTCTTCGGTGTTGAGGTGATGTAGCAGACCTTGCTGGATCCGCTGCGATAGACCCAGGCAGACCAGTCGCGGAATTCGCCGATGGTCTGCGGGGCGTTCTGCGCCAGTGCGGCTCCGGAAAGAAGCGTCAGCACCGCGGCAACTGTCAATGTCACTGCCTTTTTCATGACAGCGAACATAGAGGCCGAATGCGGCAATTTCCAGACGCGCTGGGCAATAAGGGCAGGTATCACCGAATTTGCGCATTTGTCGGCGCAGCTGTCTGGCGGTACATGCTGTGCGATCGGCGTTCGATCCCCGTCAGAAAGGTTCCGCCACGGTGCAGACCAGACCCAATACAGCACTGGGCGTCACGCTTCTGCTGCAGTCGGTGGCGGCCGCGCTGTTCATGACGACGGCCGTGCTGGCCCCGGCTTTGCCGCCGTCGCTCGGGCTGGATGAAGCGGGGATCGGGCTGTTCGGCGCGGTGACATTCTTCGGCGCCATGTTCGGCTCCCCTCTGGCGGCCATCTTCATCAGCCGCAGCGGCCCGGTCCGCCTCACGCAGGTTGGATTGCTGCTGTCGGCTGCCGGTCTGGCGGCGCTGTTGCTGCAAAGCTGGTGGGTGGCGCTGGCCGGGGCGCTGGTGATCGGGCTGGGGTACGGGCCGAACGCGCCGGGCGGTTCGCTGCTGCTGGCGCGGCACACGCCACCCGCCCGGCGCGGCCTCTACTTCTCGATCAAGCAGTCCGGCGTGCCCATCGGCGGCGCGTTGGTCGGCCTGTGTCTGCCGCTGCTGGAGGCGGCGTTCGGCTGGCAGGTCGCACTGGCCTTCGTGCTGGTCCTGACGGGAGCAACCGTCGTGCTGGTCCAGCCATGGCGCATCCTACTGGACATCGAACGCACACAGCCGAAACAGCCGCTGCAGGTCCGGTTCGGCGACGTCATCCCGCTGGAGGGCATGAAGGCGCACCCGCTGTTGCCGTTCATCTCGTTCACGGCGTTCGCCTACGGGGCCGGGCAGATGATCATGTTCACCTACACCGTGATCTTCCTGACCGAGCAGGCCGGGTTCACCCTGATCGATGCCGGCGTCGCCTATGCCGTGATGCAGGGCGCCAGTTTCGCCATGCGCATCGTCGCGGGCTGGGTCAACGACCGCTGGCGGCGTCCGCGTCCGCTGCTGGCGGCCTTCGGCGTGGTGACGGCCGTCGGGATCACCCTGCTGGCGCAGGTCGATGGCGGTACATCGTTTCCGGTGGTTCTGATGGTCGCGGGGCTGTGCGGCGCGGCGGCGGCGGGCTGGAACGGCGTCTATCTGGCGGAGGTCGCCCGGATCGTGCCGCACGAGAAGATCGCCGCGGCGACGGGCGCCACGGTCTTCTGCACCTATTTCGGACTGGTGGTCGGACCGGCCCTGTTCGGCCTTGCCGTCGATGCGGACGGGTACGGCCTGGCCTATGGCGGACTGGCGATCACGGCGCTGATCGGTGCCGCGGCCGTTTTCGCCCGCAAGCCGGTGCCCTGATGATCAGACCGGCGGCGTTTCAGCCAGCTCCACGGGAACGCCGGGCTCATACTTGGACTGACGGATGCCCAGCGACGTCTTGACGTGGCTGACATTCGGCGCGGCGGTGAGCTCGGTCGTCAGGAAATGCTGGTAGGCTTCCCAGTCCTTCGCCACCACCTTCAGCACGAAGTCGATCTCGCCGGCCAGCATCGTGCATTCGCGCACCAGCGGCCAGTTGCGCACCCGGTCCTCGAATGCGTTGAGATCCGCCTCCGACTGGTTCTCCAGTCCCACCATCGCAAACACGGTGACACCGAAGCCGAGCAGTTCCGGCGCAATATCGGCGTGATAGCCGCGAATGTAGCCGGCTTCCTCCAGGGCCCGCACCCGGCGCAGGCAGGGCGGCGCGGAAATGCCGACGCGGCGGGCCAGTTCGACATTCGTCATCCGGCCATCCTTCTGCAGGTCCGCGAGAATGCGCCGGTCGATGTCGTCGAGTTTTACACGCTGCATGTTCTGGAAAGCTCCGGGGAAGATTCGCGCAACATTATTTCGCGAACGCCGAAACCGCAACTGCTCATTCGGTATCGGGAAATGCGGCGGTCACTGCGGCCCGCGCAGCCAGCGCCAGAGCCTCTGCGTGCCGGACAACGCGCGGGCGCAGCCTGAGCGAAGACGGGCCGGGATCGCCTTCACATGGCGCATGCGCGTTTCGATCATCGGGCGATAGAGTGCCGCCGCGATGCCGACATTGATCAGACCGGCGTAGATGACGTCGAAGAAATAGTGCGATCCGTTCATCATGCGCATCGATCCGACCGCGACGCCGAACCAGAGGGCCACCCGGATCAGCTTCCGGCGCCTGCGCCCGGACGCGAAGGCGATCGGGATCGCGACCATGGCAAAGCCTGCTGCGGCATCGCCCGAAACGAAGGAACAGTTCCGCTCGCAGCCTGTGGCGGGCAGGATCGGCGGCTGATATTTCCTGTCACCGCCGAATTCGACGGTGTGCATCGGACGCGGACGGTCGAACCGGTCCTTCAGGATGTTGTTGGTTACCAGGCCCAGGCCGATGCCGATCACGGCGGCGACATAGATCACGCGCCGGATCGTCAGTCCGATGTGCGCCTGCTGGCGGGCACTGCGGATGGCCAGCACGACCACACCGCCGATCAGCACCCAGTAGAACATGGGCCGCAGCACGTCGTGGAACGCGGTGCCGACCCAGCTTTTCGTCAGCCAGAACGAGCCGTTGCCTTCGTAGAACAGGCTGGCGACCCAATGATCGATGGGAAAGAAGATGGCGATCGGGGCCAGAAACAGCGCGGCCGCGATGCAGATGTCGCGCATCCGCGTCAGTCCGGTGACCGGCGCGCTCATGCGGGGAAGGGTCCGACAGGTGCGCTGCGCCGGGCCAGAAAGCGCTGCAGCCACCAGGCCGTGAACGTGCCAAGCGCGGCGCCGGCAATCACGTCCGACAGGAAATGCGCGCCGATGGCGATTCGCCCCAGTCCGCCCAGAACCGCGCATCCGAACAGGAACAGCCGTGCCTTCGGAAACAGGACGCCCAGCGCGAACGCGGCGGTGAACAGGGTGGTCGTATGTCCGGACGGAAACGACTGCCAGCCCCAGTTGAAGGCGAACAGCGACCAGTCCGCAGTCAGCCCGGCGTCAAGATGCGACGGTCGCGCACGCCCGAAGATGATCTTGAAGATGTTGGCCAGAATGCCGGAAAGGGCGATGCAGGCGATCAGGTAGGCCTGCCCCCGGATCAGCCAGTGCAGCCGCAACCTTGTTTCCGGCCTGCCGGTCAACCGCAGCAGCATCAGGCAGCCCAGCATCCAGCAGCTTGCCGTGACCAGAAACCACTGGCTGTCGCCCATGTCCTCGAACCCGCGCAGCACGTCGAAGATCACGCTTTCGCCTTCGATCATCAGGCGCGAAAGCCACAGGTCGAACCACGCCGAGCCGACCACCGCGCTGATCAGGATCGCTTCGTAGAGGGCGATCTGCCAGCGTGTGAGATAGCGGCCTTCGGTCTCGGTGCGGCGGCGCGCGCCCGCCTCGGCAAGGGGATTGCCGGTCATGGCGAAGGGTCCGCGATGTAGAGCGTGATCAGCAAGCGTTTGCCCCGGGCGTAGTTGAAACCGTCGAGCGCGCCGACGGCCTGCACCTTCTGGCCGGTCTCCGCCACCCGGTCAAGGAAGGGCTGCCGCTGACGGGTCTCGACTGCCGCGACGCCGCACCGCGGTTCCGACGCCAGATGATCCGCCGTCGCCGCGCCGCCGACCAGACGGGTCCGCGTGTCCGTCAGGAAGACCAGGCTGGGTTCATTGAACCCGGCGCTGGCGAGCTTCGGGCGGTCGCAGCCTTCCATTACGGGCAGCATTCCGACCAGACGGGGTGAAATGAACACGGGCTCGAAGTTCGGCAAGAACCGGCCGAAGACGATGCCGGAGAACAGCAAGGCTCCGACCAGAATGACGACCAGATGCCGCGCCGATGCGCGGGCGGATCCGGCGATCCGCCATCCCGCCCAGATCACCGGCAGAAGAATCACGCCGGAGAACCAGAACGGGTCGACACCGGTGAGCCCGGTGTTCATGACCAGACCCGGCATGGCGAAGGCCAACGCCAGCGTGATGATGCTCCAAACACCCAGCGCCAGTGTGAAGCCCGCCTCTGAAAAGAACTTTGCCGGGTTCCTGAATGAGCTGATCAGTTCGCCCAGGCCATTGCCATGCAGGAAGGTCCGGTCGCGCGTCTGAAATTCGTACAGGGCTGCGGCGGCCAGGATGGCCAGCGCCGGATAGGCCGGCAGGATGTAGTGCGCCAGCTTGGTCGGCGTCAGGGCAAAGACGACCCAAGTGACCAATACCCAGCCGAGCAGGACCCAGACCTCAGCGCGCTTCCGGTTGCGCCAGATCCATGGCAACGCCAGCAGACCCAGCAGCGAGAACGGCCAGAAGGTCACCGGGGCCAGTACCAGGTAGAGACCGGGCGGCGCACCGTGACTTTCCTGACCGCTGGCCACCTTGGCGACCAGGTCCTTGCCGACGGATTCGGCGAAAAACCCGCCATCGGAAATGACCGTGATTGCAATGTACCAGGGTGCCGCGATCAGCAGGAACAGAAACACGCCGGTCAGCGGGCGCAGGCGCCCGAGCCAGCGCAGGTCCCGTTCGCGCCAGCTTGCGGCCGCAACGAACCCGACAACCGGCAGAAAGATCAGGGGGCCCTTGATCAAAAAGCCAAGACCTAGTGCGCCCCAGAAGCCATATGCGCTCGCCATCGGTCGCGATCGCTGCTGCCAGACCCGGATCAGACAGGCCAGTGCGGCCATGGTCGCGGCCAGCAGCATGGCATCGGTCTTCGCGGTTCGGGCCTCGACATTCAGCAGCACCGATGCCGCCATGATCACACCCGCAACGAACCCGACACCGGTCCCGAACAGCATGCTACCGATGGCCGCTGTCAGCACCACCGCGGCAACCGCGCCGACCAGCGACGGGATGCGGTACGCCCAGATGCTGTCGACCGCGCCCGTGACCTTCACCGCGGCGACCTGCATCCAGTAGATGCCGGCGGGTTTCTTGTGACGGGGGTCGTCCTGAAAGCGGATGTCGATGAAGTCGCCGGTTTCGATCATCTGTTTCGACGCCTGCGCAAACCGGCTCTCGTCCCGATCGATCGGCGGCAAGGTTGCGAATCCCGGCAGGAAAAAGGCCAGCGCGATCAGGGTCAGAAGACCGTACCGCCATGTTGCAGGCCATTCTCCGATCCGGTCTATGAGGGATGCCGGGGTCATACGAAAAACCGCCAAGACGTGGTCATCCCCGTTTTGCGCAGCAAACACGGGGATCGGGTACGTGAGGACACTCTGTCAACGCAGTACCGCCATGGGATTTGGCGAGGTTGCGCCATTCCGGGTTGAGCGCCTCGATGGCGTCGAATTTCTGTGCGCGTGTCCACCGTTTGATCCTTTTCTCACGACGTACAGCGTTGTCAAATTCAGCATGTGTTTCGTACCAGACGAGATGTTTGATGCTGTAGCGGTTTGTGAAGGAGTTTGGAATGCCGGCGCAATGCTGCTGACACCTTCGGACGAGATCGGACGTCATTCCGACGTAGAACGCACCGTATTTCGCGTTGGTGAGGAGATAGACGTAGTAATACTTCATACGTACAGCTTACTCACCAACCGATCCCCGAGTCCCGCCGGCGGCGTGATCGGGGATGACAAACCTTTCGGTGCCTCAGTCCGCGCCCGGGAACCGGCGTTTCTCGCGCCAGATGAAATAGAGGTTGCGTGCGTAGATGAAGATGCCGGTCGACTGCCCAAGCATCAGCACAGGATCTTCCCGTAGTACACCATAGATGAACATCAGGACGCCGCCGCAGATCGAGAAGTACCAGAACATCTCCGGCACGACCGATCGCTTGGCCTTTTCCGAGACGATCCACTGCACCAGAAACCGCATGAAGAACATGGACTGCGCGATCAGACCGAAGATCAGAAGCCAGGCTTCGATCCCGGTCATGCGGCCCCACCATTCGGTCACGGTCTCGATCATCGCGTGACCTCGGTGGCCTTCGGGTTCCGTGTGCGCTTGCGCAGCCATATGAAACCGAGCAGATCGAACGCCCCGTCCAGACCGCGCTTCCAGTTGGTGTATTTCGAACTGCCGGTCGAGCGGTCGCGGTCGCCGATCTCCACCATCTGCGTCGTCCGTCCATAGAGCCCGAACGTGGCGGGCATGAACCGATGCATGGTCGCGAAGAACGGCAGTTGCAGATAGTTTTCCCGCCAGAAGGCCTTCAGACCGCAACCCGAATCGGGGCAGTCGTCCTTCAGGGCCCATTGCCGGACCGCGTTGGCGAACCGGCTGGCGAACTTGCGGCTGCCCGTCGCTTTTCGGCCCTTGCGCCAGCCGTTGACCAGGGCGGGCTCGGCATCCGGACTCTTCGCCAGCGCCGCCAGCAGGTCCGGAATGTCGGCGGGTGGGTTCTGACCGTCGCCATCCATGGTCACGATGATTTCCGACCGTGCGGCTCGGACACCGGACCGCACCGCCGCGCTCTGGCCCGACCGCACATCGTGGCGCAGCACGCGCAGCATTGGCACGTCGGCCATGGTGGCCTGCAGTTCTGCGGGCGTGGCGTCATCGGAGCCATCGTCGATGACGATGATCTCGGCTGGCGGATCCGTTTCGAGCAGGTCGTGAATTTCCCGCACCAGTGCGCCGATATTGCCGGCTTCGTTCATGGCTGGGATCACGACGGCATAATTTGTCATGGCATACCGTTTGGACAGACGCGCCGCCTATGCCAGATTTGGGCGGCGACGTCCAATGCTGCAACGCGGCAGACGGCACGCGTTATCCGTCCGGAGTAACCGAATTGACCGCACGCATCATTGAAGTCATCGCCGAAGATCGCCAGACCGAGCGCATTCGCAGTCTCAGTCAGGCCAGCGGTGCCGACGACGTCATCGTCGGGGCGCTGACCGACGACGGGCGGCGTGTCGTCCGGATCGCCTGTGGCACGCTGGATCGCCAGAAGCTGCTGGACGCGCTGCAGATGACGCTGTCGACCACGGCGAACTGGCGGATCATCATCCTGCCGGTCGAGGCGACCCTGCCGATGCTGGACGAGGACAAGCACGACACCGAGAAAGCCAAGAAGAAGCGCATCACCGGCGGCCTGAGCCGGGAAGAACTGGGCAACCAGATTGCGAGAGGTGCCGAACTCGACAAGAATTTCGGCCTGCTGGTAGCGCTCTCGGCGGTGGTCGCCACCATCGGCCTGATGGAAGACAATGTGGCCGTCGTGATCGGTGCCATGGTGATCGCACCGCTTCTGGGTCCGAATCTGGCGCTGGCCTTCGGTTCGGCAGTCGGCGATTTCGAGATGATCCGCAAGGCGATGATGACCAACGCGGTCGGTGTCGCGCTGACCCTGGCCTTCAGCATCGGCATCGGGCTGCTGTTCGAGATCAACCTGGACTCCGAGGAGTTGCTGTCGCGCACGTCGGTCAACCTCAGCTCCATCGCGGTTGCGCTCGCCTCCGGGTCCGCCGCCGCCCTGTCGCTGACGACGGGACTGTCGGCGACGCTGGTGGGCGTCATGGTGGCGGTGGCGCTGCTGCCGCCCGCGGCGACGGTGGGGATCCTGCTGGGCTGGCAGCAGTTCGCCCTGGCCGCGGAGGCGCTGCTGCTGCTGGCCGTCAATGTGGTCTGTGTGAACCTGTCGGCGCAGGTCGTTTTTCGCGCGAAAGGCATTCGCCCCCGCACCTGGTTCGAGGCCGAGAAGGCGAAATGGTCCACCCGCATCAACATGGGCATATGGGCCGGGCTGCTGATCGGGCTGGCGTTGATCATCATCTTCAATTCGAACGTCGGGGAGGAGTTGAATATCGAGCAGTTGAGACAGAATTCGAATTGACGCCGGTACAACGTCCTGCGGCTCCGGTAACGGGTGACAAGCGGCGTGCGGCGTCATAGAAAGCGGCGGAACGACATTCAATCTTCGACCGGAAGGGGAAAGACATGGCCCGTAAGAAAATCGCTCTCATTGGCGGCGGCAACATCGGCGGCACGCTGGCGCATCTGGCCGCGATGAAGGAACTGGGCGACGTTGTCGTCTTCGACATCGTCGAGGGACTGCCGCAGGGCAAGGCGCTGGATCTGGCCGAAAGCGCGCCGGTCGAAGGCTTCAACGCCGGGATGTCGGGCACGCAGGATTATGCCGACATTGCGGGTGCGGACGTGATCATCGTGACCGCCGGTGTCGCGCGCAAGCCGGGCATGAGCCGCGACGACCTCCTGGGCATCAACATCAAGGTGATGGGCCAGGTCGGCGAGGGCATCAAGAAATACGCCCCCGACGCCTTCGTCATCTGCATCACCAATCCGCTGGATGCGATGGTCTGGGTGCTGCAGAAGGCCTGCGGCCTGCCGAAGAACAAGGTCGTCGGCATGGCCGGCGTGCTGGATTCGGCCCGTTTCCGCTTCTTCCTGGCCGAAGCCATGGACGTCTCGGTGGAGGATGTCACGGCGTTCGTGCTGGGCGGTCATGGCGACACCATGGTGCCGTCGACCCGCTACACCACGGTGGCCGGCATCCCGATGCCCGACCTGGTCGAGATGGGCTGGATCAGCCAGGACAAGCTGGACCAGATCGTGCAGCGCACCCGCGACGGTGGTGCCGAGATCGTCGGCCTGCTGAAGACCGGCTCGGCCTTCTACGCCCCGGCGACCGCCGCGATCCAGATGGCCGAGGCCTATCTGGGCGACCAGAAGCGCGTGCTGCCCTGCGCCGCCTATCTGGACGGCCAGTTCGGTGTCGATGATCTGTACGTCGGCGTGCCGGTGGTGATCGGGGCCGACGGTGTCGAACGCGTGGTCGAAATCAACCTCAACGACGAGGAAAAGGCCGGTTTCGACAAGTCCGTCGACGCCGTGCGCGGTCTGGTCGATGCCTGCAAGGGAATCGATCCCAGCCTGGCGTGACCACGTGAGGCGTGTCGATCCGGGTGTGACGCAGACTGACGCATTGCACCTGACCGACGACGGCTTTAGGTTAACGATCCGGTTGCGGCAAAGAAGCGTCGCGACCGGATTTCTTTGTCTCGGAACCAGATTCGGAACCGCATCACACAATGAACATTCATGAATATCAGGCGAAGGCCCTGCTTCGGCAGTATGGCGTCGCAACCCCGAAGGGCCATCCGGCCCTGACGGTGGACGAAGCGGTCGAGGCCGCGGAAGAACTGGGCGGCCCGGTCTGGGTCGTCAAATCCCAGATTCACGCGGGCGGTCGCGGTGCCGGCCACTTCAAGTCGGACCCCGACGGCAAGGGCGGCGTGCGCGTCTCCAAGTCGGTCGACGAGGTCCGCAAGAACGCCGAGGAAATGCTGGGCCAGACCCTGGTCACCAAGCAGACCGGCGAGGCGGGCAAGGAAGTTCAGCGCCTCTATATCGAGGATGGCTGCGACATCGCCCGGGAACTGTACCTGTCGGTGCTGCTGGATCGGGGCACCAGTTCGATCACCTTCATGGCCTCCGCCGAGGGCGGCATGGACATCGAGGAAGTGGCCGAGAACAGCCCGGAGAAGCTGATCCACGTGCGGGTCGATCCGGTGGCCGGCATCTCCGGCTTTCACGCGCGCAAGATCGCGTTCTTCCTGGGCCTGGAAGGCGATCAGGTGAAATCGGCCACGAAATTCATCATGGCGCTGTATCAGGCTTTCGTCGATCTGGACGCCAGCCTGGTGGAGATCAACCCGCTGGTCGTGACCGGCGGGGGCGAGGTCATCGCGCTGGATGCGAAGATGAACTTCGACGACAACGCCCTGTTCCGCCACAAGAACGTGGCCGAACTGCGCGACGTGACCGAAGAGGATCCGATGGAGGTGAAAGCCTCGGAATACGATCTGAACTATGTGAAGCTGGACGGCGAGATCGGCTGCATGGTGAACGGCGCGGGCCTGGCGATGGCCACCATGGACATCATCAAGCTGTATGGCTCCGAACCGGCCAACTTCCTGGACGTGGGCGGCGGCGCGACGAAGGAGAAGGTCACCGAGGCCTTCAAGATCATCCTGTCCGATCCCAACGTGAAGGGCATTCTGGTGAATATCTTCGGCGGCATCATGCGCTGTGACGTGATCGCCGAGGGTGTGGTTGCCGCTGCGCGCGAGGTCGAACTGGACAAGCCCCTTGTGGTTCGTCTGGAAGGCACCAATGTCGAGCAGGGCAAGAAAATCATGGCCGAGTCGGGGCTGACCATCGTCGCCGCCGACAATCTCGGCGATGCAGCGGAAAAGGTCGTCAAGGCCGTGAAGGAGGCCGCATAAATGGCAGTTCTGGTCAACAAGGACACGAAGGTCATCTGCCAGGGCTTTACCGGCAATCAGGGCACCTTCCATTCGGAACAGGCGATCGCCTACGGCACCAAGATGGTCGGCGGCACCAGCCCCGGCAAGGGCGGCACGGAACATCTGGGCCTGCCGGTCTTCAACACGGTGGCCGATGCGAAGGAACGCACCGGCGCGAATGCATCCGTGATCTATGTCCCGCCGCCGTTTGCGGCGGACGCGATCCTGGAAGCCATCGATGCCGAGATCGAGCTGATCACCTGCATCACCGAAGGCATTCCGGTGCTGGACATGGTCAAGGTCAAAGCGGCGCTGCAGCGGTCGAAAAGCCGTCTGATCGGCCCGAACTGCCCCGGCGTCATCACGCCGGACGAATGCAAGATCGGCATCATGCCGGGCCACATCCATCGTCGGGGCACCGTCGGCATTGTCTCGCGGTCGGGTACGCTGACCTATGAGGCGGTGGCACAGACCACCGCTGCCGGGCTGGGTCAGACCACATGCATCGGCATCGGCGGCGATCCGGTGAACGGCACCAATTTCATCGACTGCCTGGACCTGTTCCTCGGCGACGACGAGACCGAAAGCATCATCATGATCGGCGAGATCGGCGGCACCGCGGAAGAAGAGGCAGCCGAGTTCCTGAAGAAGTCGAAGGTGAAGAAGCCGGTCGTCGGCTTCATCGCCGGTGTGACCGCGCCTCCGGGCCGTCGCATGGGCCATGCCGGGGCGATCATCGCCGGCGGCAAGGGCGGTGCCGAAGACAAGATGGACGCCATGCGATCTGCCGGGATTTCGGTCTCGCCGTCGCCTTCGGCGCTCGGGACGACGCTGGTGGAGAAGCTGAAGGGTTAAGGGGCTGTAAAGTCTGAGCGTGCTACCCGCCCCTGAGACAACAGACAGAAGGGACGCGGGGGAAAGCCCCGCGCCGAGATACAGATGGGCTCACAGGATCTAGCGGCCGCTTTTCTGAACGGCACCAATTCGGTCTTCATCGAAGGGCTGTACGAGAAATATCTCGCCGATCCGTCTTCCGTGGATCCAAGCTGGTCGGAATTCTTCGGCAGCCTCGGCGACGACCTCGAAACCATCGAACGGGCGACCGGCGGTGCAAGCTGGGGCGCAAGGAACGGCGCGCTGACGGCGGATGATCCCTACGAGATCCTGGGACCGGCGATCAAGGCCGGTGCCCAGGCGATCGAGAAGGGCGGCTCGGCGGATTCCGATGAAGCCCGGGCCGCGACGCTCGACAGCCTGCGTGCCCTGATGATGATCCGCGCCTATCGCGTGCGCGGACATCTGAAGGCCAATCTGGATCCGCTTGGACTGGACAAGCCGCAGCCGCATCCGGAACTCGATCCGAAGACCTACGGCTTCGACGAAGCTGACATGGACCGCCCGATCTTTCTCGACAATGTGCTGGGCATGGAAATGGCCACCATGAACGAGATCATCGAGGTGGTGCAGAAGGTCTATTGCGGCACGCTGGCCGTCGAGTACATGCACATCCAGTCTCCGGAACAGAAGTCCTGGATCCAGCACCGCATGGAAGGCCCCGACAAGGATGTGACCTTCACCCTGATGGGCAAGAAGGCGATCCTGAACAAGATCACCGAAGCCGAGGGCATCGAAAGCTTCCTGAACGTCAAGTACACCGGCACCAAGCGGTTCGGGCTGGACGGTGGCGAGGCCCTGATGCCGGCCATGGAGGCGATCATCAAGCGCGGCGGCCAGCTGGGCGTGCAGGAAATCATCCTGGGCATGCCGCATCGCGGCCGCCTGAACGTGCTGACCAACGTGATGGGCAAGCCCTTCCGCGCGATCTTCTCGGAGTTTCAGGGCAATGCCGCCAAGCCCGACGACGTTCAGGGGTCGGGCGATGTGAAATATCACCTCGGCACCTCGCTGGACCGGGAATTCGACGGCAACAAGGTTCACCTGTCGCTGACCGCGAACCCGTCGCACCTGGAGGCGGTCGATCCGGTGGTTCTGGGCAAGGCACGTGCGAAGATCCGCCAGCTCGGTCCGGACAGCTCGCACAAGGTTCTGCCCCTGCTGCTGCACGGCGACGCCGCCTTCGCGGGGCAGGGCATGGTCGCGGAATGCTTCGGCCTTTCCGGACTGAAGGGCTATGCGGTGGGCGGCACGATCCACATCATCGTCAACAATCAGATTGGTTTCACGACCAGTCCGAAATATTCGCGTTCCTCACCCTATCCGTCGGATGTCGGCAAGATGGTCGCCGCACCGATCCTGCACGTGAACGGCGACGATCCCGAGGCCGTCGTGCACGCCGCCAAGATCGCGACCGAGTTCCGCCAGGAGTTCGGCGTCGATGTGGTGCTGGACATGTTCTGCTATCGCCGCCATGGCCACAACGAAGGTGACGAGCCGTCGTTCACCCAGCCGCAGATGTACCGCAAGATCGCCTCGCATCCGACCACACGGCAGATCTACGCGCGTGCGCTGGTCGAGGAAGGCGTGCTGAAGGAAGACGAGCCCGACGAGATGGTGTCCGGCTTCCGCGAATTTCTGGAAGAGGAGTTCGAGGCGGGCAATTCCTACAGGCCCAACAAGGCCGACTGGCTGGAAGGCCGCTGGTCCGGTCTGGGCGTGGCGCCGCTGGGCGACCGTCGGGGCGAAACGGCTGTCCCGATGGAGAAGCTTAAGGAGATCGGCGCCCGGCTGACCCATATTCCCGACGACTTCAATGCACATCGCACCATCAAGCGTCAGATGGCGGCGAAGCAAAAGATGTTCGAGACCGGTGAGGGCATCGACTGGGCAACCGCCGAGGCGCTGGCTTTCGGCGCGCTGGTCATGGAAAAGGTTCCCGTGCGGCTCTCCGGCCAGGACTCCGGCCGCGGCACCTTCAGCCAGCGGCATTCGGTGCTGGTCGATCAGAATTCCGAAGAACGCTACATCCCGCTGGCCAATGTCTCGGACGACCAGGCCCCCTACGAAGTCATCGATTCGATGCTGTCGGAAGCGGCGGTTCTGGGCTTCGAATACGGCTTCAGCCTGGCCGAACCGAACGCGCTGGTGCTCTGGGAGGCGCAGTTCGGCGATTTTGCCAATGGCGCGCAGGTCATCATCGACCAGTTCCTGTCCAACGGTGAGGCCAAGTGGCTCAGGATGAGCGGGCTCGTCATGCTGCTGCCGCACGGGTTCGAGGGGCAGGGGCCGGAACACAGTTCGGCCCGGCTGGAGCGTTATCTGCAGCTTTGCGCCGAAGACAACATGCAGGTCGCCAACTGTTCGACGCCGGCAAACTACTTCCACATTCTGCGGCGTCAGATTCACCGTGAGTTCCGCAAGCCGCTGATCCTGATGACGCCAAAGTCGCTGTTGCGGCACAAGGGCTGCGTCTCGACGCTGGACGACATGGCGACCGGGTCGTCCTTCCATCGCGTGCTCTATGAAAACACCCTGCCGAGCGACAAGAAGAAGGCCAAACGCCTGATCCTCTGTTCCGGCAAGGTCTTCTACGACCTGTATGACAAGCGCGAGGAACTGGGTGCCGACGATGTGCACATCCTGCGCATCGAGCAGCTGTATCCCTACCCCACCGAAGCGCTGGTCGAGGAACTGAAGCCCTACGCGCATGTCGACAAGGTGATCTGGTGTCAGGAAGAACCCAAGAACATGGGGGCCTGGCTGTTCGTCCAGAACTGGCTTGAGGCCTGTTTCCGGATGGCCGAGATGAAGAAGGTGAAACGGCCGCTGTACGCCGGACGTCCGCCGAGTGCGTCGCCCGCCACCGGTCTGAACAGCATCCACAAGAAAGAGCAGGACATCCTGTGCTGCAAGGCGCTGACCGGCGATGCCGCAGTGCTGACCAGGCAGGAATTCTGAGCGCACGAATCCGAATTACCCCCTAGAAAAAGGGCGAGACATGGCTGTCGAAATCAAGGTGCCCACCATGGGCGAATCCATCTCCGAAGCGACCGTCGGGCAATGGTTCAAGGCGGCGGGCGATGCCGTGGCCATCGATGATCCGCTTTGCGAACTGGAAACCGACAAGGTGACGCTGGAGGTCAATGCGACCGCAGCCGGCGCGCTGGCCGAGATCATCGCCGAGGAAGGTGCCACCGTCGAGGTCGGCGCGCTGCTCTGCACGATCGAGGAAGGGGCGGAAGGCAAGAAATCCGAAACTGCGCCGAAGAAGTCCGAAGACGCGCCCGCGAAGGAAGAGAAGAAGCCCGACGCGGAGAAGAAGGATGCCTCGAAACCCAAGGCCGACGAGAAGCCGAAGGCGCAGCCGCAGCCGGACGCGCCGGTCATGGATTCCGCGAAGGCGCTGGCCGATGACAAGGGCGTCAGCCTTTCCGGCATTGCCGGCACCGGCAAGGATGGCCGTATCACCCGCGCCGATGTCGCCGCCGCCATCGCCGAGGGACGCGCGAAGAAGGCCGAACGCCAGGGCACCGCTTCGTCGGCCCCGGTCGATGTGCCGGGTTCCGACGGCCCGCGCCCCGAGGAGGATCGCGAGGAGCGCGTGCGCATGTCGCGCCTGCGCCAGACCATTGCCAGGCGGCTCAAGGAAGCGCAGAACACCGCCGCCATGCTGACCACCTTCAACGAGGTGGACATGACCGAGGTCATGGCGTTGCGTTCGACCTACAAGGAAGCGTTCGAGAAGAAGCACGGTGCGCGTCTGGGCTTCATGGGCTTCTTCGTGAAGGCCTGCATCGCCGGCCTGCAGGAACTGCCTGCGGTCAATGCCGAGATCGACGGAACCGACATCATCTACAAGAACTACTACCATATCGGTGTCGCCGTCGGCACACCCAACGGGCTGGTGGTGCCGGTGGTGCGCGATGCGGACCAGAAGTCCATCGCCGGGATCGAAAGCACGATCAACGATCTGGGCACGCGCGCCCGGGACGGGAAGCTGGGACTGGATGACCTGCAGGGCGGGACCTTCACGATCTCGAACGGCGGTGTCTACGGTTCGCTGATGTCGACGCCGATTCTGAACCCGCCGCAGTCCGGCATCCTGGGCATGCACAAGATCCAGAAGCGTCCGATGGAAGTGAACGGCGAGATCAAGCTGCGGCCGATGATGTATCTGGCGCTGTCGTACGACCATCGCATCATCGATGGCCGGGAGGCCGTGCTGTTCTTGGTGAAGGTCAAGGAAGCGCTGGAAGACCCGCGCCGCCTGATCCTCGACCTTTGAGATGAGTTCGCAGTGCGTTGACGCCTCTCGTGGTGTCGCCCCGGCCTTGCGCCGGGGTCTGGTAGCCGCAGTGCTCCCGTAAACGCCATAACCGGATCCCGGCACAAGGCCGGGATGACAACAAGGAGTGTCAGGTGCGACCAGCAGGCATCTGAACTGGAAATGGGAAGCGACCATGTCTGATGAAAATCGCTACGACCTTGTCATCATCGGCGGCGGGCCGGGCGGCTATGTTGCCGCCATCCGCGCCGCACAGAACGGTCTGAAGGTCGCCTGTGTCGAGAAGCGCGGGCGGCTGGGCGGTACGTGCCTTAACGTCGGATGCATTCCGTCGAAGGCCCTGCTGCAGAGTTCGCACCTCTATGAAGAGGCCGGGACGCATTTCGCCGACCACGGCATCAAGGCGACGCCGAAGCTGGACCTGAAGACCATGCTGGGCCGCAAGGACGAGGTCGTCACCACCCTGACCGACGGCATCGAGGGGCTCTTCAAGAAGAACAAGGTCGAATACATCACCGGCACGGGCAAGATCGTCGACGGCGAAACTGTCGAGGTTGCACCGGGCGGCCGCAAGAAGAAGCAGACACTGAAGACCGACACCATCCTGATCGCGACTGGCTCGGATGTGGCCAACATCCCCAATGTCGAGATCGACGAGAAACAGATCATCTCGTCCACCGGCGCGCTGGATCTGAAGAAGGTGCCGAAAAGCCTGATCGTCATTGGCGGCGGCTATATCGGGCTGGAGCTTGGCTCGGTCTGGCGGCGTCTGGGTGCCGAGGTGACCGTCGTCGAATTCCTGGATCGCATCATGCCCGGCATGGACGGCGAGGTTTCCAAACGCAGCAAGGTGATCTTCGACAAGCAGGGCATCAGCTTCAGGATGGGCACCAAGGTCACCGGCGCGGAGAAGCAGAAGACCCAGGTCAAGCTGACCGTCGAGCCTGCCAAGGGCGGTGACGAGGAAACGCTGACCGCCGAGGTCGTGCTGGTGTCCGTCGGCCGCCGGCCCTACACGGACGGGCTGGGGCTGGAGAATGTCGGCATCGAGACTGAACGCGGATTCATCGAGGTCAACGAACACTTCCAGACCTCCGCGCCGAACATCTTCGCCATCGGCGACGTGATCCCCGGACCGATGCTGGCCCACAAGGCCGAACACGAGGGCGTCGTCGTCGCCGACTATCTGGCCGGCGAGCCGGGTCACATCAACTATGATCACGTGCCGGGCGTGGTCTACACCTGGCCCGAGATCGCCTCGATCGGCAAGACCGAGGAGCAGCTGAAGGAAGCCGGCACCGCCTATAATTCGGGCAAGTTCCCGTTTTCAGCCAACAGCCGTGCCCGCTCCATCGGTGAGAAGGACGGCATGGTCAAGATCCTGGCCGACAAGGAAACCGACCGCGTGCTGGGCGTCCACATCATCGGACCCGATGCGGGCAACCTGATCCACGAGGCGCTGGCCGCGATGGAACTGGGCGCGACCGCGACCGAGATCAGCCACATGTGCCACGCGCACCCGACCCTGAACGAGGCGGTCAAGGAAGCGGCGCTGGCCGTGCACAAACGCACGATCAACATGTAGCTGCCGACAGATAGCTGCGGACCGGGGGCATTCGTCTTTTGATGCACCAGCCGGATCCCCGCGCAAGGCGGGGATGACCGCATGAGTTCCATTGCCGGTTCGGGGACACCTGACCACCGATCGCATCCGACGTGGCGTACATGCCGATCGGCCCCCGGAACGTGCCCGAATCCAGATCCGGCACCAGTGGCGCAAGCGTGGATGACCCGATGCAGGGCCAGGCAGATGCGCGCTCCACAAGGGGGCGAGCGCTCGCAACGGGCCGCCGCCGGCGTCAGGCGTAGGGCACGGCCACCTTGCCGATCTTCTCACGGGCGATGATCATCTTCTGGATCTGCGCCGTGCCATCGCCGATCTGCAGACCCATGATGTCGCGCAGGCGCTGCTGGTGCGGCAGGCTCTTGTCGTAGCCGGAATGGCCGTGCAGCAGCAGGCACTGATGCACGCTCTCGAAGGCGGTCTGCGGCGCGAACCACTTGCACATGGCGGCTTCCGCCGTGTGCTTCATGCCCTGATCGCGCAGCCAGAGCGTCTGGTAGCAGAGCAGTTCCGCCGCCCGCAGCTTGGTCTCGGCCACGGCCAGCGGTTCGGTCACGCCCTGATATTTCGCGATGGGGTGTCCGAAGGCCTCGCGCTGCTGCACCCATTCCCAGGTTTCCTCGACCGAGGCCTTGGCGCAGCCGATCACCTGCAGTCCGATCAGGGCGCGGGAATAGTCGAAACCGGCCATCACTTCCTTGAAGCCCGCGCCTTCGGCACCAAGGCGCTGGTCGTCTCCGACCTTCACATTGTCGAAAAAGACGGAGCCGCGTCCCACGGCAACGCCGCCGGCGTCGTCGAAGGTCGATGTGCTGACGCCATCCGCGTTCATCGGCACCAGAAAGCCGGTCACGCCACGCGCGCCGTCCGCCTCGCCGCTGGTGCGCGCCATGGCGATGATCCAGTCAGCCTGTGCCGCGCAGGAGATCGAGGTCTTCTCGCCGTTCAGCACATAGCCCGAATTAGTGCGCTCGGCCTTGCAGGTCAGGTTCGCCGCGTCCGATCCGCCGCGCGGCTCGGTCAGGCCCAGGGCGATGATCTCCTCGCCCGAGATGATCTTCGGCAGACAGGCATTCTTCAGATCCGGCGTCGCATGCTGCGAGACGATATAGCCGAGCAGCGACGTCAGCAGCGGCACATAGGACACGCTCAGGTCGCCCCAGCCGATCTGCTCGATCAGCATGCCGGCGGTGACGCTGTCGATATCGGATCCGCCATAGTCCGACGGCAGGTCGGCACCCAGCAATCCGAGGGCGCCCATGTCGGTCAGCAGCCCGTCCTCGAACCGGCCTTCGCGCTCACGGTCCTGATAGCGCGGCAACAGCTTCTCGGCGGCAAACCGCCGTGCCGTGTCGCGGAACGCCTGCTGTTCCTCGTTGAATCCGAATTCCATGTGCCTGTCCTCCCCTGAACGGGCAGGAGACTACAGCCGCTTGGCGACCTCTTCCAGCATGACCTCCGACGCGCCGCCGCCGATCGACATCACGCGGGCGTCGCGATACATGCGCTCCACCGGGTTCTCGCGCATGAAGCCCATGCCGCCGAAGAACTGGGTGCATTCATACAGCACCCTGTTGACCATCTCGCCCGTCAGCGCCTTCACCATTGACACCTCGCGGACGCAGTCCTCGCCCTTCGCATCCAGCCAGGCCGCGTGCCAGACCAGTTGCCGTGCGGCCTCCACCTCCGACGCGGCCCTGGCCAGGCGCTGGCGGATCGCACCCTTCTCCCACAGCGGTGCGCCGAAGGCGGTGCGCTGTTTCACCCAGTCCAGGGTCTGCTCGATGCCTTCCATGGCCATGCCGACCGACGCCGCGCCCAGGGTCAGTCGTTCGTTCTGGAAATTGTCCATGATGGCGTAGAAGCCCCGGTTCTCGGTGCCCAGCAGGGCGTCGCCCGGCAGCTTCGCATCCTCGAACACCAGTTCGGCCGTATCGGATGATCGCCAGCCGGTCTTGTCCAGCGTGCGCGCCACCTCGAAACCCGGTGTGTCGCGCTCGACGATGAAGATGGAGATGCCGCGGCTGCCCTTGACCGACGTGTCGGTCTTGGCACCGACGAACAGCACGTCGGCGGTCGCCCCGTTGGTGATGAAGATCTTCCGCCCGTTCAGCCGCCAGCCGTTGCCGTCGCGCACCGCCTTCGTCTGTATGCCGGCGACATCCGACCCGGCACCGGGTTCCGAAACCGCGACGGCAGTCAGGATGTTGCCCGCGACGATGTCGGGCATGTAGCGATCCTTCTGTTCATCCGTGCCGTAGCGGTCGAGATGGGGCGAGGCCATGTCGGTGTGCACCGAAACCATCGCGTGGAAGCCGCCGAAGGTGGAGCGGCCCAGTTCCTCGTGCAATGCGACGGTCGCCAGCGTGTCCATGTCCGAACCGCCGTATTTCTCGTCGTAGCGAATGCCGAGCATCCCCAGATCGCCCAGCTTCTTCAGCACCGACTTCGGTGACCGGCCGGCATCCTCCCAGGCATCGCCCTGCGGCTTCACTTCATCGGCGACGAACCGCCGGACGGTGTCGCGCAGCATGCCGACTTCCTCGGTCATCTGGATCGGATCGCGAAATATCATGGTCAGTCCCTCCCCGGACCTTCTGCGGGCATCACCGAATCACCCGCGTGCGATTCGGTGATGCCCGCTTGAAAATGCTCGTTTGTTCGCATCCGTTCGCACAAACGGATTCAAACCTGTTCTCATCCTGAAGCCTTCGGCGCGCGGGGCAGACCCGTTTCGTTTCAGTGTCCGCCAACCGTCTCGCCATCGTGACCCCGGTTCGGGCATACTCTCCGCCGGGAGACGTTGGGAGGCAAGAGATGCTCGATTTCGATGCCGTGCTGAAGCGGTTCACGGACGCGGTGGAAGCAAACGACGGGGAGGGGCTGGGGGCCCTGTTCGCCGAGGATGGCACCTATCACGACTATATCTACGGCGCGTTCACGGGGCGCGAGTCCATCGGCCGCATGCTGAACAGCCACTTCTGGGGCGATGCAAAAGATTTCAGATGGCAGATGATCGACCCCGTCTGCGACGGCAGGATCGGCTATGCCCGCTACTATTTCAGCTTCGAATCGACCATGCCGGCCTATGCGGGCAATCACGTGCTACTGGAAGGCACGTCGATCTTCGAATTCGACGATGACGGCCTGATCCGCACCTACAGGGAGACCGCGAACGGCGCGGCGGCCATGGTTCAACTGGGCATCCCGCCTGAACTGATGCAGTCCAAGAGCCGGAAGTGGGCGCGGGAGTTGCGCAACCGACCGGATGCCGCATCGCATACAGAAGGACAAACTGCCATGGACCGCGATGAAACGTGATCGCGAATGCCGCACTTGAATGCGGGCGTTGCGACATTATCGCCCCTGTGGCCCGCTGGCGTTGGCCGGTAGGTTCCGGCACAGTTATAAGAACATGCGCGGGCTGTGAATCTCGGCACGCACTGAAACTATCTGACTTGAGATCGGAACGAAAATCATGCGGCTGATTCTCGCTATTGCGGCGTTCATGACGATATCTGCTCCGGCGTTCGCCGAGCTTGGACAAGGGGCACCCTGGGGCCTGGGCATGCAGGATTCTGCCTCTCCCCTGATGCAGGAGATGATCGACTTTCACGATATCCTGCTGGTGATCATCACGGCCATCACCCTGTTCGTGCTGGGCCTGCTCATCTGGGTGATGGTGCGCTTCAGCGAAAAGCGGAACCCCACGCCATCGAAGACCAGCCACAACACCTTTATCGAGGTCGTCTGGACGGTGGTCCCGATCCTGATCCTGCTGGTGATCGCCATTCCGTCGTTCAAGCTGCTGATCAACACGCACGAGGTCGATGACGCCGAGATGACCCTGAAGGCCACGGGCTATCAGTGGTACTGGGGCTATGAGTATCCCGATCACGGCGGTTTTTCCTTCGAGGCAATCATGAAGGAAGAGAGTGAACTTGCCGAAGGCGAACCGCGGTTGCTGGCGACGGACAATGCGGTGGTTCTGCCGGTTCAGACCAAGATCCGCGTGATCGTCACGGCTGCGGACGTGGGGCACAGCTGGGCGCTGCCCGCCACCGGCGGCAAGGTCGACGGCTGGCCCGGTCACCTGAACGAACTGCCCATCTATTTCGAGAAAACCGGCATGTACTACGGCCAGTGCTCGGAACTGTGCGGGCGCAATCACGGCTTCATGCCCATCATGGTGAAGGTCGTGAGCAAGGATGAATTCGCTGCCTGGGTCGAGACGGCCAAGGTGGAATTCGGTGCGGCGGAAAGCGACGTCAAAGTCGCCAACGCCTCGCGCCGTTAATCAGAGCAGCAGGAGGCAGCGGAATGAGCTATCTCGGTAAGTCAGTCGATTCGCACGGCAACCCGAAGGGCTGGAAGCGGTACGTCTATTCGACGAACCACAAGGACATCGGCACGATGTACCTGATCTTCGCGATCATCGCGGGGATCATCGGCGGCGCCATGTCGATGCTGATGCGCATGGAGCTTCAGGATCCGGGCAACGGCATCCTGGGCGGCGACCACCACCTGTTCAACGTGCTGATCACGGGTCACGGTCTGATCATGATCTTCTTCATGGTCATGCCCGCGCTGATCGGCGGGTTCGGCAACTGGTTCGTGCCGCTGATGATCGGTGCGCCGGACATGGCGTTCCCGCGCATGAACAACATCTCGTTCTGGCTGCTGCCGCCGGCCCTGCTGCTGCTGCTGATCTCGACCATGGTGCCGGGACCGGCGGGCGGCGACGGCGTGGGTGCCGGCTGGGTGATCTATCCGCCGCTCTCGGCGAACACGGGCCACCCCGGCATGGCGATGGATTTCGCGATCCTCTCGCTGCACATCGCCGGTGCGTCGTCCATTCTGGGCGCGGTCAACTTCATCACCACCATCTTCAACATGCGCGCGCCGGGCATGACCATGCACCGCATGCCGCTGTTCGCATGGTCGGTGCTGGTGACGGCGTTCCTGCTGCTGCTGTCGCTGCCGGTTCTGGCCGGTGCCATCACCATGCTGCTGACGGACCGCAACTTCGGCACCGCGTTCTTCGATGCCGCCGGCGGCGGCGATCCGATCCTGTTCCAGCACCTGTTCTGGTTCTTCGGCCATCCGGAAGTCTACATCCTGATCCTGCCGGCCTTCGGCATCATCAGCCATGTCGTCTCGACCTTCTCCAAGAAGCCGGTGTTCGGTTATCTGGGCATGGCCTATGCCATGGTCGCGATCGGCGTGGTCGGTTTCATCGTCTGGGCGCACCACATGTACACGGTGGGGCTCAGCCTGGATGCGCGCGCCTATTTCACGGCGGCGACCATGGTCATCGCGGTGCCGACGGGTGTGAAGATCTTCTCGTGGATCGCCACCATGTGGGGCGGTTCCATCAGTCTCCGGACTCCGATGATCTGGGCCATCGGCTTCATCTTTCTGTTCACGCTGGGTGGCGTGACGGGTGTGGTGCTCGCCAATGCCGGCCTGGATAACTACATGCACGACACCTACTACGTCGTGGCCCATTTCCATTACGTGCTGTCCATGGGGGCCGTGTTCGCGATCTTCGCGGCCTGGTACTACTGGTTCCCGAAAATGACGGGCTACATGTACTCGGAATTCATCGGCAAGCTGCACTTCTGGGTCACCTTCATCGGTGTGAACCTGCTGTTCTTCCCGCAGCACTTCCTGGGCCTCCAGGGGATGCCGCGGCGTATTCCGGACTATCCGGACGTCTATGCGGGCTGGAACGAGGTCTCTTCCTACGGTGCCTACCTCGCCGGGTTCGCGGTGCTGGTGTTCCTCTACGGCGTCATCGAGGCCTTCATGAAGAAGCGCGTCGTCGGCGACAATCCGTGGGGCGAAGGTGCGACCACGCTGGAATGGAAGCTGCCGTCACCGCCGCCGTTCCATCAGTACGAGGACCTGCCTGCCGTGACCGAACGGCAGCAGGGCTGAGCAGGGCCGGGTACAGACAGATGAGCGACATCACTTTCTCAGCCGAACGGGATGTGCCCCGCACGCAGGACGCGCGTGCGGGAGACTATCTCGCATTGCTGAAACCGCGGGTGATGTCGCTTGTCGTGTTCACCAGCCTGATCGGACTGCTGGCCGCGCCGGGCAGCATTCACCCGGCCACCGCGATCATCGCCGTGATCTGCATTGCGGTCGGTGCCGGCGCTTCCGGTGCCATCAACATGTGGTTCGACGCGGACATCGACGCCGCCATGAGCCGCACGATCAACCGTCCGGTCCCGTCCGGCCGCGTCACCGCCGGCGACGCGCTGGCGTTTGGCCTGTTCCTGTCGGTCGCTTCGGTGCTGACCATGGGGCTTCTGGTCAACCTTGCGGCGGCCGGACTGCTGGCGTTCACCATCTTCTTCTACGCCGTGGTCTATACGATGTGGCTGAAGCGTCTGACGCCGCAGAACATCGTGATTGGCGGCGCGGCGGGGGCTTTCCCGCCGGTGATCGGCTGGGCTGCCGTCACGGGCAGTCTTCTCTCGCTGGAAGCCTGGACGCTGTTCGCGATCATCTTCGTCTGGACTCCGCCGCATTTCTGGGCGCTGGCGCTGTTCCGCAACGAGGACTATGCGCGTGTCGGGGTGCCGATGCTGCCGGTGGTGGCCGGTGAACCCGCGACGCGGCGCCAGATACTGGTCTATTCCCTGATTCTGGTGCCGGTCACCCTGCTGCCCTACGCGCTCGGGTTTGCCGCCGAACTCTACCTCGCTGGCGCGGCGCTGTCGGGCGGCCTGTTCGTTGCGCTGGCTCTCGCGGTCCATCGCGATACCCAGGGTGAGTTCCGCAATGCCCGCCGCCTGTTCGGCTTCTCTATTCTGTACCTGTTCCTGCTGTTCGCCCTGCTGGGGATCGAGCATCTGGGAGGGCTCGTCTGATGGATCAGATGACGCCGCTGACGCCCGAGGAGGCGCGCCGCCGGAAGGGCCGCAACATCGCGGTCGCGGTGGCGCTGATCAGCTTTGTGGTGATCGTCTTCGCCGGCTCGGTGGCGAAGATGAGCGAAGGCAATATTCCCGTCCTCAACAACACGATCGGGAACTGACGCCATGCCTGCCAATCGCCGCATCGTGATCTCATGCCTTGCCATCGTCGTGCTGATGACGGGGATGAGCTTCGCCGCCGTGCCGCTCTACGATCTGTTCTGCCGTGTCACCGGCTACGGCGGCACGACCCAGCAGGCCGACGGCGCCTCGGACGTTCTGGGCGACACGACGGTCGCGGTGACCTTCGATGCGTCGCTGCACCGCGAGATGCCCTGGCAGTTCAAGCCGCTGCAGTCGCGTATCGAACTGCGTACCGGCGAAACGGCGATGGCGTTCTACCGGGCGACCAATCTGAGTGACCGGCCCGTGACCGGCACGGCGACCTTCAATGTCTCGCCGCAGAAGGCCGGAATCTATTTCAACAAGATCGAATGTTTCTGTTTCACGGAACAGACGCTGCAACCCGGGCAGTCGGTCGACATGCCGGTGCAGTTCTTTGTCGATCCGGAGATCGAGAAAGACACCAATACGGACGAGGTGCGGACGATCACGCTCTCGTACACGTTTTTCGAAGCGCAATCCGAGGGTGGAGAGCGGAATGTCAAGGTCAGCGCCGTAGCGGACGGCGCGACGTCAAGGGAGTGAGAGCATGGCTGACGCTCACGCAAAGAATCACGACTATCATCTGGTAGATCCGAGCCCGTGGCCGGCGGTGGGTGCCCTGTCGGCATTCATCATGGCCATCGGTGCGGTGACGTGGATGCACGCCGAAGAGGGCGCGGCGCTGATCCCGAGCATCGTCTTCTTCGTCGGCCTGGCCGGTGTCCTCTACACCATGCTGGTCTGGTGGCGTGACGTCATCGACGAGGCCGAGCACAAGGGCTATCACACCCCGGTCGTGCAGTTGCATCACCGCTATGGCATGATCCTGTTCATCGCCTCCGAAGTGATGTTCTTCGTCGCATGGTTCTGGGCCTTCTTCGGTGCCGCGCTCTATCCGAACGAGGCCATCGGCGGGACCTGGCCGCCCGAGGGGATCGAGGTCTTCGACCCCTGGCATCTGCCCTTCGTCAATACGGTAATCCTGCTGCTGTCGGGTACGACCGTGACATGGGCGCACCATGCGCTGAAGGAAGGCGACCGCAAGGGGCTGATCAACGGCCTGATCTGCACGGTGATCCTTGGCGCCCTGTTCTCCTGTGTGCAGGCCTATGAGTACATCTACGCGCCGTTCGGCTTCACCGACGGGATCTACGCCTCGACCTTCTTCATGGCGACTGGCTTCCATGGTTTCCACGTCTTCGTCGGCACCATCTTCCTGCTGGTCTGCCTGATCCGTGCCGCCAAGGGACACTTCTCGCCCGATCACCATTTCGGCTTCGAGGCGGCTGCCTGGTACTGGCACTTTGTCGATGTGGTCTGGCTGTTCCTGTTCATCTGCATCTACTGGTGGGGTGGCGCAGGTGGTGTGATCCACCACGGCTGATGTGGCGAGCACCGGCCCGGGGCTGATGGAAGATTCCTTCGTCTCTCCCTTCCGGGCCGGATTCACCTGCCGCTGTCCCCGGTGCGGTGAGGGCCGTCTGTTCGACGGCTTTCTGGGGATCGCCTCGCAGTGCGACGTCTGCGACCTGGACTACGCGAAGGTCGATTCGGGCGATGGTCCCGCGATCTTCGTCATCTTCATCATTGGTGCCATCGCGGCGGCGCTCGCCCTGCATGTCGAGTTCACCTACGCGCCGGCGCTCTGGGTCCATCCGCTCTATCTCGTGCCGCTGGTCGTCGGCGGATCCCTGTTGCTGCTGCGCCCGGCGAAGGCGCTTCTGATTGCGCTGCAATACAGGAACCGGGCAACGCAGGACGTCGACTATTGACCCGTCCCTTTCCGGACAGGATCCGACATGCGATTTAGACCCTCGATCCCGCTCACCGTCTCCGCAGCGATCGCCTTCGCGATCCTTTGCGGTCTGGGCATCTGGCAACTCCAGCGTCTCGACTGGAAGAACGGGCTGATCGAACAGATCGCGGCGCGGATGGATGGCGCGGCCGTCCCCCTGCCGGCACAGCTTGACGAACCAGATGACTGGCGGTTCCGTCGCGTGACGGTCACCGGAACCTTTGACCATGCGCACGAAGCGCATCGCCTCGGCAAGGCGGAGCGCGGCAGGGTCGGGTACCGGATCTTCACACCGTTGATCCACGATGACGGTCAGGCCGTGATGGTAGAGCGGGGCTGGGTGCCCGACGGGCTGAAATCTCCCGATACGCGCCCCGCAAGCCTGACCGAAGGGTCCGTCACCGTGACGGGTGTGCTGCGCCTGCCCGACGAGCGGAACCTGTTCACGCCCGACGACGATCCGGTGCGCAACCTGTGGTCCGCCTCGGACCCGGTCGCGATGGGCGCGGCTGCGGGATTGCAGACACCGCCTTGGTATGTGGTCGCCGAGGAATCCGGCGTGACCTGGCCGCGCGCCGGACGGCCCGAACTGCATCTGATCAACAATCACCTGGAATATGCGTTCACGTGGTTCTCGCTGGCGGTCGTGCTGCTGGTGATCTGGCTGATCATGGGCCTGCGCCGCGCGCGGGAGCAGGATCAGGCATGAGCGTACCGGACACATACACCACGCTGGAGCAGCGCTTCCAGCGCCGCAGCCGCATCCAGGACGCGCTCGCGATCCTGCATTGGGACAGTTCCACGCTGATGCCCGATGGCGCGGTCGGCGGGCGGACCGACCAGATTGCCGAACTGTCGCTGATCGCGCGGGAGATCCTGCTGGACCCGATGACCTCGGACCTGCTGGACAGCACGGAAGCCAACCGGTCGGCACTTTCCGGCTGGCAGTCGCGGAACCTGGATCTGATGCGCCGCGAACATACGCTGGCGACCGCCGTTCCGAGCGATCTGGTCGAAGCCCTTCAGCGCGCGGGCGCAGCATCCGAGATGTGCTGGCGTACGGCCCGGCCCGGCAATGACTTCGCGGCCCAGCGACCGCATCTGGAAGAGATCTTCCGGCTGACGCGGGAGGCCGCGGCGAGCCGCGCGGCGGCCCTGGGACTCTCTCCCTATGACGCGCAGTTGGAACTGTTCGAACCCGGTCTGCGGGATGCGGACATCGCACCGGTGTTCGACGATCTGTCCGGATGGCTGCCGGATCTGGTCGATGACATTCTCACCCGCCAGGGTGCCGGGCCGCAACCCGTCCAGCCGGTCGGTCCGTTTCCGGTGCCCGCGCAGAAGACGCTGGGCGAAGGCCTGATGGCGGCGCTGGGGTTCGACTTTTCCCAGGGCCGTCTCGATGAAAGCGCACATCCCTTCACAGGCGGCGTCCCCGACGACGTGCGGTTGACGACGCGCTATACGACCGACGGTTTCGCCGAGGCGCTGATGGGGATCCTGCACGAGACCGGGCACGCGCTCTACGAGCAGGGCCTGCCGGTCGACTGGCGCGGACAGCCGGTCGGCGGTTCCGGCGGCATGGCGCTGCACGAGAGCCAGTCGCTGGCGGTCGAGATGCAGCTCTGCCGCGGCCCCGCGTTCGCCCGATACCTGTCGCCGCAGGTTTCGGCGGCATTCGGCGGCCAGCCCGCTTTCGATGCCGCGAACCTTGCCTCCCTCGTCACGCGGGTGAAACGGGGCCTGATTCGTGTCGACGCCGACGAAGCCACCTATCCGCTGCATATCATCGTCCGTTACCGGCTGGAGAAGGCGTTGCTGAGCGGCGATCTGTCGATTGCCGATCTGCCGGGTGCCTGGAACGACGTGATGGCCGAACTGGTGGGCGTGCGCCCGCCGGATGATCGCGACGGATGCCTGCAGGACATTCACTGGATGGACGGCGCAGTGGGCTATTTCCCGACCTACACGCTCGGCGCGCTCGCGGCGGCCCAGTTGACGGCGGCGGTGCGGCGTGCGCTGCCCGATCTGGACGATCAGGTCGCGCGCGGCGATTTCTCGGCCTTCCTGAAATGGCTGCGCGAGAAGGTGCACGCGCTGGCCCTCAGCCGGACGACGGGCGAGATCATCGCCGATGCGACCGGTGCACCGCTTTCCGCCGACGCGTTCCGCGCACATCTGCGTACGCGCTATCTGGGCAGCTAGAACATGGGCAAGGGTCTGTGCGGGCAGCATTATTTCGATTTGATGATGATCTCATCAAAAACCGCAGGCATGCCAACATGACGATCAATCCGTATTTCACTTCGCGCGACAAACGCATTAGGGTCGCGTTCAATCAAGAAAGATCCGAGGAGGAACCGACATGCGCCTGATGACCTTTGAAGCCGAGGGCAAGACCAGTTTCGGGATTGTTGAAGGCGAAGGCGTGATCGACCTTGGCGTGGCGATGGACGGAAAATATGACGACCTGCTGAGCCTGATCGAGGCCGATGCGATGGCTGAAGCGGCGGCTGCGGCCAAGGGCCGATCTGCCGATCACGCGCTGTCGGATGTCACCTTTCTGCCGGTCATTCCCAACCCGCACAAGATCGTCTGCGTCGGCCTGAACTATGAGGATCACCGCATCGAGACCGGGCGCGAGCCCACCGGCTATCCGGTGCTTTTCCCGCGCTACGCCAACTGCCAGGTCGGGCACGCGCAGCCGATGGTCAAGCCGGTCAATTCCGACATGTTCGATTACGAAGGCGAGATGGCGGTGATCATCGGCAAGGCCGGGCGCCACGTGTCACGCGAGGATGCACTGGATCATGTGGCCGGCTATTCCTGCTACAACGACGGTTCGGTGCGCGACTGGCAGTCCCATACCCACCAGTTCATGCCGGGCAAGAACTTCACCGCCACGGGCGCCTTCGGACCCTGGATGGTGACGACCGACGACATCCCCGATCCGTCCGCGCTGACGCTGACCACACGTCTGAACGGGCAGGTGGTCCAGAACGCAGATACCGACCAGCTGATCTTCAACATTCCGTTCGTGATCTCCTATATCTCCAGCTTCATGGAACTGCAGCCCGGCGACGTGATCGCGTCCGGTACGCCCGGCGGTGTCGGCATGAAGCGCACGCCGCCCCTGTTCATGAAGGACGGTGACACGGTCGAGGTCGAGATCACCGGCATCGGAACCCTGCGGAACGGCATCGTTGACGAGCGCGCATAACAGGCGACCGGCACCCGGTTAATCGACCGTTAGGAAAAGCCGTGCAGGTTGCACCCTCGCAAATTGTTGAGGGTAAACAGCCATGTATCTCTATCGTGCGGTTAACCGCCTGTTCCTGTCCGGCAGCTATCTGGGCAAGATCCTTGTCGTCAGTTTCATCGGGGTGCACGTCCCGATCATCGGGGCCGTCTCCTATATTCTGCTGACCAGCGGACGCGGTATCATGGAAAACATCGATATCGTGATTGCAATGCTGGTCGCCACACTGGTGGGTACGGCGGCAACGCTGGTGATTCATCACGGCCTGCTGGCACCCGTACGCATGGCTGCGAAGGCGCTGAACAGCTATCTCGATCATCGGGCCGTCCCGGCGCTGCCGACGAAATACAACGACGAGGCCGGCGTGTTGATGGCCAACGTACAGGAAAGCATCACGCGGCTGGACGCGGCGCTGGATGCCATCCGTGCCGAGAAGGAAGCCGACGAACGGCATCTGAAAGGCAAGCTTGAGCTGCTGTCCAGCATGAGCCACGAACTGCGCACGCCCCTGAACCACATCATCGGCTTTGCCGAGATGATGTCGAACGAGGTCATGGGGCCGCTGGGCGGCGAGAAGTACAAGGACTACGCATCCAACATCGGTCGCAGTGGCGGCGATCTGATGGAAACCGTCAAGGTTCTGACCGAAATCGGACATGCCGAACAGGGCGACGAGGTCGCGGTCGAGCAGATCAATGTCACCGACCTGATCGATCAGAACATCGGCCTGATGCATCTGCGTGCCGAGAAGTCGGAGAAGAGCCTGTCGCGCGCACCCGTGGATGCATCGCTGACGGCGCTGGCGGATCCCCGTGCCATCAAGCAGGCGCTGACGCACACATTGCAGGCGGCGCTTGCGACGTCACAGGCCGGCACTGCCTGCTGGATTGCGGCACGACAGGATGCGGACAAGGTCGTCATCGAGATCATTGCAGATGAGTCCGCGTGGATACTGGATGATGTGCCGCCGGAGCTGCGGCACGCAGGGCTGAATGCGGGCGCCTATTCGTCGGTAAACGAGGGAACCGAAAGCATCGCGTCGGTCAGTCCGACGGCGGTTCATCTGTCCCTCGTCTCGACACTGATGCGTGTAAACCGGGGGGCTCTGACCCTTGATCGGGACGGACGCAATCGCAGGTTCGTGCTGACCCTGCCTCTCGCGCCGGTGAACCAGTCGCAGCAGATGGCTGCCTGATCCCCTATCCCGTCAGGATCAGCAGCAGCGCCGACACTGACGCGACGGCGAGCCCGGTGGTGACCAGCACCACCGTGGACGCCCGCGCGATGGCGGCGTCGTACTGGGTCGCGAGCACGAAGATGTTGGCCCCGGTCGGTAGTGCCGCGACGGCGACCACCAGAACCGCAATCTCCGCCGGCAAGTCGAGCAGCATGAAAGCCGCCACGGCGGCCAGCGCCGGATGGATGAACAGTTTCATCGCGCTCGCGAAGGCGACCTCGCCACGGCCCTCGGCGATGGGGCGGCCATAGAGCGATCCGCCCAGCGCGAACAGGGCACAGGGTCCGGCCGCGCTGCCCAGCAGATCGCCGAACCGGTCGACGGGGCCGGGCAGGGGCAGGCGCAGCAGTCCCCACGCGGCACCGATCAGCATGCCGAGCATGAAGGGGTTGCGCCCGAATCCGGCGATGACCTTGCCGACCAGCCGCATGGGCGACACGCGCTCTCCCGTGCTGGCTTCCAGCATCACCATGATCAGCGAGATCAGGATCAGGTTGTCGGTCAGCAGGATCAGCCCGACGGGCGCTGCGGCCTGTTGCCCGAACGCGCCGATCATCAGCGGTACGCCGAGATAGGCGATGTTGGAGAAGCCGCTCGCGCCGGCGACGATGGTGCGCTCCGGCAGGCTGCGGCCATGAAACAGCAGCATGCCGGCGACCAGGGCGAGGCCGAACGTGACCACCGATGCGCCGGAATAGGCGGCGACGATACGCCAGTCGAACAGTTCGTCCAGCGGATTGCGCGCCATGGTGAAGAACAGCATCACCGGCAGCGCGAACAGGTAGACGAAACGGTTCAGCCCCTCCAGTCCGGCCTGGCTCAACGCACCGAAACGCAGCGCGCCATAGCCGATCAGCACCAGTGCGAACAGCGGCAGGACCGAATCGAAGACAGCGCTCATCCGGGCAGCCGGATCGGCAGCAGGCCTTCCAGGTAATCGGCATCGGGCGGGGACTTGCTGCCGGTGCGGCGGCTGAAGAACGTGTTCACATACTCGACGCGGGCGACGGTCACGCCGTCGGTCACGTCACGGATCAGGTGTCCCATCCTGAGCGAGTTGGCCCCGATGCCCAGCAGAACCGTACGGCATTCCAGCAGGTCGCCCATGCGGGCAGGCCTGCCGTAACGCACCTGGATGGCGGTGACGCCGCCTGCGGTGCCGGTGGCACTCATGCGGTCGCGATGGCGGCCCAGCCGGATGTGCACCGCCCAGAGGCCGCGCGTGATGATGTCATACAGGCCGCGCGGCGACTGCAGCCCCGTCCGGTCACAGTCACGCACCTCGACCGTGCCGTACCAGGTCGTCCAGGCGTCGTCCGGCGTGTGATCCGGCATCCAGGGGTCCATCATGGGTCGCATCGCGCGCAGCGGGTCGGCCTTCGGGAGCGCGGATCCCGGCCAGTCCCGCGTTTCCCGGCTCTCGACGGTCTGCACCGCGAAACCGGTTTCGAAGCGCATGGCGCGGACCGCGCCCGGACAGGTCTGAACCGCTCCGTTCAGCAGGGCCTGGCCGCCCGCGGCCCGGCAGACGACGCCGTCCAGCGTGACGCTGTCGCCCGGCACCAGTTCCCTGCGGAAATCGATGCGATCGACGACGGGGCGGACGGTCTGGCCCGCGTCCCGCAGCAGGTCGGGCGTAACGCCATGTGCCGTCGCGGCCGCCTGCCGCGCCTCGTCCAGCGCCTGCGCGTAGTGCTGGACGTTGATGTGCCCCCCGAGACCGAGTTGCCACTGATTGAAGGTGCCGCGCCAGTACGTGCGTTCGCCACTCATAACCCGAAGGCCTCCGGCGGACAGACAAGTGCGCGCGCGCGATGCAGGATGTCATCGGGCATATCGGTGCGTTTGCGCGCCTTCAGGTCCATCGGCAGGCCGACGGTGTGTGCCGTCAGCGCCAGCCGGTCCCCTTCGATCAGGCTCATGCGGTGTCCGATCAGGATCTTGCCGGGGCTGACCGAGATGAAGCCGCTGTTGACACGATAGAGATCGCCGGGGCGCAGCTCGCGCCGGAACTTCTGCTCCATCGAGACGGCCGCCAGCCCGAGCTGGCGCTCGGCCACCACCGACTTCCCAAGGCCGATCAGGTTCATCAGGAAGAAAAACCCGTCGCTCAGCGCTGCGCTGTAGAACTGCACGTTCATGTGGCCGAAATGGTCGCACTGCTCGATCCGGACAGTGCCGCGAAAGGTCTCGGGTGGTTCATCCATCATGCTTTGGCCTTCGTGGTCTCTGGCAGGTTCTGGCCGGAATTCAGAACGTGGGCGCGGACGGGCCTGTCGCGGCCCGGGATCTCGATGGTGCGTGCGGTGTCCTGGTCCATTGTCAGGCCGGCCGCGTCGGCCACGGCACGCGAAAAGACCAGCTGGGTCCCGAACGTCTTGTTGGCTTTCTCAAGGCGGCTGGCGATGTTGACCGCGTCGCCGATTGCCGTGAACGAGACCACGTTGCGATAACCCATTTCACCGACGATGACGTCGCCAAGATGAATGCCGATGCCGAGTTTCATCGGGTGCAGCAGGTCGCCTTTCAGCGCCTCGTTCATCTGTTCCAGCGCGATCGACATGGATCGTGCGGTCTCCAGCGCCTGGCGCGCGCCGGTCTCCGCGTCGGAATCGATGCCGAAAAGGGCCATCACCCCGTCCCCGATGAACTTGTCCAGACGTCCGCCGTTCGCCTCGACGGCTTCGCCCATGTAGCGGCAGTACTGGTTCATGACGAACACCACATCATAGGGCAGCTTGGCTTCCGCGAACTTGGTGAAGGCGCGCAGATCCGCGAACAGCACCGCGATGCGGCGCTCCGCTCCCTGGGCATAGCCGGGATCGGCGAAGGCCTCGCGCATCGGCGTGGGCTGGGGCAACAGGGGAATGACGCTCAAGGTCTGGTTCGGCTGCAGCTGACAGGCCAGCCGCACGCCGTCGGGCGCACCGATCCGGCGCAGCACGCGGCGTTCGGAGGCTTCCATCGGCGGCAGGTCTTCGCGACCCTCGACGATCTTGACCCGGCAAGTCGAACAGCGCCCGCGCCCGCCGCAGATGCTGGCGTGCGGAATGCCTGCCCGGCGGCTGGCTTCCAGGACGGTCACGCCGGGTTCGACCGCGATCCTGCGGTCTTCCGGGTAATGCACCACGATAAGACCCTTGCGCCGTTCGAACAGATAGTGCGATCCGCGCACGGCACCGAACAGGACGAGGGCGGCGATCATGCCGGTCCAGGCGATGTCGCGCGTGGCGTACACCCATGCGCTGGCCTCGGGCGGCAGCGCCGTCGCCTCGACATAGGCCGCCATCCAGACGGGATCCTTCGTAAGCGCCGCCACTTCCTGGCCCCCGTTGACGAAACCGACAAGGCTTAGCACCAGCAGCAGCAGTGCCGCCGTGTATGCGGTCGGGACGAGCGGCGCATAAAAGCTCTTCAGGCGCAGCCACATGTGGATGCCCACACAGCCGTGCACCCAGGTGATCACCACCAGGATGGCCTGCTGCAGCCCCGTCCAGGGATCAAAATGCCAGAGCGCCATCAGCACCCAGGGATAGGTGTCTTCCAGTCCGTAGAGCTCGTGCAGGCCGCGATTGGCCAGCACGTGAAAGACGACAAGCGGTGGAATGGCGATGCCGGTGACATACTGAATGATGTCGGTGATGCTGAGGCCGCGCCAGGTCCGCCGGCGGTAGGCGGATCGCGCGACGGTCAGCGTGTGCGCGACCAGGGCGAGGACCAGGACGGCGGTGCCGACCCATGACCGCCAGACGAACAGGAAGACCTCCCGCCCCGCGTCCATCGCGGTCACGGAAATGATGCCAAGCGCATGGTTCGTCAGATGGCTGGCCACAAAGGCAAACAGGATCAGTCCCGAATACAGCCGTATCCTGTTCGTCATGTTCATGATGGCGAGATTAGAGCATTTCCGATCTGTGGGAAGTGCGCGCGGTCAGACGGCCTGCTCTCCGTAGAAAAGCATCTGCACGTGCTTTGCCTCCGCGAAGAACAGCCAGCGTTCGACCATGACACCTGCAAGGTGGATCGGCACGGCCAGCCAGCAGAGCCAGTGGGGCGCGACATCGAACAGCGGCAGCGCGATGATCGCGGCCGGCAGCAGGCCGCCGGCGATCACGGCCACCAGACGCAGTTTCATGGCGTGGCGTCTGGCAACGCGGAAGCCCATTTCCTTCGTCAGCCAGTTCTCGGTGACGTGGGGACGCTCGAACAGGCGCACATCATTGTCGCCCAGGCCGGTCGCCGATCCGATCGTCGCGGTGGGTGCCATCCTGTCGATCCGGCCCCAGACGGTCACCTTGAAGTACCAGACCGTGAACAGGAAGAAGAGCACGACGCCGTAGCCCATGTTCGATGCGTCTCCCGCCGCCGCCAGCGCGATCATGCCGCCGCCCGTCGCCGCAAACAGCAGGAAGATCAGGCTGGTCGGCTGTTTCGCCCAGGATGGGACCGCTGCGATCGACTGATAGATCATGCCGGTCGCGCGCACCGTCACCATGCTGATGATTGCGAGAGCGATGCCGGCAAAGCGCCAGGCATCATAGTCCCGTGCGAACGGATCTTCCCGCAGGAAGCTCGCGACGATCAGCACGAAGGCCAGCAGCATGGTCACGATGGCCAGCACGCCCTCCCGGCTGAGCCAGCTCGTCCGCCACTGACTGAGGGCGAAGCGCGCGCGGGCCGGAGACCGCAGATGCAGCAATGAGTTGAGCAGACCGAACCCGGCCATCAGAAAGCCGAGGATCGCCGTGATCTGCAGACCGTCGATACCAAGAAAACGGCCCGTCAGCCAGGCGGCGGTCAGGGCACCGAAGCCGGCTCCCGAGAGGGTCGTGAAGAGGATGAGGGAAAAAGCGGGATGCATTCAGGTAACCCTCATCCGATCTTCTCCAGCGCCCCGTCGAGCCATTTCCAGAAACCCGTCAGGTTCCCGCCGGTCTCGGCAGGGGCACGTGCGGCCGTGCTTGGAATGGCGCGTTCGCGGGGCGGCAGATAGCGGTTCACGGGCTTCGTGCCCAGTTCCGGCATCAGTTCGTAGCCGCTGCGTTCGGCGACCAGCTTGCTGACGTCCGAATTCGGGTCGGCCAGATCGCCGAAATGCCGTGCGCTGGACGGGCAGGTGCGCACGCAGGCGGGGATGCGGTCTTCCTCGGGCAGGTCGTCGGAATAGATGCGGTCCACGCACAAGGTGCATTTCTTCATCACGCCGGCCGCCGGGTCCATCTCCCGCGCGCCATACGGGCAGGCCCAGGCGCACAGGCCGCACCCCATGCAGCGGTCCTCGTCCACCAGCACGATGCCGTCCTCGGATCGTTTCAGCGAGGCGCCGGTGGGGCAGACGGTGACGCAGGGCGCGTCGTCGCAATGCAGACAGCTTTTCGGGAAATGTACCAGCCGGGCCTCGTCGCCCGACCCGTATTCGAACGAATGGATGCGGTTCAGCCACGCGCCGGACACGTCCGCGCCATAGGGGTCTTCGTCGGCCAGAGGCGAGAGGTCGCCGCCCGTGTTCCATTCCTTGCAGTTCACCGCGCAGGCGTGACAGCCGACGCAGGTATCCAGGTCGATGACCAGTCCCAGCTTCTTGTCCATGGTCTGCGGCAGGGCGGTCATGTGCGCACCGGCCGTGTCGGGTGATGAGCCTGCATGTCCGGGGTCTCCTTCGATCCGGGGGCGGCGTCCTGCGCGTCGAAGCGGGGTTCGGTGCGCGCGTTCTCCTGATCGTCGACCTTCTCCAGCCGGATGCGGAGATCGAACCAGGCAGCCTGTCCGGTGATGGGATCGGAGTTGGCGACGCGCTGTCCGGAACCGTCGTCAGGCAGCAGCTCGCGGATCAGGTGGTTCAGCAGGAAACCCTTCTCGGCCTCCGGCGCATCCGGGTCCAGCCGCCATGCGCCCTTGCGCTTGCCGATGGCGTTCCATGTCCAGACGGTCGATCCGTTCACGGCCCGCATGCGCTGGATGGGCACCCGGATCCGGGCATGGTGGCTGACCACATCGACCAGATCGCCGTCGGCGAGATCCATCTCGTCGCAGATCGCGTCCGGCACATACAGCGCGTTGGCGGTATGGATCTGGCGCAGCCACGCGTTCTGGCTGCCCCACGAATGATACATGGCCATCGGGCGCTGGGTCAGGGCATGCAGCGGGAAGTCGCCTTCGGCCACGGCCTCCCCCTCGAAGGGCGGATACCAGATCGGCAGCGGGCTGAAGGCATCGGCGACGGCCTGCCGGCGATGTTCCGGCGGCTGACTGTCGCCGTGGCCTTCCGCCGCCAGCCGGAATTTCTGCAGCGGCTCCAGGTAGAGCTGGAAGGTGACCGGGCTCGGCTTGTCGAAGAAGCCCTTCTCGACGGCAAAGTCCTGGTAGTTCTGATTCGCGAACTTGAAGAACTGTGCGTCTTCAGGGATCTCTTCCGACCAGAAGCCGCCGTTCTCGATATAGCGGTCGATCTGGTCGGGATTGGGTTCACCGCGTCCGCCGCCATCGCCGTTCGCACCGCGGAACCCCGCGAGAGGACCGACGCCGGGGCGGCGCTGATGATTGATCATGTAGTCCGCGTAATCCCGGTAGGCGGGCGCACCGTTCTCGGCGATGAAGCCCGGCAGGCCCAGCCGCGATGCCAGATCGACCAGCACGGACTGGAACCCGCGCACGTCGCGGTCCGGTTTGACCACCGGCCAGCGGATCGCATCGGCCACCGTATCCGGCTCCCCGATGGGCCGGTCCAGCAGGCTGATGCAGTCGTGGCGTTCCAGATAGGTCGTGTCGGGCAGGATTAGGTCGGCATAGGCCGTCATTTCGGACTGATAGGCGTCGGAATAGATGATCTTCGGAATGACATAGTCGCCGGTCGCCGTGTCCTTCGCCGACAGCATTTCCATCGTCTCGGCGGTGTTCATGGTCGAGTTCCACGACATGTTGGCCATGTACATGAACAGGATGTCGATGGGATAGGGATCGCAGTTGTAGGCATTGGCGATGACCATGTGCATCATGCCGTGGGCCGACAGGGGCGCATCCCAGCTGAAGGCCTTGTCGATGCGCACCGCCTTGCCGTCATCATCGACCAGCATGTCCTCCGGTCCCCGCGGGAAGCCCAGATGCGGCCCGCCCAGCGGCTGGTTCGGCAGGATGGTGCCGACGACCTGATGCCCGGCGCTGACGCCGGTAGGCTTCGGGTGCGCGTCCAGCGGTTTCGGGTAGGGCGGCTTGAAACGGAACCCGCCCGGACAGTCGACCGCACCGATCAGCAGTTGCAGCAGGTGCAGCGCGCGGCAGGTCTGGAACCCGTTCGAATGGGCCGAAATCCCGCGCATGGCGTGAAAGGCGACGGGGCGACCCTTGAAGCTGTCATGGGTTTCGCCGTTCACGTCGGTCCATTGCTGTTTTATCTCAATGGCTTCCTCGAACGCCACCCGCCCGATCTCGGCGGCGACGTTGCGGATGGTGTCGGCGGAAATACCGGTTTCTTCCGCCGCGTTCTCGGGCGCGTATTTCTGATCCAGATAGGTCTCGGCGATCAGCTCAAACACGGGGCGCGCGCTGCGGCCGTCCCCCAGATCGACGCGCCCGCGTAGGTCGGCGTCCGCGCCCCTGGCGGGCACGGCCTGTCCGGTCTTCCGGTCGCGCACCATCTCCGCGCCGTCCGCATCGCGCAGGAACAGCCCGTTGTCGGCCTGACCCGGATGGTCGATGACCAGCCAGCCCGCGTTCGAATAGCGGCGCAGATAGTCGATATCGATATGACCGGCCTTCAGGATCTGGTGGATCAGCGCCAGGATCAGCAGACCGTCCGTGCCGGGCCTCACACCCAGCCACTGGTCGGCGATGGCGGAATAGCCGGTGCGGATCGGGTTGACGGAGATGATCCGCGCGCCGCGTTCCTTCAGCTTCGCCATGCCCATCTTGATCGGGTTGCTGTCATGGTCTTCCGCAACGCCGAAGATCAGGAACAGTTTGGCCCGTTCCCAGTCAGGTGAGCCGAATTCCCAGAACGCGCCGCCCATCGTGTAGATCCCGGCGGCGGCCATGTTGACCGAACAGAAGCCGCCATGGGCCGCATAGTTCGGCGTGCCGTACTGCTGCGCCCACAGGCTGGTGAAGGACTGGCTCTGGTCGCGCCCGGTGAAGAAGGCCAGCTTCTTCGGATCAGAGGCGCGGGTGCGGGCAAGCCACTCCGTCGCCGTCGACAGCGCCTCTTCCCATTCGATCTCCTCGAACTTCCCCTCGCCGCGCTCGCCGACGCGTTTCAGCGGCTTCTTCAGCCGGGCGGGGGAGTAGTGCTGCATGATCCCGGCGGAACCCTTGGCGCACAGCACGCCCTTGTTCACCGGATGGTCGCGGTTGCCGCCGATATAGCGGACGACATCGTTCTCCAGATGCACATCGATCCCGCAGCGGCAGGCGCACATGTAGCAGGTCGTCCTGGCGACTCGCTTGTTCGGTGGTGCTGTATCGGCCAAGCGGTATCCCTCCCCAACAGGACGCGACTCGAATTCCCCGATCGCGAGGTGGAGTTTTGCCCCAGCGCGGCGCGTGGCGCAACGTCTGCGCGTCATGGCAGGGCCTCTGCCAGAAGGCAGCTAGCTTTGGACGATGTCCCGAACCTGTCTGATGGTCATGAACATTCTGGCCGCATTGCTGACGAAACTCTGGAATCCGAATTCCTCGTACCAGCCCTTGCGCCGTGCGAAGGCGTTCGCGTCGCCATCGGACATGACGTCCAGCAGAATGGCATGGCAGCCGGCTTCATCGGCAATGACGCAGGCTTTTTCGAAGACGTGGTGCATGAGCAGGCCGCCGATGCCAAGCCCCTGCGCGCTCCGGTCCACGGCAACCTGACCCAGGAACAGGACCGGTATATTGCCGTGGTTCGGCGTGCCTCTGGGCGGCTTCGCCAATTCGGTCACGTTCATCGTGCCGACACTGATCGCATGATAGCCAAGGACGCGCGCATGTCCCGGTTCGACGGCGACATAGACCCGGGTCATGTCATCCTTCTGCTGCTTCTTCGCCGACAGTTTCAGAAAATTGTCCAGACGATGTACGCCGCAGTCGAAGCCTGAGCGGTCATGTCGCGACGGGTCCCATCTCTCGATACTGAGAGATGTGTCCTCAGTCGGCATTGACCACGCGTTGCCGGTAGGATGCGGCGGCTCTCAGGGCGCGCGGCGATGGCGCTGGTGGCATATCGAGTGCTGCCGCAAACAGTCTTGCGTCCTCTTCGGTCAGCACATGGCGCGCGTTGTTCTCGAGGATACGTTGGGCTTCCTTCGCAATTGCATTGCGCAGAAACACGGACTTGTCGACGCCCAGCGCCGTTGACGCGCGCTCGATCAGTTCAGCCAGACGCTCGCCATGCCGTACCTGTGTGGTGCGGTTCTGCTGCTCGTCGCCTGTTCCGATGATTTCAAAGTCCAGCATGTTGATGTGTCCCTGCATTCGAATGTAATGCATATGGCATTACATATCAATCAAGATGGACAGACTTGCCCGGACGTATCGTCGGAGGCTGGGTGTCCGGGCTACCCGATGGTGCCCAGCACCGGGAAGGTCTCCAGCAGGAAGAAGCCGAACTCCTGGATGTGGCCGGTCAGGAACAGCACGCCCGTGATGGACAGTAGCACACCGGTGCCGATCTCGACCTTACGCATATGGCGGCGGAACCTGATCAGGAAGCCCAGGAACGCGCGGATACCCAGCGCGGCCAGCACGAACGGCACGCCGAGACCCAGCGCGTAGACCGCCAGCAGCGATGCGCCGGAATAGACGTTCTGCTCGCTGGCCGCGATGGCCAGGATCGCGCCCAGGATCGGGCCGATGCAGGGCGTCCAGCCGAATCCGAACGCCATGCCCAGCAGAACGGCGCCCGGTCCGCGCAGCGCCTTCGTGCTGGCGTCCATCCGCGCCTCGCGGTTCAGAAAGGCGAGCCGGAACAGGCCGATCATGTGCAGGCCGAAGATGATGATGATGATGCCGGCCACGGTCTGCAGGGTCAGGATGATGTCGGGATCGCTGCGCAGCAGTTCGGTGATCGCCGAGGCGCTGGCCCCCAGTGCGACGAACACCATGCCGAAGCCCAGCACGAACAGCATCGACATGCCGACCACGCGCCGGGTCATGGCCGCGTCGCGTCCGGCCTTCTCGGTCAGGTCTTCGTAGGATGTGCCGGCGAGGTAACACAGATAGGCGGGGACCAGCGGCAGGACGCAGGGGCTGAGAAACGAGATGAACCCGCCGCCCGCCGCCGCCAGATAGCTGATGCTTGCCGCCATGACTGTCCAGCCTTCCCTTTGAACGAAATCCGATCCGGATCACGTCCCTCATATCGAACGCGAGTGCTATCGCTCCAGTCACATGACCGTCAAGCGTGCTGCGCGCTTCCATGATGCCGCAGCGGACTTATAGTGGGTCTCATGAAAGCGATGATGGTTGAAACCCTCGGCCCGACCGAGGTCATGCAGTATCAGACCCTGCCCGATCTGACGGCGGGTCCGGGCGAGATTCGTGTGCGTATCCGCGCCGTGGGCCTGAACTTTCCCGACATCCTGATGATCGCCGGAAAGTATCAGCACAAGCCGGATCTGCCCTTCGCACCGGGTATGGAGGCGGCGGGCGAGGTGCTGGACGTGGGCGACGGGGTTTCCGGCTTTGCGCCGGGGGACCGGGTGATCATCCACGGCAAGGGCGGCATGTACGCCGACGAGGCCGTGGTGCCTGAAGCCTGGGCCGTGCCCCTGCCGGCACGCTGGAGTTTCGAGGAAGGGGCGGCATTCTGGTCGGCCTATTCCACCGCCTATGTGTCGCTGGTGAACCGGGGCCGCCTGCAGAGTGGCGAGGTCCTGCTGGTACATGGTGCAGCCGGTGGTGTCGGGCTTGCGGCGGTTGAACTGGGCAGTGCCCTGGGCGCGCGCGTGATCGCGACGGTGGGCTCTGATGCGAAGGCCGAGGCCGTCCTGTCGAAGGGCGCGGAAGTCGCCATTGACCACCGGTCGGAGAACTTCCGGGACCGCGTGATGGAGATCACGGATGGTGCGGGTGCCGACGTTGTCTACGATCCCGTCGGCGGAGAATTTCTATTCCAGTCGCTCAGGGCGATAGCATGGGGCGGGCGATTGCTCGTAATCGGGTTTGCCGGCGGCACGATCCCCGACGTGCCCGCGAACTATGCGCTGCTGAAAGGCTGTTCGGTGATCGGCGTGCGCGCCGGTGAATACGGGCGACGCGATCCGGCTGCCGGTCGGCGGAACATGGTTCACATGCTCGATCTCGCCGCCGATGGTAAGCTAAACCCCCATGTCCATTCGGTTTTTCCTCTCGAACGAGCCGTTGAGGCGCTGGCAGTGATCTCCGGTCGTCAGGCGATCGGGAAGGTTGTGCTTTCCCCGTGATCCGCGGTGCCCTGTCGAATGCGCCTGTCCGGAACGCTTTGTTTACGTCTGGGATGCATAGTTTCGGCGTTGTGTGCGTGGGCGCACAGTTCATGTGACGGTTTTGCTGCATATAGGCAACACCAGAGAAACAAAGGCCTCGACACGCTTGACCACCGTCGGGGAGAGGGATAGAGATCAGGTTCCTGGGCCGGGCTAAAATGGCCACTAGTTGAGAATGGTGAGGGTGTCGAGGGAATGATCGACTTGCGCAAGAACAGCTTTAGAGTTTCGACGGTCGGCGCTGCGCTGCTCGCAGCAGCAGGCTTCGTGGCGGTACCGGCTGCCGCCGGTGCGGCTGAATGGTCCTCCTTGTTTCTGTCGACGAACAAGGTTGAGTATATCGACAACTTCGTGAACAGCGTCCAGAACGCTGCGATCCGCGATGACGATATCCGGCTCTCGACCAACAACCAGCTGATCGCGACCGGTCGCCTGCAGGACGGCATCATCGTGCGCGTCGCGGGCCGGCTGCAGTATTTCCAGCACGTTGATCGTACCGATCAGGACAATCTGCTGCTGGGCGGCTTTGCCGACGTGGGCAAGCGGTTCGGTGCCCTGTTCGCGCGGGTCGGATACTTCGGCGATTACCGCCGCAAGGATGGCAACAATCAGTATATCGAGAACGGTGCTGACTTCACCGCGCGCTATGCGCCCAACCGTTCCTACGCGCTGACCGCCAATGTGCGCGGCAGCTATCGCGATTTCGACGAGAACAATTTCCCGGGTCTGGACCAGACGCGTATCTTCGCATCGGCCCGTGCCTTCTGGTATCCGTTCCAGGATCGCACGTTCCTGATGGCCGAGACCGGTCTTCTCGACACGAACGCGGACACGAACTTCCAGTCCAACCTGCTTTACTTCGTGGGCGCGCGGGCTGGCTATCACATCAACAAGAAGGCCTCGATCGGTCTCCGTGCCAAATATTCCAACAAGGAATTCGACGCCGGGAACCCCGCGGTGCAGGGCGGCATTACCCGCGAAGACGATATCTTCGAGGTGTTTGGCCGGGTTGACTATAAATTCTCCAAGAATGTGACGGGCTTCGCTGAAGCCGGCGTCGTTGACCAGCAGTCTAACATCAATACGCAGGACTTCACGGGCCCGCGTGTGGGTGTCGGGGTCAAGCTGCTGTTCTCGACCGCCAAGTGATCGGGCGATAGGCGCATATAAACTGGAACTGGTGCAGGAAAGCCAAGATGAGCAAGTTACGTAATACGATTGGTGCAGTTATCCGCGGAGGCGTCGTGCTTCTGCAGACCGTCGCTGCGGTCCTTATTCCGGCAAAGTTCGCCGATGCGGCGACCCGCGACGACGGCGCGCACAAGGATCGCGTGTCATCCGACGAGGGGCTGCGGTTCGAACTTGATGCCAAGGCGGATGCCGCCCTGGCTCAGTCCGAGGTCTATGTTCAGGTCGCCCAGGCGCAGCGTTCTGCTTCTGATGTCGTCGAGGACGCGGTCAAGTCTCTCAGCGCCCGCGGCGTCGATGTCGGTGCACTGCTGCAGGCCGGCGCGCTTGGCAATGTCGTCAACACCATGATCCAGAACGGTGAGATCCAGGGCGTGGGTTCCGCCGAAGCGGGCGGCGTCGATGTGGAAGACGTTATCGAAGGCTTGGATGCGAGCGACATTCAGGAAATTACCGCAGACAGCTGATCGGCGAGACCACGCCATCCGGATCACCCGGTCTTGCGCCTGATGTTCCAGAAAGACTGAGCGACCGATGCGGATGCGAGCCGCCGAACAAGGCGGACAGGAATACCAGAAACCGGTGCTGTTGGTTTATGACAGCGCCGGTTTTCCTTTTGGTCTGGATCAATGCGCCGGCATCCGGCCCTGCTCGGTCGGGAATCTGCCGAACCATCCCGATATCGACGGGATTTATCTGTTTTCCTCTCCGGACGCCGCCGTGGATGCATCGACGGGCCTCCTGGATGTCGGCGCACAGGCCATTGCCTTCGTTCTGACCACGGCCGGAAGCCGGATCGACCCGTCGCTTCGTCCGTTCAGCACCCTGTTCGTCCAGGCGCGACTGACAGGCTGCGGATTCCGGACCGTCATCTTCATCGATCCGACCGGAGACGCCGTACCCGATCTCGACGGTCTGACCGTCGTCCGCGATCCCCTGCCGCTGCTCGAAGCCGAGCCCGAACCTGCGCCGCGCGGCCCGTCCATCGAACGGTCGCGCACCTTCGCGGGCGTGTTGATGTCTCCGTCCGCGTCACTAGATGAGTCTTTCCGGACATGGACATCCTCGCTAGCCGGACGAGATGACCTCGGCCTGCGTCTGATACTGACCTCGCCGATGCCGACCGAACCGGCCTTTGGCCCGGGTGTCCATATCATCCCGCCCGACACGGTCTCGGACGTCTGGCTGGTGCAGCACGTTGATCTGCTCGCCGTGCACGGGCCGGCCGGCCTGCAGCACGATCTCAGCCGATATGCGGCTTCCGCCGGACTGCCGATCTTCGACGCGTCCGGTGCGGAGGGACGCGTCGCTGCCGACCGTTTCATCGCCACGGGAAAGCCGCCACCTTCCGCGGTCGCCGGTTCCGGCCATCGCCCGGCGACCGGCGACCCCGTGGCCTGGCTGCGCACGATCGCGGCCGACGCCGTCGCCGAGGAGGACAGGCCATGACCCGGTCGGTCACCTTCGTCTGCATCAACGGCACGGGCATGGGCCATGCGACCCGCATCCTGGCGATCGCCCGGCGTCTGCCCGAGGATGTGACGCCGATCATCGTGTCCAACTCCCCGGCGCTGGATGCCTTCGAACTGCTGCCGCGCGCCGTCGTCGAGCATGTCCCGGGTATCGATCACCTCGATATGTCCCGGCGCGCCTGGACGAACCAGCTGCGCCGGGAATTCGAGGCGCTGCTGTCCCTCTATCGCAGCGATGTCGTCGTTCAGGACGGGACGGCGATCTTTCCCTGGGTCTCGGAAAGTGTGACCCGCAGCACCCGTCGGCGGCGGCTGGTCTGGATCCGGCGTCCGATGTGGCGTCAGGTCCGGAACCTGCATCGCAATCTGCAGGATCAGGCGCTCTGCGATCTGGTGCTCGAACCCGGCGAACTGGCGGCTGCGCTGGATCAGGGGGTGACCACCCGGGCGAATGAACTGGCCCCGCCGCCGATGCAGTTCGTGAAGACGGCGCCGATCCGCCTGCTGGATCAGTCCGAGCTGCTGGACAGAGGGGCCGCGCGCGCGCTCCTGAACCTTCGGGACGGGGAGAAGGCGGCGCTGGTACAGCTTGGTGCCGGCCGGATCGAGCGCAACTGGGATGCGGCGGGGGCCGCGATCAACGCGCTTCGGCAACGCGGCGACACCCGGATTTTCCTGGCGCGCTGGAAGATCGCGGGCGAGCAGCCGGCGTTCGGCGCGGATGTCACGGTTCTGGACACCTACCCCCTGGCGCGCCTGTTTCAGGCCTTCGATCTGATCGTCAGTGCGGCGGGGTACAATTCCTTCCACGAGATCATGGCTTCGGACCGCCCGGCCATTTTCATCCCGAACCAGATGGAAGTCGACGATCAGTCGCTGCGGGCCAGCTTTGCCGCACAGTCGGGTCACGCCGAGGTGGTCGAATCGCGGCCCGCACAGGATCTTCCGGCCCGTGTCGAGCGCGGCATCGCCCGGGCGATGCGCAAGGCCCCCGCGCGCCCCGGCGCGTTTCAGGCGAACGGGGCTGCCGAAGCGGCGGATCGGATCGCCGCGCTTGTCGGTCGTTGACCTTGGCGGGGCAATGCGCCCATAGAAGCGCATGACTGATGACGAGGCGCTTTCGAGCAATCCGGCGGTCGGAACTACCCGATCGATTGCCGATCATCTGAGACAGACGGGCCGGTATGCGGAAGCATCCGGTCTCTATCGCCACCTGCTTCGCAATGAAGCCGCGACACCGGCGCTGGTCGAGGCCTATGTCGCCTGCCTGAAGCTTTCGCACGCCGATCCTGTCGCGGCACTGTCCCTGCTGCTGGATCACCGTCCCGAAGATACCGTATTGCGCGCTGCACTCGTCGAACTGTGCCAGTCCGCAGCAGACCATGAACGGGTCCTGCATCTCGTCCGGACCGGCGGGGACGACCTGCCGCTGCCGCTGCTGCTCGCCGGGGCCGATGCTGCGTTCCGGCTGGGCGAACTCCGGCAGTCGGCGGACTTCTATCGCGCGGCCATCGAGCGGGATCCGTCCAGCACGGCGGCCCGCACGGGGCTGGCGCGCATTGGTGCCCGGCACCGACAGTATGATCGCGTGCTCGATTCGCTGGATGACGACCGGGATACGATGCCCGACAAGGACCCGGCCCGGGTCGGGCTTCGGATCGCTGCCAACCGCCGTCTGGGTCAACTGGCGCAGGCGGCTCAGGCCGCCTCGGACGGGATTGATCGAATGCTCGACGCCCGGGATATCGGAAACGCGGCGCGACTGATGGAGCGGCAGGGTTTCTTCGATGTCGCGCAACGGATGCGGCGGCGCGTCGGAAGCGATCAGCCGCTGGAGCGGCGGCGGATCCTGCGGCGTATCGGCAGTCACCTGCTTATCGACGGGCATGTGTCCGAGGCGATCCGGGTCTTTAGACAGCTGGACGCACGCGACTGGCGGCGGCGGGTTCCGGCCCAGCACATGGCGCGCCTGCAGGCGCTTTCCCGCGCCCTGGGTCTGGATGAGATGCCCGGGCTGGACGGTTTGGCGGCGATGGATATCGAACTGCCCGATGTGGTGCTCGAACGTCTGGCAGGCCGGGCTGCGGTACGCGTCCGACCGCCCGAATCGCCGCGCAAGGCGCTTCTGGTCACCGGCACGCTGGGACCAGGCGGGGCCGAACGGCAACTGGTCCTGACCGCGATGGGACTGGCCGAACGATCCACTTCACCGGACCGGATCCATGTTGCATCGCTGCAGGACCTGTCCGTGACCGGCAACGACCATCATCTGGCGGAACTCCATGCTGCCGGAATCACATGCCACGATCTGGCACTTGGCCGGGACCATCCGGACGCCCGGCTGCCGGTCGAGCTTTCTCATGCCGCCAACCTCGTTGGACTGCTGCCCGACAACCTGGCCGCGCAGTTGGGCGCGCTGTGCCGCTTGATGGTCGCGGAACGACCGGCGGTCGTGCATGGCTGGCAGGATGTGACGGGCGCGATCGTGGCGCTCGCCGGGCTGCTGGCCGGTGTACCCCAGATCGTGATCGGGACCCGCAGCCTGGCCCCGGACCGCAAGGAAGGCCGCAATCGGCCCTATCTCAGACGGTTGATGCTGCTGCTGCTGGCGCATCAGCGCGTCAGTCTGGTGAACAACAGCCAGTCCGGCCGGGATGACTATAGCCGCTGGCTCGGCATGGCGCCTGCGGATATCGGTCTGGTGCGGAACGGTTTCGATCTGGCCGGATTTCCCGTCGCGGATCGGGCGTCGCCTGCCGCGGAGCGGGCGGTCGTGATCGGGGGCGTCATGCGCCTGACCGAAGAGAAACGTCCGATGCTGTGGCTAGAGACCGTGCTGGAACTGCGGCGTCGCGGTTTCGATGTCAGGGGCGTTCTGGTGGGGGACGGGCCATTTTCGACGCCCCTCGCGCGCCGGATCGCCGAGGCGGGCCTGGAAGACCGCATCGAACTTGCCGGACGCCGCACTGCGATGGCCCGGGAGTATGCCGGGATGGACGTTCTGCTGCTGACGTCCCGCACCGAAGGGTTCCCCAATGTGCTGGTTGAGGCGCAGGCGACCGGGTGTCCGGTGGTGGCAACCGATGCCGGCGGGGCCCGGGAGACCTTTCTGGACGGTAAAACCGGGTTTCTGGTGCGCGAGGCCACGCCGGCGGCGCTGGCGGACGTCCTTGTCCCGCTTGTCGAAGATCACATGTTGCGGGCCCGATTCGGACGCCGGGCAGCAGATCATGTACGCTCGGCCTTCGGCTGGTCGGCCATGCTCGACCGGACCGAGCAGGCGTACGGCTGGGACCGTCGAGACGAGGAGCATGCCACATGACGGGAAAGCCAGAAGGTGAGGGGCTCGATGCCACGATCGAGGGTCTGCGCCGTGCCTTTGCGGACCGGTTCGGCATGCTGGAAACCGAGGTGGTGCGGCTGCGGCAGCAGATGGAACGCCAGTCCCGGATGATCGCCGATCAGTCGGCGCGCGAACTGATGCAGCGGCGGCTGATCGAGGAGCAGTATCAGTTGCTGCAGGCCCAGCGCGATGCGGACGGTGCGAGACGCAGGACCGGGCCGGTACAGGTCATACCGGTCGCAGACCTGATGGGACTGGAGACGCGGCAGATGCTGGATCGTCCGAATTCGGTCGCGGGCACCGGCGCAGCCCGGGAGCCTCTGTCGAAAGGGCTGACGGGATGGCTGAAGCGCGGGGCCGAAACGCGGGAACTGGTGCCCGTCGATGAAACACCCGGAACCGGTTCCGGCGGCGGATCGGACGAACTGGCGCGCGCGCGACACATCTACAACAGGCTCGAACGACCGGTCGGTCTGTCGTTCCGGCCGTCCCCCGGACTGGCCGCCTATTCGGCCAAACGGGGTGAACTGCGCGCGCTGGGCATCAATCTGATCGGCGTCGACGATTCGCAACTGGATCATCTGGCAGAGGAGATCGGACAGGCGGTATCGCTCAACCGCCGCTTTGCACCCGTGATCCTGACCACGACCCGGTCCGAACTGGGCGCGTTCAGGCGACGGCGGCTGACCTACGAAAGCCTTCCCGTCTTCGATGAGGCGCTCGCGCGGCTGACGGGCATCGCCGATCGTCAGGACTTCTATGACCTGCGTGTCGGCTATCTGCTGCGCAAATGGCAGATCAAGGCCGTCATGAACCTTGGGTCCGCCTACGTCTACCGGTCCGGCGGGGAACCGGCCCGAGATCAGACCAGACGCGGTTGATAGTCCTCGGCCGCGATTTCCGGCTGCCGGCGATCCATGACATCGGCCACCAGCGCGGCGGAGCCGGCCGCCATGGTCCACCCCAGTGATCCATGACCGGTGTTCAGGAACAGACCCTTGACCGGCGTTGTTCCGATCAGGGGCACGCCATCGGGTGTCATCGGGCGCAGTCCGGTCCACAGTTCCGGCTGGCCTTCATACGCAAGGTCCGGGTACAGCGCGTCCAGATCGTCGATCAGGTTCTGTGCCCGCCGGGGATGCAGACGTCGGTCGTGCCCGACCAGATCCGCCTTGCCTGCCGCGCGGATGCGGTCGCCCAGCCGGCTGACGACCATGCGCCGGTTCTCGTCGGTAACGCTCAGCCGGGGCGCGCGGTTGGTCGATGAAAGACGCCGTGTCGCGGAATATCCTTTCAACGGATAGATCGGCAGATCGAAGCCGAGCGCCCGTGTCAGCGCCGGTGACTGAAGACCGGCACAGATCACCAGCCGTTCGGCACCGATGCGGCCCCTGTCCGTCAGCACGCCGTGGATCGCGTCATTGTGGGTCAGGATACGGGTGACGGTCGTCTGCCACCGGAAATCGACTCCGCGCGCCGCCAGTTCCTGCGCAAGGGCGGACGAGAATTTCCGGGCATCTCCGGTTTCATCGCCTGCCGCCAGAATGCCCCCGGCGATGGTGCCGTTCCGGATTGCCGGGACCAGGGCGGGTTCGATCTCGCTGATCTGATCGCGATCCACCCGGTCCATCGCAACCCCCAGGTCCGCCATCACGTCGATCACGCCCAGGCTGGCCTGCAGCGCCCGCTCATCCCGGTAGACCCTGAGAATGCCGTGCGCTTCGCGGTCATAGTCGATGGCGACGTCATCCCGGATCGCGGCGAGGCGCGCCTGGCTGTACAGTGCGAGATTGACCATGCGCACCGCGTTCCGGTCCCAGATCGACTGCCGGCAATTGCGCAGGAACCGGCTGAGCCACCACCATTGCCGCGAATCGGCGGTCAGCCGCAGACGGAACGGCCCGTCGGGCTGCCGCATCCAGCGCAGGGCCAGCGCCAGATTGTGCGGGCTGGCCCAGGGCACGGATTCGGAAGGGCTGATCTGCGCACCGTTGGCGTGACTTGTCGCGCTGGCGGCTTCCGGTTCGGAATCGACGACCGTGACATCATGGCCGCGCGCGGCAAGTTCCCATGCCGTGGTGATCCCGACGACGCCGCCGCCCAGCACGATTGTGTCCACGAAGATGCTCCTTTCTTCCAGCGGGCTGACCGTCGGACGGGGCCGTTTCCGCGTTCGCTCCGGACCGGCATATCTCAGCGTCGTGTCCGTCCCGGCGCTTGCCCCTTGCGGGGGCTGTCGCGGTTGATCATTCTGCGTCCATGAAAGTCATATACAGTCCCGACCAGCAAAAGCACGACCCGTCTTCGTTCATCAGCAGCGGACGCGTCACATCCAGCCCCGAATGTCCCGAGCGGGCGGACCGCTTTCTCGCAGCGGTCACCGATGCGGGGCATGAGGTGCTGGCACCCGACCGGCACGGTATCGCACCGGTGGCGGCGATTCACGGTGTCGACTATCTGCATTTCCTGGAGACCGCGCATCAGCGCTGGTCGGCCCTGCCCAATGCGGGGAAGGAAGTGATCCCGAACGTGCATCCCGGACGGCACATGACGACCCGCCCCGACCATATCGTCGGACAGGCGGGGTTCTTCATGGCGGACACGGCCTGTCCGATCGGTGCGGGAACCTGGGAAGCGGCGCTGGCCGGGGCCGATTGTGCCCTGACGGCGACGGACATGGTGCTGGCGACGGGACAGGTGGCCTATGCGCTCTGCCGCCCGCCCGGGCACCATGCCTATGCCGACATGGCAGGCGGGTTCTGTTTCCTGAACAATGTGGCGATCGCCGCACAGCGCGCGGTGGCGGCCGGACGCCGGCCTGCGATCCTGGATGTGGATATTCATCACGGCAACGGTACGCAGGGCATCTTCTACAGCCGCGGCGACGTGATGAATGTCTCGGTCCACGCCGATCCGACAAATTACTACCCGTTCTTCTGCGGATATGCGGCCGAACGCGGTGACGGTGCCGGTGCGGGCAGGAACCTGAACCTGCCGCTGGCGCACGGTTCGGGCGACGATGCCTATCTGGACGCGATCGGCAGGGGACTGGATGCGGTGCAGCGCTTCGGTGCCGACATCCTGCTGATCTCGCTCGGGCTGGACCCGCAGGAGAACGATCCGCTGGGCGTCCTGAAGGTGACCACCGGCGGTTTCCGGCGGGCCGGTGCCCGCGTCGCCGCGGCACAGACGGCGACGGTCATCGTTCAGGAAGGCGGCTACCTCTGCGACGAACTGGGTGCCAATCTGGCGGCGTTCCTGGACGGATTCGAAAACGGCGGCGCCTGAGCGGCGTTCCCTTCACTTCGCGTTCGACCGCTTCAGGGGCACTGTGCATATTCCGCACGATACGCCGCAGGCGTGTCCAGGACGGCATTGCGGCGGGTCATCCGCTGCGCATTGCGGTTCCGCAGGTCCGAAAGAAGCGTCCCGACCGCCGTGCTGTACCTTCTCAAGGCGGCATTGACGTCACCGGCGGAAATCGGACGGAGCACCGTGCCGTCATGGATCGCGGCCCGGAATTCGTCGCGCAACTGTCCGACCGATTCCCGATAGATATCGATATGCTTGCGCTCATGGGCCAGCGTGACGCGATACAGGCATGAGCCCGGAGGCAGTTCGCTGGCGATGTGAATGCGCAGCTCCTGCACGGTGATCCAGATATCCAGATCTTCCAGATAGTAGCAGGGACCGCCGGGACGCAGCTGGCGGACCGATACCTGATGTCCGGTCTGCATGCGGAATTCGGCAAAGCCGTTGAGGCGCGTGTCGTTCTCGAGAAACCGCTTCTTCGATTGCCCGGCGATCTGCGTGATTTCCCCCGAGCTTTTCTCGTGGATCAGATCGACGTCCGGAATCTGCAGCCTGATCCGGACGTCGGTTTCCGGTGCGCCCGTGCAGGTCGCTGCGGCCCGCGCGCCATCGGCATTCATCAGCAGCAGGACCGCGATCCAAAGGGCGGATGCCGCCGCGATACACAGGCGCTGGAACGCGGCACCGCCGCCCGATAGGCTGAATGACCGAACCACCATTGAAACTCCGGGGAAGAACATGAGCGATGAACTAATCTACGAACAGGATGGTCATATAGTCACCGTAACCTTAAACCGGCCTGAACAGCGCAACGCCCTTTCCTATACGGAGACCTTTCAGGCTTTTGAAGATGTCTGCGCGCGAATCCAGTCCGACCTGTCGGTGCGGTGCGTGATCATCACGGGCAAGGGGTCGGCGTTCTCCGCCGGCGGCAACGTCAAGCAGATGAAGGAACGCGCCGGGATCTTCGGCGGCGCGCCCATGAAGACCCGCGAGAGCTACCGCACCGGAATCCAGCGGATCCCGCTTGCGGTGTGGGAGCTTGAGGTGCCGACCATCGCCGCCGTGAACGGTCCTGCCGTCGGGGCGGGATGCGATCTGGCCTGCATGTGTGACATACGGATCGCGTCCGAGAGTGCCTTCTTTGCCGAATCCTTCGTGAAGCTGGGCATCATTCCGGGCGACGGCGGGGCCTATCTGCTGCCGCGCGCGGTCGGGCTGAGCCGCGCCGCCGAGATGACATTCACCGGTGATCGTGTGGACGGGAAGACCGCGGCGGCATGGGGGCTGGCCAGCCGTTGCGTGGCGCCGGAGCAACTGATGCCGGAGGCACGGGCGCTGGCCGAACGCATCGCCGTCAACCCGCCTGAGGTGCTGCGCATGGCCAAGCGGCTGCTGCGCGAGGGACAGAAGACCGACCTGCGCGGCGTGCTGGAACTGTCTGCCGCGTTCCAGTCCCTGGCGCACCAGACCGAGGATCATACCGAAGCCGTCGACGCCTTCCTGGAGAAGCGGACCCCGACCTTCACCGGAAACTGAACGCCGACAGGCAAACGCGGACGCAAAGAAAAAGGGCGGCCTCTCGCGAGACCGCCCTTTTTGATCTTCAGCCAGAAAGCCTGGATCAGTATGTTCTCTTCTGAGTTTTGCTCTTGCCATGTCCGGATAGAATAAATCCGCCATCAGCACCAGTGAACAGTCCGGGTCCCGAAACTGAATCATTTGGTCCACCTGGAGGTTCTTCGTCCAGTGGCTGGTGATCGCAGCCGGCCATAAGACCGACTGCGATACCAACGAGAGCAATCCGAAGAGAGAGCCGCATCAGAACTTGACGCGCATACCAACCATGGCTGCCTGGGCGCTATCGATTGCTTCACTTCCGAAGAAATGACGAACCGAAGCGTAGGCATCGGCACCCGGAGCAAGACCCTGCACCAGACCAAGACCGATGGAGTTGTTGTTCAGCGCGCCAGCGGCGGTCAGAACAACACCGTTTGCACCCGTAATGTCGTCACGGACGACATTCAGGTAATCAACACCGATCGAGGTAGCGCCGAGGCTGCTGTAGTTGCCCTTATGGGCCAGGCCGACGTAGTACATCGCATCGTTCTCGGCCGCACCGTCGGCCAGTTCAACCGCAATGGCACCGTTCAGCGCGATAACGCCAAAATTCAGGCCCATGGAGCCAGCAATATTGTCGTTGCCGCCATTGCCTTCATAGCCAACACCGGCCAGCAGGCCGATGCCGCCAATCTTGCCCCGGTAACGGAGCGCAGCAGTGACGTCGCCGTTGTCACGTGCCGAGATCGAGGCCTTCATGCCACCAAAGTTCGGGGTGTCATAACGGATCGAGTCCTGACGGCCACCGTCACCAAATGCCAGGAAACCGCCGCCGGCGATTGCTGCGCCGTTGGTGTGTTCCGGGTTGATGTCGGCCAGAGAAGCGAAGTTGAACGAGTTGTGCAGGATGCCTTCGGTTGCTTCACCCTGCTGGCCCGTGGTCAGCGTACCGAAGCCGCCCTGCACGAACACATAGGCATGACGCAGGTTCTCGGCGTCGCCATCGGCCGTGATCGAGTTCGGGTTGGCCGTGGCAATGTTGGAATTCGATTCGATCTGCAGCTCGATACGCGCACCGACGGTCATGCCGCTGGAGGCCTTGGTGTCGGCGTCGAAGGTGATGCGGGTCGAGGAAGCATCATTGTCGACGAACTGGAAGAACGACACGTCGTTTGCGTCAGAAGCGAACATCACGGCGCGGTTGACGTGACCGGACAGCTTCAGGTTGACGCCCTTGACGCCCTTCTGGATGCCGTCGGAGCCGGCCTGCAGGGCCTCAACTTCCTTCGACAGCGCGTCGATGGCGGCTGCGTTGGCCTTGACGGCGTCTTCGACGCTGGCGTGGGCCGCTGCGAATGCGTTGCCCGAAGCCATGATGGCCGCAGCAGCAACACCTGCGAGTAGATGTTTGTGGTTCATTTGGTTTGCCCTCCTAAAGGAATAAACGCACTTCCTCCACCGCCCCATGGAAGGAATACCCTCCAACCACTTGCGGCTTGATTTCTGTTACGCCAGCCAACCGGGGGGTGCAAGTGCAAGCGAGGGTGTTGCCCGAAACGGGTCCGCGCCACGAAAAGCAGCTGGCGGATCTAATAAGTATCTGAAATATATGAATTAAATTCGATATTCGGGGGCGCTGACACCAGCACGCTGTGGCTCTGGTGTCATATTTTCGATGTTGCTGTTGCGTCAAAGCAACATAAATCACGGACGCAATGCGCGGGCGATGTCCTGCAGGGCGAGAATGGTTTCGCGGTCCGACGGTTCGATGCGTGATGCGCGGACATAGGCATTGAGCGCCTTCTTCGTCTCGCCGGCGGCGCGATAGGCGCGCGCGAGTTTCCGCCAGCTGTCCGCATGATCGGGATTGCGCTGTACGGCAGTCTCCAGGGCGGCGACGCTGCCGCCGCTCGCGACGGGCCGCGATCCGTCCGCGCTCTGCTTCTGGCCGACGATGGCGACTGCCCCGGCGGCAAGGGCGGCTGTCAGTGCGACGATGGCAAATGTACGGTGCATCGGGTTCGGACCTTACGGGTCTGGGAAGTGACGAATGATTCAAAAGGGTTATCGATTGTGAATGGTTTTGAATCAACACTTTCATCACCCGTTAAGGCTGCTAGACTGTAATGCGTTCGTCGTAACGGGCAGATCAGGTTCAACGGTCTGCCGGACGGCGGGAGAGCAGAGTTGAGGCAACCAACCAAGGGGTGGCAGACATGTTCATGTCTGGACTGAGACAAATCGGACTGGCGCTGGCGACGGCGGCTGGTCTCTGGATGGCAGGCGCTGCGGCGCAGGCCCAGGAAAACGTCGGGCCGACCGAGTGCAAGGACTGCCATGGCGCAGAGTACAAGGTCTGGGAAGGCACGCCGCACGCGGAGTCCTACAAGGACATCCACAAGCGCGATATGGCCGACAAGGTGACCGAAGCCGTGGGTGAGCGCAGCATGAAGCGTTCGGAAACCTGCGGTCAGTGTCATTACACACAGGCGCCGAAGAAGGCCGGTGGCCGCGTCGGCAACAATTTCGGACCGTCGTGCGAGAGCTGCCATGGTCCGGGATCCGAATACATCAATATCCACAACGTCTACGGCCCGAAGGGCACGAAGAAGGAAGACGAGACGCCGCTGCACAAGACCCAGCGCTACAAAGAGGCCGCGGCTGCCGGCATGCGCTGGCCGCGCTGGCGCGATGACATTCCGGATATGCCCGCAAGCGTGAACTATGAAGTGGCTCAGAACTGCTTCAACTGTCACGGCATGGCGCGCGATTCGCTGGACGGCGATACTGCGGCCAAGATGCTGGCGGCGGGTCACCCGCTGAATCCGGACTTCGAACTGGTCAAATACAGCCAGGGTCAGGTGCGTCACCGTTTCTATGACAGCCAGACCGAGAACAAGGAAATGACGCCTGCCGAACTGTCACGCTGGTTCGTGACCGGACAGGCGGCTTCGCTGGTTCAGGCTGAGAACGCCATGAAGAAGACAAGCGACGCCAAGTATGTCGCTGCCCAGAAGGCACGCGCCTCCAAGGCGGTTGCGGCCCTGAAGGCGGTCGGCATGCCGGAAGCGGACGCGCTGATTGCGGCACCGACTGCCGACAACGCGCGGGCGCTGGTGGCGAAGATCTACAAGGGCAACATGGACCTCACCGGCAAGGTGGGATCAATGCTGCCGAGCAAAAGCGAATACAAGTGATCTGTAGCTTGTAAACGCAACGGGTGTGGCGGCGGGCCACCGGAGGGGATTGCCTTCCGGTGGCCGGTCGTCAAATCTGAAGACGCCGGATGAGATACCGGTGGAGGCATACGTCGAAGACACCAGGGGGACGGTCGGGCTGCAACGGGGGTTGTGTCCGGCCATGCAGGGGGCAGAGCGGAAATGGTGACAGCCGTCGAAACGATGGCCCGGCCGCAGCGCTGGGCGACGCCATTCGGTCCGGACATGACGGAAAGCGTCGTCGATGAACTGATGGCGCTGCCGATCTTTCGGGACATTGATGAAAGCCGGTTTCCGGGCAACACGCCGCTGCGCGGCATACTGCTGAACGATACCCGTGAGACGGTCTACGAACCGGGCGAGATCGTGGTCCGCGAAGGCGATTACGGCAATTCCGCCTTCCTGATTCTCGACGGATATCTGCGCGTCGTCCTCAGTCCGAACCTGCCTCAGAACATGCTGGGCCGGCTCAGCACCAAGAAGAAGGGTGTCTTCGAGGCGTTAAGCCAGCTCTGGACCAACAACTGGCGGCCTGAAGTGCGCGACCCGAGTCGCTATCAAGGCGCTCAGGCAGCCGGCACCTCGGGTACGACGGCCGGTGTCTACCTGCAGGACATTCCCGCGATTCTCGACAAGCATCAGACGGCCCAGCTGGGGCCGGAGATGATCTTCGGCGAACTGGCGGCGCTGGGCCGCGTCCCGCGAACCGCCTCGATCTTCGCGGAAACGCAGGTCCGCGTACTGGAGATCCGCTGGCAGGGTCTGCGCGAACTGCGCCGGTTCGACACGACCTGGAAAGACAAGATCGATCTGGCGTACCGCAAGAACGCGCTGCACAACGCGCTTCAGGAAGCGCCGATGTTCCAGCATCTGACCGAAGACCAGCTGAAGGCGGTCGAGGACAGCACCCTGTTCGAAACCCACGGGGCCTTCGACTGGCACACCAGCTACAAGCGCATGCTGGCGCAGGGACGGGAGATGGAGCACGGCACGCCCATCGCAAAGCAGGGCGACTATCCGGACGGTATCCTGATGGTGCGGGCCGGGTTCGCCCGTGTCTCGGCCGAACTGGGCAACGGCGAACGCACGCTGACCTATCTGGGGGCGGGCGACGTGTACGGCCTGGAAGAGCTCTATCGGGCCTGGAAGAACAAGGACGACGATGTCGTCATGGAAACCTCGCTGACGGCGCTGGGCTATGTCGACCTCCTGCGCATTCCGCGACAGGTCCTGGAGGAATACGCCTTCCCGGAGATGGATCCGCCGACCCAGAGGCTGGCCGACCTGGCCGGTGCGGAGATCAGTTCTGACGCGCTGAAGGAATGGGCGGTCGGGCGGCGCTACATCAACGGCACCCGCGCCATGCTGATCGATCTGAACCGCTGCACCCGCTGCGACGACTGTGTGCGGGCCTGCGCCTCCACGCACGGCGGCAATCCGCGGTTCATCCGCCATGGCGCGACCTTCGATCACTGGATGGTTGCCAACGCGTGCATGCACTGTGCCGATCCGGTCTGCATGATCGGCTGTCCGACGGGGGCCATCCACCGGTCCATGTCCGACGGCTCGGTCGTGGTCAATGACGATACCTGCATCGGCTGCGGCACCTGTGCGGCCTCCTGTCCGTATGACAACATCCGGCTGGTTCAGGTGGCGAACCTTCAGGGCGAGCCGCTGGTCGACAGTGAGCACAAGCCGATCATGAAGGCGACCAAGTGCGATTTCTGTTCCAGCAATCCTGGCGGGCCGGCCTGCCAGCGGGCCTGTCCGCACGACGCGCTGCGCCGCGTTGACTTCCGCGGTCCCGATCCGTTCAGAGGGGGCTACAAATGAGATCGCTGCATCGCGCCCTGATCGTTTTCTGGCTGGCCGCCATCGCGGTATTCATCTTTCTGGTCTGGGATTCCTGGAAGACCTGGATGATGAACGGCGAACCGGCCATCGTGACCGGATACACGCTGACCGGTCTGATGGTCTTTCTGGCGCTGTTCAACGTGCGCAAGCGGCTCGCGATGATCCCGCTGGGCCGCGGGGCCTACTGGACCGCCGCGCACGCGGTCTTCGGGACGCTGGCACTGGCGGTTTTCTTCGTCCACACCGGCAGCATCTGGCCGACCGGTGCCTATGAGCAGCTGTTCGCGCTGTTCTTCTATCTGGTCAGCCTGTCCGGCATCCTGGGCTACTGGATGCAGAAGGTGATCCCGCGACGTCTGACCGAAAACGGCCTCGAGATCATCTGGGAACGCATCCCCAACGAGATCGCCGAGATTCGCGCCCGTGCGGAAGCCATTGTCGAGGAGGCGGCCGAGAAAGCAGCTTCCGATACGCTCGCCCGCTACTACACGGAAACGCTGGCCTGGTATTTCCGGCGACCCAGATATCTCGCCAGTCACTTTTTCGGCTTCCAGTCCGGACGGGCCTACATCCGGCGGGAGACCACGGCCATTGCCCGGTACCTCGATGAGACCGAGAGGGGCTATCTGGCGCAGCTCGAAGACCTCGCCCTGATCAAGAACCGGTTGGATTTCGCCTATGCCGTTAACGGTATGGCCAAGGTCTGGCTGCTTTTCCACGTGCCCATGGCCGTCGGCGTGTTGTTGCTGATGATCTGGCATATCATCCTCGTTCATGTGTACCTGCTATGATCACGGACCAAGACAGATTCAGCTATCAGAACAGCGCCTACGAGCGCCCGACATTCCCCTATGTCTGCGGCCGCGCCTGTTCGTTCGGAAAACCCTGCCCGAATGGCCCGAACTTCAACGGGTCGTGCGGCGGCACTTCCGAGTGCACGCCCTATCGCAACGGTGATCGCTGGGAATGCCGGCGCGCGCCGTCGGCGGGCGGTCCCTGCGCGGACGGACCCCGGCCGGACGGGACCTGCTGCATGCAGCACCCGCCGTGCACGCCGCGGCCCTCGCTGCGCCGCCGTCGTCAGCGCATCTCGGCGCTGGTGGCGATGTTCGTCGTGGCTGCCATCCTGGCGTTTCTGTGGTTCCAGCCCTCCGGCTTCCAGGGCGATCAGGCGCAGGCGTCATCCCTGATGCCCGGACCGCTTTCAGGTGCCCATTCGAACTTCGCGATGGAAGAGAAGGGCTGCGCCGCCTGCCACGAGGCGCATGGCCAGGGCGTCGTCGCCTGGGCGAAGGCGTTCGTGACCAGCCAGTCGGTGGGGGACAGCTGCGTGGACTGTCATGCATTCGCCGGGCCCGAGAGATCGCCGCACAACGCGACGTTCGACGGGGAGGTCTTCAAGGCCTCGTCGCCCAGCGCGGACATGCAGACCGATTGCGTGATGTGCCATACCGAGCACAAGGGCGTCGACGCGAATATCGCGCCCATGAAAGACCAGCAGTGCAACAGCTGCCATCAGGTCGAGATCGAATCCTTTTCCAGGAACCATCCCGATTTCTCCTCGTCCTATCCGCACGAGGTCCGCGGCGCGATCCAGTTCAACCACATCGCGCATTTCGCCGAACATTTCCCCAAGGAACTGGCGGAGAACGAGCAGCCGACGTGTGTCACCTGCCACGACGTCACGCGCGCCGGCCGGAACGTGCCCCAGGGATCGTTCGAGGACAATTGTTCATCCTGCCATCTGCAGGGCGTTCAGGATCGCGCGATGCAGCTGATCAACGTGCCCTACATGGAAGAGAATCCGTTCGATCCAGAGCGTGTTACGGAGGTTTGCGGCCTGACCGAAGAGCAGACCGAGTATCTTCAGGCGAAGGCCGCCGGCGAGGATGCGGAGCCGCCCGAGGCGGACGAGTATTTCTACGAGGACAATGGCGACAACCTCCCCGTGGCGCTCGCCTTGCTGCTGGGCGTGCCGGCCGACGATCCGGATGCCTACACGGACGTCATCGGCGAACTTTACATGGAACTGGCCGAAAGCGGGATCAGCCCGCTGGTCGAGCGGATCGAGGCACTGCCGGGCTCGCCGCCGCCAGAGCGGTTGCTGGCCGGCCTCGACGGCGAACTGATTCGCCAGGCGGTCTGCGCCTGGATGCAGCAGCGGGAATATGAGGAGCCGAGCGCGGTCACGGGCGGCGGATGGTCATCGGACGGCCTGTCCGTGAAATATGTCCCCGACGGTGACGGCAACCTGGTTGCGACCGCCTGGTTCGACTATGGCGTCAATGCGCCGATCCTGGCCGAACGGGCCGACAGCGAATCCGTGGATCTGGCGCATGGGCTGCGCGACTTCCTGCTTTCCGATTCCGGTCTCGGCAACTGTGCCAAGTGCCACGCTGTGACTCAGGTCACCGACAAGATGGGGGGGGGCGACGATACTGTCGGCACGCTCGTGGTTGAGTGGGTATACCAGCCCGTCGAGGATCGGCCCTACGTCAAGTATGATCACGGACCGCACATCAATCTTCTCGGACCGGGTACGCTTTGCTCAACCTGTCATAAGCCGAACCCGAATGCTGAATACGCGGCATCATTTAGTAGCTTTGATGCAACACAGTTCCAGTCAGGGTTCCAACCGGTGGCCAAGGAGACTTGTGCAGAGTGTCATACTACTGCAAGAGTGAAACAAGATTGTTTGCTTTGTCACGAATACCATCGCGAGCCGCAGTTCAACGAGTCAATGGTCGGAGCGCCGGTTGTTGGACACGAGAACACCGGCAAGGACGGAGGATGAGGATGTTAATGGCTACTGAATATCAGTCGCACATTTCAATATGGCGCGGACGTTTGGTGGCGGTGGCTTTGGGGGCCGCCGTCGTATTTGGATTTGGTGCTGCTCAGGCCCAGGACAAGGGGCAGGCGCTGGGGGATCAGGCGCATACGGAACTTTTCAACGATGAACAGTTCCCCAGTGCATCCAAGTGCGCAGCCTGTCACGAGGACATCTATCAGGAGTGGGCGTCGTCCAATCACGCGTACGCGTCGATTTCTCCGATGTTCCACAAGTTCGAGCAGGCGATCACCAACCTGACTCAGGGAACGATCGGCACCTTCTGCGTGCGCTGTCATCAGAGTGTGGGCACGACGCTGGGTGAATCCCGCGCCGCCCCGCTTTGGGAACGCAGCCAGGTCAGCCGTGAAGGCATCACCTGCATCACCTGCCATCGCGTCAAGACGACCTACTACAAGCCGAACGGCGAACGCCGCATCGAGCCGGGCAAGATCTATGAGTCGGTCTACACCAACTCTGACGGCGAGGGCTTGAAGAAGGTGCTGGAAGACAAGAGCTTCTACCGGGTTGCGACCTCCGACGAGGAGCGCGGCGCAAAGATTCACACGAACGTGGTGAAGTTCTCGCAGATTTCCGAACCGGAATTCTGCGCCTCCTGTCACCAGGTGGCGGTGAACCTGGGCATCAAGCTCGAGGTCGTCTGGGATCAGTATCGCGACAGCCCCGCGCACGCCGAAGGCATCAGCTGCCAGGAATGCCACATGGGCAAGGTTCCGGGTAAGGCCGAAGGTTACGCCAAGGGGCCGGCAGCCGTCGTGAACGGCGAAGCCATCAACCCTGATCGCGACCGTCACAACCACGCCTTCTACGGTCCCGGCTATCCGATCGCGCATCCGGGCATCTTCCCGCACAATCCGTCGGCGGAGAACTGGACCATGGAAGAGTGGCTGCAGTTCGACTGGCGCGCTGGATGGGGCACCGAGGAGTTCGAGGAAAAGGTCTATAACGAAGAGATCGAAGTCGATTTCCCGGAAGTCTGGTCTTCGGAAGACGACCGGTTCGAGGCCCGCGAGATCATCGAGGAGAATCTCGAAGGTCTGGAGTACAAGAAGGAACTCCGCCGCGCCGTGATGGAGAATGGCAGTCATCTCGACGGCCCGTTCTTCGACGACGGACCGCGTGTCGGACAGGACTTCGACTTCAAGTACAACGTGCAGAACACGAACAACGGTCACAACCTGCCGTCGGGCAGCCTGGGCGCCCAGCCCGAGATCTGGCTGAACGTCGCGCTGACCGATCCGGACGGCAACAGGATCTGGGAATCGGGTTACGTCGACAGTGACGGTGACATGGCCGATCTGCACTCGATCGATGTGCAGGAAGGCCGGATCGCCCACGACCGCCAGCTGTTCAATCTCCAGACCAAGTTCCTGACGACCAACGTAAAGGGCACGGATCGCGAGATGTTCCTGCCGGTCAACTTCGACATCGACCAGCGGCCGTTCCTGCGTCAGCCGAACACGCCGACCACCGTGCTGAACCATCCGGGCTTCATCCGGATGGAGGCCCGCTCGATCCCGCCTCTGGGTGACCGCGACGCCAACTACACGGTGCCGGGTGAACTGCTGACCAAGCCGGGCACCTACAAGCTGTCCGCGCGGATGCGCAGCCGTGCCGAGCCGATCTACTTCATGCGCTTCGTCGGTGCGACGAAGGAAATGGAGCAGGCGATGAACCAGTGGATGCTGGACATGCATCCCTACACTGTGGAAATCGAGGTTCAGTAACGTCAAATCGGACGGGCGGTGCCGGAGGGGTGCCGCCCGCTTCCGAAAGATCTGACCGCCCGCGAGGGTTTTGGGGGTTCAAGGGAGATGGGTGCAGTGCGTCATTTCAGAAATACCGTCGCAAGCGCGACAGCGGTTGCGACCGTCCTGGCCTTCTCGGCCGGCAGCGGCTGGTCGGCCGAGGATTACAATCCGAAGATGTCGGAAGGTGCCAAGCGCATCGAGTTCCAGGCGGACGCGTTCAAGCCGGACCCGACGTATGCGGATACGCCATACGATATTCAGGCACAGCTCGCGATCTACGGCGGCAAATCGGAAGTGGTTGCGCCGCGGCCGCTGTTCGAACTGGGACAGCCGCAGTATGTCTCCGGACAGCTCAGCGAGCCGCTGACGATTTTCGGTGAACTCAATCCGACGCAGTTCGCGGTTCAGGCCTTTGGTGACTGGCGCACGGCCGTGGCCTTCAACGACAACGGGAATGACGAGGTCGCCCAGATCGCGACGCGTTTGAACATCGACATCGACTTCAAGATCACGTCGACCGAACGTCTCCACGCCTTCATCCGGCCGATCGATACCGGCAATCAGTTCACCCGCTGCGAATTCGCCGGTGGCGACAGTGAAGACAAGTGCGATATCGAGTTCGACCTGAATCTGGAAACCCTGTTCTTCGAGGGCGACGCAGGTGCCATCGCGCAGGGCTTCACGGGCCGCTATTACAAGGGCGACTATCCGTTCTCCGTCGGTCTCGTACCGCTGTTCTTCCAGAACGGCCTCTGGATGAACGACGCGGTCGTCGGCGGCGCCTACGCCATTCCGGCGCTGAACTCGAAGGCGCTGGACATCTCGAACATGGAATTCTCCTTCTTCGCGGGCTTTGACGACGTCGAGAATGACGCCATCGTCGATGCCGGCGGCAAGGTCGCCGACAATAACGCCAACGTCTACGGCATGGCCGCGTTCATCGAGACGCTGGAAGGCTACATCGAAGGCGGCATCGGCTATATCGATGTCGACGACAACAAGCTGGGCGACCAGGATCTGTTGAGCGCCAGCTTGTCCTGGACATCGCGCTATCACGACATCCTGTCGTATTCCGTGCGCGGCTTTGCCAGCCGTCAGAAGCGCGACGACGGCGGGCAGGACCTGGGTAACGGCATGGCGCTGCTGGTCGAGACCAGCTGGATGACGCACAAGCCCTACACGCTGTTGCCCTATGCCAACTTCTTCTTCGGTACCGGACGCCCGCAGCCGCTTGCCAATGCAAACGGCCTGCTGATCAATACCGGTATCAACTTCGAGACCGACGGTCTGACCGGCTTCCCGTTCCTGGACGACACGGCCGCGGACGCCTTCGGTGGCGCGATCGGCCTGCAGTATCTGTTCAACCTGGATCAGCAGATCGTTGTGGAAGCGGCGACCGTGCAGGCCTATGGCAACGATGCGAACGCGCGGGGCGACCAGTATGCCCTGGGGGTGCGCTGGCAGCTGCCGATCAGCAAGGCCTGGTTGATTCGTGCTGACGCGATGTACGGTATCCGCAATAATGACGACGACATTGCGGGACTGCGGTTCGAGGTTCGCCGCAAATTCTGACGGATCGACGGATCGCCCCGGCATGAGGGATGCGCCTGAACAGGGCGCATCCCGTCGGCGGGTCTGGCGGACGCGTCCAACAAGGGGGGTAAGGACGGGATGGAACTCGGAGCGGTCAACTATGTAGCGATCGCGGTACTGGTCCTGATGGGACTGTATGTACTGTCACTGATCTACAACAACTTTCGCGCCGCCGGGGTGGTCGACAGGGGCGTACAGGAAGAGATCAGTCTGCTGAAGGAACGCGTCGAGCGCATCCGCGCGGTACGTGAGTTCGACAAGCAGAAGAATGAGCTCTCCTGGAACGGTGTCCGCAAGTTCCGCGTGGCCCGCAAGAACCCCGAAAACAAGGATATCTGCTCGTTCTATCTGCAACCGCATGACGAACGGCCCCTGCCGCCTTTCGAGCCCGGCCAGTATCTGACGTTCAAGCTCGACCTGCCGTCGGGCAAGAAGGTCACGACGCGCTGCTACTCGCTTTCGGACAGCCCGAAGAGCGAATACTACCGCGTCTCAATCAAGCGCAATCCGCCGCCGAAGGACCCGGCCAAGGCCGACGTCGGCAAGTCGTCGTCGAACTTCTTCCATGACAATGTGAACGAAGGCGACATCCTGAACGTGCAGGCGCCGGGCGGGGATTTCTACCTGGACATGCACCGCAGCACGCCGGTCGTTCTGATCGGCGGCGGCATCGGTATCACGCCGGTGCTGTCGATGCTGAATGCCATCGTCGAAAGCGGGTCGAAACGGGAGACATGGTTCTTCCTTGGCGTGCGCAACGGTCGCGAGCATGTCTTCCGCGAGCATCTGGAAGCCATCGATCAGGCGCATGAGAACATCCATGTCCGGATCGTCTACTCCGGTCCCGATGAGGATGATGTCGAGGGCAAGGACTATCATCACAAGGCACGGGTCGGCGCAGACCTGTTCCGCGAGGTCCTGCCGTCGAACAACTACGATTATTATTTCTGCGGTCCGCCGCCGATGATGGAAAGCCTGTTCCACGGGCTGCGGGACTGGGATGTTCCCGAATCCCGGATCCATTTCGAGGCCTTCGGTCCGGCCACGGTCAAGTCGAAGAAGAGCGCGGACAAGGAAGACGGCGTGGCGCCCGCAACGGGCGGCACCGGCTTCAAGCTGAAGTTCGTGAAATCCGAGAAGGAAATCGTCTGGGACGGATCGGCCGATTCGATCCTGGAATTTGCCGAGGCGAACGATATCGACATGGATTCCGGCTGCCGCGCCGGCGCATGCGGCACATGCGTCACGGCGGTGCTTTCCGGCGACGTGAATTACGCCACCGACCCGAGCGCCGAAGTGAACAAGGGGTCCTGCCTGACCTGTATCTCAGTGCCGAAGACCGATATGGAACTGGACGCCTGACAGCCGCGTTGACTCACCACTGAACCGGGAAAGCGCGTCGGCTGTCAGTCGGCGCGCTTTTTCATCGGGGCCGACGATTGGATGAACTGAACGAACTGTTGTCCGAGATCCGGGCGTGCACGCTGTGCGCGGATGCGCTGCCGCTGGGGCCGCGCCCGGTGCTGAACGTCGGGCGGGGTGCACGGATTGCCATCGCCGGACAGGCACCGGGGATACGCGTTCACCAGACCGGTATCCCATGGAACGACCCCTCCGGCGACCGCTTGCGCACCTGGCTGGGCGTGGATCGGGCCACCTTCTATGACCCCTCGTGCTTCGCCATCATTCCCATGGGTTTCTGCTATCCCGGAACGGTGAAGGGCAAGGGCGATCTGCCGCCCCGTCCGGAATGCCGGGCCACCTGGCACGACCGGCTTTTTCGCACGCTCGACGGCATCGAACTCACCGTCTGCATCGGACAGTACGCCCTGGACTATCATCTGCCCGGTCAGCGCCGGCCGACCCTGACCGAGACCGTCCGGGACTGGCGTGCCTTTCTGCCGTCGCACCTGCCGACGCCGCATCCATCGGGACGCAACAATCTCTGGTTGAACCGCAATCCGTGGTTTCAGGCCGAGGTCGTCCCCGCACTCCAGGAACGGGTGGCGCGACTGCTGGCGTCGTGAAGCGTTTCCCGGAACGCCGACTGTTCCGGGCGAACCCGTCAGTGCAGCGTCGTCGGCAGGGACTCTTGATCCTGATCGTCAGCGTCACCCAGCGATTCGAAAATCTGGCTGGCGTGGTGATGCACCATGGTCCAGTCTCCGTCCGTCCATGCGAACAGGTTGGTCGCGGTCAGATAGGCATCCTCGATGATTTCGACACAGGTCACAATGCCGATGTCGCCGCTGATGATCCCGTCGGCGTCCTGCATGGTCACAGGCGGCGGTGCCGACAGGATATCGAACCAGGACCCCAGGACCTGCTCACGGCCGCGCAACGATGCGTGGCCGGGATGAATGCATACGATATCTTCACGATCCGCCCATAGGCTGGTCATCGCGGCGATGTCGCCGGACCGGAAGGCGCGATAGAATTCCGCATTGGCATTCAGCAGCGCCATCATCTGTTCGTCGGAGTCTGACATTGACCTCTCACTCTCATCTGCCGGCCGCGACCCGTGTTCTCAGGGGTTTCCTGACGATCATCCTGCTCGTCGGTCTGGCCGCCTGCACGCAACGGTATCAGCCCGCAGGCCCGGCCATACAGGAAGCGGCGCTGGAAGGCGATCATTTCGTCATGTCCGACGGCTATCGCCTGCGGCTGCGTCAGGCCGATGCCGTCGGCGAGGTTCGGACCGTCGTCATCGCCCTGCACGGCATCAACGACTATGCCCACGCGTGGCGCGAACCGGCGGCGCGCTGGGCGAAAGAGGGGATTCGGACCTACGCGTACGATCAGCGCGGGTTCGGTGCCAATGCGGATCCGGGCATCTGGCCGACGGCTGAGACGCTGGTCGACGATCTCGCGGATGTCATATCGGTCGTGCAGGCCAGGCATCCGGGAAAGCCGGTCTTCCTGGTCGGCGAAAGCATGGGCGGCGCGGTCGTCATGGCGCTGCTGGGCCGTTCGGGGGCACCGCGGGTCGACGGTGCCGTCCTCAGCGCGCCCGCGGTCTGGAGCCGCGAGACCATGAATCCGACCTATCAGCGGGTGTTGAGCGCCTTCAACGCGGTCCTGCCGGGGCTCGTGCTGCGCGGCAACGGACTGCGCAGACAACCGACGGACAATATCGAGATGCTGAGGGCCATGGGCCGTGACCCGCTGGTGATCAAGGGCGCACGGGTCGATGTGATCGCGGGGCTGGTGAACCTGATGGATGCGGCCTATGCGGCGGTGCCCCGGATCGAGACGCCTGTGCTGGTCCTGTACGGCGAGCACGACGAGATCGTGCCACGCCATGCGGTGGTGAAGACGCTTGCCCGGTTCGAGATCGAACCGGATCTGGCCGTGTACCCCAAGGGCTGGCACATGCTGTTCCGCGATCTGAACGGGCCGATCGTGCAGAACGACGTGCGGCACTGGATCATGAAGGGCGGTCCGGACCTGCCGAGCGGTGCCCATGAGCGCGCGGACTTTCTGCGCGACGGGGCCGAAGGCGGCTGATCGCCACCGGTTTCATGACGGGCTTTCGCGAATGATCGAGGGTGTAGCACCGCCATCGCGATCCAGCAGATCCGGCAGGGGCACGCCGAACACCTTCCGTTCCGATGTGATCGCGTCGTCGATCACGTCCTCCAGTCCGGGCACCGGGCCGCCGCGCAGTTCCGGCTGCCGGATCTGGATCTTCAGGGCGAGCATCAGATCGTAGAGCGTCAGGTCGCGAATCTCGCGCGCCAGCACCCAGCGATGCCGTCGTGTCTCCTTCACGAACCCGGCCGTCTCCAGCCGGTCCATGATTTCCTCCAGCACCGATGGTGATGCCTTCAGCCGCTTGATCAGGGCGCGGGGACGCACGTCCTCTCCATTGGGATGGGCCTTGCGGAGAACCCGCAACACCTCGATTGCCAGCGCAAGGCGGCCCGCTCGCGGGGCTTCGGACAGGCTTGTGCCGGCATGGCCGCGCCATTCGGGCAGGGAGGCAACGATGCCTGCACCCGCCAGCGTGATGATCCAGGACAGATAGATCCACAGCAGCAGGATCGGCAGGACGGAAATCGCGCCGTAGATCGTCTGATAGGTGGGAAACATGACCACATACAGTCCGAACAGCGCCTTCAGCGATTCGAAAAGGAAGGCGGCGATGGCCGCGCCGACCAGCGCGTCGCGCCATTCGACCCGGCGGTTCGGCATCACCGTATACAGGACCACATAGCCCGCCAGTCCGAGGATGAACGGCACCACCCGGCCCACCAGCTTGAAGGCGGCGCTGAGATCCTCCCCGCCGGTCTGGTTCGCCAGAGTGAACACGGTGCTGGTCATCGATATGGACACCAGGAACAGCACGGGCCCCAGCGTCAGCAGCGCCCAGAAGGCCAGCAGGCGCATCGTGATCGACCGCTTGCGCTTGACCAGGAATATCCGGTTCAGCGCGCCTTCGATGGTGACCAGAAGCATGATCGACGTGACGCCCAGAAACACCGTGCCGATGGCCGAGAGCTTGCCCGCATTGCCCCGGAAGGTGCCCATGTATTCGCGTAGGGTCTCGCTGGCGTGAGGCACGAAATTGCCGAAGATGAAGTTCTCCAGTTCCTCCTGCATGTTGTCGAACTGGGGGAAGGCGGAGATGATGGCAAAGCTGATCGTCATCAGTGGCACCAGGGCCAGCAGGGACGTGAAGGTCAGGGAGGCCGCCACCTCGGTCAGTCGGTGTTCTGCAAAACTGCGTAACACAAAGTGTCCGAGCGACCCCAGATCACGCAGCTTCGCCCGTGCTAATCGCATGGCAATTTGACCGTCCAACGCTTATAACCTCCAGCGTACACAACATATCCGGCCCCATGGTTGCGCGGACGAGGTCCGAATGGCAAAGCGAAACTTGGGCGGCCGGTCACAACGGGTGTCTGTGTAGACATACGTTATCCGGGGGAAGAAGGCATGAGTGAACGCAGCGGTCTGATGGAAGGCAAGCGCGGCCTGATCATGGGTGTTGCGAACGAACGTTCGATCGCCTGGGGTATCGCTAGGGCCGTGTCCGATGAAGGTGCGGAACTGGCCTTCACCTATCAGGGGGACGCGCTGAAGAAGCGGGTCGTGCCGCTGGCCGATTCGATCGGCTGCGACTTCGTCATGCCGTGCGATGTGACCGATACCGCGTCGATGACCGATCTGTTCGCTGCTGTCGAGGAACGCTGGGGACAGCTGGATTTCCTGGTCCATGCCATCGCCTATGCCGACAAGGACCAGTTGAAGGGCCGCTACGTCGATACGACGTCCGACAATTTCCGCCGGTCGATGAACATCAGCTGCTATTCGTTCACGGCCCTGTCGAAGCTGGCCGAACCCCTGATGTCGGAAGGCGGCAGCCTGCTGACGCTGACCTATTACGGGGCGGAACGGGTGATGCCGCACTATAACGTCATGGGGGTTGCCAAGGCGGCGCTGGAAGCCAGCGTCCGCTATCTGGCGGTCGATCTGGGGCCGAAGGGCATCCGGGTGAACGCCTTGTCTGCCGGTCCGATCAAGACGCTGGCCGCATCGGGCATCGGCGACTTCCGCCATATCCTGAAATGGAACGAACTGAATTCGCCCCTGAAGCGGAACGTCACCATCCAGCAGGTCGGCAATTCCGCACTCTATCTGCTCAGCCATCTGGGCGAGGGCGTCACCGGCGAGGTTCTGCATGTCGATTCCGGCTATCACGTGGTGGGCATGAAGGCCGTGGATGCGCCCGATATCGGCAGCATGTAGGCCGGATACACGGCATGTCTCACAACAGTTTCGGTCATCTGTTCCGGGTCACGACCTGGGGTGAAAGCCATGGTCCGGCGATCGGCTGTGTGATCGACGGCTGTCCGTCGCTGATCCCGATCACCGAAGACGAGATCCAGCACTTCCTGGACCAGCGCAGGCCGGGTCAGAACCGGTTCACGACCCAGCGGCGCGAACCCGATCAGGTGCGCATCATGTCGGGCGTGTTCGAGGGGCGGACGACCGGCACACCGATCCAGCTGATGATCGAGAATGTGGATCAGCGCTCGAAGGACTATTCCGACATCAAGGACAAGTTCCGGCCCGGCCACGCCGACTATGTCTATGACGCCAAATACGGCATCCGGGACTATCGCGGCGGTGGGCGGTCGTCGGCACGGGAGACCGCGAGCCGTGTCGCCGCCGGCGCGCTGGCCCGCAAGGTGCTGGGCGAGAGGGTGAGCATCCGCGGTGCGCTGGTTCAGGTGGGCGAGATCGCTATCGATCGCGACGCCTGGGACTGGGAGACCATCGACCGCAATCCGTTCTGGTGCCCGGACCCGCAGACGGCGGGCCGCTGGGAAGACTATCTGGACGGTATCCGCAAGTCCGGCAGTTCGGTGGGGGCCGTGATCGAGGTGGTGGCAGAGGGCGTGCCCGTCGGACTGGGCGCGCCGGTCTACGGCAAGCTGGATTCCGACCTCGCGCAGGCCATGATGACGATCAACGCGGTCAAGGGCGTGGAGATCGGCGAAGGGTTTGCCGCCGCCGCCCTGACCGGTGAGCAGAACGCGGATGAGATGCGGATGGAAGGCGGCCAGCCCGCTTTCACATCGAATCATGCGGGCGGCATTCTTGGGGGCATCTCGACCGGCCAGCCGATTGTCTGCCGGTTTGCGGTGAAGCCGACGTCTTCCATCCTGCAGCCGCGCGCAACCGTGGATCGCCAGGGCAATGAGACCGAGATCGTCACGAAGGGACGCCACGACCCTTGTGTGGGCATACGCGCCGTCCCCGTGGGCGAGGCCATGATGGCCTGCGTGCTGGCGGATCATCTGCTGCGGGCCCGCGCGGTGAAGGACATCTGATGGGCGTGATTGGCCGCATCTTCAGGATATTCTGGTATGCGGTGCGCGCGCTGGCGCTGTTCATCGGTATCGGTGTGCTGGGCCTGCTCGTCTTTCTGCTGATTGCCGCGCCGTGGAGCGGTGGCGGCGATGACATTCCCGATGTCGCCGTCCTCGACCTCAGCTTCAACGACAGGCTGAGCGAAAAGGCAGGGGCGGGTCAGTTTCTCAAGCTGGTCCAGGGCAAGGGCCTGTCGGTTCATCGCATGGTGCGGGTGATCGAGCGGGCGGCGGACGACGAGCGCATTCAGGCCGTGATGATCGATCTGTCGGCGGCCGACGTGCCACTGACCCATGGGGCGCAGCTTGCGACGGCAATGGCGAAGTTCCGTGCGTCGGGCAAGACCTCCTATGCCTATGCCACGCAGTGGGATTTCGGCCGCTATCGGCTGGCGTCCGCCTTCGACGAGATCTGGATGCCGGCATCGGGCGAGTTCGCCGTGGGCGGTATCGCCCTGCAGACGCCATATGCGGGCGAGCTGATATCCGATCTTGGTATCGAACCGCAGCTGGAGAAGCGCAAGCGGTTCAAGTCCGCCGCCGACGTGATCACCGAGAGGCGGATGAGCGATGACCTGCGGGCGGCCCTGAAGGAACTGGTCGACGACGTACGGGCGTCGGCCATGACCGGGATCACCGGAAACCGGGCGGCGGTGAACAGCGTCGCCGACCTCCAGGCCGCGCTGGACGGCGCGTTCTGGTCGCCCGAGAAGGCCCTGGAACTGGGTCTGGTGGATCGGTTGGCGCACCGGGCCACGCTGACCGATCTGCTGGACGAACGGCATGTCAGCGCGTCGGAATATCTGTCCGTCGCGCTGAAGGCGCCGGAGGAACCGAAGGCGCGGATCGCCCTGATCGCGGCAACCGGCGAGATTCGCGATGGTTACGCGAACCCGCTGGAAACCGACACCATTGCCTCGGTCAGCCTTGTCGAGACATTGCGGTTCGCCGCAGATGATCCGGAGATCGATGGCATCGTGCTGCGCATCGACAGTCCGGGCGGTGGTTACGCGCCGTCGGATGCGATCGCCGAGACCATTGCCAACATCGAGAAGCCGGTGGTCGTGACCATGGGATCGGTGGCGGGCTCGGGCGGTTACATGATCGCGATGACGGCCGACCGGATCGTCGCTCACCCATCCACCATCACCGGGTCCATCGGGGTGATCGGGGGCAAGATCGTGATCGAGGATCTGTTGTCGGATTACGGCGTCCGGTTCGAGACGGTGGGCAGCGGCCCGCATGCCGCCATCAACTCGCCGTTTACCCGATACACGTCGGAAGAACGCGCGATGCTCTCGCGCCGCATCGATGCGATCTACGCCGCGTTCACGTCAGCGGTCGCAGAGAACCGCGGGCTCACGGCGGATGAAGTGGAACGCGCCGCGCAGGGGCGCGTCTGGACCGGCAATCAGGCGCTGGAGCTGGGCCTGGTGGACCGTCTGGGCGGCCTGGAAGTGGCGTTCGAGGAGGCGGCACAGGCGCTGTCGCTGCAACCGTCGGATCCGGTGGAGATCGTCGAGTTTCCGCGGCTGTCGGCAACCCAGCGCCTGTTCCATGCGGCCGATCTGGGTTTCGTCTCCGTCCGCTCCCGCATCAACTGGCTTCGGGGATGGGATCACGCCGTCGAGCGACTGGAAGCCGAAGGCGGGATCAGGGTGCGGATGCCCGACCTGATTTTGGACTGACATCTTAACCCGATCTTCAGCCTGACCTGTCAGGCTGCTGAGATGACCGAGCCCCGAAATCTGGAAGTCCTGATCGCGAACAGCCGGGAGGAAAGCGAAGAGATCTTCCGCTTCCGCTATCGCCTGCTGGCTGAGAGATCGGAACGTACCTATCCCAACGCGGATCACGATCTGAAGACGCTGTCGGATGTGGCCGACCGGGCCGCGATGCATGTCTATGTCAAGGTCAGCGGGAAGATCGCGGCGTGTCTGCGCATCATCATTGCACCGCTGGCGAAACTGCCGGTCTACATGAGCGAACGCTATGCGCTTGGGCCGTTTCAGAGCCTGCCCGAACTGGTCGTCTCGTTCACCGACTATCTGGTGGTGGACACGTCCGTGCTGGATGCGCGCGGCGCCAATCTGCTGATGACAGCGGCCTACAAGATCGCCTGTGCGCGGCACTCCAGCTTCGACTTCACCAATGCGAGCCCCGGCGAGGTTGCGGTTTTCGAGCGTCTGGGCTACCGGCGCTATGCCGAGAACTATCAGGACCCGGATTTCGGCTTCCGTGTGCCGATGGTGTTGCCGACCGGCGATACGGATCACCTCGCCCGGGTCGGCTCGCCCTTCGGCAGGATCAGCCGTCGCGTGGATCACGATATCGAGCTTGTGAGCTGGTTCCGCCGGACCTACGCCGAAGTGTGTGATGCGGTCCAGCCGGCGGCGATGGACGATGATGAGCTCTGGGCCTTCCTGACCCGGCGGCTGGAGCAGACGCCACACCACGGCATTCCCCTGCTGATGGCCCTGGACCACAAGGACGCCATGCGGTTTCTGCGGCTGGCGACGATCATCAAGTGCGGCAAGGGCGAAAACATCGTCGCATCGGGAGAAGTCGGCAACGAGATGTTCGTGGTGCTGCAGGGTTCGGTCGATGTCCGGGGCAACGGGCATCGTCTTTCGACGTTCGGCAGGGGCGGCATCTTCGGTGAGATGGCCTATCTGAACGCCCAGCCCCGCAGCGCCGATGTCGTTGCGCGGGAGCCGTCGGAAATTCTGGTGATCACGCAGGACACGATGAAGGCGTCGATGGAAAAGATGCCGGACGTTGCCGCGCGTATCCTGTTCAATCTCTCGCTGATCCTGATCGAGCGTTTGAAGGACACGACCACCAAGTTCGTCGAGGCGAAATCGACCGCAGCCTAGCGCGGTCCGGTCTCCGGTTGACGCCGCTGCGGTCACAGAACCCGGGTTCCGGGTTCAGCCGTCCGAGGCCTGATAGAGGGGCCAGAGATCGTCGACGATCGCGGGAACCAGCGCCTGCACCTGGGCGCGCGGCATATCGGGCCTGATCGCATCCGAATAAAGGATGGAGACCAGCAGATTGTCGAAGGCACCGGGGATGTGCACGTCATTGCTGTCGTTGAACAGCGACCAGATCAGCCCGTCGTCGTCGTCGGGCAGGCCGAGTCCCTGCAGGATTTCCTCGAAGAAGCATTCCTGCATGTCGTGCAGCGGGTTATCGACATCCACGATGATGAAGGTTCTCAGATCGTGGCTGCCGTCACCGCCGAAGAAGCCGCTGCAGCGCGACAGCTCGTACTGGTTCCACAGTTTCGGATTGCCGGCGAGCCGGCTTTCAAGCCGGTTCAGCAATATCTCGTAGCTGTCGCGGCCAAGGGCGTAGATGACGAAGTTGAACGGATCGAGCTGGCCTTCCCGGATCGAGCGTATCTCCACGGTTTCCAGCCGTTCGATGACCGGGGCCCGATAGAAGCCTTCGATGGTCTGGAACACGAACCGCACACGACGGATGGACTGAAGGTCGTTCGGTTCATGCACGATCACCGGCCTGATGGGTTCGGCATATTTCAGCACCCTGTCGGAATCGGCATCGGCGAACTCGCGCCCGAATGCGACCCGATCGAAGCCCCTGATGACATCCGCGCGGGTGAACGCCGGCTTTGATGCCGGTCCGGTGGGTGCCGTTTCGCATGCGGCGAGGCCAACGGCGATGATCAGCGCCAGCAGGTACCGCATCAGCTGGCCTCCTTCCGTGCGCCGATCTTCGGCTCCTCGCCGGTGACCAGCCGCCGGATGTTGGCGCGGTGCTTGAGGTAGACGAGCGCTGCCAGAAGTATCGCCAGTTCCATGTAAAGGTGACTGTAGAAGTACCACGCGAAGACCGGTGTTGCCGCGGTGGCGACCAGCGCCGCCAGCGATGAGTAGCGGGTCACGACCGCGACCAGCAGCCAGATCGCGCAGGCCAGCAGACCGGCAATCCAGTTCACCGCCAGCGCGATGCCCAGGAACGTGGCCACACCCTTGCCGCCCCGGAAACCGAGATAGATCGGAAAGAGATGTCCCAGAAATGCGCCGATGGCCGCCAGGATCTCGGCGCTGGGTCCGAACATGTACCAGCCTGCCAGCGCAGCGGCCGCACCCTTGCCCGCATCCAGCACCAGGGTCAGCGCGGCAATGTCCTTGCGGCCGGTGCGCAGCACGTTGGTTGCGCCGATATTCCCGGAACCGATGGACCGGACATCGCCCATTCCAGCCAGCCGGGTCAGCAGCAGGCCGAAGGGCACCGACCCCAGCAGGTAGGCCAGCACGAAGGTTCCGCCGAGCTGAAGCGGGGCCGAAAAGGCCTGCATGATGTTCAGCATGAGGTCTGAATACATGCCGGATACCGCCTATCTCTCGACGCGACGGACGAAGACGGTGTGCCCGTCCACGACGGTGCGGACCGCGTGGCCCTGCAGCGGGCGCTCGTCAAAGGGGGAGTTCTTCGATTTCGACCGGAACTTCTTCGAATCGACGATCCACGGCGCGTCCGGATCGAAGATGACCAGATCGGCGGGACGGCCGGGTTCCAGCGCGCCGCTTTCCAGCCCCAGCAGCCGAGCCGGGTTGCATGTCATGCACGCCAGCACGGTCAGCAGCGGCACGTCCTCGCTCATGTGCAGTTGCAGCCCCAGCGCCAGCATGGTTTCCAGCCCGACGACACCGAAGGCCGCCTGCTCGAACGTCTGACGCTTGGCTTCCGGGTCTTCCGGCGTGTGGGCGGATGAAATCACGTCGATCGTGCCGTCGCGGATCGCATCGACGACGGCCTTGCGATCATCTTCGGAACGCAGGGGCGGGGACACCTTCGCGAAGGTGCGATAGCCGTTCACCTCGTTCTCGTTCAGCGTGAAGTAGTGCGGGGCGGTCCCGCAGGAGACGTGCAATCCCCGGCCCTTGGCCCGGCGGACGGCGTCAAGGGACTCTGCGGTTGTCAGATGCGCAGCGTGATAGCGGCCGTCGGTCATCTCCACCAGGCGGATATCGCGCTCCACCATGATGGTCTCGGCGGCGGTGGGAATGCCCGACAGGCCCAGCCGGGTGGCCAGCGCACCGGCGTTCATCACGCCGCCTGACGCCAGCGACGGCTCTTCCGCGTGCTGCACGATCAGGGCATCGAACGCGGTGGCATAGCTGAGCGCCCGGCGCAGGACGTTGGCGTTGGCAATGGCCCTGTCACCGTCGGTGAAGGCCACCGCGCCCGCGGCTTTCAGCAGGCCGAACTCGGTCAACTGGTTGCCTTCCAGGCCCTGGGTCGCCGCAGCCAGCGGGCGGATATGGACGTCCGAACCCTCGTTCGCCCGGCGCAGCACATATTCCACCAGCGCCACATTGTCGATCACCGGATCGGTGTTCGGCATGGTGCACAGCGTCGTCACTCCGCCCGCACGTGCGGCGGCAGCGGCGCTCTCGAAGCTTTCCTTGTGCTCGGACCCCGGCTCGCCGATGACGGCATGCATGTCGATCAGCCCCGGCGCGATGCACAGTCCGTCGACATCGACCACTTCGGTCCGGTCCGGCGCGCCCTTCGGGAAGATGTCCGGGCCCACGGCGGCGATGCGGTCGTCCTCGATCAGGACATGACCCTTCTCGTCGCGCCCGGTCAGCGGATCCAGCACGCGACCGTTCATGTAGGCGATGCGATGCCGGGCCATCAGACGGGGGCTCCGTTGCCGTATTTCGGGGTCAGCAGTTCCAGCACCGCCATGCGGACGGCAACACCCATCTCGACCTGCTCGCGGATGACGCTGCGGTGGATATCGTCGGCGACATCCGTGTCGATCTCGACGCCGCGGTTCATCGGGCCGGGATGCATGATCAGCGCGTCGTCCTTGGCAAAGGCCAGTTTCTCATGGTCCAGCCCGTAGAAGTGATAATATTCGCGTACCGACGGCAGGAACGATCCCGTCATGCGTTCACGCTGCAGCCGCAGCATCATCACCACATCCACGTCCTCAAGCCCCGCGCGCATGTCCGTGTAGGTCTCGACCCCCAGCTGGGCAATGCCGGTGGGCAGCAGGGTCGGCGGGGCGATGACCCGGACGCGCGCGCCCATCGTGTTCAGCAGATGGATGTTCGACCGGGCGACGCGGCTGTGTGCGACGTCGCCGCAGATGGCGATCTTCAGCCCTTCCAGGCGATGCAGTCGCCGCCGGATCGTCAGCGCATCCAGCAGCGCCTGCGTCGGATGTTCGTGCTTGCCGTCGCCGGCATTGACCACGGCGCAGTCCACCTTCTGCGATAGCAGCGCGACCGCGCCGGAGGCCGGATGGCGGACGACCAGAATGTCGGGATGCATGGCGTTCAGCGTCATCGCCGTGTCGATCAGGGTCTCGCCCTTCTTCGTCGATGAAACCTCGGTGTTCATGTTGATGACGTCGGCCCCCAGCCGTTTGCCGGCCAGCTCGAAGGACGTCAGCGTACGTGTCGAATTCTCGAAGAACAGGTTGATCTGGGTGCGCCCCGCCAGATCCAGGCGGCGGTTGCCCCGCTGGCGGTTGTGATCGACATAGCCCTCGGACAGGTCGAGGATGCGCTGGATGTCGTCACGGGAAAGGTTCTGGGTGCCCAGCAGATGCCGGTGCGGGAAAGGCAGATCGTCGGTCGGAATTTGATCGGTCATTAAAACCGGCACAATATTCAGCGGGCGCGCAAGTGCAAGCTCCGTTTGCGTGAAACGGTCATTCCTCACAAGCCCCCATCGGACGACGGGCGCGGATCAGTTCGTCTGGGAGCGCGGGAAGGTGACCTGAATGTCCTTTTCCAGCTCCAGATCGCGGTACAGATCTTCCAGCGGCGGCGGAGCACCGTTGCGAATCTCGTGCTCGCGGTTCTGGGTGTAGAGGGTGCGCACCGACGCGTAGAGATCGATGGCCGTGTCCTCCAGGACCTCGGTTTCCTCGATCAGTTCGGAGCGGTTGTCGACCATGGCGGTGCCCGTGCGCGCAGCGGCGGGAACGAAACCGAATACGAAACCGAACGGATCGGTCACGGTGTCGACGACGAATCCGGCGGCGTCGCGCCCGTTCGACGGACCGAACACCGGCAGCATCAGATAGGGTCCGCTGCCCGCACCCCAGACCGCCAGCGTCTGGCCGAAATCTTCCTTGCGACGTTCGTGGTTGCCGGCGGTCGTGATGTCGAACAGGCCGCCCAGACCCACGGTCGAATTGATCATGAAGCGCATGAAGGTGTTCCACGCGGCTTCACCCTCGCCCTGAAGGATGTTGTTCAGCAGGGTCCGCGGTTCGGTCAGATTGTCCAGCACGCTGGAAATGCCCTGGCGATAGGGATCGGGCACCACGGTGCGGTACCCGCGCGCCACCGGCCGCATCAGCGAGCGGTCCAGGCTCATGTTGAATTCGAAGATGTCGCGATTCGTCGATTCGTACGGATCCTCGACGGCCTCAGCCACTGCAACGCCGGTCCAGGCAAAGCTGGCGATGGCAATCACTGCGCAGGTTCTGACGATTTTCATGTGCGATCCCTCCGAGGCCCACTTCGTTCTATCATCTGGCGCGAGAATGTCATCCTTGCAAGAAAGGTGTTTCCAAAGTGTGATGAAGGCGTCGCAATCGCGCCACAGTCGGAACTGTGAGATGGTTGCAGTGACTGCTTCAGGGGAGGAGCGCTTGCCTTATCGTTCGATCTATCGACCAGATCTGTTTGCCGGGAGAACCGTACTTGTAACGGGCGGCGGGTCGGGAATCGGCCGCTGCACGGCGCATGAACTGGCGTCTCTGGGGGCGACGGTCGCGCTGGTCGGCCGCCAGATGGTCAAGCTGGAAACCGTCGCGGACGAGATCGCCGAGGACGGCGGAACCGCCATCTGCCACGCCTGCGACCTGCGCGACGAGGAAGCGGTCAGGGCCATGGTCACCGATGTGGTCGACCGCGGCGGCAGGCTGGACGGGGTGGTCAACAATGCGGGCGGGCAATTCACCTCGCCTGCAGAAGACATGTCGACCAAGGGCTTCGAGACCGTGGTGCGGAACAATCTGGTCTCCGGCTTCACCGTTGCCCGAGAAGCCCTGACCCAGTGGATGCGGGACCATGGCGGGTCCATCGTCAACATCGTCGCCGATCCCATCGGCGGTACACCGATGATGGTCCACACCGGCGGCGCGCGGGCCGGGATGATCACGGTCACCGAGACGCTGGCCGTGGAATGGGCCAACTATGGCGTGCGGGTGAATTCGGTGGTGCCGGGCTATATCGCGTCGTCGGGCATGAACACCTACACGCCCGAGATGCAGGCCAAGTTCACCGAAGGGCTGAAGAAGATGCCCTTCAAACGCATGGGCACCGAGGCCGAGGTCTCCTCGGTTGTGACCTTCCTGCTGTCGGAAGGGTCGTCGTACGTGTCCGGCGCCTGCTATTATGTGCATGGGGCCAGCCAGTCGATCCGGCAGGACTGGACCGTGCCCGACCACACCAACGCGAAGCCCTATCAGGGCTTTCACCGCTATAACGGGCCGCCGCATTTTCTGGGCGGCTACACCGATGACGACGCCGGGGAGGATCAGTCATGAAATTCGGTATCTTTTACGAACACCAGATTCCGCGTCCCTGGGACGACCGGTCGGAACAGCGCACGCTGAACGAATCCCTCGACCAGATCGAACTGGCCGACCATCTCGGTTTCGACAATGCCTGGGTGGTCGAGCACCATTTCCTGGAGGAATATTCGCACGCGTCCGCGCCGGAAGTCTTCCTGGGCGCCGCCAGCCAGCGAACGAAGAACATCCGGCTGGGCCACGGCATCGTCCAGATCACGACGAATCAGCCCCACCGTGTGGCCGAGAAGATCTCGACGCTGGACCTGCTGTCGAACGGCCGCGTCGAACTGGGTCTGGGTGAGGGCGCGGGGCCGGCGGAACTGCATCCGTTCGGTGTGCAGGTCCGCTCCAAGCGCGACCGCTGGGAAGAGGCGGTTCGCGCCATCATCCCGATGTTCAGCAAGACCGACTGGGCGTTCGAGGGTGAGTTCTTCAAGTTTCCGGCCCGCAACGTGGTGCCCAAGCCGCTGCAGAAGCCGCATCCGCCGCTCTGGGTCGCGTGTTCCAACATCAAGACGATTGCCAGCGCCGGACAGTGGGGCATGGGCGCGCTGGGCTTCAGCTTCATCTCCGCCGATGCCGCGAAAGCGTGGGTGCACCGCTATTACAACATGCTGCTGAACCACCCGAATCCGCTCACCGACTATCCGCAGAACCCGAACATCGCCATCGCCAACGGGTTCTTCTGCGCCGAGACCGACGAGGAAGCCATCGAGAAGGCGCACGGCTGGACCTTCTTCATCTTCGCCCTGTCCTACTACGGGCGGATGGGCGTCGACGCGCCGGGCAAGAGCGATCTGTGGAAGGCCTATCAGGAATGGCGCTATTCCGAGAAGGCGGAGAAGGCCATTGAGACGGCCCTGATCGGCAGCCCCGAAACCCTGCGCAGGAAGATACGGATGTTCGCCGACGCCCACGTGGACCAGTGCATTCTGGTCGCTCAGGCGGGCCGCACCAGTCACGAGGACATCTGCAAGAGCTACCGGCTGTTCGCCGAAGAGGTGATGCCGGAATTCCACGCCGAGCAGGCCGACCACGAGGCCTGGAAGGCCGATGTGCTGGCGCGGAAGATCGAGCTGGAAGAACTGACCACCGAAGGTTTCGACATCTACAGCCACCAGAACGAGGACATCGTGCGCCTGACGCCGGAGGAGTTGAAGGCGCAGATGGCGGAAAAGGAAAAGCAGACCGCCGCCGGGGACTGATCCGCCGGTCCCGCGCCTTCGCGCCGGATGCGAACGCGGGGTGCCTGCCTCGTTACAGGCTGTCATCCCCGCCTTGTGCGGGGGGCAGTTCGGTGATGCGTCCTCAGGCGATCAGGCGATCAGGCGATCAGGCGATCAGGCGATCAGGCGATCAGGCGATCAGGCGATCAGGCGATCAGGCAATCAGGCGTCTGAAGGCCCTCACGTCTTCGATGAACAAGTCAGGTTCCTCCATCGCCGCGAAGTGCCCCCCGGCGGGCATCGTGGTCCAGTGCACGACATTGGCCGCGCGCTCGACCCATTGCCGTGGCGGCATGGCGAACGTATCGCCGGGAAAGTGCGCGATGCCGACCGGCGTCTCGATCCGCTTGCCGTCGGGCACTGAAAAACTCTCACCCAGCGGGATCGCGCAATACATCCAGGTGGACGTGTTGATCGTGCCGGTGAACCAGTAGAGCGCGATATTGGCCAGCAGCCGATCTTTCGAGAAACGGCTTTCGATCTGCCCGCGCGTATCGCCCCAGCGATGGAACTTCTCGGCGATCCAGCCCGCCAGTCCCGCAGGAGAATCCGTCAGCCCGTAGGCCAGCGTCTGCGGCTTGGTCGCCTGAATCATCTGATAGGCGGTTTCCCTCGCCATGCCCTTCGCGCGCCCGTCGAGCCAGGCCTGTTCCTCGGCATCGGGGGGTGGGGTTCCTTCGCCCTGCGGCGGGCGCATGATCCACATGTTGTGATGCGCCCCGATGCAGACATCGCCATGGTCGGCGGCGATCCACGAGGTCACGAGACATCCCCAGTCGCCACCCTGCGCGATGAACCTCTCATGCCCCAGCACATCCACCATCAGCTTGCGCCACAGGCCCGCCACGTCGCGGCAATCGATCGGCTTGCCCGGTGAGCCGGAGAAGCCGTAGCCCGGCAGACTGGGCACGATGACCGTAAAACCGTCCTCGGCCTTGCCGCCGAAGCGCTCGGGATGGGCCAGCGGTTCGATGACCTCGATGAATTCCAGGAACGATCCCGGCCAGCCGTGGGTCAGCAGCAGCGGCACCGGGCTCTCGCCCGAGCCCTGCTCCGCGATGAAATGGATGTCGATACCGTCAATGCCGACCGTGAAATTGTCGAAGCCGTTGATTTCATCCTCGACCGCGCGCCAGTCGAACCCGTCCTGCCAGTAGGCACACAGTTCCTTCAAATAGGCCATGTTCGCGCCGTAGTCCCACCCGGCGTCCCGCGGCTCTTCCCGCGGCCAGCGGGTGGCCTTCAGCCGGGCCTTCAGGTCCGCGACCTCTTCATCGCTGATGTGTACCTCGAACGGCTTCATGCCCGTCTCCCCCAGAATTGAACGGCCCCGCTATTTTGCGGCCCGCAACCGCCGCAAGCCCTGCAACGCCGCGAAGATGACCAGCATCGCGGCGCAGACGATCACCCAGACCATACCCAGACTGACCAGTTGCCGCTTGTCGTCGCTGCAGATGATCACGCTGGAGCGATCCGCGCAGAATGCCGACACGTCCAGAAATACGAAACCCTGCGCCAGCAGGACGGCACCGACCGTCACCGCGCCGAAGGTGACGTACCTGCCGCCATACAGAAAGGCGATCTGCAGCAGCGCCAGCACATTGTAGCTGATGAAGAACACGCCGAGCAGCATCAGGTCGAGCGCGCCGAACTTCGCGGCACCTTGAATTTCTTCCATACCGGCCTTCCGTGCGCCATCATGCGAGCCTGCATCAGGGGAGGATCGCATGGCTTATTCGGAAATTCTCTACGAAAAGGACGGACCGGTTCTGACTGTCACGCTCAACCGGCCCGAGGCGCTGAACGCCTGGACCCGCGTGATGGAAAGCGAACTGCACGCGGCGATGACCGAGGCGACGGCCGACGACAGTGTCCGTGCTATCGTACTCACAGGCGCGGGGCGCGGGTTCTGTTCCGGTGCGGACATGAACCTGCTGGGCGGCCTGCAGGACGAGGCGGAGAAGGCGAAAAGCCGGATGAACAGCGTCGTGCCCCGCCACAATGCCATCGAGGGCGGGCTGAAACTCAGCCGCGACTACGATCAGCGCTATTCCTATTTCCCGACCGTGCCCAAGCCCATTCTGGGTGCGATCAACGGCCCGTGCGCGGGTCTCGGCATGGTGATGGCGCTCTATTGCGACGTGCGGTTCGCCTCCGATTCCGCCATGTTCACGACTGCCTTCTCGAAGCGCGGCCTGATCGCCGAGCATGGCATTTCATGGATGCTGCCCGCGCTGGTGGGACATGCCGCCGCGCTGGACCTGCTGATGAGCGCGCGCAAGGTCCGCGCCGAGGAAGCCCTGCAGATCGGCCTCGTCAGCCGGGTTATCCCGACGGACAGCTTCGTCGACGAATGCCGGGCCTATGCCGAAGAACTGGCGACGTCCGTCTCGCCGCGCTCCATGCGGGTGATGAAGGCGCAGGTCTACAAGGCACTGCATCAGGATCTGGAAAGTGCGATCCTGTCGGCCAATCTGGAAATGCCCGGCAGCTTCGAATCGGAAGATTTCCAGGAAGGCGTCGCGCACTTCGTCGAACGCCGCGCCCCGAATTTCTCGGGAAAGTAGGGAGACCACCACATGCACCGGGACTTGATCCCCGTGCCCAGACGGCGGCGCCAGCGGTCGTGGTCGCTTCAGTACCGGGTGGCGGGATCAAGTCCCGCAACACGCCGAACGGGTTAAGACCGATGTGCCAGACCACCACGCGCACCGGGACTCGATCCCGGTGCCCAGCGGGCGGCGCCAGTGGGTGTGGTCACTTCAGAACTGGGTTGCGGGATCAAGTCCCGCAACGCGCCGAACGGGTTAAGGCCGATGTGCCAGACCACCACACGCACCGGGACTTGATCCCGGTGCCCAGACGGCGGTGCCAGCGATTGTGGTCGCTTCAGTACTGGGTTGCGGGATCAAGTCCCGCAAAGCGGCAGGGCAATGGGGCGTGTCGGCGAACAATGGTTTGCCGCGACGAGTCAGCGTTTCTCGCCGTCCATCACAAGACCACCACGCGCACCGGGACTTGATCCCGGTGCCCAGCGGGCGGTGCCAGTGGGTGTGGTCGCTTCAGTACCGGGTTGCGGGATCAAGTCCCGCAACGCGCCGAACGGATTAAGGCCGATGTGCCAGACTACCACGCGCACCGGGACTCGATCCCGGTGCCCAGACGGCGGCGCCAGCGATTGTGGTCGCTTCAGTACTGGGTTGCGGGATCAGGCCTCGCAACAGATTGCTCATGCGTCTCAGGCCGTCTCGACGCTGCTCCAGTCGAGTGCGTCGAGGTCCAGCGCATGGCTGACCGGCGGCATCGGGTATTTCAGGGGCGTGCCGCAGTTGAACAGCACGGCGCGTTCGTCGGCACGCACGCGACCGTCCTTGAGGGCTGTTTCGTAGGCGGCGAGCGTCGCCGCGCCCTCGGGACCCAGCAGCACGCCGTCATCATGCGCGCACTGCGCCTGAGCGGCCATGATCGCCTCATCCTCGACGGCGATGGCGAAACCGCCGCTGTCGCGTACGGCGCGCAGGATCAGGAAGTCGCCGACGGCCTGCGGCACGCGGATGCCGCTGGCCACGGTTGTGGCATCTTCCCAGCGGGTCGCGTGGTCCCAGCCGTTCTCCCAGGCCCGGACCATGGGCGCGCAGCCGGTCGCCTGCACGGCGACCATGCGCGGGCGGTGCGATCCGATCCAGCCCAGCGCTTCCAGTTCGGCGAAGGCCTTCCACATGCCGATCAGGCCGGTGCCCCCGCCGGTCGGATAGAAGATCACGTCCGGCAGGGTCCAGCCCATCTGGTCGGCCAGTTCCAGGCCCATGGTCTTCTTGCCCTCGATCCGGTAGGGCTCCTTCAGGGTCGAGACATCGAACCAGCCCATGCGTTCCTTGCCGTCGCGGACGATGCCGCCGCACTGGTCGATCTGGCCGTTCACCCGCCAGACCTTCGCGCCCTGCAGGGCGATCTCCCGCACGTTCACATCGGGCGTTTCTTCCGGGCAGAAGACGTAGACTTCCATGCCTGCGGCGCGGCCATAGGCCGCCATCGCCGCGCCGGCGTTACCGTTGGTCGGGATCGCCAGCCGCTTCAGGCCCAGTGCCTTGGCCATGGACACGGCCAGCGCCATGCCCCGCGCCTTGAACGATCCGGTCGGCAGGCGGCCCTCGTCCTTGGTACTGATCCAGTCCGCGCCCAGCCGTTCCGCCGTCCGCGCCAGCGGCAGCAGCGGTGTCTGGATCTCGCCCAGACTGACGACATCCTCGTCACGTTCAACGCACAGCAGATCGCGGTAGCGCCACAGACCCGGCGACAGCGCGGCCAGCCGGTCACGATCCAGTTCGGCGCGCATCCGTTCAAGGTCGTAGCGCACCAGCAGCGGCTTGCCCGCCTTCGACAGGTTGTGGACCTCACCGAAGGCGTAGTGATCGCCCTCGGCGCTGCATTCCAGATGGGTGACGTAGGTCATCTCTACTCGACGACTTTCCAGCGCTTGGCGTCGAAGACTCGCAGGACCGCCTGCAGATCGTGACCGCGTTTCATCACCCGTCCATCCCGGGCGATGACCTGGAACATGCCCTGCTTCCTGGCCAGTTTGGGGCGCTTCACGATGCGGTAGAGGGGGGCTTCCGAAGCGCGCTGGAACACGGCGAACACGCAGACATCCCGGTCATGCCCGATGGCATAGTCGCGCCAGTCCCCGTTCGCGACCATGTGGCCGTAGACGTCAAGAATCTGCCCCAGTTCGCGGCGGTCGAAGCAGACATCCATTTCCGGCTGCTTGCCGCCGGACGATGAACTGCCCTGCCGCGTGCCGGTCCCGTAAGCATCCAGACTGACAACTTCGCCCATGAACTGCGCTCTCCCCGGTGGATGGTGCCCGAATGATGACACCCCACGCGGCCCGACACCAGAGCCGATCAGGCGCGCATCCACTTCTTCAGGTCGGCGGCGAACAGGCGGCGGGCATCGGGCGGCAGGCTGGCGAGCCAGGAGCGGAACCCCTTGCGGATGTCGTCCTCGTCAATCTCGGCATGATGGGCGTGGATCAGCAGATCCGCGAAATCCTCCCGGTTGTCGACACCCCATTCATTGTCCTTCGGATCGAAGCTGTTCAGGCGGGCACGGACCGCGGGCCGCGCCAGCACGGCGGCGCGCAGCAGATCCTCCTCCAGGTCGTACCCGGCCCACTCGCGCCACCAGGCGGTGCTGACCGGCGTGTCCAGCAGGTAGGCATAGACGATCGCCGCATCCACGTCGCTGGCGCGGGCACGGGCGGCCTTCTCCAATGCGCTGTTGCTGCCGGTCTCATCCAGTTCGATCACCCCCAGCTTGAACTGGGTCAGGTCCTTCTCCTTCCAGATGGTCAGGGCCGACGCCGGGACGGCATCGCCGGATGAAGCGGACCTGCTGCGTCTCAGGCGAGGATTGGCGTTGTTGCGCTGACTGGGGGGCGGTTTTCCGCTGCGGGCCACGGGACTGTCTCCAAAATGATGATCCCTGAAGTGCGAAGGGCGGCCCTCTACATAAGAGAACCGCCCCCCGGACGAAAGCCTGTTGCCCGACGTCAGGCCGCGGCGGCGGTGTTCTTCCGGCGCACGACGGCGTCGTAGTCACCGATCAGGTCCTTGCAGATCTGCCCCGGCGTGAAGCTGTAGGGTCCGATCTCGCGGACCGGCGTCACCTCGGCGGCAGTGCCGGTCAGGAAGCATTCCTCGAACTCGGCCATTTCCTCCGGCATGATCGCGCGTTCCACGATCTCGATGCCGCGCTTGCGTGCCAGATCCATGACCGTACGGCGCGTGATGCCGTCCAGGAAGCAGTCCGGCGTCGGCGTGTGCAGCACACCGTCTTTCGAGAAGAAGATGTTCGCACCGGTCGCCTCGGCCACCTGACCGCGCCAGTCCAGCATCAGGGCGTCCTGATAGCCGTCTTTCTCGGCCTTGTGCTTGGACAGGGTGCAGATCATGTACAGACCGGCTGCCTTGGAATCCGTCGGCGCGGTCATCGGATCCGGGCGCCGCCACTTCGAGATCTGCAGGCGGATGCCGCGCAGGCGCTCTTCGGGGGCGAAATAGCTGGGCCACTCCCAGACCGCGATGGCCAGGTTGATGCGGTTCGACTGCGCCGAAACGCCCATCATCTCGCTGCCGCGCCAGGCGACCGGGCGGACATAGCCGTCGGTGATGTCGTTCGCCTTCACCACGTCGCGGCAGGCCTGGTCGATCTCGGCAACCGAATAGGGGATCTCGAAATCGAGCACGTCGGCGGAATGGACCAGCCGCGCGCTGTGTTCGGTCAGCTTGAAAATCTCGCCTTCATAAACCCGTTCACCCTCGAATACGCAACTGGCATAGTGCAGACCATGTGTCAGCACATGCACGTCCGCTTCGCGCCAGGGAACCATGTTTCCGTTATACCAGATCAGACCTTCCAGGTCGGCAAAGTTGCTCATTGTGGGCCTCGTTTGAACGAATATGTCTCAATTGACGTAGGGTTTGTAACATTGTGAGGAATATACGTCAACATGGTTGACTTAAATTTATCAGCCAGGCTGCCGGACGAAATTTCCGATTATTCCGAGACAGATATCCGGAAGGCGATCGAACTGCTGTTCTTCGCCTATCGTGATTTCACGTCCGGTCCGGACAATGTGCTGGCCGAGTATGGCTATGGTCGGGCGCATCACCGGGTCATCCACTTCGTGGGCCGCAACCCGGGGATTACCGTGCAGCAGCTGCTCGGCATTCTCAGGATCACGAAGCAGTCCCTGTCGCGGGTGCTGGGTTCGCTGGTGCGCGACGGCTACGTCGAACAGCGGCAGGGCAAGCGCGACCGCCGGATGCGGCACCTGCATCTGACCGATCAGGGCGTGGCGCTGGAGGCAGCCTGTTCGGCACCGCAGCGTGATCGCGTCCGCGAAGCCTTCGAGGAAGCCGGACCGGAAGCGGTGAAGGGCTATGCGGCGGTGTTGCGCGCGCTGGTCGATCCCGATGACCGGTCCGACGTCTTCTCGCTTGTGGAGGACGGCTAGGTGTCGGACGCACCGCATATCCTTGTGGTCGACGATGACAGCCGCCTGCGGGACCTGCTCCGACGGTTTCTGGGAGAGAACGGGTTCCGCGTTTCCGAGGCGGCATCCACCGCCGATGCCGATCAGCGTCTGCGCGGCATCGTCTTCGATCTGGTCATCCTGGACGTCATGCTGCCGGGCGAGGATGGCAGAAGTTTTGCCGAACGCCTGCGCACAGCCGGCCAGAACGTGCCGATCCTGATGCTCACCGCGCTCGGCGATTCCGGTGACCGCATCGCCGGTCTGGAAACCGGTGTCGACGATTACCTGTCCAAGCCGTTCGAGCCGGCGGAACTGCTGCTCCGCATCCGGGCCATTCTCAGGCGCGAGCGCCGTACGCGGACCAGTCAGCGTGTGGGCTTCGGTGCGTTCGTGTTCGACCGCAGCAGCCGGCGCCTGACCCAGGATGAGGTGCCGGTCCGCCTGACAAGCGGGGAATCGGCGCTGCTGCAGTTCCTGGCCAGCCGGCCGGGCGAGACCATGAGCCGGGACCTGCTGGCTGGAAACATCGGTAACGACGGCGATCCGGCGGGGCGGGCGATCGATGTGCAGATCACCCGGCTGCGGCGCAAGCTGGAAGACGATCCGCGCAATCCGGTCCACCTGCAGACCATTCGCGGCGAGGGATATGTGCTGCACGCGACGCCGATGGACTGACCGGTGCGCATCAACCTGCCATTCGAACTGGGCCTGCGCCGATGGTTGCCCAAGCGGCTGTTCCCGCGTGCGCTTCTGATCATCATCACGCCGATGATCGTGCTTCAGGCGATCGTCGCCTGGTTCTTCTACGAACGGCACTGGAATTCCGTGTCGGCGCACATGGCGTTCGGTGTCGCCGGGGAGATCGCGCTGATCATCGACCAGATCCGCCTGGACCCGGATCCGCAGAAGGTGGACTGGCTGTTCAACACCGCCCGGCGACATCTCAGTCTGGAGGTCGAATATCTACCCGGCGAGACGCTGGAGAACCCGATCACGCGCGCGAACTTCGATGACCAGAATTTCTCCCTGAAGGACCGGATGCTGGCGCGCAATCTGGTGACGCGGATCTGGCGGCCCTTCACCATCGATACCGAGACCGAGGCGCGGAACTTCATCGTTGCGGTCGAACTGCCCGAGGGTGTGATCCGGCTGACGACGCGGGACGAGCGGCTCTATTCGCTGACCATCAACATCTTCATCTTCGGCATGATGGGCACGTCGGTGATCGTGCTGTTCATCGCCATCCTGTTCCTGCGCAACCAGATCCGCCCGATCCGATGGCTGGCCTCGGCAGCGGAGAAATTCGGCAAGGGGCAGGAGGCCCCCGACTTCCGGCCCAGCGGCGCGGCAGAGGTCCGGCAGGCGGCCCGCAACCTGCTGGAAATGAAGCAGCGCATGACCCGGCAGGTGGAACAACGCAGCGAGATGCTGGCCGGGGTGAGCCACGATCTGCGCTCACCGCTGACCCGCATGAAGCTGCAACTGGCGATGCTGGGCGAAACCGACGAGATCGAGGCGCTGCGCGGCGACGTCGACGACATGCAGCGGATGGTCGACGACTACCTCGCCTATGCCCGCGGTCAGGATCAGGAACCTGCCGAGCCGGTGGATTTCGCAGCCCTGTTGCGCTCGATCGAAACCGATATGCAGCGCCAGAACGCGAATGTTTCCGTCGAGACGGTCGGAGATCTGGACATGATCGGGCGGCCCAACGGTCTGAAGCGCTGCCTGGTGAACCTGGTCGAGAACAGCCGACGGTTTGCGGACAGGATCTCGATTCGCGCCGAGCGGCGGGTGAACCAGATTTTCGTGCAGGTCGATGACGACGGACCGGGCATTCCCGCCGATCAGCGCAAGGACGTGTTTCAGCCCTTCCGGCGGCTGGACAGCGCGCGCGGGCCCGATGCGGGCGGCGCCGGGCTGGGCCTGACCATTGCGCGGGACGTCGTGCGCCAGCATGGCGGCGACATACGGTTGCTGGACTCTCCCATGGGCGGATTGCGCGTGGAACTTCGACTGCCGGTATGACGCGCCCCCACAATCGCGTGAGCCACGGATTAACCGCTCACGCAGGTCCGCCAATCGCGCGATGATTGCCCCTGCAAGCCCGTGGAGGTCCAAATGCGTCGCGCACTCATCGTCCTTTTCGCCCTTTTCCTGACACTGCCCGCCCAGGCCGATCAGGTGCCCGGGACGGTCACGCTGCCGTCCTCCAAGTCATTTGCCGAACTGGCCGACGCGCTGGAAGCGGCGGTCGATGCGGAGGGCTTCTTCGTCGTCAGCCGGGCGAGCGCGAGTGCCGGTGCGGCAGGGCGCGGGATCAAGATTCCCGGCAACCTCGTCGTCGGCGTCTTCCGCAACGACTTTGCCGTGCGCATGCTGGCCGCCAGCGTGCCCGCCGGCATCGAAGCGCCGTTGCGATTCTACATCACCGAACGGGCCGACGGGACGGCGGCGCTGACTTATCGCATTCCGACGGACGCCTTCGCACCCTACGATGGGGGCGATGCGTTGAACCGGATGGCTGCCGAACTGGACGTCATCTGGGCGCGTATCGCATCGACAGCGGTAGAATGATCGACAGGGAGCAGAATCATGGCTGAGAAACTGACGGACGGACAGCGCGCCGAGGCAATGGCGGAACTGTCGGGGTGGCAGGCCGTCGACGGGCGCGATGCCATTGAGAAGAGCTTCGAGTTCAAGGACTTCAACGAGGCGTTCGGTTTCATGGCCCGCGTGGCCCTGAAGGCCGAGAAGATGGATCACCACCCCGAATGGTTCAATGTCTACAAGACCGTCGACGTGACGCTGTCGACGCACGACGCGGGCGGGGTGACCGAACTGGACGTGAAGCTGGCGAAGTTCATGGACAAGACGGCGGGCTGAACAAGGCCCGTATGCCTGCGCCGCATCTTGCTCCGGTCCCCGGCGTCGCCTACAAGTTCAGGCAGACAACACGCGCACTCGGGGAGAGAGTTCATGCAGCAGATCGGTCATTTCATTGGCGGCGAACATGTCGCCGGTTCTTCGGGGCGTACCCATCCCGTCTACAACCCGACGCTGGGCGAGCAGACCAAGGAGGTCGCGCTGGCCTCGGTCGAGGAGATGGACAGGGCCGTTGCCAACGCGCAGGAAGCCTTCCCGGCCTGGGCCGCGACCTCGCCGATGCATCGTGCGCGCGTCATGTTCCGCTACAAGGACCTGATCGAGAAGCATATGGACGAACTGGCGGAACTGCTGTCGTCCGAACATGGCAAGACCGTGCCCGATGCGCGCGGGTCCGTGCAGCGCGGTCTGGAAGTGGTCGAATTCGCCTGCGGCATCCCGCACCTGCTGAAGGGTGAGTTTTCCGATTCCGTGGCGACCGGCATGGACCTCTATTCCATGCGCCAGCCGCTGGGCGTCGTTGCCGGCATCACGCCGTTCAATTTCCCCGCCATGGTGCCGATGTGGATGTACTCCATCGCCATCGCCTGCGGGAACACCTTCATCCTGAAGCCGTCGGAAAAGGACCCGAGCGTGCCCATGCGCCTGGCCGAACTGATGATGGAAGCCGGTGCCCCCGCCGGAGTCATGAACGTCGTCAACGGTGACAAGGTCTCGGTCGACGCGATCCTGGACGACCCGCGCATCCAGGCCGTCAGCTTCGTCGGTTCGACGCCCATCGCGAAGTACATCTATTCCCGCTCGGCCGAGCAGGGCAAACGCTGTCAGGCCATGGGCGGTGCCAAGAACCACATGATCGTCATGCCGGACGCGGATATGGAAATGGCCTCCGATGCCCTGATCGGCTCGGCTTACGGTTCCGCCGGTGAGCGCTGCATGGCGATCTCGGTGGCGGTGCCCGTGGGCGACGAGGCTGCCGACAAGCTGCTGGAAAAGCTGATCCCGAAGGTCGAGAACCTGAAGGTCGGCCCGTCCACAGACCCGGACGCGCATTTCGGCCCGCTGGTCACCGCCGAGCATCTGGCCAAGGTGAAGTCCTATGTCGATCTGGGGATCGAGGAAGGGGCGGACCTGCTGATCGATGGCCGCGAGTTCAGGATGCAGGGTTACGAGAACGGCTATTTCATGGGCGGCTGCCTGTTCGACAATGTCACCGAGGACATGCGGATCTACAAGGAAGAGATCTTCGGTCCCGTCCTGTCGGTCGTGCGCGCGAAGGATTTCGACGAGGCGACCCGCCTGCCGTCGGATCATGAATTCGGCAACGGCGTGTCCATCTTCACCCACAATGGCGATGCCGCCCGCGACTTCGCCCGCAAGGTGCAGGTCGGCATGGTCGGCGTGAACGTGCCGATCCCGGTGCCGCTGTCGTTCCACACGTTCGGCGGCTGGAAGAACTCGGCGTTCGGTGACACCAACCAGCACGGTCCGGAAGGCGTCAAGTTCTACACCAAGATCAAGACGGTCACCTCCCGCTGGCCGGGCGGTGTCCAGATCGGGCCGGACTTCACGATCCCGACGATCAAAAGCTAGTCCGTCCGCCTTGGCATGGGGCGACTGGCGAGGCGGGCGACCGAAGCAGTGCAGAACTGTTTCGGACGTCCGGTCGTTGACTGAATCGCCGCTACCCGGTGTGTCACCCCCGGCTTGTCCGGGGGCCTTGCCGAGTATACAGCACCTCTGCCGTTCGAAGATTGGACGTTCATCCCCGGACAAGCCGGGGGTGACACGCTGTGCATGTGACCGCCTCGATCAGGCGCCGGAATGCGTCAGGCCGCGGTCATACGCGTGCCCGGCGCGGGCGGCGGTGAGGCAGCGCCGGCGAAGCACTGTGCCTTGGACATCCAGTCGGTGGCCACCGGGCCGGTAACCTTCAGGTTCGTGTCGGCGATGTTCCGGACCTGGGTCACGACCTGACAGAATTCCTCTGCCGCGCCCTCGATCCGTTCCACCGTGCTTTCGTCGCCATAGGTCCAGATGTCGCCCGACGGAGCGGTCAGGCGCAGGAACGGCATCGGGCCCGGCGGTGTTTCCTCGCGCACGGCATAGGTCCAGCCGAAGGTGTTCACGCCCAGCACGACGATGTTGCGGATGCGGTCGCGGTTCTGCCGGGTCTGGCCCAGCACGTCATAGATTTCCTGCGCGTGCGCCCAGGTCTCCATCAGGCGTGCGGAAATGGATGACCGCGCGCTCATCGATGGCCCGCCCCACGGCAGGCGTTGCGAGGGATCGGCTGCGGCGAATGCGTCGGCGACCTCGACGTAGGTTTCCGCCCACGCATCCGCCAGTGCCCGGCCCGACATGCCGTTCCGCCACTTGTATTCGAACTGGGGCAGGGTGCCGCCTTTCTCACGGTGGGCATACACGCCCTGCAGCATTTCGTTGAATTCGTCGGGCGCGTTCAGACTGCGCTCGGCGGCCCGGTTCCACATGTGCAGATGGCCGATGACGTCATTGATCGTCCAGTCCTTGAACGCGGTCTTCTTCTCGAAGTCCGCATCCGACAACGGTGCGATCAGGGCTTTCACCCCATCGCATTCCGCCCGGAAGTCTTCTGCCTGCTGCATGTCGAGTTGATTCTCCCACACTCATCGCATCTTCTAGCATTGCGGCTTCTTAGAAAAACCTCTGTCCATCAAATAATTTTTCTGAAATTATAATGCCTGAAACATTTCGCTGATGGAGAAATTTATGATCAGAGCATCTATCGCGCTCTCCATCTTGCTAATAGGGCTTGGTTTTCAGGATGTGGTTCATGCAGCCGCATCTGTTGGGGAACTTCGGCGAGCTGAGGAGAGAGCCTTTCAAGATGACGTGAGCATCGGCGAGGCGATGAGACGTACTCGAGCCGAGGATGACGAACGCGAGAGGAGGCTGCAAGACAACGGTGGAGGCGTTCGAAATCAAGGCGGACATGCTAGCGGCCAAGTTGCCAATGAACCCTCGATAGCCGACCTAAGGCGAGCTGATGAAATTTCAATCAAAACAGAAACTTCGATAAACAAAATCTTTCCCTATCTACTCAAAGAGCAACGAAGGGAGATGCACAAATTTAATACTGCAAATTCTAGTTTGTCGGAGGAAGAGCGGCGCAAACTGGAGAAGGCAGTTAGAGCGTCAGCGAAAAAAGTCGTTGAATGGGCACTCGTGGCTGCCAAGGCAGGGAAGGTAACTGCGAAAGGTCTTACGAATCTCATTGAACCTGGAAAATTGGAAGACCACCCATTAGAATCTGGCGATATTGAAAAGATTAGAGAATTCTACGAAAATGAATTTGGAAATCACGCTGATATAAAGAAAATTGAAGATGAACACGGACTGAAAAGTCGAATTGAATCTGGAGAGCAGTTTCGCGTAATTCTGGATGGCGTCGGCTGTTATAACGACGATGTGAAAATTTATATGGGCGACAGCAGCAAAGATTTTCTAGGAAACCTTGTTTGCACAAAGATTTATACGGTAGAATTTCTTAAGAAATATAAAGCATGGAAAGTTTCGGGCCTCAATGAATCATCAAACAATACTGAAATACATGAATACTCCAATGATGTCGGCGATTGGCACATCAATCTCTGGGGTGGCGGTTATCAATTTGATCCATTAGGCAGAGTTTGGCATGATAAATATTTTTTGATCGGACAAATAAAATTCTTTGGTGAAGATTGACTATATATAAGAAATTTGACTCTTAATGACTATTTTTCAATTTTTTTCATAATTATAAATTATTATTATATTATTATTTTCAGAATTTCGATTTTTATTCATAGTCGCCGTAAATAGCAATAGAATATGGAGAATGATGCCGAGAGAGTCCGCCGATTTAGGATTAGTTCAATACAGTCAACTCCGGCTCGAGACCGAGATGGCACAGTGGGAGTGGTTGGTCAGTACCCAGCCTTGCCAACCACTCCCACTGTCCTGACAATCACCCCATGAGCGGGACAGAGAAAATCGAACCGTTCGAGGGCGAGTACGATTACATCATCGCCGGTGCTGGCACCGCCGGATGCCTGCTGGCGAACCGTCTTTCGGCGGACCCGAAGAACCGCGTGCTGCTGCTGGAGGGTGGCGGCAGGGACAACTGGATCTGGTTCCACATTCCGGTCGGCTACCTGTTCGCCATCGGCAACCCCAGGGCCGACTGGATGTTCAGGACCGAGCCCGAGCCGGGCCTGAACGGGCGGTCGCTGATCTATCCGCGCGGCAAGACGCTGGGGGGCTGTTCGGCCATCAACGGCATGATCTCCATGCGCGGACAGGCCGAGGATTATCGCATCTGGCGGCAACTGGGCCTCGATGGCTGGGGCTGGGAGGACGTGCATCCGGTCTTCCGGAAACTGGACGGCCATTTCATGGGCCCCGACGACGATCATGCGGACGATGGCGAGATGCGTGTGGAAGCGCCCCGCCTGAACTGGGAAATCCTGGATGCGATCCGCGACGCCGCCGCCGAGATGGGCGTGCCGAAGGTCGACGACTTCAACAGGGGCGACAATGAAGGCGTCAGCTATTTTCATGTGAACCAGCAGAAGGGCGTGCGCTGGTCGGCAGCCAAGGGTTTCCTGAAGCCGGTGATGGATCGCCCGAACCTGCGCGTCGAGACCCATGCGCTGATCGACCGGGTCGCGTTCGACGGAAAGCGGGCCACGGGCATCGTCTTTCGCCGCGATGGCCGCACCTTCGAAGCGCGGGCACGTGGCGAGGTGATCCTGAGTGCCGGTGCCGTGGCATCGCCGGTCATCCTGCAGCGGTCCGGTGTCGGTCCCGCCGACTGGCTGACCTATGAAGGCATCGCGGTGCATCACGTGCTGGAAGGTGTCGGACGCAATCTGCAGGACCATCTGCAACAGCGCGCGATCTACAGGGTCAGCAATGTGAAGACGCTGAACGAGACCTATCACTCGCTGCTGGGCAGGGCCGGCATCGGACTGAGCTATGCGCTGTTCCGGCGCGGGCCGATGACGATGGCACCCTCGCAGCTCGGGATGTTCACGCGCTCCAGCGCCGACCATGACCGCGCCAACATCCAGTTCCATATCCAGCCGCTGTCGCTGGACAAGTTCGGTGACCCGTTGCACCGCTTTCCCGCCGTGACCGTCAGTGCCTGCAACCTGCGCCCGACGTCGCGCGGGACGATCCGCCTGCGCTCGGCCGATCCGAATGACGGGCCGAAGATCGCGCCCAACTATCTGGATACCGATGCGGACCGGACCGTCGCAGCCGATGCCATCCGGGTGACGCGGCGGCTGATGGCGCAGGACGCGCTGGCGAAATACCGGCCTGACGAGTTTCTGCCAGGCCCCTCTGTCGGCGATGATCCGGAGTCGCTGGCGCAGGCCGCCGGCGACATCGGCACGACGATCTTCCACCCGGTCGGGACGGCGAAGATGGGCCGGTCGGACGATCCGGCGGCTGTGGTCGATGACCGGTTGCGCGTCCTCGGCCTTGAGGGACTGCGTGTGGTGGATGCCTCCGTCATGCCCACCATCACGTCAGGCAATACGAACACGCCGACGTTGATGATCGCGGAAAAGGGTGCCCGCTACATTCTGGACGATGCCTGACGGGCCGGGCCTGCCGGACTGCCCAACGAAAAAGGCGACGGGGTTACCGCCGCCTTTTCCTGTCTTGACCTGTGTTGGTGTCAGGCTGCGTCTTTCCAGTCATCCACCTGCTTCTCGGCCTCTTCCTTGGCGATGCCGTAGCGTTCCTGAATCTTGCCGATCAGCTTGTCGCGATCGCCCTTGATCTCGGCGACATCATCGTCCGTGAGCTTGCCCCACTGTTTGCGCGCCGATCCCGTCAGCTGATTCCACTTACCCTTCAGTTCTTCCGAATTCATATGCAACTCTCCTTCGGTCTGATGCCGGTCCGTGTCCTTGCGAAGTCAGACCGCCCGGCTGGCGGACCGTAACCCGGCCGTGGCGATCTGTTGTCTGCGGGAAGGCACCCTGTCCGGGTGCGGCTTCCGTCCGGTCCGTCAGTTGCTGATGTTGCGTTTCCACCAGGCTTCCATATCGGACGCCCAGCCGCTGGCGGTGGCCCTGGCCTCGTCATCGAATTCGACTTCGGGCGCTTCGGCAAACGTGTCGGCGCCGACATTCAGCACCAGCGTATCACCGTCCTTCGTCTGGCGCAGGTCGGACAGGCGGATCGGGATCATGTCCTCGCCGATGCCGAGAAAGCCGCCGTGGGAAATCATCACGTAGACCTGTTTGTCGGCGCCATTGCTGACGGCGACATCCTCGACGTTGCCCAGTTCTTCGCCCCGGGTGTTCACGACTTCATCGCCGATCAGGCCGTCCATCCAGACCAGCCGGCCCTCCCGTCCCAGGGATATGCTGTCCGCGACCAGTCGCTCGCGCTCCGCGCGGCGTTCCTCGATCTCTTCCTGCTTCTCGGCGTAGTTCTCGCGCATGTTGCGGATCTCGGAGATCACCATCTCGCATGCATCCTCATTGCCGTTCCGGGCAAAGGTCATCGCGGCCTCCCGCAGGCTGCGCTCGTCGCGGCGGAGATCCGCGGGCAGACGCGTGTCGTCCTTTGCGTAATCGGATTCGAGATCGCGAATGGCTTCACGGCATTCGCTCACGGCTTCTACCTTCTCGTCATCCGTTTTCGCCTGATTTGTTGTCGAGGCACCGTTGGCGGCACCGAATCCGGCCATTGTCATTCCCAGGGCCAGTATGCTTGCAGAGAGCATCTTCTTGTTCATTGTACACTTGTCCACTTTTCTTGTTTACGCGTGACATCCTCGCGAAGCCACATGGCCGAAATTGGGATCATTGGGCGGGATTGAAGACGGGTGCTGTGATTTCGGGGCGATGTGCCGCATCCAGAAGCCGGAGCGGTGATCTTGCAGGGTTCACAGATCATGCGGATGCGAAATGCTTGATGTGTGCTGCTGTTTCGCTACCTTTCCTGCATCGCACACAACACGTCGGGGAGAGAAGACATGCCGTCAGGTATTCGGGACAAGGTCGCCATTCTGGGCATGGGCTGCTCGAAGTTCGGCGAACGCTGGGACTGCAACGCCGAGGATCTGATCGTCGAGGCCTATGAGGAGTGCATCGCCGATGCCGGAATCGAGACCAATCAGATCGATGCGGCCTGGTTCTCCACGGCCATCGAAGACCAGCACGTCGGCAAGTCGGCCTTGCCGCTCGCGACCACGCTACGGCTCCCCTACATCCCGGTGACGCGGGTCGAGAACTACTGCGCGTCCGGCACCGAAGCTTTCCGTGGCGCGGTCTATGCGGTCGCCTCCGGGGCGGCGGACATCGCGCTGGCCTGCGGTGTCGAGAAGCTGAAGGACACCGGCTACGGCGGTCTGCCGCAGAACATGGCCGGTGCCGTATCGGCGATGACGTGGGCGAACGCCTCCGCGCCCGGCTCGTTCGCACAACTCGCCACCGCCTACAAGACCAAGCACGGCGTTTCCGACAGCGATCTGAAGCGCGCGATGGCGCAGGTCTCGGTGAAGAGTCATGAAAACGGTGCGAAGAACCCGAAGGCCCATCTGCAGAAGGTCGTCGATACGGACACGGTGCTGAATGCGCCGATGATTGCCGATCCGCTGGGACTGTACGACTGCTGCGGCGTTTCCGACGGTTCGGCGGCAGCCATCGTCTGCTCGGTTGAAATGGCCGAAAAGCTGGGCCGCAAGGACATGGTGACGGTGAAGGCACTGCAGCTCGCCGTTTCCAACGGCCTGGAAGCCAGCCACAACAGCTGGGACGGCAGCTATTTCCTGACCACGCGCCATGCCGCAAAGCGTGCCTATGCCGAAGCCGGCATCGACAACCCGCGCGAACAGGTGTCGATGTTCGAATGCCACGACTGCTTCTCGGTCACCGAACTGGTGACGGCGGAAGACCTGTTCATCTCGAAGGAAGGCGAGGCCTGGAAGGATTTCCTCGACGGTTTCTATGACGCGGACGGCGGCGTGCCCGCGCAGATCGATGGCGGCCTGAAATGCTTCGGCCATCCCATCGGCGCGTCAGGCCTGCGCATGCTCTATGAGATGTACACCCAGCTTCTGGGCCGCGCCGGCGACCGGCAGCTGTCCAACCCCAGCATCGGCCTGACGCACAATCTGGGCGGCTTCCCGCATCAGAACGTCTCGTCCATCGCCATCGTCGGCCTGCACGGCGCCTGATAGGGGCAGGCAGATGGCCGATGATACGCGCAGGACTGTCGATCCGGACCTGGATCCCGCGCTGATCCGCGCGGCGCGGGCGGCGGGCGTGCGCATCGTCGGGCGGTCGGCGGAAGAGATCCGCGCGGCGATCCCGCGCGCGAAAGCCTGGCGGGAAGCGAATCGTGCTGCGTTCGAAGCGTGGGATGAGTGGTATCTGAAGAACGGTAGCCCGCTGGACAAATACCGTCAGTTCTGATGACGCAGTTCGATGTCTACAGTATCGCCGGCGATGGTACGTTGCTGATCGAATTGCAATCTGACCTGATCGACATCAGGCAGTCGCGGGTCTTTGCGCCATTGATTTCCGAGAATCTCGCCGAATTTCCGAGAAGCAGGCTGCATCCGCTTTTTGAGATTGAGGGTGAGCGCTACTTGATGGCGACGCATCTGATGGGCTCATTTCCAACGCGTGATCTACCGCAGCCGATCGACAACATGTCGGGTTCTTTTGCCGAAATCTCCAACGCGCTGGACATGCTGTTCCACGGCTTCTGAGCGCTCATTGCTTTGACAGGGCGAGACTTGCGCCGAGGCCGATCAGGATGCCGCCGCTGATCTTCTGTGCCCGGCGTACCGCCTTTTGCGAGCGGCGCAGCAGCGCACCGAGCCGGTCCGACAGCAGCACGCAGATCGTGTCCGTCATGGTGAACAGGACATTCACCGCCACCCCCAGTACCAGAACCTGCGCCCAGATCGGCAGACCGGCGGACGGGTCGGTGAACTGCGGCAGGAAGGCGAGATAGAAGGCCGCAGCCTTCGGGTTCAGGACGCCGACGGCAAGGCTGTGCGCAAATGTGGAGGTGGCGGGCCGCGCCGCCGGTTCGTTCGCGGCGGCGAACGGGTTGCTGTTTGCGCGCAGCATGCGGATGCCCAGCCAGATCAGGTAGGCCGCCCCGGCGATCTTCATGACCGTGTAGAGCACCGGCACGGCCTGCAGCAGCGCGGCCAGGCCGAAGGCGGCAGCGGCCACGTGTACATATTCGGCGAGGTGCAGGGCGAGGATCGCGCGCCACCCGGCCCGTCGCCCGTGCGCCACCGTCTGCGCCGCCGTATAGAGCATGCCCGGCCCGGGGCTGCAGGCGAAGATCAGGGATGCGAGCGCAAAGGGGATCAGCAGGTCGAGCGGCGGCATGAATTTTCCTCCGGATCAGGGCGGTGGCGGCAATGGTACCGTGCCGCCATGCCGTGTCGAGGGCGGCCCATCGACGCCCTGCGATCAGAGGTGCTGGACGAACCAGTCGCGGGCGGCGGAAGCGGCCTCATCGACGTTCCGGCTGTACGGGTCGTAGTGGCGGCAGTCGAGGCGTACCAGCTTCTTTGGTTCCTGCGCCTGCTCGAACGTCTCGACCTGCCAGTCGGTCGGCGTCTGCGTGTCGCGGTCCGCGATGATCATCAGCAGGGGCGTCGGTGTGATGCGCGCGGCAAAGCTGGGCGGCTCGTACTCGCGCAGCATCTCCAGACTGCGCAGGGTCAGCGCGTTGACGTAGACGCCTTCGGTGTCGGTCTCATCCACCCATTCGGCGGTCTCAGTGCCTTCAATGGCTGCTGGCACCGTCGCCGGCGCTTCGCCCGCGTAGCGCGCGGTCCGGTCGGCATTCATGCGGGCCAGCGTCTTCTGCCGTGCCTTTTCCGGGATCCAGCTGTCGAACGTGCGCGCGCCGTGGGTGAACGGTACCTGGCTGACGACGCATTTCACGCGGTCGTCCAGCGCGGCCACGGTCAGCACATGGCCGCCCGAATAGCTGGTGCCCCAGATGCCGAGGCGGTCGGGGTCGACGCCCGGCAGGGAGCGGGCGAAGCTGATCGCATCGCGCATGTCGCGGACCTGCGCCCACGGGTCGGCTTCCTGGCGCGGTTCGCCGCCGCTGTCGCCGAAGTTGCGATGATCGTAGCAGAGCACGGCGAGCCCGGCTTCCTGAAGGCGTCTTGCGACGCCGTCCAGATTCATGCGCCGGATGGCCGACAGGCCATGGCTCATCACCACGACGGGCGCATCCTCACCGGCCGGATAGAACCAGCCAGCAAGCATGACACCGTTCGCGGTGAAGCCGATGTCCTGACGGTCTTCCATCGGATCAGGCCGCCTTGGCTGCCCGCTTCTTCTCTTCTTCCTCGTAGAGTTCCTTCTTGGACAGCTTGCCGACCAGCGTCTTCGGCAGTTCGGCGCGGATGTCCATGTCGGAAATCATCTCGTGCTTGCCCAGCTTGTCTTTCAGGAAGGCTTTCAGTTCGTCCAGGGTGAAGCCCTCGGCCCCGTCCTTCAGCTTGATGAAGGCTTTCGGTGCCTGCCCGCGATATTCGTCATCGATGCCGATGACCGAGACTTCCTCGACCGAGGGGTGCTGATAGATCGCCTCCTCGATGTTGCGCGGATAGACGTTGAAACCGCCGCACAGGATCATGTCCTTGGTCCGGTCGACGATGTAGAGGAATCCGTCCTCGTCCATGTAGCCGACGTCACCGGTGCGGAAGAAGCCGTCGTCGGTGAAGCTTTCGGCGGTCGCTTCCGGCTTGTTCCAGTAGCCCTTCATGACGTTCGCGCCCTTGATGCAGATCTCGCCGCGCTCGCCCATGGGCAGGGTCTTCGTCGGATCGTCGACGTCGATGAACTTGAAGTCGATACCCGGCATGGGGATGCCGCAGGATCCGGGCCGCGGATCGCCGGTGATCGGCGTCGACACGCCCGCCGGGCTGGTTTCGGTCATGCCCCAGCCTTCGGCCAGCTTGCACCCGGTCAGCCGCTCGAACTTCTGCGCCACCTCTATGGGCAGGGGGGCACCGCCGGACGCGCAGAATTTCAGCGAGGACAGATCCATCTTCTCGATGCCGGGATAGTTCACGATGGCCGTGAACATGGTCGGTACGCCCGGGAACATGGTGGGTTTCTTGGCTTCCAGATCCTTCATCACCGCATCCAGTTCGAAGCGGGCGTGCAGGACGATCTCGGCCCCGAACCGCATGGCCAGCAGCATGTTGATCTGCAGCGCGTAGATGTGGAACAGCGGCAGCACGGCCAGAATGCGTTCCTTGCCGCCTTCCAGTGTCGGTTCGTCGCCACCATTGTTGACCACATACATGCTGGTCGCCGAAGTCAGGTTGGCGTGGGTCAGCATGGCGCCCTTCGGCAGGCCGGTGGTGCCGCCGGTGTACTGCAGCACGGCGATGGTCTCGTTCAGATCGGCGATCGGGTGCTTGTCGAACTTGCCGTCGTTGGCCAGCATTTTCTTGTAGCTGACGTGACGTTCGTCGGACGGCACCTTGGCGATTTCCTTGCCCTTCACCAGCGGGAACAGCCAGCTTTTCGGCCAGGGCAGGACATCGGTCAGACTGCCGTAGACGATCTTCTTCAGGCGTGTCTTGCCCAGCATGGCCGCCATCTGCGGATAGAGCGCGACCAGATCCAGCGTGACCATGATGTCGGTCTGACTGTCCTCGATCTTGTGCTCCAGCACCTTGGCCGCATCCAGCGGGGAATAGTTCACCACCGTGCCGCCCGCCTTCAGGATGCCGTAGAAGCAGACGACGTAATGCGGTGTGTTCGGCAGGAACAGGCCCACGTGCACGCCCGGTCCGACGCCCAGCGCCTGGAAACCCTTGGCGGCGCGATCGACCATGTCGGACAGATCGCCATAGCTGATGGTCTTGCCCATGAAATCCAGCGCGTTGCGTTCGGGCCATTGCGCGACCGCATCGTCCAGAATCTGCTGGACGGGAAAGGTTTCGATCTCGGCATCCCACTTGACGCCCGGCGGCAAGGATCCGATCCAGGGTTTGTCGGTCACGGCGCTGCTCCCTCAGTATGTGTCAATACGGCCAGTCAGGCTGGCCCGTTTCGTTACGCTGACAGATACAGTGTGCGCCAGAACGTCGCAATAGGGGAAGGGGTCACTCGCGTCGAGAGTCGCGGAATTTTTTCAGCATCTCCGGCGTGATGTCTTCGGGAAAGCAGATCGGGGCGTGTCCGCCCGGTTTGACATAGGCGCTGAAGCCGCCGCAGCGTCGTCCGTTGCGCATGATGTTGTAGGGACAGGGGCACGGACCGGGATAGCTCGCGATCGACTGTTCGATGATGTGCCGTTTCAGGTCTGCCGCGCTCGTCTGCGCTTCGGATCTGATGGTGCTCATCAGCACGATCAGCGGAACGGCGATTGTGAGGTGGAGAAACGGCTGCATGAAACCACATCATACAGGAGCGAGAGGGGCACTGCGCGGCGACGCCACGAAAAAAGGCCCGGGCGGTGGCCCGGGCCTTCTCGTTGATCGGGGTCGTCCGAGGTTCCGGATCAGCCCTTCATGTTGGCGTTGGCGAAGTCCCAGTTGACCAGATGGTCGAAGAACGCCTGCACGAAATCGGGGCGGCGGTTCTGGTAATCCAGGTAATAGGCGTGCTCCCAGACGTCGACCGTCAGGACCGGCTTCATGCCGTCGGTCAGCGGGGTGCCGGCGTTGGAGGTGTTGACGATCTCCAGCTTGCCGCCGTTCAGGACGACCCAGGTCCAGCCGGAACCGAAGTTGCCGACCGCGGAGGCCTTGAACTTGGCGGCCAGTTCCTCGGTCGAGCCGAAGTCGGCCTTGATCGCGTCGGCGATGTCACCGGTCGCCTCGCCGCCACCGTTCGGGGCCATCGAGTTCCAGAAGAACGTGTGGTTCCAGATCTGCGCCACCTGATTGAACAGGCCCTGATTGCCATCCTTGTGTGCCTGCTGGATGGCTTCTTCCAGCGATGCATTGTCGAGGTCGGTGCCCGCGACCAGTTCGTTGGCCTTGGTCACATAGGCATTGTGATGCTTCTTGTGATGAAAGCTGAACGTGTTGGCCGAATAGTGCGGCTCCAGCGCGTTGTCTGCATAGGGCAGGTCAGGAAGTTGAAAAGCCATGGATGATATCTCCCGTCTTGTTATCTTGATTCTATCGACGCCGGACTGCGGCGGTGTGAAACCCAACGCCTAGCCACATGGTGCATATGACGCCGGAATAAAGGGCGTCAAACTGGCTCAGGTCAAGGGGTGTCCGCCGATCGGGGGCATGCTAGAAGGTCAACTGCCAAAGGGGAGGATTACGAACATGCGGGTAACCGGAAAGATCTGCGTCATCACGGGCGGTGCGTCCGGCATCGGCAAGGCGCTGGCCGAGCGTTTCCATGCCGAAGGGGCCAAGGGCATTGTCGTGGCCGACCTTCAGGAAGACGCCCTGAAACAGGTCGCCGACAGCGTGAACGGCCTGGGGGTGGTCACCAACGTGGCCAAAGAAGACGACATCCAGGCGCTGGTTGCGGCGGCGGAGGAGAAATACGGCCATATCGACGTGTTCGTCTCCAATGCCGGTATCGCGCGCATGGGCGGGGTGGAAACCTCCGACGCCGACTGGCAGTTGAACTGGGACATTCACGTCATGGCTCACGTCTACGCGGCGCGCGCGGTGGCCGAGAAGATGGCCGTGCGCGGTGAGGGCTATCTGATCAACACGGCGTCGGCTGCGGGTCTGCTGACCCATGTGAACTCGGCGACCTATGCGGTCACCAAGAACGCCGCCGTCGCCTTCGCGGAATGGCTGGCCATCAACTACGGCGACCGCGGCGTGCATGTCTCGGTGCTGGCCCCGCAGGCGGTGCGGACGGCGATGACCACGGGGCGCGATGTCTCGGTGGCGTCCGTCGACGGCATGATCGAGCCGGAGGAACTGGCCGACTGCGTGATCGAGACGATGGACAGGGAAGAGTTCCTGATGATTCCGCACAGGCAGGTGCTGGAATACATGCGCCGCAAGGCAACCGACGTGGACCGCTGGATCGGCGGCATGCAGCGGTTCAGGAAGAAGAACCCGGAATCGACCTGATCACCGGGACCTTCGGTCACGGCTGACCTGCCCCGGCGGCGGCCCATATCTTCCGGTACCGCTGTGCAACCGGGAGAGGGAAATGTCTGTTCGGGATATGCTGGTGAGCCTCCTGCCTTCGGGCCGGAAGGCGGGGCGCGGACGGAAGGCCGTCATCCACCGCATGGTGATGCCGGAACATGTCTGTCCCTACGGATTGAAAGCCAAGGACCTGCTGGAGCGTGAGTGCTTCGAGGTCGACGATCGCTGGCTGACGACGCGTGAGGAAACCGACGCCTTCCAGGCCGAGCACGGTGTCGAAACCACGCCGCAGATCTTCATCGAAGGCGAACGCGTCGGGGGGTATGACGATCTGCGCGCGCATCTGGGTCATGATGTCCCCGATGCGGACCACAACACCTATCGACCGGTCATCGCGCTGTTCGTCATGGGGTTCCTGATGGCCGTGGCCACGGCCGCCGCCACCGCTTCGACGGACATCGTCTCTGTCCGGACCTTCGAATTGTTCATCGCCATTTCCATGTGTTTGCTGGCGGTGCAGAAACTGAAGGACGTCGAGAGCTTCTCGACCATGTTCCTGAACTACGACCTGCTGGCCCGGCGCTGGGTGCGCTATGGCTACATCTATCCGTACGCCGAAGGTCTTGCCGGATTGCTGATGATCGCCGGTATTGGAATCTGGCTCGCCTCGCCCCTGGCGCTGTTCATCGGGGGCATCGGCGCAGTCTCGGTCTTCAGGGCCGTCTACATAGAGAAGCGCAACCTGAAGTGCGCCTGCGTCGGCGGCGACAGCAATGTTCCGCTCGGCGCGATTTCCCTGACCGAGAACGTGATGATGGTGCTGATGGGCATCTGGATGCCGCTGAAGGCGCTGGCATACTGATCCGGTTCCATGCGATATCGCTCCGATGACCGATATCGAGTTCTTCTGGGATCCGGGCAGCACGAACACCTATTTCGCGTGGAAACTGCTGCCCGCGATTGCGGATCGCCATGGCGCCCGGATCGTGCCGCGCGCCTTCAATCTGGGCTATGTCTTCCGGCACCACAATTACGTGCTGATGGAGGAACCCGCCGCGAAGATCGAGAACCGCAAGCGCGACCTGATGCGCTGGGCCGGGAAGCATGACCTCGCGTTCGGTTTCCCGGACGTGTTTCCGATCAAGACCAGCGTGGCCCTGCGCGGCGCGATCGCGATGCGCCGCTGGAACCGCGAGGCCGACTTCATTTCCGCCGTGCTGGATGCCTACTGGGAGCGCGGGGACGACAGCATCTCCGGTCTGCCGACATTGCGGAAACTCGCCGAAGGACTGGGCATCGACGGCGATGCGTTCGAGGCCGAGACCGAAAGCGATCCGGTTCGCGCAGCACTGGCCGATGAAACCGGATCGGCGCTGGATCGTGGCGTCTTCGGCGCGCCGTCCATGCTGATCGGTGATGAGCTGTTCTGGGGCAAGGACCGGATGGAATTCGTCGAGGACGAACTGCGGCGTTGTGGCGGTGGCGCATAGCGCTTCACGAACCGGATGGACCGCAATCTCCCGGTGATCCGTCCGGAGGTTCGGGATCTACCAATCGATGGCTTCACCGGCGTAGTCGAAGAAGCCGCCGTTCATGCCGGGCGTCGCGCCTTCGAGGACATCCAGCAGCTTCGAAGCCGCCTCGCCGGGCGAGAATGTTTTCCGGCCGTCGGTGAAATCTGCTGACAATCGTGTCTCCACCGTCCCCGGATGCAGGGCGAGGGTAACGGCCTGCTGCCGCTTGCGGCGGATCTCGATGGATGCCGTGCGCACGAACTGGTTCAGCGCGGCCTTCGAGGCGCGATAGCCGTACCAGCCGCCCAGACCGTTGTCGCCGATCGAGCCCACCCGGGCCGACAGGGCGGCGATCACGCAGCGTCCCTCGCGCGGCAGCAGACTGTGGAAATGCTTGATCACAAGGGCCGGGCCGATGGCGTTCAGCGCCATGATCCGTCCGAGGTGATCCGGTTCGAGTTGCCGCAGGTTCTTCTCCGGCCCGGCTGCATCGAGCGACAGGGCGCCGGTCGCGATGAAGATCAGATCGAAGGGGCCGCGCGCCGAGACGGCGTCGGCGGCGGCCTCGATGCTGGCCTCGTCGGTCAGATCGATGGCCGGACTGGAGGCGCGGTGCAGCCCCGTCACCTCGCCGCCGCGTTCGGACACGGCGTCTGCCATGGCGGATCCGATGCCGCCCGACGCCCCGATGACAATGGCTCTTTCAAATCGGCTCATGTTCCGGTCCGCTTCCGTGATGCACATCTGATGTCCAACACTACGTCTTGCCGCCCGGATCGGATGCCCCGCGCGTGCCAGGTGCCCGGAAAGCATGCGACGGCAGGCCTGCCGTCCCGACCCGGCCTCCAGCGTGGTCGTGGGCGGCTTCGTGCTGATCTACCTGTATCGTGTGATCACCTTCCGGTCCGGCGGGACCTGAGCCGCTCAACTGGTCTTCGGGTCCGCATGGACGCCCAGCAGCACCTGCCGGATATCGCCTCCGGTTCTTGCTGTCAGGAACAGCAGATAGGCGGACAGGAACGGCATGCCGAAGAGTGGAGCGACGGCGCCCAGGACCAGTGCGCCTGCGCTGAAGCCGCCCCGCCAGGCGATCCACACGCCCGTCAGCATCAGAAACGTCAGGAAATCCAGGTTGAACTGACCGCGCCATGTTACCGCCAGTATGTCGCCGACGAACACCGGGATCAGGTTCCAGCCGTGATCCGCGACGACGAAGATCGTGTAGATCGCGATGGTGATGAAAAGAGCCGCAAGAAAACCGCGAAAGAAGGTCATGATTCAGTCCTCAGGATGGGGTGGAAGTGGTGGAAGTGGCAGGCCGCCACAGCGGCCCCACGGCGACCAGCAGGATGACGACGTTGAACAGTGCGTTGGAAGCCGTTCCGGATGCGATCGAACCGGCGCTGTCCAGCAGGAACCAGCACACAATGCCAATCACCACCGATCTGCGTACCGGTTCCGGCGCAAGGTCATGGACCCAGACCGACAGGCACCAGACCATCACGCCCCAGCCCAGCAGAAAGCCGCCGAGCAGCGCCGAGAGGAAACGCGTTTCGGGCGCGTCATAGGTCTGCACGCCATCGACCGGCCAGCTGAGCATGTCGATTGTCAGTCGCGCAGGCCCGGATGTGGCTTCCATCGTCCCGAGGAAAAGCACGGGCGCAAACCCGGCGATGACAAGGGCTGTGATCTTCAGCCAGAATTTGTGGAACTCCTGCGACATGTTCTGCTCCCGCGTGTCGTGTGCCGGCATTCTTGGGCCGCCCTCGACATGCAGGCAATTACCTCCGAGGTAACTGACGCGCCTCGTCATGTGCTCTATTCTCCGGGGGCATGAACGCATTTCCGCAGACCCTGAAGGCATGGCGCAAGGCGCGCCGTTTCAGTCAGCTTGAACTGGCGATGGAAGCCGACGTTTCGACGCGGCATCTGTCTTTCCTCGAGACCGGCCGGGCGCGACCCAGCCCGGACATGATCGGGCGGCTGGGGGATGCGCTGCAGCTGCCGCTGGCGGCGCGGAACGAGATGCTCACCGTCGCGGGGTTCGCGGCACAGTACCCCGCGCGTGAATGGGATGCCCAGGCGATGGCACCGGTCCGCGCGGCTGTCGAACACACGCTGACGGCGCACAGCCCCTATCCGGCGGTCGCGTTCGACCGTCTGTGGCGCATGGTTCGGATGAACCGGCCCGCGGAACGCCTGTTCGGTCCGCTTCAGATCGGAGAGGGCGACAGCCTGCTGGACCTGCTGATCTCCGATGCCCTGCCGCCGCTGATCGAGAACTGGCCCGAGGTCGCCCGGCACGCCGCACGACGGTTGCGGACGGAAAGCGCGGCGCAAGGGGGTGTGCCAGAGCTGGATCGCGTGGCCGATGTGCTCGCCCGCGTGCCCGGTGCCGGACAGGACGATTTCGGGCCGGTCGTGCCGACGATCTACCGGGCCGGACCGCTGCGGCTCTCGCTGTTCGCGACCATTGCGCAGTTCGGCACGCCGGAGGATCTGACCCTCGACGATCTGAAGATCGAGATGTATTTCCCGGCGGACGAGGAGACCGAACAGGCGCTCAGGGCCATGGCGGTGGCGGACTGAGGTTCTGTCATCGCCGGGCGGTCAGAGCGGTTTCTCGAAATGAAACCGCCGCAGTCCGCCGCCGAGCGTCTTGTTGCTGACGGTGTCGGCGATCTCTTCCCGGGTCTGGACATAACCTGAGCTGCGATACAGCCCCAGCGCCGCCTCCTGCACTTCGGACGTGCTGAGGATCAGGCGGTCGCCGCCCAGCTTTCGTGCTTCCGCCTCGGCACGGGCGAGCAGCTGGCGGCCCAGACCCAGGCCCCGCGCATCCGGATCGACATACATGCGGCGCAGCTCGACGCTGCCCGGACCGACAGTTTCCAGCCCGAACATGCCGCAGATACGGTCACCGCGCTCGGCGACGAAGAAGGCACCGTTGCGGTCGGCGAAATAGTCGCCGATGCGATCGATCTCTTCTGTCAGTGAGCGCTGGATATAGAGTTCGAACGCACCGCGCATATGCGGCGGCGCGAGGCCGCGGTTCACGCGGATGAAGAGATCGCGCACAGGGGTCGCGTCACGCGCCTCGAAGGGCCGGATGAGCGCCTGTTCGCTTCGCCTGTCGGTACCGGACGTCGTCATCTCGTCGAACTGGGGCGCCGTAACCGCTGCGGCAAGCCGTTGCCTTCGCCTTTGCTCTTGGCCGTTGCGGGCTTGTGGCCGACAATGGCTCCTCATCGCGCACAGAGGCTCAGAGCATGGATGTTTTCGAAGACCGGCCCTTCTTCCATGAGGGGATGCGCGCGCTGCAGGACGACATGGATGGCCGGCGCACGGCCGACGCCATCGCCGACAGGCGCGTCCACCGCGAATTCTGGGACGCCGAGAAACAGATGATCGCGGAGACGCCCTGTTTCTTCATCGCATCCACCTGGGACGGCTATGTCGATTGCAGCATGAAGTCCGGCGACCCGGGCTTTGTTCGCATCGTCGGCCCGAACACCATCGAATATCCCGAATATGACGGCAACTCGATGTACCGGACGCTTGGCAACATCCGGCAGAACCCGAACATCGGCCTGCTGTTCGTGAAGTTCGACGGCAGGAGCCTGCGCATGCGCATCAATGGCAAGGCGACGATCCTGCAGGATGCCGAAAGCCTCGCGCGTCACGTGGGCGCCAAATTCGTCGTCCGCGTCGATTGCGAGATCTATCCGAACTGCCCGCGCTACGTCCCCGACTTTGCCGAGGGCAGGCCCTCCCCCCATGTCCCGCGCGCGGGACAGGGCACGCCGCCGCCGCCGGAATGGAAGAAGCGTGACTACATCCGCGCGGGCCTGCCTAAAGATGACCCGCACCGTGACATGCTGGACGATGATCAGGACTGATCCAGATGATCGGGGTCGTCGATCCTGATTTTCACCTGCCGTGACTCACTTGCCCAGGGAGGCCGCCATGCCCGTATTCGAACGAAATGAAGCCCGCATTCACTATGAAATACATGGCGATGGCTTTCCCGTGCTGGCGCTGGCGCCGGGCGGGATGCGATCGTCGGTGCCCTACTGGCGGAACGCCCCTTACGACCCGATCAGGCGGCTGTCGTCGCACTATCGGGTTGTCGCGATGGATCAGCGCAACGCGGGCCAATCGACAGCACCGATCACCGGTGACGATGGCTGGCAGGATTATCTGGCCGACCAGCTCGGGCTGCTGGATCATCTGGGGATCGGGCGGTTTCACGTCATCGGCATGTGCATCGGCGGGTCGTTCATCATGGAACTGATCCGGGCCGTTCCTGACCGCGTCGCCTCTGCGGTGATGCTGCAGCCGATCGGCTATGACGACAACCGCCAGACCTTCTTCGAGATGTTCGACAGCTGGGCCGAGGAGGTGAAGCCGCTGCATCCGTCCGTCAGCGACGAAGAATGGGCGCGCTTTCGCGAAACCATGTTCGGCGGCGATTTCCTGTTCAATGTCGGCGAGGACGTCGTCGCCGCCTGTCCGGTGCCGCTGCTGGTCGCGATGGGCACGGACGTCTATCACCCGGAAGTCACCTCGCGGCGGATCGCCGGGATCGCGCCGCAGGCGACCCTGATCGAGCGTTGGAAAGAGCCGGAACACGTCGAAGCCGCCAGCGCAGCGATTTCCGGATTTCTGGCCGGAAACAGCTGACGCCGGCGGCGTTGCCGATCATGCGGCGGCCCGGGTTTCGGGCGATGCGTCGGTTTCGCCCTCGAATGCCTCCCAGGTCAGGTCGCCGGTGTAGCGATGCGACAGCCGTCCGTCCCCGTCCATGGCGAACAGGTGCAGCCACCGGTTGTCGAACAGGGCGCGGACACCGTCGTGCCGGCTGAGGATGTCGTTCATCGCCTCGCGCGGCGCTTCGATGCAGACCGAGAGCCGCAGCGGTTCATGCGCGTGGTTTTCCCCGTCGTGCACCGACTGCATCGGCAGGCCCGCGCGCAGCAGGCCGCCGTTGCCCTCGAACACCCCGATGCCGCCGACGACATTGTGCAGCAGCTTGTTGCCCGATCCGAATAGTTCGGGTGCCACCGTCGAACCGTAGTACTGCAGGCTGATCCAGCTTGCGACGACGACCGGCGCGGTCATGATCAGTTCCAGCACGCCGTACCCGTTTTCGGAATCCGGTCCCCATTCATAGTCGTGCAGGAAGGCCCGGCCCGCCAGCGACCGGCCGCTGGTGCGCCTGCGCGGGGCCGCGATGAAGGCGCTGCAGCCTGCCAGCGCCCATTCCGGCCGGACTTCCGCCCAGTCCTTTGCCCTGACGGTGATATCGTCGGCCTTGTCGGCGCGTGGCAGGCGCAGCGCCCGCTCACCCCTGGCGATGGCACCTGCCGTCTTCATCCAGGCCTCGGCCTGCTTCACGTCCTCAGCATGATCGGGGAACGCGCGATCCTCGGTATAGAGCGTCACGGTATCGGTGGTCGTGTCGTGCAGCCCGGCAAGGAACAGGGTGTCGTCGGGGATTCGGATGCCCTTTTCGGTCAGGCCTGCCCGCACCTCGCTGTCGTTCAGCAGTCCGGCCAGCAGCCGCGCGTTGACCTCGCCTGAATAGCCACCGCAGGCCCCGCAATGCAGCCCGCTGGCGTGGGGGTTGTTGACGACGTTGGCTCCGTGCCCGGCCAGCACGACGACCCGGGCGAAGTTGGCTGTCAGCGACATGGCCCGCAGCACGGTCTCTGCCGCGCCGATCCGGGTTTCCAGATCGAGCGGGGGATCGAAGCGCGGGGCCGGATCGTTTGCCGGTGACTGTCCACGCAGATGCAGCGCGTCGCCGACAAGCTTGCCGACATAGACCGGTCCCATCGCCTCGACGAACGCGAACGATGAGACCGCCGCCAGCTTGAAGCGGCCCCAGGCCCGCTTTGCCCGCAGCAGGTAGCGCCGCGACAGATCCGCGTCGACCATGCTTTCGCTGCCGGAAGAGGATGTGACCGCCGGGTTCAGCAGTACGGGCAGCCGGAGTTCCTCGACATCGGACGCGAATCCGCGGTGCTTTGCGGACAGGCCGAAGAAGCCGGCAAAGCCGATGGTCCGGATCGCCGGATCGACCGATTCCAGCGCCCGCCGGAACACTTCGGAACGGACGTCGATGCAGAAAGCCGCCTGAAGTGCGGGGCGGCCTTCGTCCGCCGTGGCCGCGGGCTGGGCAAGGATGTCCGCCAGCCTGCGCTGGGCCGCCCGCTCGGCCGCTTCCTGCAGGATCTCCCCGGCAATATGCTGGCTGTCCGGTGCGGGCGCGTTGCCGTGTGCGGACCTGGCTTCGGTCCAGCGGGTCTCGATGGACGCCGGACCCAGGGTCAGCATGGCCTCTTCCCACAGCAGCCGGATGGCGAGGAAATCCGACAGGGTCCGGTCGTCCTTCCCGGCCAGCTCGGCCTGCCAGAGCTGTGTGCGGGCATACTGGGACCATCCGCCGAATGTCAGCAGCAACTGGTGGAAATAGCTTTCCAGACCGGCCTCATCCAGTCCCAGAGTGGTGGTGGCCCGCGCGATCGCGTCGGCCGCCTTCTCGGGTGCGTCGGCGACGAACTGGCCGAAGCCCGCCAGCCCGATGATCTCGGGCGTCAGATCGTGCGTGGCATAGGCGCGATAGGCCGCCCAGGCGCTTCTGCCGCGCGGCGCGGCCCAGAGGGCCTGTCCTTCGTCGAAATAGCCGCTGGCCCATGTGCCAAACCGGTCGGCGATCACGGCGGGCCAGTCCACACGGGTCTCCGCCGCCGCGATGTCGGCAACGGTCTGTATCCCGGTCACGGCAGTCGGTTCTTCCCGGGCCAGGGCCTTCAGCGCATCGACGCTGTCCGGCTTGCCGGCGTGCGCGGACGCGTCGAGCGCGGCCGCGAGGTCGGCGTCGGTGATCTCGCCGGATGTGATCCTGTCCATGTACCACGCGTTGGGCATCGTCACCCTGGTGCCTGCCACCCGGGCCAGCCGCGCGCCGGCGGTGGCCAGTGTCTCGCCGGTCTGGCCCATGAACGGGTTCACGGCGACGAACGAGGAAAGGGGCCAGACCGGTGGAATGTGCCTCAGTGCGGCGTCGATGGCCTGATCCTGCACGGAGGCGGACAGGGCTGCGTTTTCGGTTGAGTCTGTCATTTCGATACTCCCGTCGGATCGTCGGTTGAAGGCTTTGCCGACCAGCCGTTCAGCAGGCGGTCGAACAGGGCGTTGGCGTAGAGCCCGTTGGTCAGATGCACCCGCAGGGACGCGGTGGCCGGGTGGTAGGCCCAGAGCGGAAACATCGCCTGCGCGAAGGCCACTGCGCCGAAGCTGAGAACGGCCAGCACGATCAGCGTCCACTGCAGGGGGCCGGGTGCGGGAGTGGCGGGCAGGGTGCCCGTCATGATCCATTCGGCGCCGGTCTGCAGCGCGAAGTACCCGATGGCTGCGGCCACCGAGCAGAGGGCCGTATAGCGGGTCAGTACCCGGGGCGCGGCGTCGGCCAGACCCTGGGCCAGCAGGTAGGCCACACCGAAGATCAGGATCGCGCCCAGCGCGATCGCCTGCGGGGACTTCTCGGCAAAGCCGAAGATCAGGCCGATGACCACATAGATGCCGATGGCCAGGACAAAGGCACGGGCGACTGCCTTGCCGTTCGGGATCGCGACGGGGCCAGGCCGGCGGATCGCGGCGACCACGTCAACCGCGGTGCCTGAGGACAGGAAGGCATGCGCCTTGTAGAGCGAGTGCGCCACGATGTGCAGCAGGGCCAGCGGGAAAAGCGCCAGGCCGCACTGCATGATCATGAAACCCATCTGGGCGATCGTCGACCAGGCCAGCGAGGTCTTCACTGCCGACTGGGTCAGCATGGCCAGACCGCCGAGCAGCGCCGTGAAGCCGCCGATCATCACCAGCGCTGCCAGGACGCCGGGCGCCAGCAGCATCACGTCGGCGAACCGGATCAGCAGGAACCCGCCCGCGTTGATGACGCCTGCGTGCAGCAGTGCCGATACCGGGGTCGGGGCCTCCATGACCTCGGTCAGCCAGCCGTGTGAGGGAAACTGGGCCGACTTCAGGATGGCGGCGATGGCCAGGAAGCCTGTCGCCCAAATGGCCGCCACCGGGGTCGCGCCGTCCCGCGCCATGTTCAGGATCGACGTGATATCGGTCGTGCCGAAGCCGACGGTCAGCAGGGCGAAGGCGATGACCAGCGCCAGGTCGCTGATCCGCGCCACCACGAACTTCTTCCGTGCCGCCCGCCGCGCCGCGATCCGGTCGCGATAGAACAGCAGCAGCTGGTGCAGGCAGAGGCTGGTGGCGATCCAGGCCGCCAGCAGGGTGATCAGGTCGCCCGCCTGTACGATCATCAGCACCGCGGCCAGCGTCGCGGCCATCCAGCCGATGAAGCGGCCCTGCTGCGGCTCGCCGTCCAGATAGGACCCCGAGTAGCGCAGCACCACCCAGCCGACGAAGGTGATCAGCACCAGCATCGTGGCGCTGACGGCATCCAGCCGGGTAGCCAGGCTGAAGCCGCCGATCTCGATGAAACGTAGCGTGCCGGAACCCTGCGACAGCAGCACGACCACCGACAGGATGGCGGCTGCGAGTCCGACCAGCGCGGCCCTCTCGGCCAGCGCGATCAGCGCCGTCGGGCGGCGGCCAGGATGCTTCCGCGCGAAGAAGACGACGGTCAGCATGGCGAGCGGAGCGACAAGGGTTATCAGGTTCAGAAGCATGGCGGCGGATCCCTCACCGGGTTGAAACATGTCGACTATCTAGGCGAGATCGATCATTGCGAAAAATACATTGTTCAGCAGATATAGTTCTGAATAATAGAATGATATGTCGGAACTGAACTATCACCACCTGCGTTATTTCCGGGCCGTCGCCTATGAAGGCAACCTGACCCGGGCTGCGGCAAATCTGAATGTGTCCCAGTCGGCGGTGTCCACCCAGATCCGACAGCTTGAGGAACGGCTGGGCCATGCGCTGTTCGAACGCCGGGGCCGCCTGCTGCACCTGACCGAGGCGGGCCGGATCGCGCTGGATCACGCCGACGCCATCTTCGCGGCGGGCGACGAACTCGTCGCGACACTGCAACAGACCGGGCAGTACAGGCAGGCGCTCAGGATTGGCTCGCTCGCGACGCTTTCCCGCAACTTCCAGCTTTCGTTCCTGCGCCCCGTGCTGGCGCAACCGGATGTCGAGGTGATCCTGCGCTCGGGCAGCGCGGCCGAGCTCTTCAATGCGCTCGCGTCCCTGCATCTGGATCTGGTGCTGACGAATCAGCCGCCGCCGTCGGACGCGCTGACCGCCTTCATCACGCAACGGATCGACGAACAGACGGTCAGCCTGATCGGCGTGCCCGGCCTGTGCCCGTCGGACCTGTCGCTGTCACAGCGTCTGTCCGACTTCCCCCTGATCCTGCCCTCGACGGCCAGCGGTCTGCGGATGGGCTTCGACGCCATGATCGACCGGCTGGACATCAAGCCGCAGATCGCCGCCGAGGTCGACGACATGGCCATGATGCGGCTGCTCGCGCGGGAAGGCGTCGGTCTGGCCGTCCTGCCGCCCATCGTCGTGCGCGACGAGCTTGCTGTCGGGGCCCTGATCCAGGCCGAGGAACTGCCGAATCTGACCGAGACGTTCTATGCCGTCACCATCGAGCGCCGCTTCGGCAATCCGCTGCTGGGCAAGCTGCTGAAGTAGGCGGATCCGAAGGACCCGAGCGTTCCGGGTCCTGGACCTTGCGGTGCTGATGCGGACCGGCTGCTTCCGGCGCTCGATCGGCGCGGTTTCAGACGTCGGCCAGTGCCGCTGCCTGCTTGCGGTGCGACAGGTACGAAAACGGCATCGACACCAGATAGATCAGGTTCGCCGCAATCAGCATGGGCCAGGGATAGACCATCAGGCAGGTCACCAGGGCGATCGACAGGATCACCGCGACCGGCACGTGCGACCGCTTGATCGATGCGTACTTGATCGAGAATGTCGGTACCGTGCTGACGGCCAGGAACCCGACGCCCATCGTGTAGATCGCGCAAAGGGGCAGAACGCTCTCGGTCGACCATCCCTGCAGCTGGATGAAGATCGGCAACAGCGCCAGGCAGGCGAGCGCCGGTGCCGGAACGCCGACGAAGAAGGTGGACTTCTTCGCCGCGCCTTCCGGATCTTTCATCGACAGGTTGAAGCGCGCCAGCCGCAGGGCGCAGCAGGCCGCCAGCAGCAGTGTCGCGAGCCAGCCCAGATTGGCGTGTTCGGTGCCTATGTAGAGCGTGTTGAACAGCAGGATGCCGGGCGCAATACCGAAATTGAAGAAGTCGGCCAGCGTATCCAGTTCCGCGCCGAACAGGCTGACCGAATCCAGATACCGCGCCAGCTTGCCGTCGACCGCATCCAGGAACACCGCCAGCAGGATGAAGTAGAGGGCCGTTTCCAGGTGGCCTTGCAGGCTCATCCTGACCGAGGTCAGTCCCGCGCAGATCGCGAAGATCGTGACCAGGCTCGGCGCGATGTGGCGTAGTTTGATGCGGCTGGTTTTCTTCATTCCGGCACGCCGCGCCGCTGTTCCCGGGGTCCTGTCATGTCCGCCAGCACCGTCTCGCCCGCCACCGCCGTCTGACCGACGGCAACCAGCGGGGACACACCCGGCGGCAGATAGACATCCAGACGGCTGCCGAAGCGGATCAGGCCGAAGCGGTGTCCGACCTCCAGATCCGCGCCCTCGGCCACGAAGCAGACGATCCGCCGCGCCACCAGACCGGCGATCTGAACCACGCCGATGCGAACGCCGTCCGCCATCTCGATGGTCAGGCCGTTGCGCTCGTTGTGCTCGCTGGCCTTGTCCAGCGACGCATTCAGGTATTTGCCGTGATGATAGGCGACCGCAGTCACCTTGCCCGCGACCGGCGCGCGGTTCACATGGCAGTTGAAGACGTTCATGAAGACCGAAACCCGCTGCAGGGGCGCGTCGCCCAGCCCCAGTTCCGCCGGCGGGACGACGTCCTGGATCAGCGATACCACCCCGTCCGCAGGCGACAGCACAAGGCCCGCCTGCTGTGGGATGACGCGCACGGGATCGCGGAAGAAGTAATAGCACCAGACGGTCAGCCCGCAGCCGATCCAGAACAGCGGTTCCCAGACGAAGGCCAGACCCACCGATATGGCCGCGAAGATCGCCACGAACTTCCGGCCCTCGGGATGCATCGGGACCGCAACAATCTTGAGCATATTCATGGGCGGTCTTTCGCTAGAAATTCGATCCAGAAGCGTGGACTCTAAATGGTGATCTTTTGACAACGCCGATATCGAGCAGGTGTTGCAGCGCGCCGTCCAGATTGCCATGCGTCGCATGAGACACGCCGCTGGTCAAATCGCATCGTAGCTGTGATTGCTGCCGATTGGGTTCGTGACAGACTTCTGCGCTGACCGCGCGGTCCACCAGGACATCGCGCCGACGGACTACGTCAGAAATGACCTTCCGCTCTCGCAGACACCGAATTCACACAGCGTCACGCAAGCCTTTGTCTGATTCCCGTTTCCGGTAGCGGATTTCGGAACGTTGACAGGCACCCCCGAGCCTGCCCCGGCGCGCACCGATACCGTTCTGAAAAAACCAGGTTTTGTGGAATACGTGGATAACGGCTTCGAGCCATAGTTGTCGTGCTGTGTTAGTCATTCTTGGCTGGCGGCGGTGAAATTCCCGCTTCGCTTTCGGCCCAAAGGCGACCTTCGCCCCATTCGCTAAATACTGCGGCCGCAGCACGCATAGCGGACATTGACGCATACCCGATTTCGCCGACTTAGAGCTTGCTAGTATTTAGCGGCAAACCCGAAGAGGGAAATTATAATTAATCAACGTAATCTCTCTCAAGCGACGAGTTCTCAGTCACCCAATAACTCTCACGTTTCTCTCGATCAAATGCCTTGTAACGCTCGGCGAACGCCTTCAACGCCTTCTCGTACTGAACCATCACCAAGACCGCGTCACTGTTCTGTGGTAGGTCATCCTCGTCCAGCAGATCTAGGTACTTTGCCTCCGCTTCGTCGCCCAAGACTTCATTTAGATCTTCGAGCACCCTGTTGAGAATTTTCACTTTTCCTTTACTAAGCGTCGCATCAGCCTTTTTCCTTGATAGTTCTTTCATTTCGAAAAGCAGGCCGAAAAACACGCCTTTTGCCGCTCGATATGTTGCGACCTTCGCTGTGGTCGTTTCGGGTTGATATGCCATTAGCCTCTCCCTCGTGTTTTTGCATCCGCTAGGATTTCGCTCGGCTTACCTTCGATCAGATAGACCCACTTGTAGTCATGGTTGACGATATTGTCGGTTCTAAACCTCTCAATCTCTTCAAGATATTGAGCAATAACAAAAACCACATCGCTATTTGATGGCAGTTCGTCGACATCGAATGCCTCGAAGTCATCGAAGGGTCGATATTCTGATCCGAGCACACTATTAGCAGAAGCGATAACCTTGTTGATCATACCCAACTTGAATTTATTGACAGCATCGTTCTGAGACTTCTTCGAAAGAAGAGACATCTCGCCGTGAACAGCCTTGAGCTGCCCAATCGTTTTTTCAAGATTTTCGATATCTTCAATGCTCTTCAATACTCCTCCTCAAGGGCAAGCCCTTCTAAATTCTGCATACTTTTTGATAACAACATCGAGCGGGTCACGTTGCTTGCTGTCAAATACCTCAACCATCTGTTCGATGTCCGCATCCGTCAAAGTGACAATCGCCTTCCGCTGCCCTGACCATAAATCAACCGTGCCCGAAAACCGCGCCTTGTTCAACGGATTGCGTGTTACGAAGACTCCGAAGCTTCCAAGGTTTTCTTTCAGGTATCGGTTGAGCTGATCCACATGCTTGCTCTCAATGGCCTTCACATTTTTCATTTCGAACGTGATCTGCCTCGAACCATAATCTGCCATAAGTTCCTGAAGGAAGGGATGCGTCCGGCTATTGTAAAAGATCAGGTCGCGGATGCTCACGCCGCTGTCGGTGCGAGCTTGTTCCTGAGCGAAGTCGAGTTGCGGATACAGGAGAGACGGAAGGAGTTGCCCGATCAGCTTCTCATAGGCGATGTCCGCTCCATCGTCTTTCCCGGTTGGCAGTTTTTTGATCGCCGTCAGCTTTCGGCGGGCAGAAAGTACCGGAATCCGTGAGAAAAGAGGGTCGTTTTTGCAGTCTTCAAAGGAGCGCTCTCGCGCCTGCACGTAGGCATCAATGACGCCATAGTTATCGCGGTTGTATGTTTGTACCCTGACACGGGAGAGCTCTTCCCCCTCGTGCGCTATGTCATCCTGGGGGCAAAAATCCCGGAAATAGCTGTCATAGTTTATCCAAGGGACGTGCCTTAGCCACCGTTTTGGCACAAGTAAGACTGGGAGCCCCGTCTCCGGGTGAACCGGAACGTCAGTCTCAACGTCGTCAAAAATCAAAGAGGATGGATCATAGACGTTTGGGACCACGGCGCGCTTTAGCTCGATACCCAACGCTTTGCACTCCTGAGCGGTGTAGTCGATCAAGAAGCTCTTAATGAAATTACAGGCGATATCGCTGATACGATCTTTGCCAATGCCATCAACAAAGAGCTGAACCTCTTCGAAATGCCTAAAACCATGATCGCGATAGTAGGGTATCCGTTCGAAAAGGCTGAGAACTTCTTCCGCCTTGGCGCGACCAATCCGCGTCCCCCTCTTGGTCGCAGATGTCCCTAAACCAACCTCATCACATTCCGAAGCAGCTATGAGCTGCAGGATCGCCTGTTCCTGGCTGCCCGATTTAGAGAGAGCCCCCAGATTGTTGAAGGCACCCAAAATCACCTGATGCAGCCCCTTGTCCTGGAGACCAGGCGAGCGCCACAGGAGAAAGGGGTCGACATAAAGCGGGATGTCTTCGTCTAGGAACGGAATCGCGAAGTCGAGCTCTGCCTGCGGGGCGAAGACGTCATAAAACTCGGTAAATCGGGGGCGGATCAAGTCCATCGGAATCCTCTCAATACAAACATGCCGAGCTTGCCAAAATTTTCGATAATGAAGTTCTTATGTATGAACGCCCGACAAACAATCCAAAGGAGCATTGAATTCAACTCCGAATAGTCCGCTTTGATTGGACGTGGCACGTTCCGCCGCACATCCAGCGAACTTCCGCTCTCCGCCCATATTTCCAGCGTGATGATCAAGGTCAAATATCTTTCGCACGTGCAGCGCATTGGCGCATTGTCCCCGGAGTTGCCCTTCGAGGTTTCCGAAAAGCCTTCGTTTTCCGGAACACCCCGGATGTCATCCGTATCCGCCCGGCCCCCTCACTCCTCCACCTTCCCCGCGCTCTCCGCCGCCGCCGCGCCGTAGATGCCCTTTGACATCAGGCTGAGTTCGGCGTCGCGTCTTGCCGCGTAGACCTTGGCGCGGGCCTTGTGCACCGCCGTTGAGTCGGGGGCGGCGGCGGCGGCGATTTCGGCGAGGTGGCAGGCGAGGCGGTGCTGGCCGGCTTCCGACAGTTCGCGGGCGCGAAAGCCCAGTGCCGGGGCACCGCCGGCGAGGCGGGTGATCTCCTCGGCCAGTTCGGCGTCGCGGGCGGGTTTCAGGTTGGCGGGATTGCCGTCGTACCAGCCGCCGTAGAGCCGCCAGATGTTCTGCACCACGAACTCCGGCTCGTCATACATGGGGCGCAGGTAGGGCTTCTCCAGCAGGTCGGCGGGCACATGCACCGAATGGATGATGTCGTTCAGCTTCGCGCCCTGGTTCATCAGCTTCAGGGTCTCCTCGACCAGCCCTTCCAGCGCGCGGGCCATGTTGTCGAGCACCTCGCTGATGCGTTTCCTGCCCGCGATGGGCAGGCCGTGGGCAGGCAGCAGCAGTTCCGCCCCCATCGCCTGCATCTGGCGCAGCGCGTGCGCCCATTCCAGCGGATAGCGCTGCGCCTTCTGCGGGTTGCCCGCGTTGGGGAACATCCAGATCAGGAAGTCGCCCGCACAGATCGCCTTGCGCTCGGGCAGCCAGGCCCACAGGTGGTCGTCGGTCTCGCCCTTGTCGTGGCGCATCTCGATGGTGTCATCGCCGACGCGCACCGACAGCTTCTCGCGGAAGGTCGTGTCGGGGCGCACCCACTCGGTCGGACCGAAGGGCGCGTCGTCCATGTCCTCCAGCTTCTTGCCGCGCGACATGGCGAACTGCCGCCAGTTGATGATCTTGTTGTATCCGCTGGTCAGCGTGTAGCGGTCGATGCGCGGGTCCACGTTTTCGTGCGCGACGAAGCGGGGCCGCCGGTCGCCCCGGTCCAGCGCGTGATCGACAAAGGCTTTCGCGCCGCCGATGTGATCGACATGGCCATGGGTGAAGGCGATGGTGTCGATAGGCGCGTCGCGCCACTTGCGCAGGCTCTCGATGATCGGGCGCGCGTGCCCTTCCAGCGAGGTATCGAACAGCACCAGCCCGTCGCCCGTGTCGAAGCTGATGACGTGGCTGAAGGCCTCCACCACCGCGACGCCGTCGCCGACTTCTGACAGTTCCCGGTTGACCCGGTTGAAGACGCCGGGGCCTTCGTCGATGCCCTCGTCGATGATGCGGGCGCTCATGCCCAGCAGGTCAGCCATCGTTTTCTCTCCCTGTGAGTCCGCAGCCGTGCAACAGCAGCCTACTCCCTCCCCCATGAAAGGGGGAGGGTCGGGGAGGGGGTTGAAGGCAGTGCGGCCGAATTGACCTTGCCGGAGCAAGCTCCGCCCCCTTCAACCCCCTCCGACCGCTTCGCGGCCACCTCCCCCTTGCACGGGGGAGGTTTTTCAGCTGTGAGACCAGCGGTCTACAACAGGGTGCCGCCGTCCAGTGCGTGTTTGCAGACCTTCTTGGCGACGGTCGGCAGGGCCAGCGTTCCGAAGTCTTCCGGATGCGTCCAGATGCCTGCCGGTTCGTCGCCCGTGACCTGACCCACCCAGACCGTCATGTCGAAATGGAAATGCGTGAACGTATGGCGGACCACGCCGTTCAGCGCGCGCCATTCGGTGTGCAGTGGCACGTGAGACAGCGCCTCGCCATCCCGCCAGACTTTCGCGTCGCGCCAGGGCGTCGAGGGCGGCATGACCATCCCGCCCAGCAGACCTTCGTCGGGACGTCTCTGGAAAAGGACAGCCCCGTCCTCGCGCACCAGCCAGAAGAAGATCGCGTGCCGTGTCGGCTTGGCTTTCTTCGGCGCACGGCGGGGCAACTGTGCCGCGATGCCCTGTTCGGCGGCGTTGCAATGCTGGCGAAGTGGACAGCGCGAGCAGGCCGGTGACTTCGGTGTGCAGATGGTGGCACCCAGATCCATCAGTGCCTGCGCGAAATCGCCGGGACGGTCCTGCGGCGTCAGCGTGCTGGCCAGCCGCTTCAGCTCCGGCTTCGATCCTGGCATCTCGCCGGTCACCGCGAACAGGCGCGCCGTCACGCGCTCGATATTGCCGTCCACGGGCATCGCGGGCCGGTCGAAGGCGATGGCGGCAATGGCGGCGGCGGTGTAGGGACCGATGCCGGGCAGGGCAAGCAGGTCCGCTTCCGTGTCCGGGAACTGCCCGCCATGATCGGCGACGACGGCTTTCGCGCATTTCAGCAAATTGCGCGCGCGGCTGTAATAGCCCAGCCCCTGCCAGGCATGCATCACCTCGTCCTGCGCGGCAGCGGCGAGATCGGCAACCGTGGGCCAGCGGTCCACGAAGCTGCGGAAGTAGGGGCCGACGGTGGCAACCGTTGTCTGCTGCAGCATGATCTCGCTCAGCCAGACGCGGTACGGATCGGGTGTCTCGCCCGGCAAGGCCCGCCAGGGCATCGCGCGGCGATGGCGGTCGTAGTGGGCCAGCAGATCGGCTACGATCCGGGTCGGTTCAATCGCATTCATGAGGCACACCGTGGCGGCAAATGCCGGGGACAGCAAGACGGGCGGTGACAAGCCCCGGCGCGGCGGCGGATTCCGGCCTGCGGGTGAACAGGCCGCGCGCATCCTGTCGCCGGTCCTGCGCAAACGCGGCTTTGCACATGTCGAGGTGGTTCAGCGCTGGGCGGAGATCGTCGGGCCAACGCTCTCGGATCAGTGCCGGCCCGAACGGCTGGCGTGGCCGCGCGACGACAGTACCGGCGAGGGCGCGACCCTGCACATGATGGTCTCGTCCGGCTGGGCCACCGAGGTGCAGCATCTGCAGCCGCTGATCATCGAACGGATCAACCGCTTCTTCGGCTGGCGTGCTGTCACCGGCCTGAAACTGCGGCAGGGACCGATCCGGCAGAAGCCGAAAAGGCACGTGCACAAGCAACGGCCCCTGACACCCGACGAGCAGAAACAGCTCGACGACCTGATTGCGGGCGTCAGCGATCCGGCGCTGCAGGCGTCGCTGCGGAGTCTCGGCATGGCCATCTTTTCCGCCGAGGGCGGCTGAGGCTATTTCTTCGCCTTGCCGGCGACGGCGGGGCTGAGTCCCGTCGGATCGACCAGCATGCCATGGACCTGCATGTTGTGGCTGTGGGCCACGTGATGCAGGGCGAAGGCGGTCTGCATGGCGTTGTTGCGGCCTGAACAATCCTGGGCGGCGTTCACCGCTTCCTTGGCCAGCTTCAGCGCGAACATCGGCTTCTGTGCAATCTTTTCGGCCATGCCGAGCGCGAAACCGTCCAGTTCATCCTTCGGCACGATGTGATTGATCATGCCCAGTTTCTCGACCTGTTCCGCCGTCAGCCAGTCCGCCGTGAACAGCATCTCCTTGGCCTTGCGGTGCCCCAGCTCCCAGGGGTGCGCGAAATATTCGACGCCGCCGACGCCCATGGCCACCGTGTTGTCCAGGAACATGGCGTCATCGGCGGCGATGATGATGTCACAGGGCCAGATCAGCATCAGGCCGCCCGCGATCACCTTGCCATGGACGACGGCGATGGTGGGCTTCGGGATGTTCCGCCAGCGCTCGGAAAAGCCGATGTAGATTTCGCGTTCGCGCGCCATCTGGGCTTCGGCCCCCGCGCAGTGCCAGCCGCACCAGGTGCCGACCGTATCAAATTCGTCCATGTTGTCGTAGCTGCCGGCCTCGCGCAGATCGTGACCGGAGGAAAAATGCGGACCGTTGCCCGCCAGCATGATGACCTTCACTTCATCATCCTGCGCGGCCTTGTCGAATGCCGCGTTCAGTTCGTACAGCAGCTTCGTATCCTGCGCGTTGCGCGTGTCCGGCCGGTTCAGCACGATCCTGGCGACGTGATCCGCCGGGCGTTCATAGAGCAGGGTCTCGAACTCGCTCATCCTCCGATCTCCTACTCGAACGCCACGATCACGCCATTGGCCTCGCCGGGTGAAACCAGAATGCCTCCGTCGCGATCCTGCCGGAAACTGACGCCGCGATCCGAAAGCAGCCGTGCCGTCGCTTCGGTGTCGCCCACGCGGAAGGTCGCGGCGGCCATGAAGGGTGCCTTGCGCTGCGTCTCATCGGCAACGCCGGGGAACATGACGTCCAGATGGTCGGGCGTGACGAAGATCAGGGCGTGGCTGCCCGTATGCACGGTCAGCGTGTCGTCGGTCAGCACGGTCGCGCCGGGGCCGAGCAGACGCTGCCAGCCATCCACCAGCGATTCGGGATTCTCGACAACCGCGGTAATTGTCAGGATGCTCTGGACGCCGTTCTCGTGCTGCAGCCAGGCCGGTTCGCCGCGGGTGATTTCCGGTGTCTCGTGGTAGCAGATGAAACCGTGGATGCCGGGGGTGGTGGTCGCCGGGTCCTCGAAATGAACCAGCCGGAAGCGCGGCTCGACCTCGCCTTCGGGCAGCTCCAGCGGACGGCGCAGATCCAGCGGACCGCGGATGCCCACACCGTCGGCGTTCAATGATTCGACGGTTCGATCGGCATCGAAGACGGAGAAGGCGAGCCGGTCCAGCCCCTCACCATTGTCTTCCATGCGCGAGATCAGTCCGCGGTCGTCCGCACCGGGATCGACGACGCCGATCAGTTCGACGTAGTCGTTGGGAAACATGATGCAGTAATTGCCCGTCGCCATGTTGCGGTGCCGTCCGCGCGGCGTGCAGGTGAAGCCCAGACGCAGCCACGCGTCCCGCGCATCCTCCAGATCGCGCACCGCCACCACGATGTGGTCGAAACCGTTGATACCGTGACTCATGTTTTTCCTCCCCCAAAGAACGCCGGACCGTCAGTCGCCTTCGAACGCACAGAGGGTCATGACACTCAGACCCATGCCCAGCAGTTTTTCCCTGCCCCCAAGATCGGGCAGGTCGACGATAAAGCAACAGCCTACCACGGTGCCGCCCGCCTTGCGGACCAGATTGACGGCACCGGCTGCGGTGCCCCCGGTCGCCAGCAGGTCGTCGACGATCAGGATATTATCGCCCTCGGTGATGGCGTCGTCGTGGATCTCGATCGTGTCCGTACCGTATTCCAGCGCATAGTCTTCGGAAAGTGTGCTGCCGGGCAGCTTGCCCTTCTTGCGGATCGGGATGAAGCCGACCGACATCTGATGCGCGACGGCCCCGCCCAGCACGAAACCCCGCGCCTCGATGCCCGCGACCTTGTCGATGCGCACGCCGGCGTAGGGCTGGACCAGCTTGTCGATCGCCGTGCGGAACCCGCGCGCGTCGCCCCACAGCGTGGTGACGTCGCGGAACATGATCCCGGGCTTCGGGTAGTCCGGAATCGTGCGGATCTTGCTTCTGATTTCATCGTGAATGTCGTTCATCTCGTCCTATCCCAACACGCGTCCGGCAACGGCATCCAGCATCACGGCCATCTCCTCGTCCCGCGCTTCCGGTGGCGTGATCAGGGCGACTTCCAGTGCCCGGTCGCAGCCCGAATGACAGATGTTGCGACTGCCCGACAGTGCGGGAGCGGCCGCCGCAATCAGATCCTGCGCCTTCGATGCGTTGCCCGTCAGGACTTCCAGCACCGCGGCGACATCGACGTGGGCATCTTCCTCGCGCCAGCAGTCATAGTCGGTGACCATGGCGACCGTCGCGTAGCAGAGCTCGGCTTCGCGGGCGAGCTTGGCCTCGGGCATGTTGGTCATGCCGATCACCGAACAGTCCCAGCTGCGGTACAGGTGGCTTTCGGCGCGGGTCGAGAACTGCGGCCCCTCCATCGTCAGGTAGGTACCGCCGCGCACGTGGTCGATCCCGCAGTCCGACGCGGCCTTTTCAAGCGCGTCGCCCAGGCGGGCGCAGACCGGGTCCGCCATCGAAACATGGGCGACCAGCCCATTGCCGAAGAAGCTTTTCTCGCGGGCGAAGGTCCGGTCGATGAACTGATCGACGATGACGAAACAGCCGGGGGCGAGTTCCTCGCGAAACGAGCCGCAGGCCGAGACCGAAATGATGTCGGTACAGCCCGCCCGCTTCATGACGTCGATGTTCGCGCGGTAGTTTATGCCGCTCGGGCTGATCCGGTGGCCGCGACCGTGGCGCGGCAGGAACACCATCTGCACGTCGCCCAGCCGCCCGAACAGCACCTCGTCCGAGGGCGTGCCGAAGGGGCTGTCGATGCGCCGCCATTCCGTATCGGTCAGGCCGTCCATGCCATAGAGGCCGCTGCCACCGATCACGCCGATGACCGTTTCCGTCTTGTCCAAAGAGATTCTCCGCGTCTGCGCTGTAGCGTTCCAGGAAATGATTGGAGCGCAATCATTTCCTGGAACCCAACCTGTCTCTACCGAGCGTGTTCCACACTAGGGCGGAAACAGTCTGAATGGAACCATTCAGACTGTTTTCAAGAATGGCAACTACCTGTGCGAGTTGCGTTATTTCGTTTTCATGGTGATTCCATGAAAACGAAAAACGCTCTAGTCCAGCATGCGTTTGGGTACACCGACCAGCCGCTCGAAGGCGAGCGAAAGTATGCCGACCGCGATGGTATAGAGCAGGATGCGCGGCACGATCGCCAGGACCAGGTCGAGAAACATCTCGTCGGCGCTGCGGGCTGATGTCAGCACCGTGACCGGCGTATCGAACCAGGCGGCAAGAGCGGCCGCAGGGATGCTGGCGAGCAGATAGGCCAGCACCAGCCGCACGCCATTGCCGCGCGTCGCGACCGCCGAATCGGAGAAACCCATCGGCAGACCGACGGCCGCGGACGGCAGGACCAGAAAGAAGCGCGCGACCAGAAAGCCGAGAATGATGGCGACCGACCCCCAGGACACGGCGGCGGGGCCATAATTCGACAGCAGGCCTGCCGGATCGAACCCTTCGCGCACCAGCCAGATGATCGGGCCGCCCAGCAGGGGGCCGTAGATCGCGTTCACCGCCAGGCCGATGATGTAACCCAGCCCGTAGAGCACGGCAGCAGCCTTGAGATAGGACCATTCCGTCCGGGTGACCTGATAGGCGATCCGGGCGCGGGGATTGTCCGCACCCATCAGGATCATGCGATGCCAGGCGGTCACGACGGGAATGATCACCACCATGCTGATCAGCGTGAACAGCGTTGCTGCGATCTCCGCGCCGATGAAGGGCGTGGCTTCGACGGCGGCGTAGGCGGCGGCCACGGACACCGCAAAGGGCCGCCACATCAGCATCAGGAAGATATCCAGATGCCGCAGGAAGATCAGCCAGGACCGGGAGACCAGTCCCCAGACTGTGACGCGGTCGCGCACCTCGACCTGGCCGACGCGCGGCGGCAGCAGGACCGGGGTGCGGTCCTCGGCGCCGAGTTCGATCTTCGGCGCGGGTCGTTTCGCAATTTCGTTGTCCGCCTGCATCATGGCGGAGCATAGAGCAAAAAAAGGGCCGCGGCGATTGCCACGGCCCTCTTCGGGTCTGTGTGTTGTGACCGCCTAGGGCGGAAACAGCCTGAATGGAACCTTCAGACTGTTTTCAAGAATGGCAACTACCTGTGCGAGTTGCGTTGTTTCGATTTCATGGTGATTCCATGAAAACGAAAAACGCTCTAGTGCAGGCGGCCCCAGATGCGCTTCTTCGCAAGATAGAGCAGAACCGACAGGAAGATCAGGAACAGGATGACCTTGACGCCCATCTGCTTGCGTTCTTCCATCTTCGGCTCGGCGGCCCAGGCCATGAAGGCGCTGACATCCGATGCGATCTGGCTCTTCGTCGCGGCGGTGCCGTCGGCATATTCGACCAGGTCATCGTCGATCGGCGGTGCCATGGCGATGCAATGGCCGGAGACGAAGTACGGATTGACGTAGGTGCCCTCGGGGCAGGTCAGTTCGTGGCCTTCCGCGTCCTTCTCGCCATATCCCGTCAGCAGCGAATAGACGTAGGCGTCGCCGTTGGGGCGGGCCTTGGTCATCAGCGACAGGTCGGGCGGCGCGACGCCGCCGTTGGATGCCGCCGCTGCCTGCGGGTTCGGGAAGGGCGAAGGGAACTTGTCCGACGGGCGCGCGGGCCGGTCGAACATGTCGCCATCATTGTTCGGGCCGTCGGTCACCGTGTATTCGGCGGCGATGGCCTTCACCTGATCTTCCGAGAAGCCGATCTCCGTCAGGTTCCGGTAGGCGACATATTCCATGCCGTGGCAGGCGGAACAGACTTCCTTGTAGACCTGAAAGCCGCGCTGGACCGCGTGCCGGTCATAGGTGCCGAAGGGGCCGCTGTGCGAGAACTCGACGTCCTTCAGTTCCTTGGCACTGCCACCGGCAGCCTGTGCCGCGCCGATCGAGAGGCCTGTGACGGCAATCGCCGCCGCCAGCGTTTTCACAAGACGATGGGCCATGATCACGCTTTCTCCTTCACGGGGGCCGATGCTGCCGCATTGGCGGTCTTGCCTGACCCGAGCACCGATTCGGATATCGAGTTCGGCAGGGGCTTGGGTCGTTCGAACCAGCCAAGCAGCGGCATGATGACCAGGAAATGCAGGAAGTAGTAAGCCGTCGCAATCCGGGCGATCACCAGATAGATGCCCTCGGCAGGCATCGCACCGACATAGCCGAGAACGACGGCGTCGAGCGCGAAGATCCAGAAGAACAGCTTGTACTGCGGCCGGAATGCGGCGGACCGCACCTTGGACCGGTCCAGCCACGGCAGGACGAACAGCACGGCGATCGCGGCGAACATGGCGATCACGCCCAGCAGCTTGTCGGGCACCGAACGCAGGATCGCGTAGAACGGCAGGAAGTACCATTCGGGCACGATGTGCGCGGGCGTCGAGAGCCGGTCCGCGGGGATGTAGTTGTCCGGGTGGCCCAGATAGTTCGGCGCGAAGAAGATGAAGAACGCGAACAGGATGCCGAACAGAGCGAAGCCGAGACCGTCCTTGACCGTGAAATACGGGTGGAAGGGGATCGAGTCCGCCGGACCCTTGATGTCGATGCCCAGCGGGTTGGTCGACGTCTTCTGGTGCAGTGCGACCAGATGCAGGAAGACCAGACCGGCCAGCGCGAACGGCAGCAGGTAGTGCAGGCTGAAGAACCGGTTCAGGGTCGCATTGTCGACCGCGAAGCCGCCCCACAGCCATTCGACGATGCCGGGACCGACCACGGGAATGGCGCTGAACAGGTTGGTGATGACCGTGGCGCCCCAGAAGGACATCTGGCCCCAGGGCAGCACGTAGCCCATGAAGGCGGTGGCCATCATCAGCAGCAGGATCACCACGCCGATGATCCAGATCATCTCGCGCGGGGCCTTGTACGATCCGTAATAGAGACCGCGGAAGATGTGCAGATAGACGGCGATGAAGAACATCGACGCGCCGTTGGCGTGCATGTAACGCAGCAGCCAGCCGCCGTTGACGTCGCGCATGATGTGCTCGACCGACGCGAAGGCGAAGTCCACGTGCGGCGTGTAGTGCATGGCCAGAACGACACCGGTCAGGATCTGGATCACCAGGACGATGCCCAGGATCGAACCGAACTGGTAGGCGAAGTTCAGGTTGCGCGGATAGGGATGTTCGATGAACGCGTGGTGCATCACCGTGAACAGCGGCAGGCGGTCGTCCACCCACTTGATCACCGAATTGTTGGTCTGAAATGACATGTCTGGGTCCTCAGCCGATCAGGATCTGGGTGTCGGAGGTGAATTCGTAGGGCGGGATTTCCAGGTTCAGCGGTGCCGGACCCTTGCGAATGCGCCCTGAAGCGTCGTAGTGCGAACCGTGGCACGGGCAGAACCAGCCGTCGTATTCGCCCTGATCGGATTTCGGGATGCAGCCCAGGTGCGTGCAGGCGGCCAGCACGACCAGCCATTCGTCATGCCCTTCCTTGACCCGCTCGACATCGGTCTGCGGATCGGGAAGGTCGGACACATCGACCGCGCGCTCCTCGGCGATCTCGGCTTCCGTACGACGCCGGATGAAGACGGGCTTCTTCTGCCAGGTCACCGTGATGGTCTGGCCCGGTTCAACCGCTGACAGATCGACTTCCGTCGTTGAAAGCGCCAGAACATCGGCCGACGGGTTCATCTGGTCGATAAACGGCCAGACCAGCGCTGCAGCGCCGACGCCACTTGCGGCTGTGGCCGTAATAATCAGGAAATCCCGACGGGGACCGTCGCCATGTCCTTCGCTCATAGGCTTAAACCTTCTCGCATCATCTGTTTCTGTGGGTAAGGCACGCGCACGAATCCCGGCAGCCCCACTCCCGTAACGCGTTTAGAAATCAGTTTTGCCGGGCCAAGTCCAGTTGGCCCGATCGCTTGCGACAGTCGGACGCATCGCCTTGAAGGCAGGCCGCTGTGCCATTCAACACGTCGAAACATAAGGGGAAATCAGCTCATGCGTCTGGCCCTTTTCCAGCCTGACATCCCGCAGAATCTGGGGGGCGCGATCCGGCTGGCGGCGTGTCTCGGTGTGCCGCTGGATGTGATTCGGCCCACGGCCTTTCCGCTGGGGACGCAGGATATGCGGCGGGCGGCGATGGACTATGCCGATCGTGCCGACATGCGGCTGCACGCGGCCTGGGAACCGTTCCGCGCGGCGAATCCGGACACGCGCATCATCCTGCTGACCACGGCGGGCGAAACCGATCTCCATGATTTCGCATTCCGGCCCGACGACATTCTGCTGATGGGCCGCGAGAGTGCCGGGGTTCCGGATCATGTCCACGCTGCGGCGGATCACCGAATCCGCATCGCCATGGCGGATGGCGCGCGGTCGCTGAATGTCGTGGTCGCGGCGGGCATGGCGCTGGGCGAGGCGTTGCGGCAGACACGATGACACGGATGCGCCGCATGTCCCGCCCGATTGACTTGCATCAAGAAGCTTGCGACTGACCCTGATATCTCCGCACGGATTTTGATGATCGGGAACAGACAGATGAATGATGAAGCGCGCAAGCAGGCGGCAAGCGACTGGTTCAGGGATCTGCGCGACCGGATATGCGCCGCGTTCGAAGCCATCGAGGCCGAGCACGAAGGCCCGCTGGCCGACCTGCCGCCAGGCCGGTTCGAACGCAAGGCCTGGGATCGTCCGGGGGGCGGAGGCGGCGTCATGTCGGTCATGCGGGGCCGGGTGTTCGAGAAGGTCGGCGTGAATATCTCCACGGTCGACGGCACCTTTTCCGACGACTTCGCCGGCCAGATTCGGGGCGCGAAGGAGTCCGGCGGCAGGTTCTGGGCTTCGGGCGTGTCGCTGGTGGCCCACATGCGCTCGCCGCTGGTGCCCGCCGTGCACATGAACACGCGCCACATCCGGACGTCGGTCGGCTGGTTCGGCGGCGGCGCGGACCTGACCCCGATGTATCCCGACGAAGAAGATACGAAAACGTTTCACGCGGCGCTGCAGAAGGCCTGCGATGCGCACGGCGAAGACTATTACGCGCGTTTCAAGAAATGGTGCGACGAATATTTCTACCTGCCGCACAGAAACGAGCCGCGCGGGATCGGCGGCATCTTCTACGATCATCACGACACCGGCGACTGGCAGGCCGATTTCGATTTCACCAAGGACGTCGGACGCGCGTTCCTGGACGTCTATCCGCGCATCGTCCGCCAGCACAAGGACCGGGAATGGACGCCTGAACAGCGCGAACATCAACTGGTGCGCCGCGGGCGCTACGCCGAGTTCAACCTGATCTACGACCGGGGAACGACCTTCGGCCTGAAGACCGGCGGCAATACCGAAGCCATCCTGATGTCCCTGCCGCCCGAGGCGAAGTGGCCGTGATGCAGGGCCGGCCGCGGACCTGACGGGAAGGCCTACCAGGCCACCCCGTCATAGCGGCCTTTCTCGCTGGGCTGATCGAGCACGCGCACGAAATCGACCAGCACCTGATCGTCGCGCATCATTTCGGGCACGCGGCGGAACGCCGGGTCGCCGTTGCCGATCACCAGCACCTCGGCGTGGTCGATGACCTCCTGCATTGAATCCACCATCAGATCGGAGATGTGCGGGATCGCCCTGGTGATGTAGTCGCGGTTGGCACCGGTCAGCCGTGCGAGGCTGACGTTCCTGTCGTACAGCTTCAGGTCCATGCCCTTGCCCAGCAGCCGCTCGATGACCTCGACCAGCGGGCTTTCGCGCAGGTCGTCGGTGTGCGCCTTGAAGCTGAATCCCAGCACGCCGACTTTCCGCCGGCCCTTGTTCAGCACCATGTCCACGCCGGCCTCGATTTGCCAGCGGTTCGACGGCAGAGCCGCGTTGAGCAGGTGCACCGGCAGGTCCAGTTCGCGGGCCTTGTAGGTGATGGCGCGCAGGTCCTTGGGCAGGCAGGATCCGCCGAACGCGAAGCCCGGACGCAGGTAATAGGGGGAGATGTTCAGCTTGGTGTCCTGACAGAAGATGTCCATCACCTTGTGGCTGTCGATGCCGAGGCGTTTCGAGATCGCGCCGATCTCGTTGCCGAAGGTCACCTTCACGGCGTGCCAGGCGTTGTCGGCGTACTTCACCATCTCGGCGACTTCGATGTCCGTGCGGATCAGCGGTGCGTCCAGATGGGCGTACAGGTCGGCCAGCGCATCGCCCGAGCGCTTGTCGCTCTCGCCGATGACGGTCTTCGGCGGCTCCCGGAAATCGCGGACGGCGCTGCCTTCACGCAGGAATTCCGGGTTGTTGCAGACACCGAAACCTTCGCCGACTGTCTTGCCCGACGTGCTTTCCAGCGTCGGGATCACGGTCTCGCGGATGGTGCCGGGCAGCATGGTGGAGCGGATGACGACGATGTGGAAATCGTCCTTGTCCTTCAGGATCGTGCCGATCTCCTCGCAGACCTTCGTCAGATACTGCAGGTCCAGATTGCCGTTCTGCTGGCTGGGCGTGCCGACACAGACCAGCGACAGGCCGGTCTTCATGACGGCTTCGACCGGATCGGTCGTGGCGCTCAGGCGGCCGCTCCGGACCCCTTCTTCCATCAGTTCCGCCAGGCCCGGCTCGACGATGGGCGACTTCGCCTGATTGATCAGATCGACCTTGGTCTGATTGGGATCGACGCCGATGACGGTATGCCCGTCGGAAGCAAAGCAGGCGGCGGATACATTGCCGACATAACCCATGCCGAAGACACTCAGACGCATATTTTCAGGCTCCATTTCAGGGACATGCAGGATGTCTGCGTCCCGTTTCTATCCTGTGACAGACTAACGGTCTCCGACAACCAGTCGGAAGGCGGTTTCATGATTGGTGGCCAGCTGACCGGCAAAAACGATGCGCGGCGCGGCCTGACGGACGCCGAAGGACGGTGAATACCATCCCCGTTCGGGTGCGGTGCGCCCCGTTTCGACCCAGCCCGGCAACTGCCCGTCGTTGAGAATCTGCAGCACGGTCTTGTGGGCTTCGTCGCGGATCACGAACCCCGTCCCCATGGCCTCGACCTGGAAGTCCGGTGAGACCAGAAAGCCGATCTCCACCCGGTGATCGCCGCGTGGCCCCAGCAGTCTGTCCGCGATCCGGAACGTGTTCGGCGATTGACGCGCGACGGTACGCCGGTGCGTGACCCGGTGGCTTTCCAGATAGCCGTCGTGCTCGGCGGAAATGGTCCAGCTGTCGGCCTCGGGCGTGAACCCTGCGACCGAAGCCTTCGCCTTCCGGGCCCAGTTGAACGGGCCTGAGATCTCCGAGCTGTTCTCGCCCGAGATGGTCAGCGTGTTGTGGGCGACCGTGCCCCGGAAATGGTCCCGCCACTGATGGCCGGCATGATACAGGTATGTGCCGCCGTCGATCAGCACCGGTCGCCCGCCGACATGCATCCAGACGGCCAGTGTATCGGCGTGGCCATGCGCGGCGATCGACAGGTACCCCAGCGCCCCGTGGTCGAACACCAGCAGATGATCGGCGGTACCGTCCCGCGCCGGCTGGCGGTCGACGGTATAGCCGCCCTCGCCGAAGTGGCGCACGCCGGCGGGCCAGATCACGTCGGGTTGCGGAGCCGGGAACAGGGCGTTCCTCAGGTGTGAAACCGGCACCGGCGGGGCCAAGGCGGGTTCGTCGGTGGCGCTGGCGATGCAGCCCATCACCGAATTCACCGTCGGCTCGATCCCCATGCCGTTGCCGAAGACATGGCTGTCGTCGTCATCGCCGATCCGGGGCTGGTGGCCGCCGCTGTCGGTTATCCATTTCAGGAACTCGCCCGCCTTGCCGATCCGGTGCCAGAAACTCTGTGAAAACGGTCGGTCCAGACGGCGGCCGAGATCGCCGCAGAGCAGCAGCCATTCCAGCGTCAGTGCAGCATAGGCAGGCGACTGTTCCCGGCCCACGCCGTCGGGCGCGATCTGGTCGGTGGCGGCGCGCTCCAGCGTGCGGGTGCCGTAGCTGCGCCAGCGCGACGCGCCCGGCAGGTCGGGCGACAGGCTGCCCAGCAGGAACAGCGCGGCAGCCTCCGCCACCAGATGGTTGTTGGCCGACGAATGGCGCGACGGAAACCGGTCGATCCACCAACCGTGCTGGTAAAGGGACCGCAGGATGATGATGCGCTCGTCCCGAGAGACGTGGTCGCCCAGCAGGCTGGTCACGACGATGATGCTGACGATGCGGAAGGCGACCTCGATCATCGATGGCCAGTTGACCCCCTGATAGGGCGGATTCTCGTCAATCCACGACAGCAGATGATCAAGGCACAGGCGCGTCGCCGCCGGGTCTTCCGAAATGCGGGCGTAGGCGGCAAGCGGCTGCAGGTACTGAAGCCGCGAGATCTCCCAGACATTCTTGACGTCGCCGAACGCATCGGCATGCCGGTAGGGGATATCGAAACAGTAATCGCCGGCGGGCCAGCGGTCGCCCGTCACCGGATCCAGATGCCAGTCCGGCATCGCGCCGTCCCTGCCGGGGGCAGGCCAGGTGATGCCGAGAAATTCGAACCGGCATTCGGCGACGGCATCCCGGTGCTTCGCCCAGTGCGACATCAGGGTCGGATCCGCGGCCAGGCGCCCGACGCCTTCGGCCAGTCCCGGCCAGACGGGAAGGGACATGTCGCCGGGGTCGAAGTCCAGCACCGATCCGGGCACGTGCCGCTTGGAAATCTGCCGCTTGCGCATCTCATCGATGCGGTGCGCGACCTCGCTTGCGGACATGGCGGCCAGCCGGTTGCGGTACCAGCGGTAGCGTTTGATGATCCGCGAGAGCGCGGCGGAGGTTTCGTCGGCGCTGGTCATGCGGTCCTCCCGTGCAGGAGGGACTCGTATCCCGATTCCAGTCTGGTCAGCACGCTTTCCGCCGTGAACTGCCGGCGCAGCCTGTCCTGCGCCGCGGTGACGAGGCGCAGCCGCAGATCGGGGTCTTCCGCCAGCCGGCGGATCGCGCCTGCCAGTTCCTCGACATGGCCGGGCTGCATCACCAGCGCCTCGACCTCGTGATCTACGATTTCCGGCACGGCCCCCACCGGGGTCGCGATGCAGGCGCACCCCGCCGCCATGGCCTCCAGCAGGCTGTTCGGGAAACCCTCGCCGAACGAGGGCATCAGGAAGATGTCCGCCCGCCGCAGTTCATCGAGGAAGCCCGCGTGCTCCAGAAACCCTTCCAGTTCGACGTTGCGGGGAAATGTTTCGGCCTCGATCTGCGATTTCAGGGGATCGATCACCGCGATGAAACGGTAGTCCGCGGCGACGTTCTGCAGGTGGGGATGCTTCAGCGCCTGGATGACGACCTGCGCGCCCTTGCGCACCGATTCCGAACCGGCGAAGAACAGCACGCGCGGCGGGTCGTTCCGCGGGGACTCGACGGGCGTGATGGATGCCGCCGGGATCGAATTGTAAAGCACGATGACATCGTCGGTACGTCCGACCTTCGCCAGATAGGACCGCCAGCTTTCCGACTGCACGATCAGGATGTCCGGCGCGGCGATGCCCTTCCGGATCAGTCCTTGAACGCGCGGGCTGCTGCTTTCGTAGAACTTGTCGAACACGCCGCCCAGCCGCAGCATCGTGGGACGGCGGAACAGCTTTGCCATCATCAGATACAGACAGCTCTCCCAGAAGGTCTGGAAATCCGAAGACTGGATCTGGACCAGGTCGATGCGCCGGAAGACCAGCACGAAGGGGAATGTAAGCAGGTGCCAGAAGGTCACCCAGCCCGCCTTCAGCAGACGACCGGTCCCGCCCTTGAACATGGCCGCATAGCCGTAGTTGTCGACGACGTTCTTCTTCGGCGGACGGGATGTCGTGTGTGCGATGAACCGGAAACGTTCGGCCAGCGGCGAGTTGAGCACGTTCAGCATGAATGTCGTGACTCCGCCCCTGGTGGGCGGAAAGGGTCCGACCATCAGCACGCGCGGTTTGTCGTGACCCCTCGTCAAACTCGACATCCCCCTGTTGACACGTGCGGCTGGCATAGGCATCCGGCGTGACGTTCGCTATACAAGGCGTCGAATGCAAGTTGTCTGCCGGTCTAGTGTGCGGGCGTGTCGGATGTCAATCGAGGGGCGGTCATGCTCTGGAAACTGTTCAGGAAATTCTCCGGTCATTCGCGCCAGAAGCGGGCGCGGCTGTTTCTGAGCAGCTTCGATATCGGACCCGAGACGAAGATTCTGGATCTGGGCGGCGGCACGGGCGGTCATATTGCGTCGGTTCTGAAAGAGCCCGCCGATGTGACGGTGGCGGATATTTCGGAGAGCGATCTGGCAGAGGCCGCGCAGCGCGGTTACCGCACGGTGCAACTCGCGGGCGACGAAGACGTCATGCCGTTCGAGGATGAAGCCTTCGACATCGTCTTCTGTTCGTCGGTGATCGAACATGTCACCGGTCCGAAGGAGGAGATGCGCTGGATGACCGACGACAGGCGCTTCAACGAGAGCGCCGACCGGTTCCAGGGACAGTTCGCGTCCGAACTGCGGCGCATCACGAAGGGCTATTTCGTGCAGACGCCCTACAAGTACTTTCCCGTCGAGAGCCATTCCTGGCTGCCCGTGTTCATCGTGATGATGCCGCGCTGGATGATGGTGCCGACCATACGGTTCACCAACCGCTTCTGGCCCAAGGGCACGCGGCCCGACTTCCGGTTGCTGACGCGCACATCCATGAAGAAGCTGTTTCCGGACGCGATGATCGTGGACGAGCGTGCGGGCGGTTTCATCAAGTCGATCATTGCGGTGAAGAAGCCCTGACGGCGGCTGCCCCGATCTTGCATGGCCCGACCGGTACCCGCGCTGGAGTTCCCAAGATGAGACGCTTATCCGTTCTGACTTTCCTGATTTGCGCAGTTGGCCTGTATCAGGCTGCATATGCCCAAGACGCCGGAAAGGAACGCGCAGACCCCTGGCTCTACTATATCGAGACCCTGCCCGACCGGCAGGAGGTGACGGACTGGATGTCGGTCCAGAGCGAGCTGGAAATGCCGCTCTATCCGTTCAACGAGGCGCTGGTGGTCCAGAACCCGCCGGTCTTCCGCTGGCGGTACGAGGGGGAGGCGATCAACTACGAAGTCGAGATCGAGCGGACCGACGGCAAGGGCGAGAAGATCCGCCGCATCACCGAATACAACCACCTGCTGCTGGACGCACCGCTGGACGTCGCGCCCTATCGCTGGCGTGCCCGGCGCTGGCACGACCGCACCGGCGCCGACGCATGGGGCGAGTGGCGCAGCTTCTCGATCAACGAAAAGGCACACATCTTTGTCGCGCCGTCCGTTCAGGAAGCCTGGGAGCGTGCCTTCAACAAGCGCCATCCGCGCAGCTTTCCCGGCAAGGAAGGCTTCAATACCCTGCGTCGCGAGTTGCGGCAGGGAGAGCGGAAGCCGATCTTCCGCGGCGTCGTGAAGACGGTGACCGAGAAGTTCATCGCCGGGGAACTGGATCCCGAGCCGCCGACCGCAACCTTCGAGGTCGAGGATTATTACGAGCGGATTCGCGTGGCCAAGTTCATCGCCCAGGTGGTGAACAGGGCGACGGTCCAGCTCGGCACGACGATCTACAGCTATCACCTCACCCGCGACGAGGCGATGATGCAGGAAGCCTGGCGGCGGGCGCTGGTGCTGGCTTCGTGGGATCCGGACCATTCGACCGGTGTGCGGTCGTCGGACCTGTCCAACCTGCGCATCGCGCTGGCGCTGGCGCTGGTCTATGACCTGACCCACAAGCACATGGACGACGACACGAAGACCGAACTGAAGCGGATGATCGAATACCGCACGCAGGCCGCCTTCGATCAGTATGTCGTCAATCCAAGGCGTGCGCTGGAACTGAAACCCTACAACAGCCACGGTTTCCGGCAGGCGGGTGCCGTGACCGCCATCGCAACCCTGATGGCCCGTGACACCCCGCGCGCGCGCAACTGGTTCTTCCGCACCTACCCGATCTATCTGGCCGTCAACAATCCCTGGGGCGGCGAGGATGGGGGCTTCGGCAACGGCGTGAACTACGGCATCTGGGACGCCGTCAACAACATGCACTACTGGGACGTCATCAAGAATGCGATCGACGTCGATCCGACACAGATGGGCTGGCCGCAGCAGGCCGGCATCTTCTTCAGCTATCTGGTGCCGCCGGGGACGCCGAACTCCTCCTTCGGCGATGGCGGGGAGAACGATTTCCCCGATGTCTGGGCGCTGGTCGCCATGATGTACCGCCAGCGGATCGACACGCCGATCAGCCGACGGTTCGCCAGCCAGTGGGACCCGCAGCGGCCCGAATTCTACCTGCATCTGTACGGACCCCTGTACGAGGAACCGAAGCGCCCCTTCGATCAGGCCGATCACGTCGCACTGCCCGACACCGCCATCTTTCCGTCCATCGGCTGGGTCGTGATGCATTCCGAACTGGACGACCCCGAACGCTATTCCATCCTGTTCAAATCCAGTCCCTATGGCAGTTTCAGCCACAGCCACGCCGACCAGAACAGCTTCATCATCAACGGCCGGCAGGAATCGCTGGCGGTCGACAGCGGCTATTACGACACCTGGAAGTCCAAGCATCACATCGCCTGGACCATGCAGACCAGGGCGCACAACGCCATCACCTTTGACGGCGGTCAGGGGCAGCCGCATCAGGACCGCTCGGCGCAGGGCAAGATCACGAACTTCGCGCGCTGCGGCGACTACGACATGACCTCGGGCGATGCGACCAAGGCGTATCAGGGTGCCCTGTCGAAGGCGAAGCGCACTATCACCTATGTCCGGCCCGACCTGGCGCTGATCTACGACGATCTGGCGTCCGACGAGGCCCGCAAATGGGAGTGGAATCTGCACGCCTGGGAGCAGATCGAGGAACAGGGGCCGGGCCGGATGAAGATCGCCAGGGGCAACGGCAAGGCCTGCTTCCGCGTGCTGTCCGCGCCGGACTTCACGACGTCGCAGATCAACAGCTTTCCGGAAGACCCGGATCCCTTCTTTGTGCCCGACTGGACGAACCAGTGGCACATGACGCTGGCGTCGAAGGCGAAATCGGAATCAGCCGAGTTTCTGGTCGCGGTGGACCTCGACTGCACCGGTGCCGAGATCGGCGCGCCCGAAGCGCTGCCCAACGGCGGTTTCTCCGTCCGCATCGGCACCCATCAGGTCCAGATCAACGGCGACGGCGCGGTGGCAAGGCGCGTCGGCCCCTCGGTCGAGAACGCGCAATGCCCGATCCCGGCGAAGCCCGTACCCGATCTGGCGGCGCGGTAGCGCTGCTGCATGGAAACTGCCTTGGCGCAGAAGAAGGCGTCAACGACAGAGCGGAGAATCGCCCTAGATATCTACGTCCTCGACGAAGCGGGCGTTGTCCTGGATGAATTCCAGGCGTTTTTCCGGCTTCTTGCCCATCAGACGCTCGATCAGGCCGGCGGCGTCGGCGCGGTCTTCGGCGGGCAGGTCCACGCGCAGCAGGCGGCGCTGTTTCGGGTCCATGGTGGTGTCGCGCAGCTGGGCCGGCGGCATCTCGCCGAGACCCTTGAAGCGGCTGACCTCGACCTTGCTCTTGCCCTTGAATTCGGTGGCGATCAGCTTCTCGCGGTGCGCGTCATCGATGGCGTAATGGGTCCTTCCGCCCTGTGACAGGCGGTAGAGCGGCGGACAGGCGAGATAAAGCCGTCCGTCGTCGACCAGCCCCGGCATCTCGCGGAAGAAGAAGGTCATCAGCAGCGCCGCGATGTGTGCGCCGTCCACGTCGGCGTCGGTCATGATGATGACCTTGCCGTAGCGCAGGTCGTCCAGCACGAACGACCGTCCCATGCCGCAGCCGAGCGCCAGCGTCAGATCCGCCAGTTCCTGATTCTGGGCGAGCTTCTCGGCACCTGCGCTCATGACGTTCAGGATCTTGCCGCGCAGGGGCAGGATGGCCTGGGTCTCGCGCTTGCGGGCCGATTTGGCGGAGCCGCCCGCCGAGTCGCCCTCGACGATGAACAGTTCGGTAGTTTCGCGCTGGCTGGCGGTGCAGTCGGCCAGCTTGCCGGGCAGGCGCAGCTTGCGGGTCGCCGTCTTGCGGCTGACTTCCTTTTCCTTGCGCCGCCGCGCGCGTTCCTCGGCCCGGTCGATGGCTTTCTCAAGCAGGCGCTCGGCGACCTTCGGATTGCCCGACAGCCAGTGGTCGATGTGATCCTTGACCACATTCTCGACCAGGCGCGTGGCTTCGGGACTGGCCAGTTTCTCCTTGGTCTGCCCCTGGAACTGCGGATCCTTGATGAAGACCGACAACAGGCCGGTCGCGCCGCCCAGCGCGTCGTCCGCCGTGATCTGCGCGGCCTTCTTGTTGTTGGTCAGTTCGCCATAGGCCTTCAGCCCGCGCGACACCGCCGAGCGGAATCCGTTCTCGTGGCTGCCGCCCTGCGGCGTCGGGATGGTGTTGCAGTAGGACGTGGTCCAGCCGTCGCCCCATTCCAGCCACTGCACGGCCCATTCGGCGCGGCCCCTGCCGTCGGCCAGGTCGACGCGTCCGGCGAAGGGCGTCGGCGAGACGGTGGCCTGCGCGCCCAGCGAATCGGTCAGGTAATCCGCCAGACCGCCCGGAAAATGCAGCACGGCCTCGGGTGGCGTGTCGTCGGTGATCAGGGCCGGGTCGGTCTTCCAGCGGATCTCGACGCCCGGATAGAGGTAGGCCTTCGAGCGGGCCAGCTTGTAGATGCGTGCGGGCTTCAGGATCAGCTTCTCGCCGAAGATTTCCGGATCCGGGTGAAACCGCACGCGCGTCCCGCGCCGGTTCTGGACGGGGCCCAGATCCTCAAGGCTGCCCAGCGGAATGCCCTTGCAGAAGCTCTGCCGCCACAGCCGTCGGTCGCGCGCGACCTCGACAGTCAGTTCGTCGGTCAGCGCGTTGACCACCGAGATGCCGACGCCGTGCAGCCCGCCCGCGGTGGCGTAGGCGCCTTCCTCGAACTTGCCGCCCGCGTGCAGCGTTGTGAGAATCACTTCCAGCGCGGACTTGTCCCTGAACTTCGGATGGGGATCGACCGGGATGCCGCGCCCGTTGTCGTCGATGACGCAGACGCCGTCGGCCTGCAGCGTGATTTCGATGCGGCTGGCGTGACCGGCGACGGCCTCGTCCATGGAATTGTCCAGTACCTCGGCGACCAGATGATGCAGCGCCCGCTCGTCGGTGCCGCCGATATACATGCCGGGGCGCTGGCGGACGGGCTCCAGCCCCTCCAGAACCTTGATGTCCTTGGCCGAATAGTCGCTGTCGCCGCCCTTGGTCGTGGCGGCAAATAGGTCACTCATATCGTTCATCGAATCACGTCATTTACTGGGACGACGCACCATATCAGGGGTCCGCACAAACGCGAAGCACGAGATATGCGGATATCGTGTTGGAAGAGCCATGTGCTCAAATCCGGCTCGGGAGTTGGCAATGATCCGCCGATCCCGGACCCCCGCGCGAGGCGGGGGTGACCCGTTTGCGCAGGCGGTCGCGCCGAATCCTGAAGGGTCATGCCCGGCTTGCCCGGGCATCCGGTCTGACTCAGAATCGACGAATGGAAAGGCAGTTCCACGTTTATCTGATGACCGATCATCGCAACGGCACGTTTTATGTCGGATTGACAAGCGATCTGGCTCGGCGCTGCGAGCAGCATCGATGCGGGCATGGCGGCGGCGGATTCACGGCGAGATACGGGCTCAAGCACCTTGTCTGGTTCGAAACCCACGCCGACCCGGAACAAGCCATCAGGCGTGAGAAGCGCATCAAGCGCTGGACCTGGATCGAAAAAATGAAGGCGATCGAGGCAGTCAATCCACAGTGGCGCGATCTTTCCTATGCACTCGGCGGTGCCTCGATCTCCGACTGTCCGCTGATACCGGACCCCCGCGCGAGGCGGGGGTGACCCGTTTGCGAAAGCGGTTGCGCCGAATCCTGAAGGGTCATGCCGGGCATCCGGTCTGACGGATGGTTGCCCGCCTGACCCCCCGCGCAACACGGCGTTTCCTCAGCCGCAGCCTGCCAGCGCCTGCGTGAAGTCGGCTTTCAGGTCATCGATGCCTTCCAGCCCGACCGACAGGCGCACCAGACCGGCCGTGACTCCGATCGCGGCGCGCTCCTGATCCGAGATGGCGCGGTGCGTCGTGGTCTGCGGGTGGGTGATCAGGCTTTTGGAATCGCCGAGATTGTTGGAGATGTCGACGATCTTCAGCCGGTCCATGCAGCGGAACGCGGCCTCCTTACCGCCCGCGATCTCGAAGGCGATCAGGGTGCCGCCGATCCCGGACATCTGTTCCCGCACAAGCGCGGCCTGCGGAAAGCTCTCCAGTCCGGGATAGCTGACCCGCGCGATGCCGGGCAGGGTTTCCAGATGCCGTGCCAGTGCCAGCGCGTTGGCGCACATCTTCTCGACGCGCAGGGAGAGGGTTTCCAGTCCCTTCACCAGCACCCATGCGTTGAACGGGCTGAGAGACGGGCCGGTGTGGCGCATGAAGGGCATCAGCTTCTCGTCGATGAATGCCTGCGACGAAAGCACCGCCCCGCCGAGGCAGCGTCCCTGACCGTCGATGTGCTTGGTCGCGGAATAGACGACGACATCGGCACCCAGTTCCAGCGGTTTCTGCAGCATGGGCGTGGCGAAGACATTGTCCACGACCACCGTCGCGCCCGCCTTGTGCGCCAGATCGGATACGGCCCGCAGGTCGATCAGTTCCAGCGTCGGATTGGCGGGGGTTTCCAGAAAGACCACGTCCGCGCAGGGGCTCAACGCCTCCGCCCACTGATCCAGATCACCGCCATCGACCAGTACGGTCTCGACACCGAAGCGCGGCAGGATCTGCGTGATGATGTGATGGCAGCTTCCGAACAGGGCGCGCGATGCGACCAGCCGGTCGCCCGACTTCAGTTGCGACATCAGCGATGCAAAGACCGCGGCCATGCCCGACGCGGTGGCGAAGCAGGCCTCGGCCCCTTCCAGTAGACGCAGCCGTTCCTCGAACATCGCAACTGTCGGATTGCCATAGCGGGAATAGATGAAGCCGTCCTGCTCGCCCTTGAAGCGGGCTTCGGCATCGGCGGCGGTCTCGTAGACGAAGCCCGAGTTCAGGAACAGCGCCTCGGAGGTCTCGCCCTGCGCCGAACGGTCCAGTCCGCCGCGCACCAGCCGCGTTTCGGGCGACCAGTTCGATATGTCATCCAGCAGGTGCGTCATTGCTGTTTCCACGGCAGGTCGTGGTAGCGCCAGCCGCCCAGGTTGCCCCGGCGGCCCGTGTCGTCCTTGTCGCCTTCGAACCCTTCCGAGACGTTGTAGCAGAACCGGTATCCTGCCGCCGTCAACGCCTTCGCAGCAGCCTTCGACCGGACGCCCGACCGGCACAGCAGATAGATCGGCTGGTCTTCGGAGATTCCCTTGGCACGCACATCCTCGACGAAGCTCTCGTTGATCTTCATCTCGGGATAATGCTGCCACTCGATGAACAGCGTGTCCTTCGCCATGCCCGACAGGTCGGGAATGCCCACGAACTGCCATTCCGGCACGGTCCGCACGTCGATCAGAACGGCATTCCTGTCTCCGGTCAGCGCATCATGCGCGTTCCATGGCGGAACATCGCCCGCATATCCCTCACTCATGACTCTTTCCCTCAAGTATGCGGATCAAGCACAGTCCGCCATCTCAAAATACATCCGCGCACCGGGACTTGATCCCGGTGCCCAGCCTGGCCCCAACGCTGCGCCGGGTTCCGGGATCAGGTCCCGAAACAGGCCCGTGTCTCACGGTCACGTCCTTCAGATCGTATGTATGCCGCATTCGGTCTTGTCCTGATCGCGCCAGCGGCCCGCCCGCGGATCCTCGCCCGGGGCGACCCGATCGGTACACGGCATGCAGCCGATGGACAGGAATCCGTCGGCTTCCAGCGGATGGTGCGGCAGGTCGTGCCTCTTGAAATGGGCTTCTATGTCGTCTCTGGTCCAGTCCGCAAGGGGATTGAACTTCAGGCGGCCATCCGCCGCCTCGATCGTCGGCATGTGTCCGCGTGCGCCGCCCTGATAGCGCTTCCGTCCGGTCAGCCAGGCATCGTAGGGGCGCAGCGCCCGCTGCAGCGGTTCGACCTTGCGGATGTAGCAGCACAGGCCCGGGTCGCGCCGGAACTGCAGCATGTCGCCGTCGACCTGTTTCACCTGCACCGGGTCCGGGCGCACAGAGGTCACGCTGGTCAGGCCCAGCCGCTCGATCAGGGTCTCGCGATAGCGCAGGGTCTCACCGAACAGGCGGCCCGTGTCGATGAAGGTCACGGCGATGTTGCGATCCACCTCCGCCGCCAGCGACAGCAGCACCGCCGCTTCCGCGCCGAACGAGGACACCAGCGTCAGCCGGTCGCCGAAGCTGCGGCAGGCTACGGCGATCAGGTCGCGCCCGCCCAGGTGACCGAACATCATGTTCATCTCGTGCGCCTGATTGGCAGAGCGGATCAGGCGTTCGGTATCGGCGAAGGGGGCGTGAAAGGACATGGCGGGTTCTCAATAAATGTGGAGTCTATGACGGACTCAGAGGGTCATGCCCGGCTTGTCCGGGCATCCGGTGAACTGTTGAACGTGCAGCAACGCTGCACCGGACCCCCGCGCAAGGCGGGGGTGACCCGAGGGAATCAACTGGCCAGGGCAACCGGTGCGGCGTGACGCAGGCGATAGGCGGGCACGCGGTCGTCGGCGGCAGGCTGATAGACCGACCGGAAGCGTTGCGCGGCACCCAGCCAGGTCTCCAGATGGATGTCCGCCGAAACCACCACCGCGTCGAAGCCGCAGCGCAGCAGGAAGCTGTACTGATCGGCGATGACGGGGCCGTTGGCGCGCAATTCACCGCCAAACCCGTAGCGGTCCCGCAGGATACGCGCCTGACTGAAGGCGCGCCCGTCGGTGAAGGCGGGGAAGCTGAGCGAGATCGCGGCGATGCGGTCCAGATCGTCGACCAGTACCCCCGGATCGGCGTCGTTCGGCAGGATCACGCCGATCGCACCCAGTCCGCGCAGCAGCCCGCGCTCAGCCAGCCAGAGGTCCAGCGAGACGAACTTCGCACCGGGCTTCAGCGCCTCTTCGACGGTTTCCGCGGTCTCCCAGCGGTCTTGCAACAGTTTGCCGTTCTTAAGCAGTGCCATAGAGGGCCTCCTTGAAGGGATTGATGCCGAGACGGTCGAACGCGTCGATGAAGCGTTCGCCCGTGCGGCGGTTGGCGACATAGGTTTCGATGATGGTTTCGATGGCATCGACGGCGGCGTCGGCGGTGAAGGCCGGGCCGACGATCTTTCCGATGGACGCATCCTCGTCGGCGCGCCCGCCCAGGGTGATCTGGTAGAATTCCTCACCCTTCTTGTCGACGCCCAGGATGCCGATGTTGGCGACGTGGTGGTGCCCGCAGGCATTGATGCAGCCGGAAATGTTCAGGGTCGCTTCGCCGATGTCGTGCAACCGGTCCAGATCGGCGAACCGCTCGGAAATCTGCTGCGACAACGGGATCGAACGCGCGTTGGCCAGGCTGCAATAATCCAGTCCCGGGCAGGCGATGATGTCGCCCAGCAGGCCGATGTTCGGGGTGTCCAGTTCGACGTTGCCCAGCGCCAGCCAGAGGTCGTAGAGGTCCCCCTGCCGGACGTGCGGCAGCACCAGATTCTGCTCGTGCGCGACACGCAGTTCGCCGAAGGAATAGCGCTCGGCCAGATCGGCCACGGCGTCCATCTGCTCGGCCGTGGCGTCGCCGGGAATGCCGCCGACCGGCTTCAGCGAGATGTTGGCGATGGCATAGCCCGCCTGCTTGTGCGGCTTGACGTTGGATTTCACCCAGCGCGCGAAGGCGCGGTCCTCAAGCTGTTTCGCCGCGAAGCTGCCCGACGGGCCGTCCAGACGCTCGAAAGCAGGCTCGGCGAAGTGCGCGCGGATGCGGGCGATCTCCTCCTCGGGGAGGGACAGCACGCCGTCCCGGATGCTCTCCCATTCCTCTTCGACCTGCCGGGCATACTCATCCGCACCGATCTCATGGACCAGGATCTTGATGCGCGCCTTGTACTTGTTATCGCGGCGGCCGTGGCGGTTATAGACCCGCAGCATCGCCTCCAGATAGCTCAGCAGGTCGCGTTCGGGCAGGAAGTCGCGGATCAGCTTCGCGATCATCGGCGTGCGGCCCTGGCCGCCCCCGGCCCACATCTGGAAGCCCGTTTCTCCGGCATCGTTGCGGACAATCACGATGCCGATGTCATGCACCTTGATCGCCGCACGGTCCTTCGCGGTGCCCGTCACCGCGATCTTGAACTTGCGCGGCAGGAAGGTGAATTCCGGATGAAAGGTCGACCATTGCCGGATGATCTCCGACCAGATGCGGGGATCGTCGACCTCATCGGCGACCGCACCGGCGAACTGGTCTGCGGTCGTGTTGCGGATGCAGTTGCCGGACGTCTGGATGGCGTGCATCTCGACCTCGGCCAGTTCGGCCAGCAGATCGGGCGTCTCCTCCAGTTTCGGCCAGTTGTACTGGATGTTCTGGCGCGTGGTGAAATGCGCGTAGCCCCGGTCATAGACGCGCGCGATCCGGGCCAGCTTGCGCATCTGCACCGAAGACAGCACGCCATAGGGGATGGCGACGCGCAGCATGTAGGCGTGCAACTGCAGGTACAGACCGTTCATCAGGCGCAGCGGGCGGAATTCCTCCTCCGACAGGTCGCCGGACACGCGCCGGGCGACCTGATCGCGGAACTCGGCGACGCGGGTATCCACCAGGTCGCGGTCGATGGTGTCGTACTGGTACATGGCGTTTCAGCCCTTCTTTTCTCTGTTGCGTCATCCCGGGCTTGTCCCGGGATCCGGTCAGAATCATCAGTGGAGCGGCGGTGCCGCGCCGGACCCCGGCACAGGACCGGGGTGACAGTCTGTGTTTCTCACGCCGCCTGCGGTTTCAGGTAATCGACGCTCGGCCCCGTCACGCGCAGGCGTTCGCGGTATTTCGTGGGACGCAGGCCGGTTTCGGTGCGTTCGACGGCGATCTCATAGGGGCCGACCGCGATGGCCGGCTGGGTCTCGGCGCGTTCCAGCAACTGCGCGACGGATTCCTTGTCCTCGGCGACGGTCGCGTCAGCGATGTCCAGCGACCAGCCCTGGTCGCCCAGGAAGATCGCAAGGCCATCGTTCAGCCGGTTCGCGGTGATGATGTGCAGGCTCATGGGTTCAACTCCTCACAGAACGTGGGCCAGCGGCGCGGCAGCCGCATCGGCGGACAGGCGGGCGAGGCCGCTTTGCGTGACCTCGCCGATGATGATGAGCGCGGGCGACGCGATCCGTTCGCGCGCCAGCAGGTCGGGCAGGTCGTCCAGGCGCCCGTGGACGGTGCGCTGATCGGGCAGCGTGCCGTTCTCGATGATCGCGACGGGCGTGGCCGGGCTGCGGCCGTGGGCGATCAGGTGCGTCCGGCTCTGCCGCGCGGTGTCGATGCCCATGTAGATCGCCAGCGTGTGCCGGGCGCTGGCGAGCAACCGCCAGTCCAGATCGGCCTCGCCATCCTTGCCCTGACCGGAAAGGAAGGTGACCGCGCTGGCGTGATCGCGATGGGTCAGCGGGAACCCGGACGCCGCGGCACAGCCCACGGCGGCCGTGATGCCGGGCACGATCTCGACCTCGATGCCGCGATCGGCCAGATATTCGGCTTCCTCGCCGCCGCGTCCGAAGACGAACGGATCGCCGCCCTTCAGGCGCACGACCAGATGTCCGGCCCGTGCCTCGGCGGCCAGGATGGCGTTGGTCTCGTCCTGGGAGCGGAAATGGGCGGCGCGGGCCTTGCCGACATAGATCCGGCGCGCGTCGCGGCGGGACAGGTTCAGGATCTCGTCGGAGATCAGCCGGTCATGGACGATCACGTCCGCTTCCTGCAGCAGGCGATGTGCCTTGCGGGTCAGCAGTTCCGGATCGCCCGGACCGGCACCGACGATGGCGACGCGGCCCGTGACCTCGCCCGCCGCCGAACGGTTGATGAAAGCCAGCATGTCCTGCCGGGCGTCGGTCTCGTCGCCGGACAGGACCTTGCGCGCGACCGGACTGGACAGGAACCGGTCCCAGAACTTCCGGCGCTGGGTCGCGGTCGGCAGGGTGGCCTTCACCGCGCCCCGGAAGCGGTCGATGAACCCGGCCAGCGCGCCCAGGTTCTTCGGCAGTGCCGTTTCGATCAGGCCGCGCACCTGGCGCGACAGCACGGGCGCGGCACCGCCGGACGAGATCGCGACCGTGATGGGGCCGCGCTCGACGATGGCGGGCATGGTGAAATCGGACAGCGCCGGGCGGTCCACCACGTTGACTGTGACTCCTGCACGGCGTGCCGCTTCGGCAATCTGGCGGTCTCCGGACGCGTCTTCCATCGCAACGACGATCAATTTCACATCATCCAAATCTGAAGTGTGAAATTGACGATGCCTCAGATCGATGCGGCCCGACGCGGACCATTCGAGGATGTCACTCGCCGGATCTTCGGCGACGATGGTGACCTGTGCGTCAGCGGCCAGCAGCAGGCGCGCCTTGGCGATCGCGGCATCGCCGCTGCCCGCGACAAGTACGGGCTGACCGGCAAGTTTCAGGAAAATTGGGAACGCGTTCATGGCGCTTCTCCTCAGGCCAGCAGGAAGAAGGCGTTGGAATACCGCGGCACAAAGGCCTGAAACCGGTTCCAGAACGAACGTAGAGCGTGTCTTTTCGCTGACATAGCGCAGTCTCCGTGCCTCAACAAAGGGCCCACGGAGACTTCCCCGTGGCGCTTTAGCAATTGTTGACGCGGCGCAAGCTGCCCAATCAAATTCCGCGGGTCCGAGAGAGGGCTCGGACCAGGCCCTGTGCCATGCCGCCAGCCTTCCGGCTGGTGTGTCTCTATCGCGTTCGGATATCGACCTGCATCTGACATGGAGGAGAATTTGTTATTTTCCCGCTCCGGTCAATATAAATATTCACCTCCGAGGTGGAATTAAATTTTACACAGTATTTGAGTGTATAATAAAAGCGGCCGCGATGACCGTCACGGCGGTGACTCACAGCCGCCCGTCAGGACGCAGCGACGGCCTGAACGACGTCGGGCCGATCGACGCGTGCGACGAAGGCGATGCCCGTCGCATCTTCATGCTGATAGGTGATCCGGGCTTCCAGTCGGGCGGGCAGCCGTTCGCCATCCAGATAGACGTGCTCGCCGACATAACCGTCGATCCGTGGCGTGATCAGCATGCCGCCGTCGGAAACGTTCCTGACGGTATGATCGTCGGCGACCGGCCCGCGATGGCGTTCGACACGTACGGAAATGTCCGCCGGCCTGCGCTCGGCGGCGCGGCGCTGTCCGAACGGCCAGGTGCGACCGTCCTGAACGGCGGTTTCGATCAGGGACTTGAATTCTTTCATCGGGGTCCTCGCTTCACTCACGCTGATCCGATTATCGAACGATCTTATGAGACAGGCGTTAAGCCGCGGTCCCGGTGGCGATGATGAACATGCGGCGGAACGGGAACAGGGTGATCCCGTCGGGCGCGACGGGATATGCCGTGCGCAGCTTCTCGCGATAGACGGATACGAACGCGCTGAAGTCGTCGCGGTCCAGGTTCGTTTCCACCGGCAGCAACGCCGTGCCGCGCACCCATTCCAGTACCGGGTCCGCGCCGTTCAGCGGCTGGGCGTATTCGGTCTCCCAGATATCCACCGCATCCGCGATCGGGCGCAGCAGGTCGTGATAGAAGCGGACATCCTGCACGAAATCGCCCAGCAGCTTTCCCTTCAGCCGATCGCGGAAGCGGGGATCACGCGCGATCTCGCCGATCAGCGCATGCGAAGGCGCGGCAAAATTGTTCGGCTGCTGGATTGCAAGGCAGCCGCCGGGACGCAGGAAGCCGAGCAGGCGAGCGAGCAGGCGGGCATGATCGGGTACCCAGTGCAGCGCAGCGTTGGCGAAGATCACGTCGGCCGGATCGTCGGGTTCCCAGGTGCCGATATCGGCTTCCCGGAAGGTGATGCCGGCGAAGCTGTCGCGGGCCTTCTCAAGCATCGCTGGATTGTTGTCGATGCCGGTGACCGTGGCGCCGGGCCAGCGGGCCTTCAGCGGTGCGGTCGAATTGCCTGGTCCGCAGCCCAGGTCGTAGACGGACGTTGCCGTATCCACCGGCACACGGGCCAGCAGGTCGAACACCGGGCGGGTGCGCAGGTCGCCCATCGTGCCCTTCAGATATTGTTCCGGATTCCACGGGTTCGATGACATGGCGTGTCCCCTTGTTTGACGCAGGCTGACCCCCCGCGGATAATTGTCCACACAGGGGAGGGGATTATGTATCAGGAAAATTACCAGTGCATCGCGTTTGAAAGGTCGGACAAGGTCCTGACCGTCACGCTCAACCGGCCGGATGTGATGAACGCGGTGAACCGGCAACTGCACGCCGAACTGGCGCGGCTGTTCACCGACCTGCAGGACGACGAGGCCGAGGTCATCGTGCTGACCGGCGCGGGCAGGGCTTTCTGCGCGGGCGGCGATATCGACTGGATGCAGGAAGGGATCGATCAGCCTGCCAGCTTCGAGCGGACGGCGACCGAAGCCAAACAGATCGTCTTCGGGCTGCTGGACCTTGAAAAGCCGATCATTTGCCGCCTGAACGGCGATGCGGTCGGACTGGGCGCCACCATCGCGCTGTTCTGTGACATCATCATCGCCCACGAGGACGCGCGCATCGGAGACCCGCATGTGTCGGTCGGTCTGGTGGCCGGCGACGGCGGCGCGATCATCTGGCCGCAGCTGATCGGCTATGCGCGGGCCAAGGAATATCTGATGACCGGCAAGCTGATGACCGCGGCCGATGCGGCTGCCATGGGGCTGGTCAACCATGCGGTCAGCGCGGCGGCGCTGGATGCGGAGACCGCGAAGATGGCCGAGCGGCTGGCGAACGGCGCGTCCAAGGCGATCCGCTGGACCAAGGTTTCGGTCAACATCGGGCTGAAGCAGATGGCGCATGCCATCATGGATGCCTCCATATCCTACGAACTGATGTCCAACCTGTCGAAAGATCATCAGGAGGCGGTGAACGCCTTCCGTGAGAAGCGACGCCCCGTCTTTACCGGAGAGTGAACTTGGCCCGTATCCCCTATGTCGACCCCGCAGACGCACCCGAGGAGATCGCCAGCCTTCTGGCGAAGCTGCCGCCGATGAATGTGATGCGGATGCTGGCGCATGCAGAGCCCGAGTTCCGGAAGTTCGTGAGTTTCTCGGATGCGCTGCTGCGCAAGTCGGATGTGGACAAGTGGCTGCTGGAACTGGCGATCCTGCGGGTGGGCCATCTGTCGGAAGCGCCCTACGAGATTCATCAGCACGAGGCGCTGGCCCGCGCGGTCGGCGGTACGGACGACAAGATCGCCGCCATTGCAGACGGTGCAAACAATGATCTGTTCAGCGAGGACGAAAAGCTCGTGCTCCGCTATACCGACGATGTCGTCCGCAACGTCCGTGCCTCGGACGCCACGTTCAAGCCGCTGGAAGCGAAGCTGAGCCATCAGGGGCTGGTGGAACTGACCATGGCCATCGGGTTCTACATGATGGTGTCGCGCCTGCTGAACACGTTCGATGTCGAGATTGAGGACGGCGGCGACACAACATTAACGCTGGAGCGCTAATCTGTGACCGTCGCGCAGATGTATCAGGCCCGCATCTTGCCCATATCACTGGTATAGGCATCGTACGCGCCCCTGAATGTATCATGGTGGCACAGGTGTCGATCGAATTTGGTACGAACGTACGGAACTGGTGCAGGTCAGATGGCGACGAAACCCGAGAATGACGAACAGATCGAAGAGCTGTCGAACGAGACGCTGACGGGGGCGGACACGCTTTTCGCCGCGCCGGCCGACGCGCCTGCCGAGGACGCGCTTTTCGCACGGTCGGTTCGGGGCGATCGCAACGACCCCCTGCGGCTCGACAACCGTGTGCGGAAGGTCGAACCGGAAGAAGAGGCCGGCGAGAAAGAGGAATCCGGAACCCCGACGGGTGGGCTGGACGACGACGCGCCGAGGCGTTTCGTGGGCGGTGACGCGCGGGACAAGCTGTTCGGCGGCGATGCTTCCGAAAGCTTCGCGTTCGGTGCGGGCAACGACTTCGGTCGCGGCGGTGCGGGTGATGACACGCTGATCGGGGACGAGGGCGATGACATCCTGCTGGGCGAAGACGGTGACGATGTCATCCAGGGCGGTGCCGGTGCCGACAAGCTGATCGGCAAGCTGGGCGACGACCTGATCGAAGGCGGCGACGGCGACGACGACCTGCGGGGCGGAGAAGGGCTGGACACGATCCTGGGTGAGGCCGGCAATGATCTGCTGCGCGGCGAACAGGGCAACGATCTGATCTTCGGCGGCGCGGGCTCCGATACGGTGCGCGGCGACGAAGGCGAAGACACGCTGGACGGCGGTGACGACGATGACACGCTGTTCGGTTTCGCCGATGCCGACAGCCTGACCGGCGGCGCAGGCAACGACATCCTGCGCGGCGGTCTCTCGAACGACGTCGTTTTCGGCGGTGCCGGAAACGACACGGCCCGCGGCGGTGAAGACGACGATCACGTGGAAGGCGGCGACGGCAACGATTCGCTGACCGGCGATGCGGGCAACGATACCCTGCTGGGTGACGCGGGTGCCGACCGGCTGGAAGGCAGCTCCGGCGACGACAGCCTGGACGGTGGCGCGGACAATGACGATCTGCGCGGCGGCAGCGGTGCCGACAGCATCACCGGCGGATCCGGCAGCGACCGGGTTCAGGCTGGTGTCGGTGACGATATCGTCACCGGCGACGAAGGTGACGACACGATCCATGGCGAAGGCGGCGCGGACAGCCTGTTCGGCGGTGCCGGTGTGGATCGTGTCTTCGGCGGATCGGGCAATGACCTGGTCGAAGGCGGTGACGGCGACGACAGCCTGGCTGGCGGCTCCAACGATGACACGGTGCGCGGCGGTGCCGGTGCCGATTTCGTCGGCGGCGGCACGGGCAACGACGAACTGTTCGGTGGCGATGACAACGACTCGATCAATGGCGGCGTCGGGTTCGACCTGATCGATGCCGGCTCGGGCGACGACACCGTTCTGGGCGGCGGCAACGCCGACACGATCTTCGGCGGCGACGGCGACGACAACCTGCATGCGGGCGCCGGCAATGACGTGATCGAAGGCGGTGACGGCATGGACCTGATCATCGGCGGCACCGGCAACGACACGATGACCGGCGGTGCGGGCGATGACTGGTTCTACCTGAACGGTGACGATTTCGGTCACGAGGTCATCACGGATTTCTCGGAAGGCGACCTGCTCGACTTCTCCTCCACCAGTTTCCTGCGCGACGATCTGGAAATCACCGATGACGGTACGAACACCGTGATCACGGCGGGCAGCAATTCCGTCACCCTGCTGGGCGTGACCAACCTGGCCCCGGCCGCGCTGTTCTTCTTTGCCGGTGAGGAAATCCCCGGCGATGGCGGCGACACGGGCGAGCCCGACTTCTCGGACATCGAGAACAGCGACAAGGCCGTCGTCGGTGACGATGGCAAGGACAAGCTGAAAGGCACCAACGGCGACGACATCCTGGTCGGACGCGGCGGCAAGGACGATCTGGACGGCAGCAACGGCAACGATTCACTGTTCGGCGGCGATGATGACGACAAGCTGAAGGGCGGCAACGGTGAAGACCTGCTGGTCGGCGGTGCGGGCAAGGACGACATCGACGGCGGCGAAGGTGCCAACACCATCTTCGGCGGTGCCGACGATGACAAGATCAAGGGCGGCAACAGCGAGGACCAGATCTTCGGCGGGACCGGCAACGATGACATCGACGGTCGCGAAGGCGTGAACCGGATCGAGGGTGGTGACGGTGACGACACGCTGAAGGGCGGCAACCGCGAAGACACCATCATCGGTGGCGAAGGCGACGACGTGATCGAAGGCAAGGAAGGTCAGAACAGCCTCGATGGCGGTGCGGGCGACGACAAGATCACCGGCGGCAATGCGGCGGACACGATCACCGGCGGCGACGGCGACGACACCATCGAAGGCAAGGAAGGCGCGAACAGCCTCGACGGCGGTGCCGGTGACGACAAGATCACCGGCGGCAATGCGGTGGACACGATCACCGGTGGCGACGGCAACGACACCATCGAAGGCAAGGAAGGCGCGAACCAGCTTTTCGGCGGGGCGGGCGACGATGTCCTGAAAGGCGGCAATGCCTCGGAACTGTTCGAAGGTGGCACGGGTAGCGACACGATCGAAACCGGGAACGGTCAGGACACGATCAGCATCAATGACGCCGACTTCGGAACGGATGTCATCACCGGGTTCAGCAATGGTGATCGCATCGATTTCACCGGCTCGGGGCTGACGGGCGGCGATCTGACCCTGGCGGAGACCCGCAGCGGCCTGCTGATCACTGCCGGCGAAAGCAGCCTGCTGCTTTCCGGCGTCAAGTTGGACGACCTGCGTGAAGACGCGCTGATCATCGACGGCGACGTGACCTTTCCGGGCGATGACGATACGGGCTCGGGCGGTTCCGGGGGCTCGGGCGGCTCCAGGGGCTCTGGCGGCTCGAAAGGTTCTGACGCGTCCAATGGGTCCAGGGCATCCGATGGTTCGGATGGCTCCGGCAGCTCCATCGACGTTGACGACCACCTGACCGGCGGCGAACCGGACTTCTCGGATATCGAGAACGACCGCAATGCCATCACCGGTGACGACGGCAAGGACAAGCTGAAGGGCACCAACGGCGACGACATCCTGGTGGGCCTGGGCGGCAAGGACGACATCAAGGCCAGCAACGGCAACGATTCCCTGTTCGGCGGCGACGGCGACGACAAGCTGGACGGCAGCAACGGCGATGACCTGCTGGTCGGTGGTGCGGGCAAGGACCATCTGAAGGGCGGCGAAGGCCAGAATACGATCTACGGTGGTGACGACGACGACAAGATCGATGGCGGCAACAGTGCCGACAGCATCTTCGGCGGTGCCGGCGACGACGAGATCGATGGCAGCGAGGGCCTGAACGAACTGTTCGGCGGTGCCGGCAATGACCAGATTGAGGGCGGCAATGCATCCGACCTGATCGAAGGCGGCGCGGGCAACGACACGCTGGAAGGCAGCGAGGGACAGAACACCCTGTTCGGCGGCATCGGCGACGACTTCCTGGTCACGAAGAACGTCGGTGACAGCCTGGACGGCGGCGACGGCGACGACACGCTGGATGCCGGCAACGGCAATGACACGCTGATCGGTGGCCAGGGCGACGATATCCTGAAGGGCGGCGGCGGCAGTGACACCTATGTCTTCGACGTCGCGGACGGGCCCGGCAACGACGATACGATCATCGACAGCGGTCGCGGCAACAGCCTGGACCTGTTCGATACGTCGGATCGCGATGGTCTGAGCCTGGACGAGGTCACGTTCCAGGACAATGAGGACGGAACCTGGACGGCGGCCTTCCCCGACGGCGGCGGTTCGATCACCTTCGACCCCAGCGTGGTGACGGAAATCAACCTGATGGATGGCCTCGGCGATCCCGGGGCGGTGCTGACCTATGACAGCCGCGCGGATGCCTACAATGTCACCGGCGGTGACGGCGGCGAACTGATCTTTGTCTGACGCGGCCATTGCCCGATTGATCCCGGACCTCGGCTGCGCGCATGATTGCAAACCATCAATCATGCCGCGGGGAGGCGGGATCATGACGGACGATCTTTTGTATGAAGTGCGCGACGGTGCAGCCTGGGTGACCCTGAATCGCCCGGATGCACTGAACGCGATGAACCAGAACATTCTCGACGGCTATGCCAGGGTTCTCGACCGTGCCGAGGGCGACCCGGAAGTGAAGGCCATCGTCTTCACGGGCACCGGGCGCGCCTTCTCGGCGGGGGCGGACCTGAAATACGTGCTGAGCTTCATGGGTGAAGGCGATCCCGTGAAGGTGCGCACCTTCATGAAACAGGCCTATGCGTCCTTCGCGCGGGTCGGCGAATGCGAGAAGCCGACGATCGCGGCCGTGAACGGAATCACCGCTGCCGGTGGCATGGAACTGCTGCTGGCGTGCGATCTGGTGATCGCCGCTGAATCGGTGAAGATCGGCGACGGGCACATCAATTTCGGCATGCTGCCCGGCGGTGGCAGTTCCATCCGCCTGCCGCGCAAGATCGGCGAGACCCGCGCGCGCTATCTGCTGATGACCGGAGAATTGCTGCCGGTGACGGAGATCGCGGACTGGGGCCTGGTCAACGAGATCGTGCCCGATGATCAGCTGATCGCCAGGACCGAGGCCCTGGTGGCGCGGCTGACCTCGAAGAGCCCGCTGGCGATGCGTCAGATGAAGCACATGATCGATCAGGGTCTCGATATGCCCCTCGACCGCGCCCTGCAAAGCGAAATGCACGTGTGGGAAGCCTACGGCCAGTCCCACGACGTTGTCGAAGGACTGACAGCCTTCACTGAAAAACGGGCGCCAGACTACAAGGGCCGCTGATGCCGTATCAGTACGGGTGATCCGTGTCCGGGGTCGGCAGTCTCTCTGCCGGCCCCGTTTTTCCTTTCGCGCAATTGCGGTCTGCGGATGTCCGAACTGTGCAAGAAAAACGGCGAAAATTTACCGCTTCTTGTTGGCATATGTATTGATATTTCTTAACGTATGGCGTGTAAGGTTCCAGAGAACCTCAACCCGTGCGGAGCGCCGTCATCGACGAACGATATGCAGACGAACTGATAACGGGCAGGATTTCTCCGGGGACGCAGGAATGGCTGGACGGGCCGCTCATGGGAGCCCGCGTGTTCGCAGCGCCCGACAGTGGCCTTCTGCCCTATCTGGCCCTGCGTACCGTTCACGACTACTGGCAGGGTCTGCCCAGGCAATCCGGTGTCGCCCAGATCCTGAAGGTCGATCCGATGCTGCTCGCCCCCGCCCTGGGGTCCATCATCCTGCTGGATGTCGTCGATGGTGGCAGGGATTTCTATTACAGTCTTTACGGCAGCAAGATCGCGAATTTCAGCGGTTTTGACATGACCCACAAATACCTCAGCGAGATTCCGACGGACAGCCCGGTGACGGCATTCTTCCGGGTCTGTTACCTCGCGGTCATGAAACACCGGATACCGCTCTATACGGTGCACAGGGCGCCCCGCAACATCATGATCGGTTCGTGGCACAGGCTGATCCTGCCGCTGGGCGCGGGAGACGAGGTTTGCCGGCTGCTGGTCTGCAACATACCCACCCGGCCTGACGGCAACGAGAAGTAGGCGCGACGCGCGCGTTTCTCACAATCCCGGGGCATCGATGAAAGGTGGGTGTTCGGAAGGATCGTGATCGCTCATACTCCCTTTCAGATGCACTGGTTCTTGGGGAGCGGAAGATGAAATTCGGTATTGGTGACGGCCCGCGGCGTATTGAGGATCCGACGCTTGTTCGGGGCCATGGGCGCTACACGGACGACGTTCATGTCGAAGGGGCGGCGCGCGGCCTTGTCTATCGGTCCCCGGTCGCCCACGCCGAGATCGCGTCGCTGGATGTCGCGGCGGCGCGCGAGGTGCCCGGTGTCATTGCCGTACTCACGGGCGATGAACTGACCGAGGACGGTGTGCATCCGATCCCGTGCCTGACCGACATCCGCAACGGCGACGGGTCGGAACATCCGAAGCCGCCGCGTCACATTCTGGCCAAGGACCGGGTCCGCTATGTCGGCGAGCCGCTGGCCTTCATCGTCGCCGAAACGATGGCGGCGGCGCAGGATGCGGCGGACCTGATCGAGTTCGATTTCAAGGAACTGCCCGTGACCACCGGCACCTACGAGGCCACGCTGGACGGCGCACCGCAGATCTGGGACGAAGCGCCGAACAACATCATCCTGAACTATGAGAAGGGCGACAAGGATCAGGTCGATGCCATCTTCGACAAGGCCGACAAGGTCTCGACGGTCCGGATCATCAACAACCGCCTGGTCTGCAATGCGATGGAACCGCGCGCGGCCGTCGCCGAGGTGAAACCGGACAGCGACCGCATCACCTTCTATGTCCCCAGCCAGGGTCCGGGCCTTCAGTTGCAGCAGCTCTCGGGCATTCTGGGCATCGAGATGCCGAAGCTGCGCCTGATCACAGGTCATGTCGGCGGGGGCTTCGGCACCAAGGCGTTCCTCTATCCCGAAGCGGTGATGACGCTCTGGGCGGCGAAGCGGCTGAACCGCTCGGTGCGCTGGACCGGTGACCGCTCCGAGATGTTCCTCTCCGACAGCCAGGGGCGGGATCACGTCACCGAGGTCTCGGTGGCGATGGACGCGGACGGTCACTTTCAGGCCCTCCGGGCGACGACCTGGGCCGCGATGGGGGCATATCTGGCGAATTTCGCGCCCTTCATCCCGACCGACGCGGCGGCGGGCATGTACACGGGCCTCTACAAGATCCCGGTGATGCACCTTCAGGTGAAGGGCGTGATGACCAATACCGTGCCGACCGATGCCTATCGCGGTGCCGGACGTCCGGAAGCGGCCTACATGATCGAACGTCTGGTCGAGCAGGCGGCACGCGATATGGGCGTCAGCTCCGACGAGATGCGCAACCGCAACTTCCCGACGAAGGAGGAAATGCCGCATACGATGGGGCTGGGCGACGTCATCGATTCCGGCGATTTCCCCGGCATGATGGCCGACGCCATGCAGGATGCCGACTGGACCGGCTTCGACGCGCGCCGTGCGCAGTCGGAAGCCAACGGAAAGCTGCGTGGGATCGGCATGTCGACCTACGTCGAGCGCTGCGGCGGCGGTGCGGGCGTTCCCGCCCGGCTGAGCTTCGAGGAGAAGGGCAAGGTCCGCATCTATTCCGGGGCGCTGGACTCGGGCCAGGGCCACGCAATTTCATATGCGCAGATCCTGTCGCAGAAACTGGGCATTGAGGTCGAGGAGATCGAGATGATCCAGGGCGATACCGATCGCGTGCCGCCCGGCTTCACGGGTGGCTCCAAGTCCATTCCGGTGGGCGGTGCGTCGGTTCTCACAGCGGCCGAAGAATCCATCGAGAAGGGCAAGAAGGTCGCCGCCAAGATGATGGAAACCGCCGAGGTGGACATCGAGTTCGCCGACGCGAAATTCACCGTCGCGGGCACCGACCGCTCCATGTCGATCTTCGAGGTCGCCGAGGCAGCGAAGGACGCCGCCAACCTGCCCGAAGGGGTGGAGCCCGGTCTGGACGCGATGAAGGACCACAACAACGAACAGCCGACCTTCCCGAACGGGTGCCATATCTGCGAGGTGGAGGTCGATCCGGCGACGGGCCAGGTCGAGATCATGGACTATGTCTGCGTCGACGACTTCGGGGTGACGATGAACCCGCTGCTGCTGGCGGGACAGGTCCATGGCGGTGTGGTTCAGGGGCTGGGACAGGCCTGGGCCGAGCACACGGTCTATGATGAGGAGAGCGGCCAGCTGCTGTCGGGCAGCTTCATGGACTATCAGATGCCGCGTGCCTACGACATTCCGGAAATCCGCTTCCGCACCCGCAACGTGCGCTGCACGACCAACCCGCTGGGTGTGAAGGGCGCGGGCGAGGCCGGTGCCATCGGCGCACCGCCGGCCTTCGTCAATGCCGTGCATGATGCCGTTCTGGATGCGGGCAAATCGATCGACGGTCTGGAGATGCCGCTGACGCCGATGAAGGTCTGGTCCGCGCTGAACGGCTAGAATCCGAACCGCCGAAGTCTATTGCTGCTGAGTGAACGGGAGACGCAAATCATGGGTGACTGGATCAGACTGACGGCCTCTGACGGGCACGAGTTCGACGCCTGGCGCGCCGATCCGGAAGGCAAACCGAAGGGCGGGGTGATCGTCATTCAGGAGATCTTCGGGGTCAACGAGCACATCCGGGATGTGACCAACCGCTATGCCGCCGACGGGTATCTGGCGATCGCGCCCGCGATCTACGACCGGGTCGAACCGAAGCTGGAGTGCGGCTACACGCCGGACGAGATCGCAAAGGCGCTTGAATGGCGTGCCGCGTGCGACCTCGACAAGGTGATGCTGGATATCGAGGCGGCAGCGGATGCCGCCGCAGAGGCCGGCAAGGTCGGCATCGTCGGCTATTGCTGGGGCGGCACGCTGGTCTTCGTGTCCTGTTGTCGTCTGTCGGACAAGATCGCCGCCGGATCAGGCTATTACGGCGGACAGATCGTGCCGCATCTGGACGAGAAGGTCGGTGCGCCGCTGATCCTGCATTTCGGTGAGAACGATGGCGGCATTCCGCTCGACGATGTCGAGAAGATCCGAAAGGCCACGTCAGGCGTCGAGGTGTTCGTCTACGAGAACACCGGACATGGCTTCAATTGCGACCATCGCAAGGATTTCCATGCCGAGAATGCGGCCCTGGCACTGGGGCGGACGCTGGAGCTGTTTTCGAAACATGTGGATGCATGAGACGTGCAGGCGCGGCCTGAAGCCTGAAGCCTGATGTCTGCTGCGCTCAGTTGGCGGCCACCAGCTTCGGCGTCACGTCGGCTTCCATGCTGACCCGGTTGCGGCCGTCGGACTTGGCCTGATACAGCGCGGCATCGGCCCGACCGACCAGCGCCGCGGGTGACTCGCCGTTGCGATATTCGGCGACGCCGAACGACATGGTGACACGCGCGATCTCCTCGCCGGTGCTCTTGCGGATGATCCGCTTGGACGAGATCGCCTGCCGCATGTTCTCCGCGACCTTCGATCCGCCCACCATGTCCGTTTCGGGCAGGATAAGCGCGAACTCCTCGCCGCCGTAACGGCAGGGGGTATCGCGGCCCTTCAGGCCGTCGCGCATGACCGCGCCGACCAGCTTCAGCACCTGATCGCCCAGCTGATGCCCGTAGGCGTCGTTGAACCGTTTGAAGTGATCGATGTCGCACATCACCAGGGTCAGCGGTTCGCCGGAAGCGGCCGCCTTGTCCGCCCGTCGTTGCAGGGTGCGGTCGAAGCCTGCGCGGTTGGTGATGCCGGTCAGATCATCCGTCAGGGCCTCCCGTCGGGATTCCTCCAGTTTTTCCTGCAGATTGCTGATCTCGTTGGCGGACTGTTTCAGATCCTGTTCCAGTTGCTCGGACTTCACCTTCATCTGGCGGGTGGCGACGATCATCTGGCTCACGATGGTCTGCATCGCGCGACCGCCCTCGATCGATCCCAGCCCGTTTTCCAGCCCGTCCAGTGCCGTGCCGAATTCGCCGACGTCCTCGCCCGCATGCGAAACCTGATCGACGACATGCTGGATCTGATCCTGCATCGCGTCACCGGTTTCGGTCAGAAGCCTGAAGTTGCGGTCTTCGCCGTAGTGATTGTACAGCAGGTCCTCGGCCGCCCTGCGGAACACTTCCGGGGTCTCGTCGCTGACATCGCGCAGCGTGGCCGATACCACCGGATCGCGTTCGGACGCATAGTCGTAGAACAGCCGGAAATAGTCTGGCGTGGACCGGATGTCATAGCTCTCGATCAACTGGATCGCAGTTTCGCAGAAGCGCTTCGTATCGTTCTTGTCGTCGAATTCGTAAAGCATGAGGCATTCCCGGCTGCGGTGCTGTGACGAGGTGCTGACCGTGTCCCGCCAAGTGCGCGCATTGTCCGCCTCACACGTTTCGATTTCGTAAATTTAGGCTCAACGGGCGGGTGTTCCGCGCTAGACACCGAGATATCGATGCGCGATGTCGGGATCGCGCACCAGGTCTTCGGACGTGCCGCTCCAGGCCACGGATCCCTTCTCGATGATCGTGTGGCGATCGGCCAGTTTCGTCAGCGCGCCGATGTTCTTGTCGACGATCAGAATGGCCTGCCCTTCCTGTTTCAGGCGACCGAGAATCGACCAGATCTCGGCCCGGATCAGCGGGGCGAGGCCTTCGGTCGCCTCGTCCAGCAGAAGCAGGCGGGGGTTGGTCATCAGTGCGCGCGCGATGGCCAGCATCTGCTGTTCGCCGCCGGAAAGCTGATCGCCCATGTTGCGGGCGCGCTCGGCCAGCCGGGGAAAGGCCTCCAGCACCGTCGGCAATGTCCAGCGCTGCGCCCCGGGGGAGCGATTGCCCGCCGTCGCCAGCAGATTCTCGCGCACCGACAGGTTGGGGAAGATCTGCCGGCCTTCGGGCACCAGCCCCAGTCCCATCTTGGCGATCGCATAGGACGGCTTTCCGGCGATCTCCGCACCGTCGAAGCGGATGGACCCGGCGCCGGGCGGCGTCATGCCCATGATCGACCGGATCGTCGTCGTCTTGCCCATGCCGTTGCGGCCCATCAGCGTGACGACCTCGCCTGCCTTCACATGCAGCGACATGCCGAACAGCACCTGACTGCGCCCGTAGGACGTGTCGATGGCCTCGACCTCAAGCATCGTCATCGTCTCCCAGATAGGCAGACCGGACCTTCGGGTCGTTGCGGATGGCGTCGGGACTGCCCGTGGCGATGGCGCCGCCGTACACCAGCACCGTGATCCGGTCGGCCAGGGCAAAGACCGCATCCATGTCGTGCTCGACCAGCAGGATGGTCAGGTCGCCCTTCAACCCGTTCAGGATGGCCACCATACGCTGGCTGTCGTCGGGGCCCATGCCCGCCATCGGCTCGTCCAGCAGCAGAACCTTCGGACCGGTGGCAAGGGCCATCGCGATCTCAAGCTGCCGCTGCTCGCCGTGCGACAGGCTGGATGCAGGCGTGTCGGCCCGGTCGGCCAGTCCGACCTGATCCAGAACGGCGCGGGCCGGTTCTTCCAGGCGGCTGTCCCCCGCGGCAGGCTTCCAGAAGCGGAAACTGTGCCCGCTGTGGGCCTGCACCGACAGGGCGACGTTCTGCAGCGCGGTGAAATCCTGAAGCACATTGGTGATCTGGAACGATCGCGCCAGCCCGATCGCCGAACGGCGGTGCACGGGCAGGCGGGTGATATCGCGCCCATCGAAGGTGATCCGGCCGTCGTCGGGCCTGATCTCGCCGGTCAGCTGTCCGATCAGGGTCGTCTTGCCCGCGCCGTTCGGTCCGATCACGGCGTGAATTTCACCCGGCACGATCTCCATCGACAGGTGATCGGTCGCGACCAGACCGCCGAAGCGCTTCACCAGGTTCTCGATCTGCAGGGCGAATTCAGCCACGGGTGCCGATCCTCCCCTTGATCAGCCCGTCGATGCCGCCGCGCGCGAACAGAACCACCAGGATCAGAAACGGCCCGAACCAGAGCCGCCAGAGCTGGAAGAAAGCCGACAGCAGTTCCTCGATCAGCAGGAAGGCCAGCGCGCCGTAGACCGGGCCGAACAGGGTGCCCATGCCGCCCAGCACGACCATGATGATCAGGTCGCCCGAGCGGGTCCAGTGCATCATGTCCGGGCTGACGAACTCGGTCAGATTGGCGGTGAGAAACCCTGAAAGGCCGCAGATCGCACCCGAGATGGCGAAGGCGGTCAGGCGGTAGCGGTAGGTGGGGAAGCCGATCGCGCGCATCCGCCGTTCGTTGGATTTCGCACCCCGGATCACCATGCCGAAGCGGGCGTTGGTCAGGCGGTGAACCAGATAGACCACCCCGGCCAGCGCGAACCATGAAACGTAATAGAGGTCGGTATCGTCGCCCAGCGAGAACCCGCCGCCGAACTCGGCCATCTCGTAGATCGACAGCCCGTCGTCGCCGCCATAGACGTCCAGCCCGACGAAGATGAAATAGACCATCTGCGCGAAGGCGAGCGTGATCATGATGAAATAGACACCCTTGGTGCGCAGGCAGATCGCGCCGATGATCAGGGCCGCCAGCCCCGACAGGATCATGGCACCGAACAGCTGCACCCAGCCGGCATTCATCCAGGCGTAGCCATCCTCGAAATAATGATGGAACCCGATGCCGACGACATAGGCCCCGATGCCGACATAGGCCGCGTGGCCGAAGCTGACCATGCCGCCGAAACCCAGCACAAGGTTGAGACCGACCGCGCCGACCGCGACCACCAGCGTGCGCGCGACCAATGTCACCCAGAAGGGCTCATCGGCGATGTCGGCAATGGTCGGCAGCGCCAGCAGCGCCGCGAACACGATGAAGCCCGCGATCCAGTCGCGGCGTTCCATGGCACCGGTCATCAGCCGCTCCTCGGCGGGAACAGGCCCTCGGGCCGGAAGGCGAGAATGATCGCCATCAGCAGATAGCTCATCATCGACGAGATCGAGGGGGCCGCGGTATCGGCCGTCGTCTGTCCCAGAAACAGCCCCAGCAGTTCGGGCAGGAAGGCGCGCCCGACCGTATCGATCAGACCGACGATCAGGGCGGCCACGAACGCGCCGCGGATCGATCCGATGCCACCGATGACGATCACCACGAAGGCGAGGATCAGGATCTCGTTGCCCATGCCGATCTGCACGGTCAGGATCGGTCCGGCCATCAGACCCGCAAGTCCGGCCATCGCCGCGCCCAGCCCGAAGATCAGGGTAAACAGCAACCGGATATTGACGCCCAGCGCGCCGATCATCTCCCGGTTCGAGGCCCCGGCCCGGATCAGCATGCCGATGCGTGTCTTCGCGACCAGGAAATACAGCCCTGCGGCGACCGACAGGCCGACCACGATGATGGCGAGCCGGTAGCTGGGATAGGTCACGCCGGGCAGGATCTCGAAGCTGGTGCGCAGGAAGTCGGGCAGCCGGATGTCCATGCCCGCCGGGCCCCAGGCCAGTTGCACGAAATCGTCGGCGAACAGGATCAGGCCGAAGGTGGCCAGCACCTGGTCCAGGTGGTCCCGGTCATAGAGCGTTCGAAGCGCGATCATCTCGACCGCCATGCCGACCAGCATGGTCGCGGGCAGGGTCAGGATCGCGGCGACGATGAAGGAGCCTGTGAGCTGGGTCAGCGTCGCGGCGATGAACGCCCCGATCATGTAGAGCGACCCGTGCGCCAGGTTCACCAGATCCATGATCCCGAAGACCAGGGTCAGCCCGGCGGCGAGCAGGAACAGCAGCAGCCCCAGCTGCACGCCGTTCAGTATCTGCTCGATCAGAAGGATCCAGTTCATATCTCGACCATGGCCGCGAGGCACTCACCTGTTGCGGGATTTGATCCCGCAACCCAGTCTGGCATCGATGCCGTGCTGGGCACCGGGATCAAGTCCCGGTGCGGGTCGTGTCTGATTGAAATGAAAGGCGCGACGACCTCCACCACCGGAAAGCCGCCGCGCCTGTCGTGTCAGCAGACCCGGTGACTACATCTTGCACTCACTGGCATAGGTGTCCTGATGGTTCTCGAACACCGTCTGCACGGTCTTGACCGTGTATTCGCCCGCGTCGGTCTTGTAGGCCTCGCGCAGGTAGAAGTTCTGGATCGGCATGTGGTTGTTGCCATAGGAGAACTTGCCGCGCACCGACGGGAAATCGGCCTTCTTCATGGCGGCGCGCATGCCGTCCTTGTCGGACAGGTCGCCGTTCACCGCATCGACCGCCGACTTGATCAGCATGATCGTGTCATAGGACTGCGCGGCGTAGAAGGACGGGAAGCGCCCGGTCTTCGCCTTGTAGTCGGCGACGAACTTCTTGTTCACCTCATTGTCCAGGTCCGGGTTCCAGAACTGGGTGGCCAGGCTGCCGACGGCCAGATCGCCCAGCAGGGGCAGGCTGATCGCATCGACGGTGAACACGGTATACAGCGGCGTCTTGCCCTTCAGGCCGGCCTGTTCGTACTGCTTGAAGAACTGCACGCCCGCCTTGCCCGGATAGAAGGCGAAGACGGCTTCCGCACCCGAAGCGCGGGCCTTGGCAAGCTCGGCAGAGAAGTCGAGCTGGCCCGGCCACTTGGTCAGGTCCTTGCCGACGATCTCGCCCTTGTAGGTGCGTTCCACGCCCGCGACCATGTTCTTGCCGGCGGCGTAGTTGGGGGCCATGATATAGACCGACTTCACGCCGCGCTGGTTCAGAACCTCGCCCATCGCCATCGGCGTCTGGTCGTTCTGCCACGAGGTCGAGAAGAAGTCCGGATGGCACAGCTTGCCGGCGATCTGCGACGGACCGGCGTTCGACGAGATCAGGAACGGACCCTTGCCCACGACCGACGTGTAGGACGCCAGCAGGACGTTCGACCAGATGTAGCCGCCGACGAAATCGACCTTGTCGGACACGACCAGCTTCTCGGTCTTCTGCTTGCCGATCTCGGGCTTGAAGCCGTCATCCTCGAAGATGACCTCGACGTCCTTGCCACCCATCTTGCCGCCGATGTGTTCGACCGCCAGTTCCACGGCATCCTTCATGTCGCGCCCGATGACGGCGGGGCCGACGGTCAGGGTCGTCACGAAGCCGATCTTGACTGGTTCGCTGTGCGAGCCCGCGTGGGCAACGCCGCCCGCCAGCATCGCCGCGCCCGCGGCCAGTGCGAGTGATTTCTTGAACATGTTCTGAGCCTCCCTGCTCGGTTCTTGTCGGGCCATCTCACGCATGGCCCCGTTGCGCTAGAGTCATAATGATCGCGGGACGATCGCGCAATCAGGCGCTTTCCCGTGGGTCGTCAGCGGTCGAATGATCGGTCGGCTGGGGCGTGGCGGCCATCACGGTCACGCCTTCGGGCGTTTCGAAGCGATGCCAGACCCCGGCGGGCACCACCAGAAACTGACCGCCCGTCAGCGTGTGGGTCTCGCCTTCGCCCGGACCCGTCAACAGGGTCATGGTCGTCTCGCCGTCCAGCACCTGCACCAGTTCGTCACCGTTCGGATGCCGCTCCCAGGGCGAATGACCCTGCCAGCGACCGGCAAAGATCTCGGCATTGCCCATGTTGCCCAACCGGGCAAAGGCGCTGCCCGCTTCGGCCTCGTTCTCGGGCGAACGACCCCTGAAGAACGGCTTGTCCCTGATTTCGGCAGCGATATCGACCTTCTTCACCATCACGCGGGCACTCCCTCAACAAGCGACTGAACCGGCGCAGGCAGGGGCATCCCGACTTCCACCGGATTGGACGGTGGCCCTGCATTGCCGTGCGCATCGAAGGCGCGAACATAATAGGTATATGTCAGGCCGCCAAGCACGACGCGATCGACATACTTGCTGGACTTCACCGCCTCGGCCACGGTCGCCGGGCCGCCGTCTTCCGAGCGGTAGACATCATATCCGATCACGTCGTCGGCAGCGGTCCAGGAAAGCCGTATCTGCCCGCCATCGACGGCTGCGGTGAGGTTTGCGCCGTCAGCGGGCCATTGCGGTGCGGCCTGTCCGGGGTTGTCCGCCGGGGCCTGCCGCGCGCCCTTGGGCCATAGGAAGCAGTGCACTTCCTTGAAATTCTCGTCCAGCTGCTTGCAGACGTTGCAATAGATGCAGCGCACGATCTGGTCGGAGCGGCTTTCGCGCACCTTCTTCGGCCAGTCCGGATCGGCCAGCAGCTGCCGCGCCATGCCGATGATGTCGGCCTTGCCGTCCTGCAGCAGGCGTTCGGCATCGTCGGGGTCGGCGATCTTGCCGACCGACATGACCGGCACGTCGAAGCCCTTGGCGTTGATGAACTGCTTGATGCCGGCAGCCAGATGCACGTGCGGCAGGGGCGGGTACCAGTTGCCGGGCATGCAGCGGTCGCCGGAATAGCCGGTGTAGGGATAGAGCGGATGTCCGTCGCGATGCACCGCGTCCTCGAACTTGCCGCCGACCGACAGCGAAATGTAATCGACACCAGCCTGCGCCATCCGCAGCGCGATCAGCTTGGCCTCGTCGATGGTATAACCATCCTTGATGGCTTCCTCGGCCAGGAAGCGGATGCCCACGGGGAAGTCGGTACCGACGCGCTTGCGGACCTCGGCCATCACACGCCCGAACATCGCCAGGCGGCCTTCCAGCGTGCGTCCCGAATAGGCGTCCTTGCGCGCGTTGCGGCGGCTGAGGAACGACGACAGCGTATAGGCGTGCGCCGAGTGCAGTTCGACACCGTCGTAACCCGCTTCGCGTGCCCTGAGCGCCGCCATTCCGAAATCGGCGATGATGCCTTCGATGTCCTTTTCCGACAGGTCCTCGATCCGCTGCCGCCAGCCCGAGCGCGCGACCTTCATGAAATGGATGATCTGCGGCACGACTTTCGAATCGGACGCACCGTGCACGGCCTCGGCCAGCCGGCGGTGGCCGGGAATGAAATCATCATCCCCGATCCTCAGCAGCGGGCCCGACTTCGCGCTGTGCACGGCGGTCGCCTCGACGACGATCAGGCCGACCTCGCCCTCGGCATAGCGCCGGTAGCGGTCGACGATATCGTCGTTGATCATGCCGTCCTCGCCCGACAGCCGCGTGACCATCGCGGGGACGGCGACCCGGTTCGGGATCACCATGCCGTTGATGTCCAGCGGTTCGAGCAGTTTCATACTCATGCGCTCTCGCCGCCGTCGATGGCGATGGTCTGGCCGTTGACCGAGCGGGCGGCGTCGGTGGTCAGCCACAGCACGGTATCGGCGATCTCGTCCACCTCGATCAGGCGCTTCTGCGGATTGAACTTCACCAGTTCCGCGCGCGCCTCCTCTTCCGAACGGCCCGTCTGCTTCACGATGTTCCGGATGGTCTGGACGGTCATCGGCGTCTCGATGAAGCCGGGGCAGATCGCGTTCACGGTGATCTTCTTCGACGCCAGTTCCAGCGCCAGTGCGCGGGTCAGGCCGACGGCAGCGTGCTTGGAGGCGACGTAGGCGGCGACGTAGGCATAGCCCTTCAGGCCGGCGGTCGATGCGATGTTGATGATGCGTCCGCCACCCGCCTTGCCCATGGGACCGGCTGCCGCGCGGCAGCACAGGAACAAGCCCCGCGCGTTGACCGACATCATCTCGTCGAAATGGTCGGCACTCATCCGCGACAGCGGTGCGGAGCCGGAAATGCCCGCGTTGTTCACCAGAACGGTGATCGGCCCGCGTTCCGAGGATGCCGCCTCGAACAGTGCGGTTACCGCGTCCTCGTCTGCCACATCGGCGACATGGCTCGCGATCGTGCCCCTGCCCGACAGCGCCGTGACGGCTTCGTCCAGCCGCTCGGCATTGCGTCCCGTGATGGTGACGGTGAAACCGGCGTCGAGCAGCCTCTCGGCCACCGCGCGTCCGACGCCCTGAGCGCCGCCTGTGATGAGTGCATGCTGTGTCATTACTTTAAGCTTAAAGTAATGAAAGCGCGCAGTGCAAGCCTGAAGACGGCGTCATTCGCGGCCATTGCCCGCCGATCTGGCGTCGAACGCTATTGACCGATGGTCATTAATCAATTGTAACAATCGGCAGTTATTTGGGAGCGGGTTATGGCGGCGTTTGATTATGTGATCGTGGGTGGCGGTTCGGCGGGCTGCGTGCTGGCCAGCCGATTGACGGAAGACCCCGATGTTTCGGTCTGCCTGCTGGAGGCCGGACCCGCCAAACAGGATTCATCGGTCCGCATGCCCGCCGGGATCATGAAGACCATGAAGGATCCGAACCGGAACTGGCTGTTCAGGACCGAACCGCAGAAGAACCTGAACGGTCGCGAACTGTTCTGGCCGCGCGGCAAGGCGATGGGCGGTTCCAGCGCGGTCAACGGCATGGTCTACATCCGCGGACACCGGGCCGATTACGACCGCTGGTCGGCACAGGAAGGCTGCACCGGCTGGGCGTGGGAGGACCTGCTGCCCTATTTCCGCCGCTCAGAAAACAACGAACGTTTCACCGACGACCTGCACGGCCAGGGCGGCCCGCTGAATGTCGCCGATCCCCGCTCTCCGAACCCGATGTCGCGGATGTACGTCGAGGCCTGCGCCGCAAACCAGATCGCCGGGAACGAGGATTTCAACGGTCCCCGGCAGGAAGGCGCCGGACTGTACCAGCTCACCCAGAAGAACGGCGAGCGGTGCAGCGCCTATCACGGTTATCTGGAAGGCGTCGACCGCCCGAACCTTGAGATCATCGATCTGGCTCATGCGACACGGGTGGCGTTCGACGGCACCAGGGCGACCGGCGTCGAATACCGCCGGCAGGGCCAGCACGAGACGGTGACCGCCAATGCCGAGGTCCTGTTGTGCGGCGGCGCGGTGAACAGCCCGCAGCTGCTGCAACTGTCGGGTATCGGCGCGGGTGCCGAGCTGGCCGAGTTCGGCATCGACCTGATCGCTGACCGGCCGCAGGTGGGCCGCAACATGCAGGACCATCTGGACGTCTCCATCGTCAACCGGACGACCACGAAACTCGGCTTCGCCTTCACCCTGCGCGGCATCCTGATGGGGCTCAAGGCGACACGGGACTACCGCCGCAACCGCACCGGCCTTCTGACCAGCAACTTCGCCGAGGCGGGTGCCTTTGTCCGTTCGACACCCGAGGAGCCGTTGCCGGATCTGCAGTACCACTTCCTGCCCGTCGCCAGCGATCAGCACGGCCAGAACCGGATCAGGGCGCATGGGGTGACCCTTCATTGCTGTGACCTGCGCCCGAAGAGCCGGGGCCGGATCGGTCTGAAGTCGCCGGATCCGATGGCCGACCCTCTGATCGACCCGAACTATCTGGATCATGCGGACGATCTGGAAAAGCTGAAGCGCGGCACGCGCATCGGACGCAGCATGCTGGCCGCCCCGCCCCTGAAACAGCACATGGGCGAAGAGATGTTCCCGGGCAGGGACGTCGAGGATGACGCCGCGCTGGAGGCCTTCATCCGGCGCAAGGCCGAGACGATCTATCATCCGGTCGGCAGCTGCCGCATGGGATCCGATCAGGATTCGGTGGTCGATCTGGACTGCAGGGTGCGCGGCGTCGAGGGGCTGCGCGTCGTCGATGCCTCGGTGATGCCCAGCCTGATCGGCGGCAACACGAATGCGCCGACCATCGTCATTGCCGAGAAGATCGCGGACGTCATGCGCACGAAACACTGACAAGCGCTTGATCGACGGGCCGGAATGCGACCCGTCCGGTTGCCAGATTCAGACTTTGCTGCTACGCAACATTTCATGTCTGACATAGTGAAACTTGCAGCGGCAACGCCTGCGCCGACCGATCTTTCGGCGCTGGAAAACCTGATCGAGGATGCCCGGTCCGAACTGCTGGCAGTGCAGCGCGACGACGGGCACTGGATCTTCGAATTCGAGGCTGACGCCACGATCCCGGCGGAGTACGTGATGCTGAATCACTACCTCGACGAGATCGACGATCCGCTGGAACAGAAGATCGGCAATTATCTGCGCCGCACGCAGTCCTCTGTGCATGGCGGCTGGCCGCTGTTCGAAGACGGGGCGCTGGACCTGTCCTGCACCGTGAAAGCCTATTACGCGCTGAAGCTGATCGGCGACGATCCGAACGCCGCCCACATGCTGCGGGCGCGCGACGCGATCCTGGCCGCCGGCGGCGCCGAGCGCGCGAACGTCTTCACACGCATCGCCCTGACCCTGTTCGGACAGGTGCCCTGGCGTGCCATTCCGGCGATGCCGATCGAGATCATGCTGCTGCCCGAATGGTTTCCGTTTCACCTGTCCAAGGTCAGTTACTGGTCGCGCACGGTGATCGTGCCGCTGCTGATCATGATGGCGAAGCGGAAGCTGGCTGCGAACCCGCGCGGCGTGGACGTGCAAGAACTGTTTCGCGTGCCGCCCGACCAGGTGAAGGAGTACAACTCCAACCCCACCGGTTCGCCGGTCGGCGCGTTCTTCCTGAGCCTGGACAAGCTGGTCCGCCGGGCCGAGCCGATCCTGCCGAAAGGCAAGCGTCAGAAGGCGCTGAAGGAGGCGCTCGATTTCATCCGTCCGCGGCTGAACGGTGAGGACGGTCTGGGCGGCATCTTCCCGGCCATGGCGAACACGGTGATGGCGTTTCATGCGCTGGACGTTCCCAGGGATCATCCGGATCGCGTGGTCGCGCGGGCCGCTGTCGACAAGCTGATCATGGATCGGGAGACCGAGGCCTATTGCCAGCCCTGCCTGTCGCCGATCTGGGATACGTGCCTGGGCATGCACGCGCTGCTGGAAGCGGGCGAGCCTGCCGACAGCGCGCAGATGAAGCAGGCCGCGCACTGGCTGCTGGAACGTGAAATCACGGATGTGGTCGGCGACTGGGTCTGGCGGCGTCCGGATCTGAAGCCCGGCGGCTGGGCTTTCGAATACTGGAACGATCACTATCCTGACGTGGATGACACCGCGGTCGTCGTGATGGCGCTGGACCGGATGGGCGACCCGCATTACCGGCCCGCGATCTATCGGGCTGCGGAATGGGTAATCGGGATGCAATCGTCGAACGGCGGCTGGGGCGCTTTCGATGCCGAGAACGATCGTCAGTATCTGAACGCCATTCCGTTCGCCGATCACGGCGCGCTGCTCGACCCGCCGACCGTCGATGTCACGGCGCGCTGCGTCTCGATGCTGGCGCAGATCGGCCATGATGTCGCCGACAAGCCGATCTCCAAGGGGCTCCGTTTCCTCAGGCGGGAGCAGGAGAAGAACGGCAGCTGGTTCGGCCGCTGGGGCGTGAACTACATCTACGGCACCTGGTCCGCCCTTTCAGCGTTCAACGCGTGCGGTCAGGACATGCAGGCCCCTTTCATCCGGCGGGCGGTCGATTTCCTGTTGAGCGTGCAGCAGCCCGACGGCGGCTGGGGCGAGGATTGCGAGACCTACGCCGACGCGAGCTATGGCGAGGTGAAGGCGAGCACGCCGTCGCAGACCGCCTGGGCACTGCTGGGCCTGATGGCGTCGGGCGAGGTCGATCACCCGGCGGTTGCGCGCGGTATCGAATGGCTGTCGGCCTGCGGGCGCGAGGGGCCGAAGTGGGATGAGACGCTTTACACCGGCGTCGGCTTCCCACGCGTGTTCTATCTCCGCTACTATGGCTACAGTGCTTACTTCCCGCTCTGGGCGGTCAGCCGCTACCGCAATCTGAAGCGCAGGAACGATCCGACCGTCACGTTCGGTATCTGACCGGACGCGCGGCTGCCGGGGAGGGCGCCGAATGATCACGCCGATGCTGGCCGATTTCCTGAAAGCCCTGCGCGAGGCGGATCTGCCGATCTCGCCGGCCGAGACGCTGGAGGCGCACCGCGCCATCGATCTGGTGGGGTGGGAAGACCGGGACCTGCTGAAGGATTCCCTGTCGGTCACACTGGCCAAGTCGGAGTTCGAGAAGGACCGGTTCGACGACTGTTTCGAGCGGTTCTTCGCCGCGCCCGAGTTCGATGCCGACAAACCGTCCCGATCCGAGGAATCCAGCGACAACGACCCCTCTGCCGACGGCGGCGAGGCGGGCGAGGGCGGCCAGGGCGAAGGCGGTCAGGGCGAGGCGCAGGGCGGTGACGGCGAGGGGCAGGCTGGCGGCGGCGGCGGAGCCGCGCCGTCCGAAGTCTCCGCGGCCCAGCTGGGCGAGCTTTCCGAGCTGTCGCAGATGCTGCTGTCGAACGACCGGCCCGGCCTGGAAGCGCGGATGGCCGAGTCCGCCGAGAATTCCGGCGTGCGCGAAATCGTGCTGTTCACCCAGATCGGGCAGTTCACCCGCCGCATCGCCGAGGGCATGGGGCTGGAGGATCTGGACGACGATCTGGCCGACCTGCGCGATGCGGGGCAGGCCGGTGACCGGCAGGCCGACGGGCTGGGCCAGCGGCTGAACGCGCTGCGCGGCCGCATGATGGATCGCATCCGGGACTATGTGGAACAGCAACTCGCGCTGCAGGCGGCGGGCAAGAGCCGCCGCATCCGTGAGGAACTGCTGGAGCAGGTCCGGCTGACCAACATCGAGCGCCGCGACTATCAGATGATGCAGGAACTGGTGCGCAAGATGGCGAAGAAGCTGGTCGTGCTGCACTCGCGCCGCCGCAAGAAGTCGCATCGGGGTCAACTGGATGTTCGCCGCACGCTGCGCAAGAACCACGGCTATGACGGGCTGATCGTCGAACCGCAGTGGCGGCGCACCAAGATCGACCGACCGGACGTGCACGTCATGTGCGATGTCTCGGGTTCGGTGGCGAACGTTGCGCGTTTCCTGCTGATGTTCCTCTACTCGCTGCAGGAGGTGCTGCCGAAAGTGCGCGCCTATGCGTTTGCGGGCGAACTGCGTGAAGTCACAAAATTGTTCGAGACGCGACCGATCGAGGAGGCGGTGGCCTCGGTGCTGGAGGACTTTGCCTACATGCCGACCGACTACGGCCGTTCGCTGATGGATTTCCGCGATATTGCACTCGACGATGTCGATTACCGCTCGACGGTCATCATCCTGGGCGACGCCCGGTCCAATTACTCGGAACCGCGCACGGAGATCATCAAGACGCTCTACGACCGGTCCAAGCGGCTGATCTGGCTGAACCCGGAAGGCAGGCTGCAATGGGGATCTGGCGATTCGGAGATGCTGAAATACGCACCGCACTGCCATCAGGTCGAGGTCTGCAATTCGCTCCGCCACCTTGAACGTATCGTCGACCGGGTACTCCGCGCCGCCCTCTGATACGTTGCGTCGCGGTGATCCGGGGGTGAAGTCGCGACCGTAATCCCCATGTCTTGAGAACGAAGAAAAAAGGGAGAACCCCATGACGACAGAAAAACTGAATCCTGAAAATGCCCGTCAGGGCGAAAAATCCGGGCATATGCGCTACGTCCTGATCGGCTCGGTCATCGGTGCGGTCGTTGCCCTGGTTATCGTCGGATTGTTCTTCTGACGCGCATCCTCTGGCAATAAGCCTCATTTCTGCCACGCAAGCCGGGTTAGACTGACCTCACAGGAATTTTCCAGTGAGGCAAACCATGCTGCGTTCCGGTTTTCTGACCATTTCCCTTCTGCTGACGATGACCGCCCAGGCGTCGGCCTTCTGCGGCTTCTACGTCGCCAAGGGCGATGCGAAACTCTTCAACAAGGCGTCCAAGGTGATCGTCGCCCGGCATCTGGACCGGACCGTGATCACGATGGCCAACGACTATCAGGGCGAACCTTCCGAATTCGCCATGGTCATCCCGACGCCGACGGTGCTGGAACGCGGCCAGATCAACGTGGCCGAGCCCGCCGTGATCGACCACATCGATGCTTTCACCGCGCCGCGCCTGGTCGAATATTTCGACGAGAATCCCTGCATGCAGCGGCGGATGCGCGCCATGAGCATGCAGACCCGCGTTCAGGACGAGGCGGAGGGGGCCAGCAGATCAGCGAAATCGCTCGGTGTTACCGTCGAGGCTGAATACACGGTCGGCGAATATGACATCCAGATCCTGTCGGCCAAAGAAAGCGGCGGCCTCGCGACATGGCTGACGCAGAACGGCTATACCCTGCCGGACGGGGCGGAACCGGTGCTGGCTGACTATGTCGGCGCGGGCATGAAGTTCTTCGTCGCGAAGATCAACCTGGAGGAGAAGGCCCGGACGGGGCTGAACTATCTCAGGCCGTTGCAGATCGCCTTCAACAGTCCCGATTTCATGCTGCCGATTCGCCTCGGCACGCTGAATGCCGACGGGATGCAGGAACTGTTCGTTTTCACGGTCACGCGTCAGGGCCGCGTCGAGGGCGAGAACTATCGCACCGTGAAAATGCCGACCGATGCCGAACTGCCCGTCTTCATCCGTTCGAAATTTCCCGAGGTCTATCGTTCCCTGTTCGCCGAGCAGGTGCGCCGCGAACCGGGTGTCATGTTTCTGGAATATGCCTGGAACATGAACTGGTGCGATCCCTGTGCCGCCGACCCGCTGTCGCGCGACGAACTGCGCACGCTGGGGGCGTGGTGGGTGCAGCCCGACCTGACGCAGAAACCGATCCAGGTACCGCAACCGGGTCCGACACCGCGCCCGCTGCCCGCGCCGGTGCAACGCTTCGCCCCGCAGCAGCCGGTCGAGGCCTTCGTGACACGGCTGCATCTGCGCTATGATTCCACCACCCATCCGCGCGACCTGATGTTCCGGGAAACGCAGGATCAGTCGAACTATCAGGCCCGCTATGTGATCCGCCATCCCTGGACCGGCGAGGTGCAATGCCCTGAGGCGGAATATTACAAGCAGCAGCTTCCCGCCCGGCAGGACGCGCGTGCGCAGCGCCTCGCATCACTGACGGCCTGGCCGATCGGCGAGATCCGCCAGCAGATGTCGCTGCCCGCGCAGGGGCCGGGCGACAAATGGTGGGAAAGCATCTGGAACAAATAGCGCCGGGCCCTGGGAGGGGGAGGGAAGTCAGAAACCTGGGTTTCCGGCATGAAGCCCGGCGCTGAGATTGGACTCGGGAGGGAGAACAAACGTTCGATTGTCATGCGCAACCGTACCCTTTACGACGGGCACGAAGATTGGATCACCCGACCCTGAATTATTTCGGCTCCCGGCGAACCTCCAGCTTCATGCCGGCGTGCGAGTTGACGAACCCGAGGCGTTCGTAGAAGCGGATCGCGTCGGTCCGTTTCAGGTCGGAGGTGAGCTGGATCAGCGTCGCCCCGGCGGCCTGCGCCTGTTCGATGGCGTGGCCGATCAGTTTCTCACCGATCTTCTGCCCGCGCGCCGATGCGGCGACCCGGACGCTCTCGATCTGCCCGCGCAAGGCACCGCCGCGCGACAGGCCCGGGATCAGGGTCAGCTGCAGGCAGCCCGTGATGTCCCCGTTGCCATCCACCGCCAGGATCATCCCGTTGCCGCCCTGTGCCTCCATGTCACGGAACGCCATGAGATAGGGCGCGAGATCGGTCTGATCCTCGCGCCCCTGTCCCAGTGTGTCGTCGGCCAGCATCGCGACGATGGCCGGTACGTCGGCCTCGGTCGCGGTGCGGAAGGATACGGTCACGAGCAGCCCGTGGTCCCGCCGCAGGTGTCGCACTTCATGCAGGTGCCGTTACGGACCAGCGTGAAGTTGCCGCATTCGTCGCAGGAGTCGCCTTCGTAGCCGCGCATCCGGGCCTGGGCCACCTGCTGCGCGCGGTTGCTGGCGGCACCTGCACCGCCCGATCCGCCTGTACTGGTTGCAGAAACCTCGGTGTGCGTGGCGCGAACGACGGTCTCGCCACCGCCGCCGCCGGCCGCGCGCATGACCTCGGCGGTCTGTTCGACGGCTTCCACCGTCGCCTTCCGCTTGTCGGGGTTCAGCACGTAGAGGTTGGAGCGGACATAGCCGGTCGATGCGACCTTCATGACGGCTTCCAGCGCCTCGTCCGTCGCGCGGATTTCCTTGGCCTCGGCCTCCGGCAGTTCACCTTCGTGCGCACCGCCGCCCAGGGCGTCCGCGCGCAGGTCGCTCGGCTCGACATGGGCCAGATCGTTGCGGCCCATGTAGCTGACGGCCAGTTCGCGGAACACATAGTCCAGGATCGACGTCGCGTTCTTGATCGCGTCGTTGCCCTGCACGATGCCGTTCGGCTCGAAGCGGGTAAAGGTGAAGGCCTCGACGAACTCCTCCAGCGGCACGCCGTACTGCAGGCCGATCGAGATCGCGATGGCGAAATTGTTCATCAGGCTGCGGAAGGCGGCACCTTCCTTGTGCATGTCGATGAAGATCTCGCCGATCTCGCCGTCATCATATTCGCCGGTACGCAGATAGACCTTGTGCCCGCCGACCAGCGCCTTCTGCGTATAGCCCTTGCGGCGGCCCGGCAGACGCCGGCGTTCGCGCACCAGCACCTTCTCGACGATCCGCTCGGCGACGATCTGCGCCTTTTCGGTCATCGGCTGATGCGACAGCGCCTCTTCCAGCGTCTCGTCGTCGTCTTCCAGCGCCACCGCATTCAGCGGCTGCGACAGCTTCGATCCGTCGCGATAGAGCGCATTGGCCTTCAGGCCCAGACGCCAAGACAGCATGTAGGCTTCGTTGCAATCCTCGACCGTCGCATCGTTCGGCATGTTGATCGTCTTGGAGATCGCGCCCGAGATGAACGGCTGTGCCGCCGCCATGATCCGGATGTGGCTTTCCGCCGACAGATAGCGCTTGCCGATCCGGCCGCACGGGTTGGCGCAGTCGAAGACGGGCAGATGCTCGTCCTTCAGATGCGGCGCGCCTTCCAGGGTCATCGCGCCGCAGACATAGGTGTTGGCGGCCTCGATCTCCTTCTTCGTGAAGCCCATCGCGGCCAGCATGTCGAAGTTGATGTCGTCGAGTTGCTCCATCTCGAAGCCCAGGACGCGCATGCAGAATTCCTCACCCAGCGCGTACTTGTTGAAGGCGAAGCGGATGTCGAAGGCGCTTTGCAGGCCCTGCTCCAGATCCTCCAGCACGGCTTCGGTGAAGCCCTTCGCCATCAGACTCTCGAAGTTGATCACCGGCGCGCCGTCCAGGGTGCCGTGGCCGACCGCATAGTTGATGATCTCGTCGCGCTGCGCCTCGGTATAGCCGAGCACGTCCAGCGCCTCGGGGACGGTGCGGTTGATGATCTTGAAGTAGCCGCCGCCGGCCAGCTTCTTGAACTTCACCAGCGCGAAGTCCGGTTCGATGCCGGTCGTGTCGCAGTCCATCACCAGCCCGATGGTGCCGGTCGGCGCGATCACGGTCGCCTGCGCGTTGCGATAGCCGTTGACCTTGCCCAGATCGACCGCGCGATCCCAGGACCGGACCGCCGCCTCGACCAGGGTCGCGTGCGGGCAGTCTTCGGCGTTCAGGGGCACCGGCGCGACGGCCAGGTCCTCATAGCCGTCCAGTTCGCCCTTCGCCGCGCGCTGGTGGTTGCGCATCACCCGCATCATGGCGTCGGCATTGTTGCGGAAGCCCGGGAACGCGCCCAGTTCGCCCGCCATCTCGGCGGAGGTAGCATAGGACACGCCGGTCATCAGGGCGGTGATCGCCCCGCACATGGCCCGGCCTTCATCGGAATCGTAGGGCAGGCCCATCGACATCAGCAGGCCGCCGATGTTGGCGTAGCCCAGCCCCAGGGTGCGGAACTTGTAGGAAAGTTCGGCGATTTCCTTCGACGGGAACTGCGCCATCATCACCGAGATTTCCAGGGTGACGGTCCACAGCCGGCAGGCGTGCTCGAACGCGGGAATGTCGAACGAGCCGTCCTTGTCGCGGAACATCATCAGGTTCAGCGAGGCCAGGTTGCAGGCCGTGTCGTCCAGGAACATATATTCCGAACACGGGTTCGAGGCGTTGATCCGGCCATCGTTGGGGCAGGTGTGCCAGTCGTTGATGGTGGTGTCGTACTGCACGCCCGGGTCGGCGGACGCCCAGGCGGCATAGCAGATGTCTTCCCAAAGCTTCTCGGCGTCGATGGTCTTCGCGACCTCGCCGTTGGTGCGGTTGATCAGGTTCCAGTCGGTCTTCTGCTGCACCGCGTTCAGGAAGGCATTGGGCACGCGCACCGAATTGTTCGAGTTCTGGCCCGAGACCGTCAGGTAGGCATCAGAGTCCCAGTCCTTGTTGTAGACGGGGATGTCGATGTGGCGATAGCCCTGCTTCGCGAACTGGATGACGCGCTGGATGTAGTTCTCGGGGATCACGGCCTTGCGGGCGGCGATGATCTCCGACTTCAGGGCCGCGTTTTCCTTGGGGTCCAGGCGGGCATCGTCGTCCGGCGCAAACCTGTCGTTCCAGCAGGCGGCCAGTACCAGGTTCAGGTGCTTGTTCGCCAGGGTCGATCCGGCGACCAGCGCGGCAACCTTCTGCTCCTCGACGACCTTCCACATGATGTATTCTTCGATGTCCGGATGGTCCAGATCGACGGTCACCATCTTGGCCGCGCGCCGGGTCGTGCCGCCCGACTTGATGGCACCCGCCGCGCGGTCGCCGATCTTCAGGAAGCTCATCAGACCCGATGACTTGCCGCCCCCGGACAGCGGTTCGGCTGCCGACCGCAGCGACGAGAAATTGGTGCCGGTGCCCGAACCGTACTTGAACAGGCGCGCCTCGCGGACCCAAAGGTCCATGATCCCGCCCTCGTTCACCAGATCATCGGAGATCGACTGGATGAAGCACGCATGGGGCTGCGGATGCTCATAGGCGCTTTCGGACTGCACCAGCTCGCCGGTCCGGAAATCGACATAGCAGTGGCCCTGCGCGGGGCCATCGATGCCATAGGCCCAGTGCAGGCCGGTGTTGAACCATTGCGGGGAATTCGGCGCGGCCATCTGCTTCGCCAGCATGTGGCGCATCTCGTCGTAATAGGCGCGGGCATCGGCCTCTGCGTCGAAATAGCCGCCCTTCCAGCCCCAGTAGGTCCAGGTGCCGGCCAGACGGTCGAAGACCTGCTTGCCGGTGGATTCGCCCGTGTAGCGCTCGGCCTTCGGCAGCTTGGCCAGCGCGTCCTCGTCCGGCACGCGGCGCTGCAGCCACGCGGGCACATCCTCTTCATCGACGGGCGCCGTCGCGGCGGGAACACCGGCCTTGCGGAAATATTTCTGCGCCAGGATGTCGGCGGCGACCTGGGTGAACTGCCGGGGCACTTCCAGGTTCTCCAGCCGGAAGACGATCGAGCCGTCCGGATTGCGGATCTCGCTGTTCGTGGTCCGGAATTCGATCGCGTCGTAAGGTGACGCTCCCTCGGTCGTGAATCGCCGCTCGATACGCATGGTCTGCCCCTCTGCCTGCCGCATAATGGGCCCGCTTCGTGAGACGGACCCGAATCTGATGCTGATTTCCCCGCTGCTCCCAAGGCTTAGCGCCCTGTCGACCAGCAGCCACTACATATTGGGCGAAACGCACATGTAGGGCAACAGGAAAAACCCCATATCTTGTGTGCACGGGTGAAGATTTTGTGGATATGTGGAACGTAACGAGTCCGTCCGGGTGTGCATGGGGTATGTGACAACGCCGGTCTTGCCGCTCCCCGGCGAATGCGGCAGATTCACCGCAGTTGAATCATCCATGTTCCGCATTGGGAAACATCATGAAAATCCTGTTTCTGCCCCTGCTTTCGATCCTCGCCATCGTTCTTGCCGGTCCGGCGTTTGCCCATGAAGGCGAGGGCGTCGCCGGCGGTCTGGTCAGCGGCTTCCTGCACCCGATCCTGGGCTGGGATCATGTCGCCGCCATGGTCGCCGTCGGCCTCTGGGGCGCATTCCTCGGCAAGCCCGCGATCTGGCAGTTGCCGGTCGTCTTTCCCGTGGTGATGGTCGTCGGCGGCGTGCTGGGCGTTGCCGGCGTGCCGGTCCCGCAGGTCGAGACGGGCATCGCCGCGTCCGCCCTGGTGCTGGGCGTGCTGGTCGCGCTGGCGGTGCGCCCGCCGCTGTGGGTGGCCTGGGCGGTCGTCGGCATATTCGCGATCTTTCACGGCCACGCGCACGGCACCGAACTGCCGGAAGCGGCGAACGCCGTTTCCTATTCGGTTGGCTTCGTGATCGGCACGGGCCTGATGCACCTGATCGGTATCGGGTTCGGCCTGCTGGCGCACTGGCCGCAGGGACGGATCGCGGTCAGGGCCGGTGGCGGCGTCATCGCACTTGCCGGACTCGGGTTTCTGACCGGCACCCTGTGATCGTGCGCCATCGCTGGTTCGCGGTTGCTGCCGCAACCGCGCTGCCCGGCTCGGCCCATGCCCATTCCGCCATAGAAGGGATCGATGCCTTCTATGGCGGGTTGCTGCATCCCTACGTCGTCCCCGAGCATCTGCTGTCGCTGATCGCGCTGGGTCTGCTGGTCGGGACCATGGGCTGGCGGCAGTACCGGATCGGCATTCCGGCCTTTCTGATGGCCCTGCTTGCCGGGCTGGGACTGGGCGCGGCCGGCGTGCTGCCGGTCTTTCCGCAACAGGTGCTGCTGGTGCTGGCCATGATCTGCGGTGCCGGTGCGGCCCTCACCCTGCCGACGAAGGCGCTCCTGCTGGCGGTGCCCGGGGTCATTGTGGGCGCGGTGATCGGCCTTGATTCCGTGCCCGAGGACTTTGCCGAAACGCAGGCCTGGTCGGTGCTTGGAGCCACCGCCGTCGGTGCCGGGATCGTGCCCGCCTATCTGGGCGCGCTGCTGATCCGGTTTCGCCGCGAGTGGCTCAGGCTGGCAACGCGCATCGCCGGATCATGGGTTGTCGCGGCATCGCTGCTGGTCCTGTCGCTGGTGGTTTTCCGTTAGAGCGAGGGACCGGCCTGCGATCTGTGTCGGACCAGTGACTGCAGGGCGATGAGGATCGCAATCAGAAGCGCAATCCATTGCAGGCTCCCCAGTGCGTAGAGCGTGATCGCGCTGATTGACAGCCAGATAACAGGCACTGCCAGCAGCAGCGCACGATGCCACAACCGCCGCGCCAGAAGGGCGAACCCCAGGGCAGCGACCGCAGTTGGATCGGGCGCGACGGAAATCAACTCGACAGACTGGATGCTGCGTTCGACCACGGCACCGAGCACCGCGTAGACGTATGCGAACGCGATCAGCCCGAGCGTCACGCGCAACGCGGAACGGCCCGCTGCGGATTCGATCTCGCGCGGTTCGGTCAGGGCTGCGGCGATGAAGACCGCGCCGCCCAGAGCATACACCGGCGCGAGGTACGCCATCGGCCAGTAGATCGGGCGGTACAGGTCCCAGATGAAACTCCAGGCGACCCAGAGCATCGTGGCGCACAGGATCACAAAGCCTGCGCGAACGTTTGCGCTGCCCGCGCGAAACGGGCCAAGAGAGAGGATCAGCAGCAGCGCTGGCAGGATGCGGCGCAGGGTATCGATCAGGCCGGAGCCTTCATTGGCGCGTTCGAACAGCCGCCAGTAGGTCTCCGGCCCGAACATCAGGAAATCGGAAAGGCTGTAGGTCAGCCAGTCGCCCATCACAGGTCGCGGACATCCCGCGCGATGCGTTCGCGCAACTCCGCGTCAGGCAGCGCCGTCCGGGCAGACTGCTTGTTCTGGCGGACGTGGGCGACCTGCGTCGTGGCCGGGATGACCGTGGTGACCGCCGGATGGGCCAGAATGAATTTCAGCATCAGCGACGCCCAGCTCGGGGCCTGCAAGTCGGCGGCGTAGCCGGGCAGGGGAGCACCTGCGGTCCGGCGGATCAGGGCCTTGCGCTGGAATGGCCGGTTCACGATGACCCCGATCCCGCGGTCCTGTGCCAGCGGCAGCAGACGGTCCTGCACCGCGCGGTCCAGCACGTTGTAGGTCAGTTGCACGAAATCCAGTGGATAGCGCTCCATGATCCGGGCCATGTCGCCGTGGCGACGCCCATGGGATGTGGTGATGCCGACGTAGCGCACTCTGCCGTCGGCTTTCATCGCGAACAGCGTGTCCAGATTGCGTTCCCAGTCGACCAGATTATGCACCTGCATCAGATCGAAGCGCTGCACGCCCCAGCGCCGTGCGGTCTGTGCCATCTGACCCGGCCCGTCGTCGGCATCCGTCCAGACCTTGTCGGCCGAGAAGATGTTGGCGGGTCGGTCCAGCCGCGTCAGCGCCGTCCCGATGACATCCTGCGCCGAGCCATACATGGGCGAGGAATCGATCATGCCGCCGCCTTCCGCCACGAAGGCACGGGTCACATCGACGGACCGATCGACCAGATCGGGGTCCGTGCCGACATTGAAGGTGACCCAGGTGCCCAGCCCGACGACAGGTATCCGTTCGCCGGTCGACGGGACCGGACGCGTGTCGCTCTGCGCGGATTGTGCGAAACCGGCGACCGGCAGTACGGCGGCGGCGGATGCGGCCAGCGCCCCGGCCATTATCAGTCTGCGATCGGAATCCATCCTGTCACCTCCGTCGGGGATTGCAGAACCCCCGATGTCGTGACGATCGGGCAAATGTCCACCTTGACCGATGGATCATGCGGCGGGTGCGGTTCGTTTGCGTTCGTTGTGCAACCCGATCATCGTGTTGCCGATCAACGCGCCGAGTATGATGACACCGCCCACCAGACCGAGATCGGTCGGTCGCTCGTTCAGTGCCAGCCAGACCCAGAGCGAACCGAACACCGTTTCCAGCAGGATGATCAGCCCCGTCTCTGCCGGGTGCAGATAGCGCGGGCCGATCGTGATCCCGATGTAGGCGATGGGAATGAAGAACAGGCCGCCGACGATGATTGCGACGACCCCGATGTCGGTCGCCGGCACGTCGAACCAGAAAAAGCCCGCGGGCACCGTGATCAGCAGCGCCAGCGCCGTGGCGGGCAACATGTTGATCTCCTTCGCCGAGCGGATCACGACGAAGACGATGGCGATGCCCATCACGCAGATCAATGCGAACAGTTCACCCAGTCCGGCGTTCAGCGAGACCTGCTCGCCCGCCACCAGCCCGACCCCGCAAAGCGCGATCAGCGACGCGATCCACGTGCGCCGCGATGCGTGTTCCTTCAGGAAAATGCTGGCGAAGATCGCTGAAAACAGCGGCGTGGTCGCGACGATGACCAGAACGTTGGCGGAAACGGTCAGTGTGTTTGCTGCTGTGAAACAACTGTTCGATATCGCATAGAACAGCGTGACCAGCAGCCCGGCCTTGCCGATGGCACGGAACTGCTGGAAGAACCGGCCGCGCCAGAACAGCAGCAGCAGCAGGGTCAGCATCCCGCCCACCAGCGCGCCGCGCCAGAAGATCATCGACATGGCCGACAGGCCCGACAGCTTGATGATCAGCGCGTCCGGGCTGAGCGCCATGACCCCGCCCGCCGTCAGCAGATAGCCCTTCATGCGCTCGGTCATGCGGCATGTCCTTTCCATTTGACGAACAGCAGGAACGGAATCACAGACAGCGAGACAATCGCGAAAAGGTAAAAGGCGTTGATGTAGCCGATCATGATCGCCTGACGCTGAATCTCTCCCGCCAGGGCCATCAGTCCGCTTTCAGTCTCCGGGTTCCACCCTCCCATCACGGACGGATAGCGCAAGGTCTCGTTCAGCGGCGAAATCTGCCCGGTCAGATCGGAATAGTTGACCTTCGAGGTGCGAAGCGACACCGCGACCGAAACCGAGATAAAGAAGCTGGAGCCGAAGTTCCGGATCAGGTGGAAGACGGCGCTGCCTTCCGGTGCTTTCGCCGGGTTCAGCGTGGCGAAAGCGATCTGGGTGACCGGTACCCAGCAGACGCCGGTGCCCAGACCCTGAAGGGCGCTGGTCCAGGCCACATCCCAGGGCGTGAGATTCAGATCGAACGTCGTGATGTAGAGCCCGGCCACGCCCTGCATGCCGAAGCCGATGGCCATCCAGATGCGCGGGTCGTATTTCGTCAGCCAGATCATGGCAATGAATCCGACCAGCGTCCCGATCCCCCGTGCGGCAAGCAGCCAGCCGATCGTGGTTTCGGGAAAATCGCGTAACTGTTGCAGCATCGGCGGAAAAATCACCATCGGCGTGAAATTCAGCATCCCGAAGACCAGGATGAAGCCCATGCCCAGGGCGAAATTCCGGTCTTTCAGCATGGCGAAATCGAGAAACGGGGTCTTCGAGGCGGTCAGGCTGTGGCTGATGAAGACGTAGAACGCCAGCACCGCGATGCAGGCGCAGATGATGATCTCGGTCGACTGGAACCAGTCCTCCCGCTCTCCGCGGTCAAGCATGAACTGCGTCGACGCCACGGCCAGACTGAGCGCGATGAAACCGGTCCAGTCGAAACGTATCTTGCCGGGATGTCCCAGATCACGGACGAAGGCGAGAATGCCGAGAATGGCGATCAGCGCGAAAGGCACGACCATGAAGAAGACCCAGCGCCAGCCGAACTCCTCGGACAGGTAACCGCCCAGCGTCGGCGCAATGATCGGTCCCATGACGACGCCGACGCCGAAGATGGCCATGGTCGACGCATGCTTCTCGCGCGGGAAGGCCTGCAGCACGATGGACTGGCTGCCCGGCACCATGGGCGCGCCGAACATGCCCTGCAACACGCGGAAGAAGACGATCTGTTCCAGCGAGGTCGCCATGCCGCAGGCAAGGGTCGCACAGGTGAAACCCATCGCCGAGAACAGCATGACGCGCCGCTGCCCCAGACGGGCGACCAGCCAGCCGGTCATCGGCGTGACCACCGCCGTGGCAACCAGATTGAAGGTGACAACCCACGAAATCTGGTCTGCCGTCGCGCCGAACGCGCCCTGCATCTTGGGCAGGGCCACGTTGGCGATGGTCACGGTCATCGCATAGAGCATGGTCGACATGGTGAGCGTGAAGATCAGCGCCCCACGCTCGAAAGGCGTCATGCCCTGCGTGACTGTCTGTCCCTTGTCGCTCACCGTGTCGCTCAAGTGCCCTGTCCAGCTCCTGTCAGGTTCGCAATGTCAGGCCGCCGTCGACGGTCAGGCTGTGGCCTGACACGAATCCCGCGTCGTCGGACGCGAGGAAAAGCGCCGCCCGGGCGATGTCGATGGGATCGCCGAGCCGGCGCAGGGCCGCCTTCTTGGCCCAGATTTTCGAGATGTCCTCGTTGGCGAAACTCTGCGCGGTCATGCCGGTCTGGATGGCACCGGGTTCGATGCAGTTCACGGTGATGCCGAACTTGCCCAGCTCCAGCGCCAGCGTGCGGGTCATGCCCACGACGCCGGCCTTGGATGCGCAATAGGCGGTCAGGCCGTAGTCGGTCATCCGCGCCATGACCGAGGCCGTGGAGATGATCCGGCCCGCCGGGCTCTCGCGCAGGTGCGGGATGGCGGCGCGGGCCAGCTTGAAGGCCGATGTCAGGTTGACCGAGATGGTGATGTCCCACTCGTCGTCCGTCATGTGCTCGCCCAGTGCGTTCCGGCTGACGCCCGCGTTGTTGTAGATGATATCCAGCTTGCCGAACCTGTCGACCGCCGCGCCGATGATCTTCTCGGCGGCCCCCGCCTCGGCGATGTCCTGCTCGAACGGCGTGACATAGGCGTGGTCGTGCGCATCGGCCAGACCCGTGTCGGGGCGGTCCACGGCCATGACCATCGCGCCCTCCCGCGCGAAAAGATCCGCCGTGGCACGTCCGATGCCGCTCGCTGCGCCGGTGACGATGGCGGCGCGTCCCTCAAGTCTCAGGCTCATGGTTGTATCCTCCCCGTTCGATTGCACAGCAATCCTAGGGCGAAAGCCGTGCCGTCGCACCGGGCAATTGCGCGGGCCGCGAATGCATTCATTGCCAGACGGGAATTAAGGACTACATTGGGCGCTCGGGCGGTGTTCTGCGCGGTGCGTCCGGTGCAACAAGCCCCTGGGCCAATAAACATCTCTCGGGAGCTGTTCCTGACCGGAGCCGTGGTTCCGGACATACGGCGCCCACCTGTTCATACAGGTCTCAGAGGTGCTTCATACGCACTGACGGCCGATGCGGTCCCGCCCGAACCTCTCCTTGCGACCCTGATCCGCCTGTTTGCCTGTCCACACGCAAACAGGCGCGCTTCGCACGGGACAGGGCGCTCACCGTCCGCTATGACATGCTTCGTCTGATCTTGAGGAGGGGGAAAGCGTCGTGGGTGCACTGAATGGTCTGAAGGTCATCGATCTGACACGGGTGCTGGGCGGACCGTACTGTGCCCAGATTCTGGCCGACCACGGTGCGAACGTGATCAAGCTGGAACCGCCGCAGGGGGACGAGGTCCGTGACTGGGGTCCGCCGTTCAAGGGCGGGCTGTCAGCCTATTTTTCCGGCGTGAACCGCAACAAGCGCAGTCTGGGACTCGATCTGGGCAAGCCGGAAGGCCGCGACGTGCTGATGACGCTGCTGGAAGGCGCGGACGTCCTGATGGAGAACTTCAAGCCCGGCAGCCTGGAGAAGTGGGGGATCGGTTACCACGAGGTGCTGTCGAAGCGCTTCCCGAAGCTGGTGCACTGCCAGATTTCCGGGTTCGGCGGCAATGGCCCTTTCGGCGGCCAGCCCGGCTATGATGCGGCCATTCAGGCGTGGACCGGCCTCATATCCGTCAACGGTACAGAGGAATCGGGACCGGTGCGCCTGGGCATTCCGCTGGTCGATCTGGGGACGGGTCTCTACTCGGCCATCGGTATCCTGTCGGCACTCTACGAACGGCAGACGTCGGGACTGGGCCAGTACATCGAGGCGACGCTCTATGACTGCGGCTTCGCCATGCAGCATCCCCATGCCCCCAACTTCTTCCAGTCCGGCAATGCGCCGAAACTGACGGGCAACGCGCATCCCAACATCTATCCCTATGATCTGTTTCCGACCAGGGGCCGGGGGGTGTTCCTCGCCGTCGGCAACGACCGCCAGTTCCATCGCCTGATGGAAATTCTGGGCAGGCCGGAGATCGCCGACGATCCGCGCTTCATTCACAACCCGGACCGGTCGGTGAACCGGGCGGAACTGGCGACCCTCCTGACGGAACTCTGCGCCGACTGGGACGGTACTGAACTGGCCACCCTGCTGCTGAAGTCGGGCGTGCCCGCCGGGGCGGCGCTGACGGTGCCGGACGTGGCCGCCCATCCGCACACGCTCGCGCGGGAGATGGTGGTCAGCGATGGCGACTATCAGGGCACGGGTATTCCGGTGAAGCTGTCGCGGACGCCAGGGTCGGTGCGCAGCATCCCGCCGAAGTTCGGCGAGCACGGGCGCGAGATCCTGCGCGAAGCAGGCCTGGACGACGATGCCATCGACAAGCTGTATGCCGCCGGCATCGCACTGGAGCAGCGGCGGCAGTAACCCCGGGGCTATCGGTCGAGCGACCGGACCCAGTCGATGATCCGGGCGGCCAGCGGCTCGGTCATCTCCGGGTTGATGATGTCGCCGGCGATCACGTGGTGCGTCGGACCGCGGGTGCCCGGCACGTCGAGCCACAGTTTCGGTGCGCCCCAGCGCGCGAAGACCGTCCGGCTCGCCGCCGGCTGCACGACCTGGTCGTCGGGCGCGTGCAGCATCATGACCGGCGTGCGCGCCTCCTCGAACGGCAGCCTGCGGACGTGCTGCACCAGCGCCATCATCGGTGCCAGCGAAACCGTCGGGTAGCGGACGGTCCAGCCGGTGTTGTAGGCCTCATTGTCGGTCGCCGCGTTGCGTTCCCGCCCGAGCACCCATGTCGCGATCTGCCGCCCCCACGGGATGGTCATATATTCCGCGCCTTTGGCACGCAGGCCGAAATTCGGTGAGACGAACACCATCGCATCCGCGCCCGCCTCGTTGTCCAGGGCGAGCGGAGCAACCGCCGTCGCGCCCGTGGACGTCGCCATCACCAGCACGCGCTTTCCGATGCGGCGGCCGATCGCCAGGGCTTCGGCGGCATCGTTCAGCCAGTCCCCGCCGTTCGCCTGCGCCAGCGCCTCGCCCGTCCGGCCATGACCCGTCAGACGCGTGAAGAACAGGTTCGCCCCCAGCGCGTCGGCAACCAGATCCGGTAGCGGACGCGTTTCGGGCTTGGCGGCGGAAAACCCGTGGATATAGACGATGGCCCAGTCGGTCCGGGCTTTCGTCCCGGGATCGCGCCAGATGATTTCCTTCTGCAGTCCGGGCCGGATGTCGGGGTACTTCGCCTCGGAGCGGGCCAGAACGGCATCCAGATTGTCGCCCAGGCTGTCCGCGCTGAACGGGACGCCCGGTGCGACGCGATCACGCGGACCCAGCAGAAACAGCACGACAAGGGCCGCAACCGTGGCGATGACAATGAACAGGATCATCAAACCCGCGTATCCCTCGCAGCCGGATGTTGATTGGGGCCGGAAAGATACCCATGCCTTACATACCGCGCCAGATCGGGCGGAACGGATCAGTGATCCACTTAACACAACAAGGCGTAGCCAATGCGACCAGAAAAACAAGATCACCTCGGAAACCATGGAGTGAGCATGCGGGCGCGACTGACAGCCTTCCTCGGTGCCACGGCGATTGCCGGCGCCCTGAGCCTGCCTGCGCACGCCGCCTTCGACCCGCTGGCGCTCTATGGCGAGCGGATCGTCTTCGATGTCTACCGCGGAGGGGATCGGATCGGCAGCCACACCGTCAGCTTCAGTCAGGCTGAGGACGGCGTGAAGGTGGACGTCGATTTCAAGGTCGCCGTGAAGATGCTGGGGCTGACTGTCTACAGGTTCGAATACGGGTCCAGCGCGTTGTGGCGCGACGACCGTCTTGCGATGCTCGATGCGGCGGTCAATGACGATGGCACCCGCCATCGCGTGACAGCGCAGGTCGAGAACGGCCAGACGCGGTTGCAGGGTCCGAAGGGGCCCGAGAGTGCCGACGGCGCGGTCTTTCCCAGCAATCACTGGCACCCGGCGGTGGTCGGCGAGACGCGTGTCATCAATACGCTGACGGGCAGTTTTGCCGATGTCGCGATACGGCGCGCGGGCACCGAACCGGTCGCCACGAACGCCGGCGAGGTGCAGGCTGCGCGATATACCTATTCCGGTGACCTTCGCGACGTGGATGTCTGGTACGATGATCGCGGGCGCTGGGTTCGCATGACCTTCGTCGACAAGAGCGGTGAGACCATCGAATATCGGTGCGCATCGTGTGTGGCGGCGGAAGGAGTGCAGCAATGAGTGGTGTCGTATGGATCACCGGCGGGAGTTCCGGTCTCGGCCGCCAGTCGGCCCTGGAGTTCGCGAAGCGGGGCTGGCGTGTCGCGGTGACGGCCCGCAGCGAAGATGAACTGAAAGAACTCGAAGGCGAGGCCGCCGACTTCCTGGGCGACATCACGGCCTATCCCGGCGATGTCACCGATCCGAAGCGGATGGCCAGCATCGTCTCGGAAATCGAAACCGATCTGGGTGCGATTTCCACGGCGGTCCTGAACGCGGGGACCTACCGTCCCATGACGGGCGAGGATTTCCGCGCCGAGGTGATCCGTGAACTGTTCGACGTGAACGTGATGGGTTCGGCGCACCCGATGGAGCAGTTGATTCCGCGCATGATCGTGCGCGGTGCGGGGAAAATCTACGTCGTCGGCTCGGTGTCCGGCTACCGCGGCCTGCCGAAAGCCGCAGCCTATGGGTTCACCAAGGCCGGGCTGATCAACATGATGGAATCGCTGCGTGCGGAACTGACGCCGAAAGGCGTGACCGTCGGCATCATCAACCCGGGTTTCATCGATACGCCGCTGACGCAGAAGAACGACTTTCCGATGCCCTTCCTGATGCCGGTGGACAAGGCCGCCGAGCAACTGGTGGACGGCGTTCTGGATGGCCGCTTCGAAGTTGCGTTCCCCCGGACCTTCGTCTGGATCCTGAAACTGGTGAGGATGCTGCCCTATGCCCTCTACTTCCCCCTCGTCCGCCGCGTCACACGCGACCGAGAATCTTGACCGGTTCGTCAGCTATTTCGAGGGGATGCAGCAGTCCGACCTGGACCGGCTGAACCAGATCTATGCCGAAGACGTGCATTTCGTTGATCCGTTCAGCGATTTCACCGGCCTGAACACGCTTCACGGCGTCTTCGAGGCCATGTTCACCAAGATGCGGGATTACCGGCTGGCGGTGCTGGAGTGCGGCATGATCAGCGACGACTCCGCCTTCGTCCGATGGCGGATGTCGGGCTATGTGAAGCAGCTTGGCAAGGACCTGTGGGTTGTCGAGGGCAGCAGCCTGATCCGGTTCGCGGGTGACGGGCGCGTGCGGGAGCATATCGATTTCTGGGATGCTGCCAGCCAGATGTACGAGCGTCTGCCAGTGATCGGCTGGGTGCTGAGGAAAATCCGCGGGAAACTCGCACAGCATTGAGCCGTCCAGTCTCTGACTGGATCGCCGGCTTTCGGACTGTTACCCCCGGTCTGTCCGGGGGCCTTCCTGAATATCCGGCACGTGCGGCTTTCGCCGGATCATTCGTTGCCTCCGCACGGCGGCGGGGTGACAAGCTGTGCCTCTGACCGATTCAATCAGATGCTGGAACACGCCAAGCGCCGTCTCAGGCGACCAGTTCGTCAGGCGGCGCGGGATCGCTGTCCTGCGGGGCCACATCGACCTCGACCTTCAACTGATGCTCGCCGCCGCCGGTGATCACGCCGCGCACCGGTGCGACGTCGGCATAGGTCCGGCCCCAGCCGAGCGTGATGTGATCGCCGCCCGCCAGACAGGCGTTCGTCGGATCGAGATCGATCCAGCCCGCTTCCGGAATGAAGATGCTGACCCAGGCGTGGCTCTGGTCTGCACCGATCAGGCGTGGCTTGCCCGGCGGGGGCAGGGTTCTCAGATAGCCCGAGACATAGCGCGCCGGCAGTCCGAAGGACCGCAGGCAGGCGATCATCAGGTGCGCAAAGTCCTGACAGACGCCCCGCCGCTTCTGCAGGACGGTCGCCACGGATGTGGTCACGTCCGTCGCCTTGGGATCGTAGACGAAGTCCTTGTAGATGCGCTGGTTCAGATCCATCGCGGCGTCCAGAAGCGGACGGTCCGGCAACAGGCTGGGCGCGGCGTAGTCGCGAAGCTGCTCGATGATGTCGGAGAACTCGTGACGCCCGACGAAATCGGCAACCGCATAGTTCGACGGCTCCAGATTTTCCTGAATCGATTTCGCAACTTCCGTCCAGGCCGGCGTATCGGTCGGGTCCGGTGTCGCGGGCGGATTGACCGAGATCAGGCTGGTGCTCTCGACGACGAACCGGTCGTGCGGCGTCGCCAGATTGAAAACGGCGATCTCGTTGCCGTAGTAGTCCGTCTGCCGCAGCGGCTGTTCGGCGGGAGCGGGCGATATCTCCAGCCGCGTTTCCATGCGTACCTGGGCGGGGGTCGCGCGCGGCGTCACATGCAGCAGATGGTGCGACAGCATCACCGTATCCGCATAGCGGTAGGCCGTCCGGTGGCGGACACGGTAGATCATGCGATGCCTTCGATCGTATCGTTCAGGCCGATGCCGAGCTGTCGGCCCCGGCCGGAAACATGGCTGAAATAGCGGCTGGTGACCGCGTCATTGAGCTGCGGCAGGTGTCCCAGCAGGATCTCAAGCAATTGCTCCAGCCTGGGTCGGCTGCCGTCCTCGTCCCTGTCAGCCAGGTCCCGTGCGTCGGCCAGCTGGACCGCCGCATAGGTCCGGATGGCGACGTGACGATCCTCGCCCGGCAGGGGGCCGCGCAGTTCGGACAGCTGTTCCACATGACGGGTGATCTGCTGAAGCTGGTGCGCCACGGATCGGGGATGACCGTCATCGCAGATCAGCAGGTCCAGCACCGCGCCCATGTCGGTGACATCGCGATAGCGTTCCCGATAGGTCGCCGTGCAGTCGGCGATGTCCAGCACCGTCGTCAGGATCAGCGGTGACGCGGCTTCGGGCCGCAGCAGGGTGCCCGCCAGCAGATCGATCATCTGCAGCGCCATCTCAAGCCGTCGGCCGAGGTCGTGGAAACGCCAGCCATGGCCGATGGGCATCGTGTCCTGGATCGATCCGTTCAGGGACTGCAGCGCATAGACGATGTCGTCGATCCGGTCGCCCAGAACCCCGGGCCGTCCTGCCACGCGGCGCGCGGCCTGAATGGAATCCTGCACGCGCGTCGTGGCCAGCCAGGTATCGCCGGACATCATGTAGCGCAGGTTGTCGGCCGCGCTGCGCATCTGGTCGGCGACATTGACCAGACTGCTCGGATTATCCGGATCCAGATAGACCTGACCGGCATGCTGGACCAGTTCCTCGATGGACAGGGTGTCCGCTTCCGGCAGGCGAAAGATGCCCGAACCCAGAACGCCGTGGATGACGCCTTTCTCGTCGCCGGTCGCGACGGGAAACAGGCGCTCGTCAACGTTGCGGATCGCGCCCCGGATCCGGCGCGACATGCCCGTCGCGCGCTCCAGATAACGTCCGAACCAGTAGAGGCTTTCAGCCGCGCGTGACGACAGGTTGGTGCTGTTCCGCCGGATCGGCACGCTCGCGGCCGGGCGTTTCCTCGGCGTTTCCGCGGGACCGCTGGCACCCGGGATCCAGACGTCTTTCGCGCCGCCGCCCCGCTGCATCGAAACCACCCTGCCGCGCCGTTCGGGGGCGACGCGCACCATGCCGCCCGGCATGACGGTCCAGCCGTCGGGTGTCCAGCAGAGCAGCATGCGCAGCATGACCGCGCGGGGCTCAAGCCCGTGGTTCGACCAGGTCGGCGACGTGGACAGGCGCATCAGTTCCTGTCCGACATGGCTTTCGGGCCGTTCGGCGATGGCACGCAACAGGCTTTCACGTCGTTTGGTATCGATCTGTCCGCCGAAGACGGGTTCGCCGGGATCGGGCGGGAAGGCGGGCTTCACCACCAGCCGTTCCAGCTGATCGATCACGTGCTGGCGCTCTGCCGACTGTCCGCACCACCAGGTCGCGACCGACGGCAGTGCCAGTTCCTCATCCATCATCTGCCGTGCCAGGCCGGGCAGAAACGGGGTCAGGGCCGGCTGTTCGACGATGCCGGATCCCAGGGCGTTGACGATCGAGACATTGCCGCGCCGCGCCACCTGGGTCAGCCCGGGCACACCCAGCGAGGAATCGCCGCGCAGCTCCAGCGGGTCGCAGAACCCCGTATCCATGCGGCGGAAGATGACATCGACCTGCTGCAGACCCTGCAGGGTCTTCAGGAACACGTGATCTTCCCGGACGGTCATGTCGTCGGCCTCGACCAGCGCGCAGCCCAGTTGCCGGGCCATGAAGGCGTGCTCGAAATAGGTCTCGTTGTGGCGGCCGGGCGTCAGGATGACGATGCGGGGATCCTCACGGCCACGCGGCGCGGCGGCCTGCAGACCCTTCAGAACCGAGGCGAAGAAGCCGCTCACCGGTCGGACGTCCATGGACCGCAGCAGTTCGGGAAAGACCTGCGCCATGATCGTGCGATTCGCCAGCGCATAGCCGAACCCGGTCGGCGATTCGGTCCGGTCCATCATGACCCGCCACTGACCGTCCGCACCCCGCGCCATGTCGGCGGCATAGAAGAACAGCTTCTGCTGATCGGCGGCCTCGGCGTTGACGGTTGGCCTGAAGAAGCCGGGATGCCCGAACACCAGCGCCGGGGGGATCCGGCCTTCCGAAAGCAGGGTCTGCGGGCCGAGCAGGTCGCGCAGGATCAGGTCGAGCAGCGTTGCCCGCTGGATCAGCGCCGTGCTCAGCGCGGACCATTCATCCGCACGCAGCACCATCGGCACGGGATCCAGCCGCCAGCTTGCGCCGCCGTCGTGATCCGCGCCGTAGACAGTGTAGGAGATGCCCTGGCGGCGCATGGCGCGACGCCCGCGCTCCCAGCGCCCCTGCCAGTCGACCTCGGACAGATCGGCCAGAAAGTCGGCGATGTCCTGCCACAGCGGGCGCAGACCCTCGTCGCCTGTGCCCAGCATCTCGTCGAAGACGTCCGGCGGCGGCGAATAGCCCAGCCGGAAATCACTGCCCCACTGGCCCTGACCGCCGCCGTGGGACAGTCCGGTATCGGAAACGGTGTCGGACACCGCGTCAGACAATCGCCGGCCTGACGGGTGCACGCAGATCCAGCGTGTGCGGGTACGCCGGGTTGCGTTCGTAGACAGCCGTGCCCGGCGCACCGGGGGTGTGTCCGTAGGCATCGAAGCGCGCCAGGCGGCGGCCCTCGGCCTCCTCGGCATTCACCGGTGCCGTCTCGTAGTTGCGCCCGCCCGGATGCGCGACATGGTATCGGCATCCGCCGATGGAACGCCCGTTCCAGCGGTCGATCAGGTCGAACGTCAGGGGGGCATGAACGTCGATGGACGGATGCAGCGCCGATGCGGGCTTCCAGGCCCGGTAGCGGACTCCGGCGACATATTCCTCGGCGGTACCGGTGGACTGCAGCGGGACGTGCCGTCCGTTGCAGGTCAGCATGTAGCGCCCCGGATCTGTCAGGCCGCGTACCGTGGCCTGAACGCGCTCCACCGAGCTGTCCACATATCTGACCGTGCCGCCGCCGCCCGGTTCCTCACCCATGACGTGCCAGGGTTCCAGGGCCAGCCGGAGCTCGATCTCCATGCCCAGATATTCGACCTCGCCGTAGCGCGGGAAGCGGAATTCGAAGTGCGGCGCGTACCAGGCGTCGTCGAAGGCAAAACCGGCCTGACGCATCTCGGAAAGGATATCCTTGAAATCCTCCCAGATGTAGTGCGGCAGCATGAACCGGTCGCGCAACCGGTCGCCATGCCTGATCAGGGGCCGGGTGTAGGGCTGCTCCCAGAATCGGGCGATCAGCCCGCGCAGCAGCAGTTGCTGCGCCATGCTCATCTCGGCGTGGGGCGGCATCTCGAACGCGCGGAACTCGACCAGTCCCAGCCGGCCCGTCGGCCCGTCCGGCGAATACAGCTTGTCGATGCAGATCTCGGCCCGGTGCGTATTGCCGGTCAGGTCGATCAGCAGGTTGCGCAGGGTCCGGTCCACCATCCACAGTGGCACGTTCGATTCCGGATCCGGCAATTGCGACAGCGCGATCTCCAGTTCGTACAGGACATCGTCGCGGCCTTCGTCCACGCGCGGGGCCTGGCTGGTCGGCCCGATGAACAGGCCCGAGAACAGATAGGACAGGCTGGGGTGGTTCTGCCAGTAGCGGATCAGCGATCCCAGCAGGTCGGGGCGGCGCAGGAACGGGCTGTCGGCAGGCCTGGCGCCGCCGCAGACGATGTGATTGCCGCCGCCGGTGCCGATGTGACGTCCGTCGACCATGAACTTCTCGGTTCCCAGCCGTGCCTGACGGGCTTCCTCGTAGAGCGCGGTCGTCACGTCACGCTGGGTCGGCCAGTCGGGGGACGGATGAATGTTCAGTTCGATCACGCCGGGATCGGGCGTCACCTTGATCACGTTCAGGCGGGGATCGTACGGCGGTTCGTAGCCCTCGATATAGATCGGGACATTCTGTTCGGCGGCGACGTCCTGACAGGCCGCGACCAGTTCCAGATAATCCTCGGCGGACTCGGTCGGCGGCATGAAGACGTTGATGTGCCCGTCACGCGGTTCGACCGCCAGCGCGGTGCGAACCTCGTTGCTGACGCCATCGACCGGTGCGCTCTGCTTCGAGGCATCGGGCAGGGGCTGCTGCACGCGGGCATCGTGACCGCCATCCCGGGTCTCTGCCAGGAACGGCGTCCGGCTGGCGTCAGGGGCGGGCAGTTCGCCCTCGATCGCGAACGGATCGACCGGCGAATAATAGGGGTAACGCGATGCGGGAATGTGCGGCAGCGCATCGATCGGCAGCCGGAACCCCACCGGGCTGTCCCCCGGCAGCAGGAACAGATGCTCCGACCGGAACGGCCAGGGCCCCGTGATCCATGAGGAACCGGCCTTCGCCTGCCAGGCCTGCAGCGGCAGGACATAGCCGCTGGGCGTGCCCAGCCCCTTGCGCAGCACGCGCGCCAGTCTGGCGCGATCGCGCTCCTTCTCGAAGTCGGGATGATCGGGGTCCATGTTGACCGGCAGTTCCTGCTCGGCTTCCAGGGTCTTCAGCGGGTCCTCGTAGGCCGGCAGAACGAATTTCGAATCGACGTTCAGCCGCTCGCACAGTCCGATGATGAACTTCTGCGCTTCCTTGTGGGTGTGCTTGTAGTCCTCGCCTTCGCGGGCGATGACGCGCTCTTCCGTCCACAGCGGCAGGCCGTCCCCGCGCCAGTAAAGGCCGAAGGCCCAGCGTGGCAGGGGTTCGCCGGGGTAAAGCTTGCCCTGACCGAAGGTCAGCAGGCCATCGGGGGCGAAGCGTTTGCGCAGGCGCTGGATCAGATCATAGGCCAGGCGGCGCTTGTTCGGCCCCATCGCCTCGGTGTTCCATTCCGCGCCGTCCAGATCGTCGATCGAGATGAAGGTCGGTTCGCCGCCCATGGTCAGGCGCACGTCGCCCGCCTGCAGCTTGTCCTCGATCTCGTTGCCCAGCGTGTCGATGGCCTGCCACTGATCGCCGGTGTAGGGCTTGGTGACGCGGGGCGATTCATACATCCGCGACACGGACATTTCGTGGCTGAACTCGACTTCGGCCGCCCCCATCGTCCCGGTGATCGGTGCGGCGCTGGTCGGACGCGGGGCGCACGCCAGGGGGATGTGACCTTCGCCAGCCAGCAGGCCGGACGTGCCGTCCAGTCCGATCCAGCCCGCGCCGGGCAGATAGACCTCGGCCCAGGCGTGCAGATCGGTGAAATCCTTCTCCGTGCCGGACGGTCCGTCCAGCGACTTCTGGTCCGGCTTCAACTGGATCAGATATCCGGACGCAAAACGCGCCGCGAGGCCCAGGTTGCGCAGGATCTGAACCATCAGCCAGGCCGTATCCCGGCACGATCCCTTGCCCGATCCGAGGGTTTCCTCGGGCGTCTGGACGCCCGGTTCCATGCGGACGATGTAGTCGATCCGCTGTTCCAGATCCTGATTGATGCCCACCAGAAAATTGATCGTCGTCATCGGTTCACGGCTGATGCTGGCCAGGTGGTCGTTCAGCAGCGGCCCGACGGGGTCCGGCTCGATATAGGGTTCAAGCTGCTCCATCTCGTCGGGATCGTAGGCGAAGGGCCATTTCTCGGCATATTCGGCTGTGAAGAAGTCGAACGGGTTCAGCACGGCCATCTCGGCGACCAGATCGACTTCCACGTGGAAGTGATCGACCGGCTCGGGGAAGACCACCCGGGCCAGGAAATTGCCCAGCGGATCCTGCTGCCAGTTGATGAAATGCTCTTTCGGCGAAACGTTCAGCGAATAGCCCAGCAGTTTCGTGCGCGTATGCGCCGCCGGCTTCAGCCGGATGATCTGGGGTGAGAGCGCGACCTTGCGATCGTAATTGTAGTGGGTCTTGTGATTGAGCGCCGCATGGATCGGCATATGAAAAACCTATGAAAAGTGAACGACTTTGTATGAGGGCCGAAGATAGGGGGGACGCCCGGCAGTCTCAAGGCGCAGCAACCGCACACCCCCCGGGGCCAACCAGGCCTCAGACCGGATCGATCATCATCAGGAAGTCCAGTTCGGTCTCGGCGACGCGTCGTCCGATGACGGCTTTCTCGACGGATCGCTCCCGCCCGGACGTGAACTGCTGTCCGATGGTCATGCACATGATGCCCCAGCGCAGTGTACCCAGAACCTCCCAGTAATGCACGACAGTCGGATCGACGGGCTTTCCGCCCGCCGCTTCATAGGCGGCAAGGAAGTCCGCGCGCTGTCCGACGCCGGCCAGTGGGGTCTCGTCACGACCGAATCGCCAGGCGCGTACCGATGGCCATGACAGATCGATATGGCGGTCGCCCCGGTGACCGACTTCCCAGTCCAGAATGCCCGCCAGACCCGACTCGTCGACCATGATGTTGCCCATCCGGTAGTCGCCGTGCGCGAAGACCAGCGGTTCGGTGGGCGGACGCCGCCGGTGCAGCCACTGCAGACCGTATTCGAAGCCGGGCTGCGGCTGACCGTAATCGTCCAGCACCCGCCGGAAGGCCTTCAGGTGATCGTCCAGCGTGAAGGTTCTCAGGCCAGGTATCCCGTCCGGCGGAATCGCGTGCAGCCGCGCCAGCGCCTCGCCCAGCTGGACAGGCAGCCGGGCGCGTGCCGTGTCCAGGTTCTCGTCGCGCAGGATCTTCTGCGGCAGGGTTTCACCTTCCAGGGCCTGCATGACGAAGCCGGTGCCGACGCCATCTTCCGGTTCGGCCAGAAAGATCATCTCGGGTGCCGGTACGCCGGCGCGATGGGCCGTATCGAGAATCGCCGCTTCGGTCGCCCGGTCGGCACCGAACCGGTTGTCGTCGCTCTGCGGGTCCTGTGGGCTGCCCGGCGGATCGCGCTTCAGGATCAGCTTCTGCACAGCGCCTGACGAATCGGTCGCCTCGAACGCATAGGCCTCGCGCGACGCACCCGCCGACAGCCGGGTCAGCCCGGTCACGGTCAGGCGCTCACCGTTCCGGCGCGACAGCGCCGCGGCAAGCGCGGTTTCCAGTTCAGTCACACACCCCATCCGCCCCAAAATACAGAAGGCCCCATCAGTATGACAGGGCCTTCAACGGTACGCATCGTTCTACACACTGCAGACGTCAGGCGGCCTCGTGTTCCCGGGCAGCCATGGCGTCCTTCAATCGCAACTTCTCCTTCTTCAGTTTCGAGATCAGTGCGTCATCGGGAAGAGGGCGGGCCTCTTCGCGCTGCAGCGCTTCGTCGAGTTCCGTGTGCTTCTGTTGAAGTCTGTTGAGAGAAGTTTTTGCAGTCACGTTGTGCTCCCTTGAAGGTTTGCCTGAACGTGGCAGCCGGTCTGCGGCTGTCATCAATATGTAATCCTGCGCATGACGCCGGGGCACTTCAAGGGATATCGGCAAAAATTCTCACTGGCTGCTGCCCAGGACACTGTCGTCGCCCGCGTCCAGGCGGAACGCCATGCCGCCGCAGGTGGTCTCGACCCGCTGTCGCGACTCCTCGGGAAACGCGGCACACAGGATATCGATGATGGCGGAGAGTTCCTGCCGGCCCGTGCCCGCCCCGGCTTCGACCAGATAGCGCAGCAGATTCGCCGTGCAGTCTTCCAGTTGCTGAACCCGGTCGAAGGTGCCGGTGCCGACCCGTGTCATCGACTGGTGCAGCATCAGGATCTCGACGTGCTCGGAATGCAGTTCGCACTCCACCACCACCCGCCTTAGGTCGTCCGACAGCGGTTTGGGGGCAGGCGGCATGCCGTCTTTCAGGCGGTTGCGCAGTTCGCGCAGCACCTCGATGACATGGCCGCGCCATTCAGACACGGCGTCCAGCGCGGCTTCCAGCTCGCCCTGGCGGAATGTACCGCGGCCGCTGGAGGCGACCCAGCAGCAGAACAGCAGGACATTGACGTCCAGCCCCTTCCGTTCCTGCAGGTCCAGACAGGCTTCCCTTGTGTCATCCCGTGCGTACAGTCGGGTGGCAAAATCCCAGAACTCGTTCGGGGGAAAGACGCCAGAAGAAAATACCGCCATGAATTCCACATCCGGTCGCAACCGGCCTTTGTATCGTGATGTCGTCGTTCCGTTTCGCGCACGCGATCAGCATGTTACGATCGGCAACAGCATGACCGGTCAGGGCCGGTAGACTATGCCAGACCGGATGCGGGCCGGAAAGCGGGAGAAACCTGATGACCGAAGCGGTCGGTGAACAGCGGATTGCGGTGGAACAGCGTTTGGGACAGCTGAAACTGTCCCACAACGATCTGGACGCCGCGATCGAAGCCTTGGGGGAGAAGGGTGCATATGACGATTTGCAGATGCAGCGCATGAAGCGGCGGAAGCTTCAACTGAAGGACGAGATCGCCAGGCTGGAAGCCTTGCTGTCGCCGGACATCATCGCATGAACGGCCAGGTGGCGAAGGGTTTCGAGTCCGTCCGTGACGCGTTCGAAGCCAATTTCAGCGAACGGGGCGAGGTCGGCGCAAGCTGCTGCGTCACGATCGACGGTGAGGTGGTTGCCGATCTGTGGGGCGGTGTCGCTGACCCGGAAACCGAACGGCCGTGGGAAGAAGACACGGTCTCGGTGGTTTTCTCGGCGACCAAGGGCGCGACAGCGATCTGTGCGCACCACCTGATCGACCAGGGCGGGTTCAGCCTGGCCACGCCGGTCGCCGACATCTGGCCGGAGTTCGCCCGGAACGGCAAGGAAAGCGCCACCGTCCGCATGATGCTGGATCACACGGTCGGCGTGCCGGTGATTCGGGAAAAGCTGAAGAAGGACGGCATCTACGACTGGGACTACATGTGCGAGCGCCTCGCCGCCGAAGAGCCGTTCTGGCGGCCCGGCGAGCGCGGCGGCTATCATGGGCTGACCTTCGGCTGGACCGTGGGTGAGCTGGTGCGCCGTCACTCGGGCAAGTCGCTGGGTACCTTCTTCAAGGACCACATCGCCGATCCTCTGGGCCTCGATTTCTGGATCGGCCTGCCCGAGGAGATCGAGCCGCGTGTCGCGCCGATGATCTTCCGCCGGCATCAGCCCGGCGATCCGCAGCCGCCGTTTCTGGAGGTGGGGCTGAACCAGCCGGGTTCGATCCCGCATCTGTTCCTGTTCAACTCGGGCGGCTTCCTGTCGCACGGCTGCAACACGCGTGAGGGCCATGCCGCCGAACTGGGCGGCGCGGGCGGCATCACCAACGGCAAGGGGCTGGCGTTCATGTACCGGCCGTTCGCCAACGGCGGCAGCTGGGATGGCGTCACGCTGGCCGGCGCGGACACGATCGCGGCCATGTCGGAAGTCTCGGCGGCCAGCAATCTGGACGCCACGCTGCAGATCCCCGTGCGGTTCGGACCCGGCTTCATGAAGTCGATGGACCATCGGGCGCTGGGCATGGAAGGCGGCATCATCGGGGCGCAGGCGTTCGGTCACATCGGCGCGGGCGGCTCCCTCGGTTTCGCCGACCCGGAGAACGGCATCAGTTTCGGCTACACCATGAACCGGATGGGCGAGGGGCTGCTGCTGAACGATCGCGGGCAGGCGCTCGTCGATGCGGTCTACGAAAGCATCGGCGGCATGGAGATCAGGGGCGGCGGCTGGCGGAAGGCCGCTTGAGGGGAGACACCTTTTTGAAAGTCGAAGATTGGAACGCGGTCGAGCGCCGCTATGGCGTCTCGCCCGATGCGTTCGTCGGGGAAATGCGCATGAAGCACGGGATCACGGATCGCATGACGTTTCCGGATCTGGTGGCGCGCGCCGCCGCGCAGGTGCCCGCGAAGGTCGCCATCGTGCATCACGGGCGCATCCTGACCTATGCGCAGCTCGTCCGGAAGATGAACGCGGTACGCGCCTGGCTGACGAACGAACGCGGTGTGAAGCCGGGTGAGCGGGTCGCTCTGCTGGTCGACAATTCAGACCATTACCCGATCTGGTATTTCGGGATTCTGGCCGCCGGTGCCGTCGCCGTGCCGATCAATCCGAAGCTGGTGGCACGCGAACTGGCCTACATGATCGGCGATGCCGATCCGGTGCTGATCGTGCAGGAGACGCGGTTCGACAGGCTGATCGACGACGCGCTGACCGAAGCCGACCGGGAGCTGCCGCGATTCGCGGTCGATCGCGATCCGCCGCCGCCCTATGCCGGTGAATGGCAGTCGCGGGAGACGATCAGCACGTCCGCCCCCGCCGCCATCTACTACACGTCCGGCACGACGGGATCGCCGAAAGGTGTCGTCCATACGCACCACAGCCTGATCGCAGGTGCGCTGCTGTCGCCCGAAGCCTGGGAGCACACCGGATCGGACAGCCGCTTTCTGGCCTGCACGCCGATGTTCCACATCGCCAGCCATGTGTTCTTCCTGGTGATCTTCACGCTGGGCGCGACCCTGATCGTCGATACCTATCAGACCGAGCGGACCATGCGGCAGATCGCCGATCACCGGATCGATGCGTTCTTCGCCGTGCCGTCGCAGCTGCTGATGATGGAACAGCATCCGCTGAAGGACCGACTCGATTTCTCGGGCGTGAAAGTGATCGGGTTCGGCGCGGCCCCGATGGCGATGGACCGCCTGCAGGCCGTGCAGGACATGTTCCCGAATGCGGGTCTTGTCCACTGCATGGGCCAGACCGAAAGCTGCGGCATGATCGTCGCCCTGTCGTCGGCGCAGGCGTTCGACAAGATCGGCTCGGTCGGCGTGGCCGTGCCGGGCAATGAGATCCGCGTTGTCGATCCGGAGGACAATGACGTGCCTCAGGGGCAGGTCGGGGAACTGATCAGCCGCGGCCCGCAGAACATGATCGGTTATCTCAACCGCGAGGAGGCGACCGCCGAGACCCTGCGCGGCGGCTGGCTGCATACCGGCGATCTGGGATATCTGGATGCGGACGGCTATCTGTTTCTGGTCGACCGTGCCAAGGACATGATCATCCGCGGCGGGGAGAACATCTATTCGACCGAGGTCGAGGACGTCGTCTACATGATGGACGGGGTGTCGCTGTGTGCCGTGATCGGCATTCCTGACAGGATATTCGGCGAGGAAGTGGGCGTTTTCATCCTGCCGAAAGCGGGCGTGACCCTGACGGTCGAGCAGGTTCAGCAGCATTGCCGCGACCACATGGCCGCCTACAAGATGCCGCGCATCGTCGAGTTCGTGGAAGAATTCGCCATGACCGCGACCGGCAAGATCCAGAAAGGCGACATCCGCCGCAAGGTCGCCGAGCGCGGCTGACACGCGTTGAGGCGGTCTCATCTCCGGCTGATCGCCGGTTCCCGGTCCGCGCAGCGCCTCCAGAATATGGCCGAAGCCACGCCGGACGCCGATGGGACAAGCCGGGGGTGACGCATTGTGTGCCCGGCTGTTTCAGTCGAATGCCGGAGCGTCCTGGTTCGGCTTGGTCAGGCGAAAGTGGGCGACGTCGATGGCGCCGGACTGGAATCCTGCGGTGCAGTACAGCAGATAGAAATTCCACATGCGCCGGAACCGCTGGTCGAAGCCGGGCATGGCGGCGATCTTCTCCCACGCGTCGTTGAAGCGTGTGTGCCATTCCAGCAGGGTCTGGGCGTAGGAACCGCCGAAGAAATTCTCGGCGTTGACGGCCAGGCCCGCCGACCGGACGCCGTCCCGGAACTTCTGCGGGCTGGGCAGCATGCCGCCGGGAAAGATGTACTTCTGGATGAAATCGACCCGGCGTCGATAGCTCTCGAATATCCCGTCCTGGATGGTGATCGCCTGGACCACGGCGGCCCCGCCCGGTTTCAGCCGGTCGCGCACGGTCTGGAAATAGACCGGCCAGTTCTCCTCGCCGACGGCCTCGAACATCTCGATCGAGACGATGTGGTCATACTCGCCGGTGGTGTCGCGATAGTCGGTCAGGTGAAAGCTGGCGCGGTCATCGAAACCGTGTCTGCGTGCCCGTTCCTGTGCATAGGCCAGCTGTTCCTTCGACAGGGTGATGCCTTCGACGGTCGCGCCGAATTCACGCGTGGCCACGTCGGCAAAGCCGCCCCAGCCGCAGCCGATCTCCAGCACCCTGTCCCCGGCCTTGATGCCGGCCAGGCGGCAGATGCTGCGGTACTTGGTCAGCTGCGCGGTTTCCAGATCGTTGGCCCCGTCCTCGAACTGGGCGGACGAATAGGTCATCGTCGGATCCAGCCAGGTCTCGTAGAAGCCGTTGCCCAGATCGTAGTGTGCGGCGATGTTGCGCCGGCTGCCGCGCCGGGTGTTCGCGCGCCGCCGGTGTCCGGTCATGCTGATCAGCCGCGACAGCAGGGTGCCGTGCACCGCCGCGCGGATGCCCGCCATGTTGGCCTGTGCGACCTGAAAGACCTTCAGCAGGTCAGGCGTGCGCCATTCACCCGCCAGATATGACTTGGCGAGGCCGAGTTCACCTCCCAGCAGCAGGCGGCGCAGGGTGCGCCAGTCATGGATGTCGATCTCGGCCACGGGTTCGCCCGATCCGCCGGTCTGCTCGCTGCCGTCCGGGAGGCGAAGGATCACCCGGCCCGACGCGATTCGCGCCAGGATCGGCCGCAGCGCGCGCAGCCAGAGGCGTGCCTCGATCGTCGGATTGTTCTGCCGTTCTGGCGTGGAACTGCCGGATTCTGTCATCGATCAGCCTTGCTGAAAGCCCGTGTCACGTTTCTTCGATTTCGGCCTGCCGACATAGGGCACGCCCTTCAACCACAATTTAAGGGCTTCCCAGTGGATGCCGGCGAATATCTTGTGGGTCATGAACGGATGGCGCAAGACCGCGCGCGTGATCTGCCGGTCCGTGAGCGGGCGGAACTTGCCGGTGAAGGCCGCATTCAGGATCGGACCGTCGGCGTCCGCGTGCTTGATGACGACGGCGATGTCATCGCCGGGCGGGCGGATGGCGAACCGGTAGCGACCCTCGACAGCCAGAAAGGGCGATACGAAGAAGCGCTTGTCCGCCGTCTGTCTGACCAGCACGCCGTCGCCCTTCGTGTCGGCGGGCAGGACATAGGCATGCCGTTCTCCGAAGGTGTTGTGGACCTCCTGCACGGTCGCGGTCAGCGCGCCCGAGCCGTCGTAGCAGAAATAGACACTCAACGGATTGAAGACATAGCCGAACAGACGCGGGTAACAGAGCAGTTCAACCCGATCCGGGACCGGTTGTCCGATCCGGGCGACCATCCGGTCGACCCAGCCGCGCAGATCCTGATGACCTTCCGGCGGGCCGTGGTCACGGTCGCGAAACGACATCAGCCTGAACCTGTTGTGGCCGAACAGCTTCAGACGGCGGTCGGTCTCCGCCAGCCGGTCGATGTCGAGCAGGATCGCGAAGACGCGGTAGGACAGCCGGTGACGCCGGGGCCGGCTGCGCGTATGGATCACGCGGCCTTCGTAGATTGCTCCGGGCGCTTTGCTCATGCCGCCTGCACGTGCTGGCGGATGGTCTCGGGCCAGCCGGGCGGGATCTGCAGGCGCCCCGATTCCTCCTCCACGGTCCATGGCCGGCGCACGCCGCCGACCGCTTCGGCGATCGCCAGACCGGCCTGGATGCCGTCTTCATGGAACCCGTGCCCCAGATAGCTGCCGCAGAACCACAGGCCGCGCTGTCCCTGAATGTCCCAGATCGCCCGTTGCATCTGATCGGTCGCGCCGTCAAACATCGGATGATCGTAGGGGAAGCTGCGCTGTACGTGCGATGGCATGTTCTCGACCGGCGGGTTCAGGGTGACGAACAGATTGTCGCGCGTGCCCAGCGGCTGCAACCGGTTCATCCAGTAGGTGACGGTGGGCGCGCGCTTCTCCGCGCCGTCCGACATCAGATAATTCCAGCTTGCCCATGCCCGCCTGCGCGTCGGCATGAAGCCGGAATCGCCATGCAGCACCGCCAGATTGCGCTGGTACCTGAACGCGCCAAGGATGCGTTCCTCTGCAGGATCGGCGTCCTTGATCATGCGCAGGCTTTCGTCGGCATGGCTCGCCATGATCACCTGGTCGAAAAGGTGGATGCCGCCCTGGCGGTCCTCGATGCGGACACCGTCGGGCGTGCGGGTGACCGCCTCCACGCCGGTGTTCAGCTTAAGGGTGCCGTTGAACTGTCTCAGCAGGGCATGCACATAGCTGCGCCCGCCGCCGACCACGGTGCGCCAGCGCGGCCGGTCGCCGAGGCCCAGCAGGCCGTGATTCTGCATGAAACGGAAGAAAGGGGCCGCCGGGAAATCCAGCACGCGACCCGCCGGCGACGACCAGATGGCCGCACTCATCGGCAGTACATGATAGTTGATCAGTTCCGGGCCGACATCCAGGCGGGTCAGGAAGTCCCGCAACGAGACGTCATCGATGCCGTCGCGCACCGCCTGCTGGCCTGCCTGGTAGAACCGCATCAGGTCCCGCAGCATGCGCAGGAACCTGGGCTTCACCACATTCCGCTTCTGCGCGAACAGCATCGAAGGCCGTGCGCCGCCGTATTCGAACCGGCCATCGTCCGCGGAGACCGAAAACGACATGTCCGAAGCCGCCGTCGCGACGCGCAGGTGGTCGAACAGTGCGCACAGATTCGGGTAGTTCCGGTCGTTGAAGACGATGAATCCTGTGTCGACCGGGACGATGCCGTCGCCGGTGCGCGCATCGACGGTGTTCGTGTGGCCGCCGGCATAGTCGGCCCGGTCGAAGATGGTCACGTCGTGGCGCTGGCCGAGCAGCCAGGCCGCGGACAATCCGGTGATGCCGCTTCCGATGACGGCGATCCGGGTTCCCGAAGGCATTGATTGAGTGATCATGCGCAGGTTACGAATGCCTTCTGAGGATGGATCACAGACGTTGCCGTGATCTCGCTGATCGGCGGGATCGGGGTGATCCGTTCGGGGAATGGTGCCGTAAGGTGGGCATGTTAATGACGGCATCTGTTGATAATCGCAAGCCGGGGAGGACAGCGGCGCTGCCCGATCCCGATTTCAATGACCTGATCCTGCGCGTCGCCGGCAAGAGCGACCGCAGCGCGTTTGCCGACCTGTTCGGCCACTTTGGCCCGCGCATCAAGGGCTTCATGATGAAGTCCGGTGCAAGCGACGATCTGGCCGAGGAAGTCGTTCAGGAAACCATGGTCACACTGTGGACCAAGGCCCGCCTGTTCGATCCGGCCAAGGCGGGCGCGAGCACGTGGATATTCACGATCGCCCGGAACAAGCGGATCGACCTGCTGCGTCGCCGGAATCGGCCGCAGCCGGATCCCCATGACCCGATGTTCCAGCCCGACCCGCCCCACGATGGCGAGAAGGCCCTGTCGGTCGTGCAGGATCAGGAGCGCGTGCGGGCGGCCATGGCGGACCTGCCGCCGGAGCAGTTCGAGATCGTGCGATTGTCGTTTTTCGAGGGCCTGCCGCATTCGGCCATCGCCGACAAGCTGGACCTGCCGCTGGGGACCGTAAAATCACGCCTGCGGCTGGCCTTCAGGAAGGTCCGGAACCTGGTAGGAGACGAGCTTTGAGCGAGATTCGCCATCACCCGAGTGAAGCGACGCTGCTTGCCCATGCAGCCGGCAGCCTGTCGCAGGGACTTTCCCTGATCGTTGCCGCCCATCTGGGTGCCTGTCCGCGATGCCGTCGCCACGCGGCGCTGGGAGAGGACATGGGCGCGGTACTGATGGCCGACGCGCCGCCCGTCAGCGTCAGCGATCGCGCGCTGGATGCCGTGTTCGCGCGGATCGCCGGCCATCGACCCGACGATCAGGCCGAGACACCTGCGGTGCAGGGCAAGCACGGCGTGCCGGCCCCGCTTGGCAATCTGCTGCCGGACGATCTGTCCGAGGTCCGCTGGCGGGCCATCGGGCCGGGCATCAAGCAGGCGAAGCTGAAGGGACCGGACGGGCATGACGACGGCGTCAAGCTGCTGAAGATCGCGCCGGGCCGCTCGGTGCCCCAGCACAGTCACGGCGGACACGAGATGACCCTGATCGTCAGCGGTTCCTATACCGATGAGATTGGACGCTTTCAGGCAGGCGACATCGCCGATCTGGACGGCGATATTCAGCATCAGCCGGTCTCCGACAGCGGCGAGGACTGCATCTGCATCATCGCAACCGATGCCCCGCTCGCGTTCACCGGTATCGTGCCGCGGCTGATGCAGTCGTTCATCCGTATCTGACCTGACTCCATGGCTGCGTCCGGCGAAGGGCGGCTGATCCTTGTTCTGGGCGATCAGCTGTCGAAAGACATGGCGTCGCTGTCCTACGCCGATCCGGCAAGGGACACGGTCCTGATGGCGGAGGTGGCCGAGGAAGCCACCTACGTCCCGCACCACAAGAAGAAGATCGCCTTCATCTTCTCCGCAATGCGCCATTTCCGCGACGCCTTGCGCGATGACGGATGGACGGTGCGCTACGTCGCCTATGACGATGACGCCAATACCGGCTCGCTGGGCGACGAGGTCGCGCGGGCCGTCGATGACCTGAACCCCGAGGAAATCGTGCTGGTCGAGCCCGGGGAATGGCGCCTGATGGACGAGATGTCGGGCTGGAAATACCGGTTCTCGCCCCGCGTGCGTATCCTCAACGACGAGCGTTTCCTGTGCACGCGCGATGAATTCGCCGCCTGGGCCGATGGCCGCAAACAGCTTCGGATGGAATACTTCTATCGGGAGATGCGCCGCAAGACCGGTCTGCTGATGGATGGTGACGATCCTGAGGGCGGGGAGTGGAACTACGATTCCGAAAATCGCAAGCCGCCGAAGGACGGTCTGGACCTGCCCGAACGGACTTGGTTCGAGCCCGATGAGATCACCTTGGAAGTGCTTGAACTGGTCGCATCCAGCTTTCCCGACAACTTCGGCAGCCTCGGGAATTTCCGCTTCGCCGTGACGTCGGACGACGCGGAGAAGGCGCTGGATCACTTCATCAGCGATTGCCTGCCCGATTTCGGGGACTATCAGGACGCGATGATGACCGGCGAGCGGTTCATGTTCCACAGTCTGCTGTCGATCTACATCAACGCGGGCCTGCTCGATCCGCTGAAGGTCTGCGAACGCGTGGAAAAGGCCTACCGGAACGGGGATGCGCCGCTGAATGCGGCCGAGGGCTTCATCCGGCAGATCATCGGCTGGCGGGAATATGTGCGCGGTGTCTACTGGCTGAAGATGCCTGACTATGCCGAGCTGAACGAGATGGACCAGCGCAGGTCGCTGCCCGACTTCTACTGGACAGCGGAGACGAAGATGGCGTGCGTGCGGCAGGTCGTCGAACAGACCCGCGACGAGGCCTATGCCCACCATATCCAGCGTCTGATGGTGACCGGTAACTTCGCCATGCTGCTCGGCGTCAAACCGGTCAAGATCCACGAATGGTATCTGGCCGTCTACGCCGATGCGTACGAGTGGGTGGAACTGCCGAACACGCTGGGCATGAGCCAGTTCGCCGACGGCGGTCTGCTGGGGTCGAAGCCCTACGCGGCGGGTGGCAACTACATCAACCGGATGAGCGACTATTGCGCCGGTTGTGACTACAGCGTGTCGAAGAAGGCAGGGCCGGACGCCTGTCCGTTCAACTATCTCTACTGGGATTTCCTGGCCCGGAAGCGGGACCGCCTGGAGGGCAACCGGCGGCTGTCGAACATGTACGCCACCTATGACCGGATGTCCGACGCGCGAAAGGACGAGATCGAGGCCGACGCCCTGAAGTTCCGCCGCAATCCGAAATAGCCTGCCCGGTGTCGGAAGGCCCTGTTGCCGGTTCGGACCGCTTCAATCAAGAAGCTGGAACGGTCTTGCTCCACTTCAGCAGCACCATTTGATCCAGCATGGCCTCGGCCTCGGAAAATGTCGGGCCGCGTACGCCATCGCCTGGAAATCTGGCGACCACTGCGACCACGAAGTGTTGGTTCAGCATGCGCACGGATCCGGACATGTCGATCATGGTCGGGTCGTTCGTATCCGTCTCTGCGAGGCAGACCTCTCCGCCAACCGATCGCGCCGACGCGGCAGGGTGGAGGCACAGAATCTCCGTGCTCCTGCTACGGGCCGATTCATCAATTGCGTCCAGAAGGGCCTTCCGGGCATTGGCGCGCTCGCTGTCATTGATGTCGCTGAAGAGACTGCGGGTACTCTCGAAGCGCAGGACATTCTCCGGCGTGGCGGAGGCAACACGTCCCGAAACCAGCGGTTCGCCCCAGATGCGAAACTCGATGGTCTTGAGGTCACCGGTCCTTTGCGCCTCTCTTAACCCGTCACAGTTCATGTGCACCAGATGAACCTTCAGGCGACGCCCGAGTTTCCGATGCGCGATCTTCAGGATGCGTGCTTCCAGCGGGTCGTCGATGCCCAGCGGGCATGATCCTGGCGACAAGGGCACACGGTAGGTCTGGTTTCCGATGGCGAGCTGATCGGGCGCGAGCGGGGGCTGGAAGGCGGGGCGCGTTGCCGCGCACGCTGCGAGGAAAGCACTCAGGGCGAGCAATGAAATTATCCTGAACATGCTCGGTTCCTATTGCATTCCGAGGTGCGCTTGAACTGCAATCATTCCGCGAACGGCACTTTTTCCGGTGCGGCACACCTCGACGTCTGCGCTTTTTGATCCCGGATCGTTTGTCCCCGAGCTGAAACCGCGTCGAATCGCTCGGTTGGCGCGTTTCCCCGGCCTCGGTATCAGCCGGCGTCCCGTCTGAATTCCGACAGCGCGATGTCCTGCTGCCGGACAAGTTCAGCGATCTGGTCGAAGGTGGCGCGGCTGAACCAGAGCCGCGGGCCGTCGGCGGACTGCAGGGTGATCTGGCCGTCGGAGAGCGTGACCGAGAGGCGCTCGTGGTCCGGATCCTTGATCTGGGCGAAGACTTCCACCATCACTGTCATTGTCATGGTACCGACCTCCTACCGACGGCTTCTGAGGTCGATGATGTCCGCGCGCAACCTGCGGAACGACCGCGCCGCCTCATGTTCCTCGATCTCGGTTTCGATTGGGTCCAGCAGGCCGAAGAAGGCGTCGTCCAGCGCCTGTTCCACGCAGGCCCGAAACTCCTCCTGCGTTTCCTGATCCAGATCGGACGCCATGACGGCCGGGCTCATGGCCTGTAGCACGGAAGCCCGCTGTCCCAGCAGCCGCTCCCGTTCGTCCAGAAGGTCATCGATATGCACACCACGCCTCCACTGATTGTGTAGGCGGTATTATCGGTAAATATACACATTAGTCAATCGAAATTGAGAACAAAGTCGGAATATGCGGACGGTCAGCCGGTTTCCATCGGCAGGGCGGGATCGGAGCACCATTCGCTGAGCGAATTGTCATAGAGGGCGACATCGTCCTTGCCCAGCAGGGCCATGACGAACGCCGGCGTGGTCGCCGCGATCCCGCCGCCGCAATAGGTGATGACGGGCTTGTCGCCCATCGCCCCCGTGTCCGCCAGCATTGCGCGGAGTTCGGGCAGGGGCCGGAAGGCTCTGGTTTTCGGGTCGATCATCTCGCGCGCCGACGACAGTTCCGATCCGGCGATCCGGCCTGCGCGGCCATAGTGTGTCCCGCCGCCCGCGTGCTGTTCGCGGCTGAGGGCATTCAGGATCACCGCCTGTCCGGTCGTGACCGCGCCGAGCACCTGGTGCCGGTCGGCGATCAGCTCGGGGCGTGGATTGGCGGTGAAATTCCCGGCCGGATAGCTGTCATCGCCGCTGGAAACCGGGCGGCCCTCCGCCTCCCACTTGTCGATCCCGCCATCCAGAATGGCCGCATTGTCGAATCCGAAGGCGCGCAGCATCCACCACACGCGCGTCGCCCACATGGGGTGATGCCGGCTGTAGAGCAAGACGTGGCTGTCGTTGTTGATGCCAAGGGCGCGGACCCCGTCCTGGAACGCTGCCCGGTCCGGCAACGTGAAGCGCAGCACCGGATCGGGCTTCGACAGTTGTGCCTGAATATCGATGAAGCCGGCACCCGGAATGTGCGCATGCTGCCACTCGTCGCGGCAGGCAACGACACGATAGGTATGCTTGGGATCGGGTGCGAGCCGGGTCGAACAGTCGAAAATGCGCAGATCCGGGTCATCAATCCGGTCGGCGAGAGCATCGGTGCTCATCAGCCAGCGTGCAGCACGGTCGGTCATCTCGTTTCCCCTTTTTCGACCAGGGGACTGTAGATCACTCGCCTGCGTAGCGCCAATGATGGCGATAATGATTGAGCGTGCGCTGTCCGTTCCGAAGATCATTCTCTTCGGTCGGACTCATGCCCGTGATTTCAAGTCCACGTGCAGAATCGCGCACGTATACGGTTTCTCCAGCGAAGAGTTCGAATCGTTCGGCTACCTCATCCGGTAGAATAACAGCTGTCCGTCCACCGACTTTCGATATCTTCGCGCGGGCCATGCAGGCATATCTCCTTTGATTTTCTGAAAGATAACAGTTGAGTAGCGGATGATCAAGGAACGCTTACTTGCTCTGGCCAGCATCGGTGCGCCGTCCGGGCGGCGTATCTCCTATGCGCCCCGACCGCTTTGCCGTCCCCTGCGGTGATGATATATTCCGGCCCATACTCTGGGAGGACATGCCTTGACCGATATCGTGAAGTCGAATGCCGACGAACTGGCCGCGCTGATTCCCGACGGCTCCAAGATCGCGATCCCCGCCGACTATTCCGGCATCGCCATGGAACTGACCCGCGCCATGGTGCGCCGGGGCGTGCGCGACCTGCATCTGGTCTGTGTCCCGGTGACGGGATTGCAGGGCGACATGCTGATCGGCGCGGGCGCGGTGAAGACCATCGAGACGTCGGCGGTCACACTGGGCGAGTTCGGCGGGGCACCCCGCTTTCAGGCGGCGCTGAAGGCGGGCGAGATCAGGATCAAGGACGCCACATGTCCGGCCATTCACGCGGGCATCCAGGCCGGCCAGAAGGGCATTCCCTACATGCCGTTGCGGGGCATGATCGGTTCGGACGTGCTGAAGCATCGCGACGACTGGAAGGTTCAGCAGAACCCGTTCTCCGACGAAGAGGACCCGATCGTGCTGCTGCCGGCGATCCGCCCGGACTTCGCGATCTTCCATGGCCTGAAGGCCGACCGTCACGGCAATGTCTATCTGGGTATCCGCCGGGAACTGGTGGCGATGGCCAGCGCGGCCACGCAATCGCTGATCACGGTCGAGGAGATCGTGGACGGCAACCTGCTGGAAGACGACAGAACCGCTGCCGGTACGCTGCCGAACGTCTATGTCGGCGCGGTCGCCGAGGCCAAGCAGGGCTGCTGGCCGCTGTCGTTCTGGAACGAGTACGGTACGGACGATGCGCACATGCAGCATTACGTGGCTTCGGCGCGTTCCGACGAGGGCTTCGCGGGTTACGTCGCCGAATTCGTGCAGGGCTCGGGTCGCGCGGTGGCCGCCGAATGAGCGGCGTCGCGCCCGACGAGGTCAAGCCCGAGGAACTGCTGATCGCCATCATCGCACGCCTGCTGGAGGGCTCGCGTCTGGTGGCGGCCGGCGCATCGTCGCCGATCCCGGGGGGCGGGTGCCTGCTGGCGCGCCGTCACAGCGGCGGGACGATGAAGGTGAACATCCTCGGCAGCCGCGCCAACAACCTGATGACCAACGGCGGTGTCGAACTGTTCGACTGGGCCGGGCAGGGGCGGCTGGATGCCTTCTTCCTGGGCGGCGGCCAGATCGACGGCGAAGCGAACATCAATCTGGTCGGGACCGGCGACTATCCGTCCGGCGGCATCCGCTGGCCGGGATCGTTCGGCTCGGCCTATCTCTATTATCTGGTGCCGCGCGTGATCCTGTTCCGCGAGGAACACAGCCGCCGCGTGTTCGTGCCGAAGGTCGACTTCGTGTCGACACCGGGCGTCAGCGAAAAGGGCGTCTATCGCACCGGCGGGCCCTACGCGATGGTCTCGCCGCTGTGCCTGATGGGGTTCGACGCCGACCGGAAACGGTTCCATCTGAAAAGCGTGCATCCCGGTCACACGGTCGAGGAAGTGCGCGACAACACGGGCTTCGATTTCGATGTGCCGGACCACGTGCCGGAAACCGAGATGCCCACCCGGGCCGTGCTGGACGAGATCCGCCAGCACGTCTCGGTGGAAATCGCGGAGACCTATCCCCGCTTCGCGCAACGCGTCTTTCCCGAGTACGCCTAGGGCGGAAACAGTCTGAATGGAACCATTCAGACTGTTTTCAAGAATGGCAACTACCTGTGCGAGTTGCGTTATTTCGTTTTCATGGTGATTCCATGAAAACGAAAAACGCTCTAGCTGGCGCGCTGACCCCAGACGTCGGCGTGATCGGCCCAGAGCCGGTAGCCCTCGGCCATCAGCCGCGATGAGATCTCGCGGCGGTCCTGCGGGCTCAGATGCTTGTGTTCGTACTGCAGCAGGGCGGGCCGCCATCCCGCTTCCAGCGCCATGCGCATGATCTCGGCATCGAAACCTTCGGTATCCACGAGCAGGATATCCGGCTGATCCGTGCCGACTTCCGCCGATGCAGCCGCAAGGGTCGTGACGGCCACGACCTCGCTTGTGATCAGTTCATCGATTTCCGCATCCGTCAGCCCGTCCGTATTGGCCCGCAAAACGCTGGCGACGTGGCTACGATCGAAAGACGCGATCCCGTCCGACATCCGCTGCCCGATCCGTGCTTCGACCGCGTCCTTGTCGATCGAATAGACCGGGCGTTCACCGGCGGTCCGGTCGATGGCGGCGTTCAGGCAGGTGATGTGCGCCTGCCCCGCGTAGCGTCCGGACAGCCTGCCGAACGCATCCGTCTGGGGTTCGATCAGCAGCGCTCTGGCGATGCGTTCAGGATGGGCGGCAATCATCCTGCCAAGCGGGTCGTTCGCCGATCCGTCATTGGCTCCGACCTGAACAATCGTGACCTTCTGCCGGTCGGTCAGATCGCGCGCCAGATCGCCGAAGCTGCGGAACCGTCGGGCATATTGTCTGAGGCAGATGTTCGGATTGCGCGCCAGCGCCTTGGAGGAAAAATGGATCCCCAGCGCGCGCTTGATCTTCCGGATCACCGCGGCGCGCTTTCGTCCCAGAAATCCCTGATCCACGGCGTCGGCAGGCATCGCCTGTGCAGCCGTTTCGCCTTGTAGCCCTCCAGCGCCTGGTCCGGGTCGGGAAGACCGTGAAAGACCACCATCCGTGCCTCTTCCGGCAGCTTTGGCGTCTGGAACAGGTTCAGCGGAAATGGCGGGATGCACTGGCGCTTGAAGCTCTGCGCCCATTCCTCTGGCCACCAGTATTTCTCGCCCAGGCCGTAGGTCAGATAGGTCTGCGGTGGCTTGAAGTTCGCCATCGCCCAGTCGGCCTCGGCATAGAACTTGTCGACGATGAACTGGGTCGTGTTCGCCCGCCAGCGGAAAACGGACGAATTGCCCACGTCGGGACGCTTCTTGAAGACCAGATGCCGCTGGACCCAGTTGTGGATGATGCAGCGCTTGCCGGGCATGTACTCGAAGAAACAGTCGATGTTGCCCGTGATCAAAAGGTCCAGATCCAGGAACATGCAGTCGCCCTGCATCTCGGCCAAGCCATCCATGAACAGGCCCAGTTTCAGCCAGGTCGTGCGCTGATGGCTTTCCGGCAGCACGATGGGCGGCAGGGGGTGGACCTCGATCTGCGGCAGCAGCCCTTCGCCGTTGTCGGTGAAGCAGATGAAGCGGAACGGGCGCGTCAGGTTCCTGGCCACACCATTGTAGAGCCGGTTGGCGAAGTCCGGCCCGTACCGGTCGCCCCATTTCAGGGTGACGATATTGACGGCTTCCTGTTCGGTGGGGGCTGACATGCGGGCTCCGCTGGTGTGTACTGGTGCTCAGGCGGACATAGCCGCTGCGTCCGGCGCGGTCACCCCAAAAGTGTCTCCGCTGCCTCCAGATCCTCAGGCCGGTTGATGTTGAAGAACGGATCGCCGCCGTCGAGACTCCAGTCGACATGCACGGTCCTGTGCACTGCGGTGAAGCGGTCGATCTTGCGAATGTCGTCTTCGATCAAAGCCTTTCGCAGATCTTTCGACAGCGATGGCCGCCACAATGCGACTACGGGATGTGTGCGTTCCCCGCTGCTCGCGACGGCGATGTCAGCCGCTTCATCCTCGGCGGCTGCGGCAAGGCGCGCGCATAGATCATCGGGCAGAAACGGTGCATCGGTCGGTGCGGTCAGCAGGAAATCGGGCACAGGCGACAGTCGCCTGATCCATTCCAGCCCCGCCAGCACGCCGGCCAACGGACCGGCAAAACCCGGTACGGTGTCGCTGACGATGTGCAGGCCCAGTTCCGAGAACTGGTCCAGTTCGGCATTCACGTTCAGCGCCAGCGGTGCGACCTGCGGTGACAGGCGCTCGATGACGTGGCCGATCAGATGACGCCCGCCCAGCGGCAGCAGCGCCTTCTGTCCGCGGCCCATGCGCCGGGCCAGTCCGCCCGCGAGGATCAGGCCCGCGACATTCATTCAGCCGCCTTCCTGCGATGTTTCGATGGTTCGTCGGGTATTTTCTCCGGATCAACGTCGAAACGGATGCGGTCCTGGCCCGACAGGCAGGCGAATCGCTTGCCGCGTGCCCGGCCGATCAGGGTCAGTCCGGCGCGCCGGGCCAGTTCCACGCCCGAGGCCGTGAAGCCGGAGCGGGAGATCAGAATCGGTATCTCCATCTGCACGGTCTTGATCACCATTTCCGAGGTCAGCCGGCCGGTCGTGTAGAACAGCTTGCCCGCCGGTGACACGCCATTGAGCCGCATGTATCCGGCGATCTTGTCCACCGCATTGTGGCGTCCGACATCCTCCATGTAGATCAGCGGGCGATCGCCCTCACACAGCACGCAGCCATGGATCGCGCCGGACAACAGATACAGCGACGGCGTGGTGTTGATCGTGCGGGTCAGGGCGTAAAGCCAGGAGGTCTTCAGTTCCGCCGACGTGTCCAGCCGGACCTGGTCGAATTTCTCCATGACATCGCCGAACGCGGTCCCCTGGGCGCAGCCCGATGTCAGGGTGCGTTTCTTCAGCTTGAATTCGTAATCGGTGCGGCGCGCCGTGGCGACGAAGATGTGCGGTTTCTCGTCGTCCAGCTCGATACCGGTGATCTCATCGTCGGCTGTGATCATGTTCTGGTTCAGCAGGTATCCGACGGCCAGACAGTCCGGATAGTCGCCGATGGTCATCATGGTGACGATCTCCTGCCCGTTCAGGAACAGGGTCAGCGCCATCTCGACGGCGACGTCCTGCTCGACCGGCTGCCCCGTGTGGTCAATGCCCTTCATGCGCCGTGTCAGGCGCACGTCTGCCGGGTCGGGCCGCACAAGATAGGTAGCTGATTCGTCCATATCCCGAATGTGGTGCGTTTCCGTAGCCAGTGCCAGCCTTGACCGTCCGTTGGGGGAGTGGTTTCCTCCGCCGCTCAATTCAGGGGAGAAAGATCATGGCAGGCGTGGCAATCGTTACCGGCGGCAGCCGGGGCATCGGGGCGGCAGTCTGCCGTCTGGCCGCCGAGGCAGGCTACGACGTCTGCGTGAACTATCAGAATGATCGCGACGCAGCGCTGCAGGCCGTGGAGGATATCGAGGCGAAGGGCGGCAAGGCGATCGTCTATCCCTGCGACGTCTCGAAGGAATCCGACGTCCAGTCCATGTTCCGCGAAGTCGACAACGAACTCGGCACGGTGACCGCGCTGGTGAACAATGCCGGCGTTGTGCTGCCCATCTCGCGCGTCGATGAGATGACGTCGGAGCGTCTGGCGAAGATTCTCGGCATCAACATCACCGGGTCCTTCCTGTGCGCGCGTGAGGCAATCCTGCGCATGTCGACGAAGCACGGCGGCAAGGGCGGTGTGATCGTCAACATGTCGTCCGCCGCCGCGCGGCTGGGCTCGCCCAACGAATTCGTGGACTACGCGGCGACCAAGGGCGCCATCGATACCTTCACGCTCGGCCTGTCCAAGGAAGTCGGGCCGGAAGGTATCCGCGTGAACGCGATCCGCCCCGGTCTGATCGACACCGAAATCCATGCCAGCGCCGGTGCTGCGGACCGGGTTGAGAAGTTCAAGGACGGCGTTCCCATGCGCCGGAGCGGCAGCGCGGAAGAAGTCGCCCAGGCGACCGTCTGGCTGATGAGCGAGGAAGCCTCCTATGTCACCGGTGCGTTGCTCGACGTTGCGGGAGGGCGCTGAGATGGATCCGAAGGAACTGGCCGAGGCGCTGGTCGCCATCAACGAGGAAGCGGGCCGTGCAATCCTGGAGATCTACGGCACCGACTTCGATTCGAAGACCAAGGACGACAGCTCGCCGGTCACCGCGGCCGACGAGAAGGCCGAGGCGATCATCCTGGAACGGCTGGACGCGCTGAACACCGGCATTCCCGTGGTGGCCGAGGAATCGGTGGCCGCCGGCAATATTCCCGACATCTCGGGCGGACGTTTCTTTCTGGTCGATCCGCTGGACGGCACGAAGGAATTCATCAACCGCAACGGCGAGTTCACCGTGAACATCGCCCTGATCGAGAATGGCGTGCCTGTCGTCGGTGCCGTTCATCTGCCCGCGCTGGACCAGAGCTACTGGGGCTATGGCAGCGGCCATGCCTTTCGCCGCAAAGGGCAGGGTCAGGCCGAACCGATCGGGGTCCGGTCCGCCGATCACGACGGCTTCGTGGTGGTCGCCAGCCGCTCCCACCGCGACAGCGCGACGGACGAATATCTCAAGGACATCCCGGTACTGGAACTCGTGTCCGCCGGTTCGTCGCTGAAGCTCTGCCGGCTGGCCGAAGGTGCCGCCGACATGTATCCGCGTCTGGGCCGGACCATGGAATGGGATATCGCCGCCGGGCATGCGGTGCTCGCCGCGGCAGGCGGGGTGATCCAGGTGATCGACGGCGGAGAGGTCGCAGGTGACGTCGGCCACCCGCTGACCTATGGCAAGCCGGGCTTCGAGAATCCGTTCTTCGTCGCGCGGGGCGGGTGAGCGTCAGAACTGCGCCAATGCCTGATCCAGATCGGCGATGATGTCGTCGATGGTCTCGATGCCGATCGACAGACGCACCACGTCCGGGCCTGCACCGGCTGCGATCTGCTGATCCCCTGTCAGTTGCCGGTGCGTGGTGGAGGCGGGGTGCAGGATCAGGCTCCTGGTCTCGCCGATGTTGGCCAGGTGGGAGAACAGGTTGACGCTTTCGACCAGCTTCACACCCGCATCGTAACCGCCCTTCAGGCCGAAGGTGAAAAGCGGGGCCGCGCCCTTCGGCAGATATTTCTTCTGCAGCGTTTCGTATTTCGCACCGGGCAGTCCGGCGAAGGATACCCAGTCCACCTGATCGTGGTCGGCGAGATATTCGGCGACTTGCTGCGCATTGGCCGTGTGGCGCTCCATCCTCAGCGGCAGGGTCTCGATCCCGGTCAGGATCAGAAAGGCGTTGAACGGCGACAGTGCCGGACCCAAGTCGCGCAGGCCGACCGCGCGGCCATAGGCCGTGACGGCAAAACGCCCGAACGTCTCGTAGAAGTTCAGGCCGTGATAGGCGGGACAAGGCGCAGCGATGGACGGGAACCGCCCGCTGGCCGCCCAGTCGAAGTCGCCGCTCTCGACAATGACGCCGCCGACGGAATTGCCATGGCCCCCCAGATATTTGGTCGCCGAATGCACCACCAGATCCGCCCCCCAGTCGAAGGGTCGGCATCCCCACGGCGATGCGCAGGTATTGTCGACGATCAGCGGGATGCCATGCGCATGGGCGATCTCGACGAACCGTTCGATATCGGTGATCACTCCGCCGGGATTGGAACTGCTCTCGATGAAGATGGCCTTGGTCTTTTCGTCGATGGCGGCGGGAAAACTGTCGGGATCGTCCGGATCGCAGAAGGTGCAGTGCCAGCCCATTTTCTGGAACGTCGTGCCGAACTGCGTGATCGACCCCCCATACAGTTTGCTGGACGCGACGAAGTTCTCGCCCGGTTCCAGCAGCGCGAACATCAGCACCATCTGCGCCGCGTGGCCGGATGCCACCGCCAGCGCCGCCGCCCCGCCTTCCAGCGTCGCGACACGTTCCTCAAGCACCGACACGGTCGGATTCGTCAGGCGTGTGTAGATGTTCCCGAAGGTCTGCAGGTTGAACAGGCTGGCGGCCTGGTCCACGTCCTCGAAGACGTAGGACGAGGTCTGATAGATCGGCGTTGCCCGCGCACCTGTCACAGGGTCCGGAGATGCCCCCGCATGCACCGCAATCGTCTCGAATCCATAGTCGCTTTTCTGCGTCATCCCGCACCCCCGTTGCGCAGTTCCGTCCCTGACTCAATCGCCAACTGCCGGACTGTCACCCCCGGTTTATCCGGGGGCCTTTCTGAATATCCTACACGCACGGTGTTCGCCGTATCGTCTGTTGCCCCCGCACGGTGGCGGGGGTGACAGTCCGTGCGTATGACCGTTTCAATCAAGTGCTGCACCTTCCTTGAGCTTGGCCAGAATGGCAGGATCGCTGGCCTCAGCGCAACGGCACTTGCTTGCCACACAAAAAAATCCTTGTGTGGCAAGTGCTGGAGGATTACTTTGCCACACAGAAATTTTTTTTGTGTGGCAAAGTCTGATGATCGACGTTCGAAGACATTCACATACGGCGACGGCAGCCTATCATGATCTCATTACTCTGCTTCTCGACGAAGCCGTGTCGGAGATTCGTGGCAAGCCCATGCTGCGGCGTCGCGGTGAGCGAGGCTACTGGTATGACCGCTACCGGATCGGGACTGATATCAAGGAACGCTATCTTGGCGAGGATTCCGAAAACCTCAGGCGAAGGGTCGAACGCCACGAGGAATTGAAAGCCGAGCGCGAGGGAAGAAGCCGTGAGAGAATCCGGCTGGTCCGGCTGTTGCGCAGCGAGCGTTTTCTGGGTGCCGATGGTCCGACGGGCAGTCTGATGTCCGCCATGGCGCGAACAGGCCTTTTCCGGCTGGGAGGTGTTCTCGTCGGGACGAACGCTTTCCGCCAGTATGAAGGAGAACTGGCGATCCGCCTGCGGATGGATCAGGCAGCGATGACCGACGATATCGACATTGCCAGTTTCGAACGGCTGTCACTCGCGCTGGAAGACCATGTTGATCCGGGCTTGGAGGATGTATTCCGTGACTTCGATTTCGCGCCCGTGCCGGGCCTCGCACCCGCTGATGTCTGGCGATGGAGACAGGGGAATGGCGGGGCGCTCGTGGAGTTTCTAACTCCGTCGTTCCGGGAAGACGAGGGAATCAGGCCGCTGGGCGCTCTTGGTGTCAGCGCCCAGTCTCTGCACCATCTGAACTTCCTGATCGCCGATCCCGTTCATGCGGCGCTGGTCTATCGCGATGGCGTTCTGATCAGGATACCTCGGCCGGAACGCTTCGCCATCCACAAACTAATTGTTGCCGACCGACGCAAGGATGGTCCGGACAGCCTGAAAGCCAGGAAAGACCTTATGCAAGTCGGGATACTCGTCTCGGTTCTTTCCGAGGACCGTCCCGGCGATCTGAAGGAAGCTTACGAAGACGCCCTGTCGCGTGGCCCGGCCTGGCGGCATCGGATCGAAGCGAGTCTCGCGCGCCGACCCGACATTGCCGGGGTGTTGGAAACGCTGTGACTGCACCGGATCAGGCGTAGTCAGCCTCGTCGTAAGTGTGCAACGCGTTGTTGAAGCGTGAAAACAGGTTGGCCAGACCGATGACCTGGGTCAGCGCGATCACGCCGTCATTGCCGAGACCGTCCTTCAATTGCGCCAGCAGATCGTCGGGCGTCCGGCCCGGCTTGCCGGCGACGTGCTCGGCGTAGCGGATCGCGGCTTTCTCCAGGTCCGAGAAAGCGGTGCTGCCGGCGGCGTCCGCCAGGTCCGCGATCTGCTGTTCGCTGACGCCTTCCTTGCGGGCTTCCGCCGTGTGGTTGGCGACGCAAAGCTTGCAGCCGGCCAGCATGGCCGTGCGCAGATAGACGATCTCGCGCAGCTTCGGATCCAGCGGGCAGTCGTAGATCACTGCGCGCGAGAAGGCGGAGAATGCCTCCAGCGCCTCGGGCTGCGTGGCCATGAAGGCGAAGGACATTGGGACCTTCGACCATTGCTTGCGCAACGTGTCGAGCACCGCGCGCTGGTCGGGTTTCGCATTGCGCAGGCTGACCGGTTCGATGATGCGATCCATGGTTCAGACCCGCCGTTGCCGTTTCGAGGAAATCACGCCGGTGTTGACGCCCATCCAGCCGATCTCGCCCGATAGTCGGCCGAACTCGATCTTGGGGCAGCGGTTCTGGATCACGGTCAGGCCCGCCGCGCGCGCCTTCGCGGCAGCCGCATCGTGGCGCACGCCAAGCTGCAGCCAGAGCGTCTTCGCGCCGATCTCGATGGCTTCGTCGGCGATGGGCGGGATGGCGTCGGAATTGCGGAAGCAGTCCACCATGTCCACGGGCACGTCGATGTCCCTCAGGCCCGCGACCGCCTTCTCGCCAAGGATCTCATTGCCTGCCGCCGCTTCCTTCGGGTTGACCGGAATGACCCGGTAGCCCTTGGCCTGCAGGTATTTCATGGCGAAGAAGCTGGGTCGGTTCCAGTTGGCCGAGGCACCGACCATGGCGATGGTCTTCGTCTCGCGCAGGACGCGACGGATCTCGTCGTCGTCATAGCTCTCGTCCGGCAGCGCCGCCGCCGTGTCGGCCATCTCAGCGGTCCTCCCAGACCGGATCGCGCTTGTCGATGAAGGCCTGGATGCCTTCACCCGCATCGTGTGCGGCAAGGTTTTCCAGCATGACCTCGGAGGCGTAGGCATAGGCCTCGCCCAGCGTCGGTTGCTGAAGCTGCTCGTAGAAGGCGCGCTTGCCGATCTTCAGCGTGTAGGAGGACTTCGACGCAATGCGTTTGGCGAGCGTCATCACGGCCTCGTCCAGATCGGCGAGCGGCACCGCCCTGTTGATCAGGCCGAACCGGATGGCGTCGTCGGCATCCACCATCTCGCCGGTCAGCAGCATTTCCATCGCATGCTTGCGGCTGACGTTGCGCGACAGCGCCACCATCGGCGTGTGACAGAACAGGCCGATGTTCACGCCGGGCGTGCCGAAGCGCGACCCGTCCTCGGCGATGGCCAGATCGCAGCTCGCGACAAGCTGGCAGCCGGCGGCGGTGGCGATGCCGTGCACCCGCGCGATCACCGGCTTCGGATGGTTGACGATGGTCTGCATCATGGTGCTGCACTGCGCCAGCATGGCCTTCAGGAATGGCGCGTTCCGCTGATTGCCGCGCACTTCGCGCAGATCGTGTCCCGCACAGAAGCCGGGACCCGAGCCCGCGATCACGATGACGCGGATCGAGGCATCGTCGGCCAGCCGCGCCAGTTCGTCCTGGATGCAGGTCATCAGTTCGGTCGACAGGCTGTTGAACGCGCCGGGCCGGTTGAGCGTCAGCCAGGCAATGCCATCGCGGTCCTCGCGCAGCAGAATGTCATCTGTTGCAACCTGTTGTGCCGTATCAGCCATCTTTTCTCTCCCTGAACTCTGAAACGCCATGGTAACCCAACGTCAGCGCAAGTCACAGTCCTGCCGGTCGCGTATCAGGCATCCGATATTGTGTGCCAGAATCGCGGCCTGCGCTTCGACTTCCCCGCCCGTCGCTTCGAACCGGATACCGCCGAGGCGTTTCAGGTCACCTTCATCGCCATCGCGGAAGTAGCCGCCGGCGAGTTGCCGCCACAGCGGTTTGAAGGCCGGCAGCGTGTTGTAGTCCGCGCCCGGCGGCCCGCTGCGCGGCCAGATCAGACGCTCCTCGCCCAGCCGTCCCTGAAAGCTGTAGAACGCGTCCGACGGTGGCAGAAACTCTATCCTGTAGTCGATTTCGGTCACGGGTTCGGTGATGTCATGGCCGCCCGTCATCGGCGGATCGCCGCCAACGATCAGGTAACGCAGATTGTCCTCGGTCGGGAAGCTGATGGCGCGGTGCGCTGTCCGCCCCGGCCGATAGGTGTAAAGTTCGTTGGACCGGATCGCTGCGACGATCCTGAAGCGGTCGTCGTCCGGCCAGTCGACGGTTTCGCCGATCAGATGGGTCCGCATGAAATTGTGCTGCTGCATCCAGACCGCGACCGGTCGGTCATCGTGCAGGATCAGCCGAAAGGCGGTGTAGTGGTCCAACTGGTGCCAGTCGTCCGGGTCGGACAGGATCCGCGCCGGCCACTCCTTCCACCAGGGCAGGCCCGCAACCAGACCTGAATAGCGGAACACGAAATGATAGGTCAGGGCCGTCATCATGCGCCCTGAAGGATCTTCGAACTGGTCAATCCGTCCATAGGCCACCGGTACAGGGTCGGACTGTGGGGGCGGATCATGATCGAACTGGGCGTACGGATCATCGCGCGCCGCGTTCAGTATGTCGCGGTCGACCAGTTCGACCGTGGTGCCATCGCCCAGGGTCAATGTGCCGTGGGCGATGTAGTCGGCATAGAAGCCGATGGGGCCTTCCTGCGCCGGCCCAACGAACAGGCGCGGCCGATAACGGTCAAGCAGTTGCTGCCCGCCCGCATCCGGCAGCGCATCGCTGCGCGGGTTCGCGGCGTAGTAGGCAGCAAAACCCGGGTGCTGCGAAAAGCTGCCTTCGTCCTCGCCGCACGCGGACAGCAGCAAACATAGCAACACAAGGCTGATCAGCCGGACAGGAACCGGATTGATCCTCAACCCAGCGCGCGGCGGAGGGACGCGCCCATCAGGTCGGCGAAATTGTGTTCGTAGAAGTGGTCCTTCACGGCGTCGGACGCATGCTCAAGCGACTTCTCGAAGCGGCCCAGCGGATTCCGGCCGCCCTCGACATGTGGATAGTCCGACGAGAACAGCGGCACTTCCATGCCCGCCTGCTCGGCGATCCAGCCCGCGTCCTCGGTCGGGTAGGGGGTGACGCGCACCTGACGCCTTACATATTCGGACGGGCGCATGGGCAGGTTCTTCAGGCGCTGCTCGTGGCGCTGGAAGGCCTCGAAGGCCGAGTCCATGTATTTCATCCAGCTTGGTACCCAGCTCGCGCCCAGTTCGATGACGCCGAACTTCAGGTCGGGGAAGCGCTCCATCACGCCGTCCAGGATCATGGTTGCCAGCGTTTGCTGGATCGGGTTCGGGATCGCCATGTAGTCGATGGAGCGGAAGTTCTCCGCCCCGCCGTGAAAGTCGGGCTCCATCGGCAGGCCGTTCTGGAAGTAGGTCCGGTCGAAGAAGTTTCCGCCCGAACCGACGTGGAAGACGATGGGGATGCCGGCTTCCTCGGCCTGCGCCCAGACGGCGTCCAGCGCGATGTGGCTGGGGCTGTGATGCTTCGGGCAGGCGGCGGCAATCAGCAGCGAGTCCGCGCCATCGCGCAACAACGCGCGCGCCACCTTCGGCGCGCGCTCCAGGTCCATCAGCGGGACATAGCAGGTCGACAGCAGCCGCTTGTCCACGGCGCAGAAATCCAGCATCGCGCGGTTGTGTGCCTCGGCCATGCCGTAGGCGAAGTCCGCATCGTCGTCATGCTCGGCGCGCTGCAGCGGTTCATTGGTGAAGGTGTTGAAGACCAGTTGCGACGCGAACCCCAGCAGGTCCAGTGCCTTGGGCCGGTCGGCCTTCAGCGTTGCGCCGATGGCCTTCCAGTTCTTGCGGTTCATCAGTTCGGCTTCATCCTGCGCGCGATAATCGGCGTCGCCATGCAGGGCCAGATCCTCGGCGATGCGTTCGTCCTCGCCCGGCGCGACCGAGCCGACAAAGATGTCCTTCAGGCGTTGACAGGTGGCATCGTCGGCGAATTCACTCAGCCAGTCCGGCGTTTCCATGATGTGCGCGTCGGCGTCATGATAGGTGCGTCCCTCGGCATATGGCATCGTGATGTCTCCCCGGTCGTTGCGTCTGTCGGCCAGGTACAATAGGTCATCGTCTGACCGCTGAGAATGGCTGAACGCACAGGGCAGGGAGCGCCGGAATGGCTACGGAACCGCGTCTGCATGTCGATACCGACCTGAAGGCAGGTGGCGAGATCGCGCTGGAGAAGGATCAGGCGCATTATCTGCGCAACGTGATGCGGCTGGGTCATGGCGCGACCCTGAAACTGTTCAACGGCCGCGACGGGGAATGGCGCGCGGCCATCGATCATGTCTCCAAGAGCCGGGTCGATGTCGCGCTGCTGGATCAGGTGCGCGCTCAGGCCGAAGAACCCGATCTCTGGCTGCTGTTCGCGCCGATCAAGGGCAAGCGGGTGGACACGATCGCCGAGAAGGCGGGTGAACTCGGCGCATCGGAAATCCGGCCCGTCCTGACCGAACGCACGGTGGTCGGTCGCGTGAACACCGAACGCCTGGCCGCGAATGCGCGCGAGGCGGCGGAGCAGTGCGAGCGGCTGACACTGCCGACCGTTCACGAACCGCAGAAACTCGAAACCGTGATCGCGGCCTGGCCGGAGGACCGGCAATTGCTGTTTGCCGACGAGCGCGCAAACGCCGCCCCCATCGCCGAGGCGCTCGCGCAGTGCTGCCCGGGTGGCAGGTGGGCCGTGCTGATCGGGCCCGAGGGCGGGTTCTCCCCGTCCGAGCAGCAGATGATCCGCGCGCTGCCGCAATCGGTGCCGGTCAGTTTGGGACCGCGGCTGCTGCGGGCGGATACCGCCGCGTTTGCCGCGCTCGCGCTCTGGCAGGCGCACCTCGGCGACTGGCGCAATGGTGATGGTGGTTTCGAATGATTCCCTTTTGCTCGAATCCGCCCTAGGTTCGGGCCCTCAGGGTGAGGAAATACGGAGCAACGGAATGTCGACCATGATCGACTCGGCGGAGGGGCGCGCCCTCTCATCGACCATCGTCGAGAGCCGTGACCAGCTGGTCGCCTATATCGAATCCGGTGCCAAGCCCCGCGACACCTGGCGCATCGGGACCGAACACGAGAAGTTCGGCTTCGATCTGAAGACCCTGCAGCCCATCCCCTATGCCGGCCCGTCCGGCGTGCACGCCATGTTCGAAGGCCTGAAGCGTTTCGGCTGGCAGCCCCTTCAGGAAAAGGGCAACACGATCGCCATGGCCATGGACGGGCAGGCGATCAGCCTGGAACCCGGCGGACAGTTCGAACTGTCGGGCGCGCCGCTGCATACGCTGCACGAGACCTGTTCCGAGGTGAACACCCATCTGGCGCAGGTGAAAGAGGTTGCCGCCGAGATCGGTGTCGGCTTCATCGGGCTGGGCTTTCACCCGACTGCCACGCGCGCCGATTTCGACATGATGCCCAAGCCCCGCTACGACATCATGAAGGCCTACATGCCGACCAAGGGGGGCAAGGGCCTGGACATGATGTTCCGCACCTGCACCGTGCAGGTGAACCTCGACTTCGGCTCCGAGGCCGACATGGTCGAGAAGTTCCGCATCGGCATGGCGTTGCAGCCGATCGCCACCGCGCTGTTCGCGAACTCGCCGTTCAGGGAAGGCAAGCCGAGCGGCAAGCTCAGCCTGCGCTCCGACGTCTGGACCGATACCGATCCGGATCGCTGTGGCAACCTGCCGTTCGTCTTCGAGGACGGGTTCGGCTTCGAGCATTATGTGGACTACGCCCTTGATGTGCCGATGTATTTCGTCCACCGGGACGATCAGGGCTATATCGACACGTCCGGCCAGTCGTTCCGCGATTTTCTGGACGGCAGGCTGCCCGGCTATCCCGGTCACAAGCCGACCCTGAAGGACTGGGACAATCACCTGACGACCATCTTCACCGAAGTGCGGATGAAGAAATTCCTGGAGATGCGTGGCGCCGATGGCGGCCCCTGGGCGCGGATCTGCGCGCTGCCGGCGCTCTGGGTCGGGCTGCTGTACGACCAGATGGCGCAGAACGCGGCACTGGACCTGATCCGCGGATGGCGCGCCACAGATGTCGATGCCCTGCGCAATGCCGTGCCGGAGCAGGGCTTTGCCACCCCGACGCCCGATGGCCGCACCGTCCGGGACGTCGCCGCCGACATGCTCACCATCGCCGACAGGGGCCTTGCCGCCCGCGCGAAGATCGACGGCATGGGCCAGGACGAACGGCATTTCCTCGGCACCCTGCGCCACATGGTCGACGAAAACCGCTCCATGGCCGACGAGTTGCTGGAGAAGTATCACGGCCCGTGGAACGGCGACGTCAGCCGCGTGTTCAGCGAATACGCGTATTAGGCACCTCTTGCACGCGGCAGCCTGACACATCATCGTCTCACCATGAGCCAACGTTTCCAACTCGTGCTGCTGGCCCTGTTCGTCCTCGCGGCAACGGGGTTCAGCGCTTGGCGGCACTATCATCCGCCCGAGAGTCCTGCGCTGGTTGACGATCTGGATGATGTGGGCCGTCCGCCTGCCGGCTGGGTCCCGAAGCATTTTCTGCCCGCGCCGATCGTGAAGGGGCGGGAGATGGCTGTCGCACCGAAGACGCCGACGCTGGAGAAGAAGCAGACCTTCTTCGACACGCTGCGCCCGGTCATCCGCCAGGAGAACGGCCGCATTGCCGAACTGCGCGCGAAGCTGCTGCTGGCCCATGCGGCGGACGAGACGCCGGCGTGGGTCGCCGATGTCGCGCGGACCTATCGGATCGACTGGACGGGGACCGAATGGGATGCGCTGCTGGCGCGGGTCGATATCGTGCCGCTGACCCTGATGCTGGCGCAGGCGGCCAACGAGTCGAGCTGGGGCCAGTCCCGCTTCGCGCGGCAGGGCAACAACATCTTCGGCATGTGGTGTTTCCGGCCCGGCTGCGGGATCATTCCGGCACGGCGCGCCGTCGGCAAGACCCACGAGGTGGCGGCCTATGCCAATGTGAACGCCTCCGTTCGCGCCTATCTGCACGCGATCAACACCGTCGGTGCCTATGCGTCGCTCAGGAAACTGCGCGCAAAGATGCGTCTGGCCGGCCGCAGGCTGGATGCGAACCGTCTGGCCGGTGGCCTAACGCGCTATTCCGAACGCGGCCAGGCCTATGTGCGCGAAATCCGCAACATGATCCGCGCAAATCGCAGCCTGATGCTGGGCGTGCCGAAGCCGGGCTGAACATCTAGGCCGCCGGATACCAGCTCGGCTTGCGCTTCTCGACAAAGCTGACGAGGCCTTCGCCGGCCTCGTCGGTCAGGCGCTTCATCGCGTGCTCGTTGGCCAGGTCGTGCGCCAGATCGTCATCGATCAGCAGGTTGCCGAACTGGCGGATGCGCGCCTTGGTCTGGGCCAGCGCATCGGGCGGGCAGTGCAGCAGGTTCTCTACCATCGGCGCCACGGTGGCATCCAGATCGCCGGTGGCGCAGACCTCGTCGACCAGCCCGAGTTCCAGGGCCTTGGCCGCGCTGAACCGTTCGCAGGTCAGGGCGTAGCGACGCACGTTCTTCGCGCCCATGCGGGCGACAAGCTGCGGGATGATCGGTCCGGCCATCAGACCCCAGCGCGCCTCGGTGATGGAGAAGATGGCGTCCTCCGAGGCGATGACGATATCAGAGGCCGCGACGATGCCGGTACCGCCGCCGAAGCACCCGCCGTGCACCAGCGAGATCACCGGCCTGGGGAAAGCGTCCAGACCGCGCACCGCGTTGGTGGTGTCCATCGACACCTCGACGTTCGCCGCGACAGGTCTGTCCCGGCAGGCGAGAATCCATTTCAGGTCGGCGCCGGCCTGGAAGTGTTTTCCGTTGCCCCTGATCAGCACCAGACGCACCCGATCGTCGCCTGCCAGTGTGCCGAAAGCGTCAAGCAGGCCCTTGATCATTTCGCTGTTGTAGGCGTTGTTCACCGCCGGGCGGTTGATGGTCACGGTTGCGACGCCGCGCGCGTCAATGTCGGTGAGAACGAGCGATTCGGACATGGATGGACAGGCTCCTGACAATTGGATTCGCGTCAAGCATAGACGGACGCGACGGCAATGTCCGCTCGCGGAACTGAGGTATTGAAATGCCCCTGCCAAAGCTTCAGTTTCGTCCCGGTATCCATCAGCAGGCAGGATCGAACGGAGCCGTCCCTGTAGAATGTCAACGGTCAACATCCAGTACGATGCCGCGCGCGAGCTGGTCATCTTCACCGCAATCGGGTTGCTGACGATCGAGGATTTCATCGCCGCCGGCGATGCCCATTTTCTGAATCACGCGACTTCCTGTTCGATCTGGGATCTGCGCAAGGCGGACCTGAGCTCCATACGGCTGGACAACATGCACGCGCTGTCCAGGCGCTCGGCCGATGTCTCGAAATCGCGGCCCGATCCCCGCACCGCGCTGGTTGTCGATGACGATGGAAAGCGCGCATTGGTGCGTCTCTACGAGGCGCTGGCGGAATCCACGGGGACCCCGGTGATCTATCGGATATTCGGGACTCTGGAAGACGCCGTCGAATGGATCGATCAGGAACGCGGGAGCTGATCCCGGCTCATGTGCGGTCGTTCCCTGACCGTGCGACCGGATTCCTGCCGCATCAGAACCACCATTTGATCATGGCAGTCAGACGGTTGTTGGCTCTGGCAAGCGCCCGTTTTTTCTGATTGTATCACAAAGGAATTGTGCAACCGTTCGGAAAGGGAGGGCACGTATGGCTGATGTGAATGTCCACCAGGATCCGATATCCGATCTGGTCGTTTTCAGGGTCACCGGGATGCCGGAGGCTGCCGAACTGATCGACGTGGCGTCGGCGCATTTCCGTCAGACCCCCTCCAGGTACGTGCTCTGGGATCTGCGGCAGGCGGAAATGAACGCGATCACGCTGGAGGACATGCGCGAGCTTGCACGCCGCGCATCCGACTTCGCCGACGCGCGCCGTACGCCCCATACGGCGATTGTCGTGGGCGACCAGAGCAAGCGCCTGCTGATGCGGCTCTACGAAGCTGTTGCCGAGAACGAACAGGCAAACGTGATCTACCGGATTTTCGATGAACCTGGCGAAGCGTATGACTGGTTCGGCGCTGCGGGCATGAGGCGCAATTGCGCCTGAATGTGGGCTCTGCAAAAGTTCTGTTTACGTTCCGGCAATTCCGGGGCTAATGTGCGGCCATCATGGTTGCCCGTATCGCCACAGTTTCCTTTCAGGGATTTCGCGCCCGGCACGTCGATGTGCAGGTCCAGATTTCCCCGCAGATGGCCGCATTCACCATCGTCGGCCTGCCGGACAAGGCCGTTGCCGAGAGCCGGGAGCGGGTCCGTTCGGCGCTGGACGCCATCGGCCTGGGCCTGCCGCCGAAGCGGATCACGGTCAACCTGTCGCCCGCCGACCTGCCCAAGGAAGGCAGTCACTACGATCTGCCCATTGCGTTGTCGTTGCTGACCGCGATGGATGTGCTGCCGCGTGAGGAGATGGCCCGGTTCGTGGCGCTTGGCGAACTGGCGCTGGACGGGCAGATCGCGCCCGTTGCCGGTGTCCTGCCTGCGGGCGTTGCAGCCGCCGAGAAGGGCATGGGTCTGATCTGTCCGGCAGAGTGCGGCGGCGAGGCCGCGTGGGCCGGCGATATCGATATCGTTGCCGCGCGCGACCTGCTGGCGATCGTCAATCATTTCAAGGGCTCCCAGATCCTGCAGTCCCCGCAGCCCGGCCCGGTCGATACGGATGCGGGCGGCCCCGACCTGCGCGACATAAAGGGGCAGGAAAGCGCCAAGCGGGCGCTGGAGATCGCAGCCGCCGGGGGGCACAACCTGCTGATGATGGGACCGCCGGGCTCGGGCAAGTCGATGCTGGCGGCGCGGCTGCCCGGTCTGCTGCCGCCGCTGGAACCCGCCGAAGCGCTGGAAGTCTCGATGATCCGCAGTCTGGCCGGTGAACTGACCGGGGGACAGCTCAGCCGGCGGCGGCCGTTCCGCAACCCGCACCATTCGACCTCGACGCCCGCGCTGGTCGGCGGCGGGCTGAAGGTTCGACCGGGAGAGATATCGCTGGCCCATCGCGGGGTGCTGTTCCTGGACGAACTGCCAGAGTTTCCGCGTCCGGCGCTGGAGGCGCTGCGGCAGCCGCTGGAAACCGCCGAGGCCGTCGTGGCGCGGGCCAACGCGCATGTCACCTACCCGGCACGGGTGCAGCTTGTCGCAGCGATGAACCCGTGCCGCTGCGGTCATCTGGACGATCCCGAACGTGCCTGCAGCCGCGCGCCGCGCTGCGCCGCCGACTATCAGGCGAAGATTTCCGGACCCCTGATCGACCGTATCGATCTGGTGATCGATGTGCCCGCCGTTTCGGCCGCAGACCTGTCGCTGCCGCCCGCCGCCGAAGGCTCGGAAGCCGTTGCGGCGCGGGTCGCCGACGCCCGGCGGATTCAGGCCGGACGTGCAGATCGTCTGGACATGGCCGGACGCACCAACGCCGAGGTCGATGGGGAGGCCCTGCTGCGGGTCGCGACGCCGGAGCCCGAAGCGCAGGCGCTGCTGACCGACGCGGCGGACCGGCTGAAACTTTCGGCGCGCGGCTACACCCGTGTGATCCGGGTCGCGCGCACGATCGCGGACCTTGCCGGCTCCCAGGGAGTGAAGCGTGGTCACATCGCCGAGGCGCTGACCTACCGCCGCCGGGGCGCGGTCAACTGAGCCGCCTGTGATCGCGGGCATTTTCGCCAGTTTGCATGCAGTTACATATCATTTATCAATGTAGTGCATGAATATTGCAGGGGCGGTCGTGGTCGGGCGTGTCGCCCGCCGGACGGGTGGCGAAATGAAACGGTTCTGCCATTCGGACCGGAACGGAACGCGGTTTTGCGGACACATCGTGTTGCGTTTCAAGACAGGCAGAAGCCGCAGCGCGTTGCGTTCGGTTGAATCGTTGCGGTCCAACTGTTCAACAGGACGCTCTAGTCACCGGAGAATTGGGTGATCGATATCGGACCAGAAAGGACGCGACAACGGCATTCGTTGGGGCGGTTGCGATACTTCGCGCCGCTGCTGGCGGTGGCTGGTATTGGCGTCATTCTGTGGATATTCAATGCTGATCTCTTCGCCGGGGAAGCCGAAATCACGCTCGGTCCCAAGTCCATCAGCGCGCTGGTCATCACGGTGGTCCTGATCATGGGCATCCTGATCGAGGACGCCCGGCGGAAATACATGCGTCTGAACGTCCAGGCCCGCCGCATGGGCGAGATGGCCGATCGCCTGTCGGAGACTGTCGAGGCGCTGAACGACATGAACTCGACGCTGCGTGCGAACGAGGAACGCTATCGCGGTCTGGTCGAAACCCAGCATGACCTGATCCTGCGGCTGGATACACAGGGCCGGCTGACCTTCGCCAACGAGGCGCTGACGCGCACGTTCGGGCTGGGCGGGGATGCCACCGTGGGGCAGGTGTTCTCGCCCCGGGTCGCCGATGACGAGGGGGCCGAGGGTTTCGACATGGAGCGGGTGCTTCAGCCGCCCTACCGCGCGGTCTATGACCAGCGCGTCATGACCGACAACGGCTATCGCTGGATATCGTGGGAGGATGTGGCACTTCGGGATCCGGACGGCCGCATCCAGGAGATTCAGCGCGTCGGCCGGGACATCACCGATCGCAAGGTGCAGGAACAGGAACTGGAGGAAGCGCGCGATCTGGCCGAGGCCGCGAATCGCGCCAAGTCCGGCTTCCTCGCCACCATGAGCCACGAGATCCGCACGCCCATGAACGGCGTCATCGGCATGACCAGCCTGCTGCTGGATACCAAGCTGACGGCCGAGCAGAAGAACTATGCCGAGGCGGTGCAGGAGTCCGGGCAGTCGCTGCTCACGCTGATCAATGACATTCTGGATTTCTCGAAGATCGAAGCCGGTTTCCTTGAACTGGAAGAGATCGACGTGGATGTCGCCAATCTGGCCGAGCGGATTGCGGAACTGCTGGCCCCGCGCGCCTATGAGCGGGGAATCGAACTGGCGACCCAGATCGATCCGGCGGTGCCGCGCAATCTGATCGGCGATCCGGGCCGGTTGCGTCAGGCGCTGGTCAATCTGGTCGGCAACGCCGTGAAGTTCACCCACGAGGGCGGCGTCGTGATCGCCATGCGCATGCTGGGCGACGAGGACGGCATGGCGAAGCTGCGCGTCGAGGTGATCGACAGCGGCATCGGTGTGCCGGAGGACAAGCAGCGTGCCCTGTTCGAGGAGTTCACGCAGGTCGATTCGTCGGTCTCCCGCCGCTACGGCGGCACGGGTCTGGGTCTGGCCATCACCCGGCGCATCGTCGAGAAGATGGATGGCGAGATCGGCATCATTTCGGAAACCGGCAAGGGCAGCACGTTCTGGTTCGAGGTGAAGCTGAAACATGCCCGGGGCGCGGTGGAGAGCACACCTGTCGCGCGGCTGACGGATGCCCGCGTGCTGATCGCCGACGCAAACCATATTTCGAGATGGGTTCTGAGCGATCACATCATCGATTCCGGGGGCATTGCAGACGTGGCCAAGACCGGTGCCGAGGCACTGGCCAAGCTGACCGGTGCGGCGGCCAGCGGTACGCCCTACACCGCCGTGCTGTATGACGGCGGGCTTGAAGACATCCCGGTCCATGAATTCGTTGAGCGGGTCCGGGCGGACGAGAAAGTCGCGGACACGCGCCTCGTGGTTTCGGTCCCGGCCGCCCGGCGCGGCGAGACCGACGACCTGAAGGATGCCGGTTATGACGCCTATCTGATCAAGCCGATCCGCCGCCTGTCGCTGCAGCGCCAGATCGTGAGTGCGCCGGAAGTCGAGATCGAACCGGATGCGCCGGAGGCTGTGCCGAGTCCGGGTCAGCCGTCCGCCAAGGCTTCCGAAGGGCCCCTCCGGATCCTGCTGGCCGAAGACAATGAGATCAACCAGATGCTGGCGCTGGCGCTGCTGGGCAAGCAGGGCCATCAGGTGACCCCGGTGGTCAATGGTGCCGAGGCCATAGAAGCCGCCGAAAAGGACGAGTTCGATCTGGTCCTGATGGACATCCACATGCCCGAAGTCGACGGTCTGGAGGCCACCCGGAAGATCAGGGAGATCCGGGCCGGCGAACTTGATCTGCCGATCATCGCCCTGACGGCCAACGCGATGGCCGAGGACAAGCAGATGTGTCTGGATGCGGGGATGGACGACTATCTGGCCAAGCCCATCAATGAAGCCGAACTGAATCGCGCGCTGGAACACTGGCGCCCGGGACGCAGCGCAGGCCCGCGCGACTGAACCGGCGCTTCCCCGACGTGTCCCCGACGTGATAGGAAACGAACTCGTTTTCCTGGGGAGCTTTTGTCCATGCGCGATCTGCAACAGCCCGGCCGTTCGGTCGTCCACGCGACCAATGGTGCCGCCGCGACCAGTCATCCGTTTTCGACCCTTGCGGCGATGGAAATCCTGCAGGCGGGCGGCAACGCCATCGACGCGGCGGTCGCGGCCTGTGCGGTACAGTGTGTGGTCGAGCCCATGTCCACCGGCATCGGCGGCGACTGCTTCGTGCTGCTGCAGAAGGGCGGGCAGGGGCCGGTCATCGGGCTGAACGGGTCGGGCCATGCGCCGGGCAAGCTGACGGCGGACCACCTGCTGGATCAGAACATCACCCAGATTGGTCTCGAAAGCCCCCATTCGATCACCGTGCCCGGTGCCGTCGACGCGTGGTGCCGCCTGCTGGACGATCACGGCACGATGGGCATCGATCGCGTGCTGCAGCGCGCGATCAGCTATGCCGAGAACGGCTTCGCCATCACGCCGCGCGTGTCGGTGGACTGGTCGCGCAACATTGACCGCCTGAGCGGCGACGCCAATTCCGCGGCACAATATCTGAACAATGGCCAGAGCCCTGCCGTCGGGTCTGTGTGGAAGTCGCCGGAACTTGCCGGCACGCTGAAGAAGATCGCCGAAAAGGGGCGCGCCGGATTCTACGAAGGCGATGTCGTCTCGGATATCGTCAGCTATCTGAACTCGATCGATGCCGTCCACACGATCGACGATTTCGCCGCGCAGAAGTGCGAATACGTCGATCCGATCAGCAGCGAGTATGCGGGCCGCAGCGTGATGGAGATTCCGCCGAACGGGCAGGGGATCACCGCGCTGCTGATGCTGAACATCCTGAAAGGCTTCGATCTGAATGCCTACGATCCGGTCAGCGTGGAGCGGCTGCACATCGAGGCCGAGGCGACCCGGCTCGCCTTTGCCGAACGGGACAAGCATGTGGCCGATCCGCGTCAGGCCGATGTGCCGGTCGATTACCTGCTCTCGGACGAACTCGCATCCGAACTGCGCGACCGGATCTCGCTCAGCAAGGCGATGGCCGATCCGGCGAAGACGACCGGCCCGATCTATCGCGACACGGTCTATCTGACCGTCGTGGACAGGGATCTGAACGCGGTATCCTTCATCAACTCGCTGTATTTCTCGTTCGGATCCTGCAAGACCGCGCCGAAATCGGGCGTGCTGCTGCAGAACCGCGGGGCGGGTTTCGTGGTCGACAAGGACCACCCCAACTGCGTCGCGCCGCACAAGCGTCCGCTGCACACCATCATTCCGGGGATGGTGCTGGGGGGCGACGGACGTTGCGAGCTCAGCTTCGGCGTGATGGGCGGCGGCTATCAGCCGGTCGGCCATGCGCACCTGCTGACCAACATCTTCGACTACGGCATGGACGTGCAGGAAGCCATCGACTGTCCGCGCACCTTCCATGTCGGCGGCAAACTGGATGTCGAGCGCTCCGTCCCCGATGCCGTCCGTCAGGGGCTGGCCGATCTGGGGCATCCGGTGAACGAGCCGGAGATGCCCTGGGGCGGTGCGCAGGCGATCCGCATCGACCATGCGAACGGCACGCTGGCTGCCGGATCCGACCCGCGCAAGGACGGCTGCGCGATGGGATACTGATACGCGCCACCACGGAGAGGAAACGGGGAGAGACGATATGAACGAGATGAGCAGACTGTCGGTGGCCCTGCCGCCGGACGCGGCACCGGAACTGGTCGAGGATGTCGATTTCGACGATGAGCGGCAGTGGATGTCGGGCGGCGAAAACATCTGGATCCGCCCGCTGTTCTTCAACGTGCTGCAGGGCATGTGGGTCAACATCCTGAAGGCGAAGGGTGAGGGCGTCATCAGCCGCCACCGGCATCCGGCGCCTGTCACCGGCTACACGCTGGAGGGGACCTGGGGCTATGTCGAACACGACTGGATCGCCCGGCCCGGCACCTTCATCTACGAACCCGCGGGCGAGACGCACACGCTGTTCGCCAAGGGCGAGGCCGGTCACATGACGGTGCTGTTCCACAACTTCGGACCGATCCTCTATGTCGACGAGAACGGCCAGCAGACCGGTTTCGAGGATGTGTTCACGCGTCTGGACAAGTACCGGAACCACTGCCGGTCGGTCGGACTGGGCGATGATTTCGTGCAGAAACTGATCCGCTGACCGACGCGACGCCCAGCCCCCAGGGCACCTACGGCAACCGCGGCAGCCTCGGCACCGGCGTCTTGCTGGGGCTTGTCACGGCATCCATCTGGGCTGGCTACATCGTCATCGTGCGCTATGGCATGACGTCGGACTATCGGCCGCTGGATATGGCCGTCGCCCGCTACTGGCCCGCCGGCCTGATCCTTCTGCCGGTTTTGCTGAAGGTGGGGGTGCGTGACCTTGGCGGCGTCGGCTGGGCGCGCGGTATCATGCTGACCCTTTTCGCCGGGCCGGCCTTCGCGCTGTTGCTGAGTTCAGGGCTGCGCCTGACCACGGTCTCGCATGGCGGCGTGATCGCCCCGGCGACGCTGACCCTGATGACCACATTGCTGTCCATCCTGTTCCTGAAGGAACGCCTGAGCGCGGCGCGGACGGTCGGTCTGCTGCTGATCGGATCGGGGCTGATCCTGATCGCGGGTGCGGCCTTCCTGGTCACCTTCAACCGCGATGTCCTGATCGGCGATCTTCTGGTGGTGGCGGCCCCGTCGTGCTGGGCCGTGTTCACCGTGCTGCTGCGTGTCTGGCAGATCGATGCGGTGCGCGGTACGGCGGTGGTGTCCGTGCTGGGCGCGCTCGCCCTGGTGCCGTTCCACGTCGCGACGACAGACTATGGTGACCTGATCGCGGTTCACGGCTGGGCCGACATAGGCATGCAGTTCTTCGGGCAGGGCGTGCTGAACGGTTTTCTGGCGACCCTGCTGTTCCTGATTACCGTGTCGCGGATCGGACCCGCACGGGCGGCGGTGTTTCCGTCGCTGGTGCCCGCACTCTCGATCCTGATCGGCGCGCCGCTGCTGGGCGAGCAACCCGACCTGTCGCAGATCGCAGGCATGGCGGTGGTGACGTTCGGCCTGTTCCTTGCGGTCGGTCTGTACGACGACTGGCGCGGGAAAAGGCTGGCTGCTCAGGCGGGCTGAAGCACGGGCCGCCACGAGATGAACCGCAGCCCCAGCGCGACCACGACGCCATAGGCACACATGCCCGCGGCGACCGCGATGAACAGGTTCTGGGGCGTTGCGGCATCGATCGACCACAACAGCGCGCCGCCACCCGCGATAACCAGCAGTCGCAGCAGTGAGCCGAAGACGGGCACGCCCAGTGTCTGCATCGCCTGACTGGCGAAATAGAGCGTCAGCCCGAGTGCGAAGAACGCATAGAAGGGCGCGACCTGCCGCATGTAGACCGCCGAGGCGGCGATCACCTCCGGATCGTCGGTGAACTGTGATGCCCAGGCTTCCGGGAACGCCGCGTTCAGCAGACCTATGATGCCGACCAGGCAGGTGGTTGCTGCCGTGCCGCGCCAGGCGATGCTGGCGGCACGCGCCTGCTGACCCGCGCCACGGTTGGCGCCCGCGATGGCGATCAGCGCGGCACCGACGCCGAAGATGATCGGGATCATCAGGAATTCCAGACGCGCGCTGACGCCGTAACCGGCCAGCCAGGCCGCGCCGAGTTGTCCGACCAGCCCGGTCACCAGCAGGGTCGTCAGGATCGTCATCACCGCCTGGATGCCGGCCAGAGATCCCAACTTCAGCAGCGGCATCAGCAGGGCCCGGCTGACCGGCCCGGCGCGATAGGCGATGGGGCCGCGTCCGGTCAGAAAGATCATCAGCAGGCCCGCGGTGCCGACCCCGAAGGCACTGATCATGGCGAAGGCGGCACCTTCGATACCCATGTCGAAATGAATGATGTACAGCCAGCAGAATCCCAGATGACTCAGCGAGACGAGCGCCTGCAGCAGGGCCGGTGTCACCATGTCACCCGCGCCCCGAAGGATGCCGGAGATCATGTTGAACAGCCACATCAGCACCAGGCCGGCCATCAGGATGTTGGAATAGCTGAGCGCCGCTTCGAGCACCGCGCCCTCGCCGCCCAGCAGGCCATAGAAGGCCGGTCCGACCAGCCAGAACAGCAGCCCCATCAGCAGGCCGGCCACGACGGCAATACGTATGCTGGCGCGCAGGATCATCTCGGCCCGCGCTTGATCGCCGGCCCCGACCGCGTTGGCCGTCGCCCCGCTGGCCGCGCCGCCGACGGAGCCGGCGGCCAGCATCATGGTCAGCATGTAGATCGGAAACACCAGCGCGACGCCCGCCAGTTCCACGGTGCCGATGCGGCCCAGATACCAGGTCTCGACAACGCTCATCATCATCGAAATCAGCATGGCGATGGTCGTCGGGACCGCCATCCGCACCAGCGGTGGCCAGATGGGCCCTGAAAGAAGGGCTGCGCGCTTGCGTTCTGCGGGGGTCAAGGCCGACCTCGATACGATCATTGAAGACGGACATGACGGTAGCGCACTATGATCACAGCACGAGGCAATTCTGTTTTCCGCTCGGGCAAGAAATCCGATGCCGGAACAATCGATATCGCATGTCCGGGGAGGGACGCGCATGGAAGTTTCCGAAACGGCAACCGATCCGGAGCGGGGATCGCATACGATTGCCGACTTCACGAATCTTGTGGGCAAGGAGTTCGGGGTCAGCGACTGGGTCACCATCGATCAGGAACGGGTGACCATGTTCGGCGTCGCGACCGAACACAGGCACTGGCTGCATCTGGACCCGGAACGCGCCGTGCGTGATGGGCCCTATGGTGGCACACTGGCGCACGGCTTTCTGGTCACCAGCCTGCTGTCACATTTTCTGGACAATGTGCGGATGCGCCCGGCCGATGCGGCCTTCGGCCTGAACTACGGCTTCGAGAAGGTGCGCTATCTGGCGCCGCTGGTCGTCGGCGACGATGTCCGCGTGCGCGATCGGATCACGATCCTGGACGCGACCTGGCGGTCGGGCGGCCGTCTGATGGTCAAGACCGGCAACCGGTTCGAGCAGGAAGGCAAACCCGATCCCGTCGCCTATGCCGAATGGATGCTGCTGTGGGTGCCGATGGAGAAGGCGTCGTGAAACCCTTCGACGGCGTGCGCATCCTGGATGCGACGCATGTGTTCGCGGGACCGTTCTGCACCTATCAGATGGGCTGGCTGGGCGCTGAAATCGTCCGCGTCGAAGCCGTGCAGCCGCTGGATTTCATTCGCTATGCATCCCCCGATCCGGCGCAGAAGGCCGCCGGGATGGCCGACGCCTTCCTGATCCAGAACGCCAACAAGCATTCGGTCGCGCTGGACCTGAAGGATGTGCGCGGGCAGGCGATCTTCCGCAAGCTGGCGGCCACCAGCGATGCCGTGATCGAAAACTACCGGCCTGGCACGATGGCGAAACTGGGGCTCGGGTACGACGATCTGCGACAGGACCGGGACGATCTCGTCTATCTGTCGCTTTCCGGTTTCGGCCAGTCGGGTCCGCTGCGTGACATTCCCGCCTACGATCACTTCGTGCAGGGCATTTCCGGCATGATGGCGGTTCAGGGCGACGACGCGCACGGCGCGACGCGCGTCGGCTGGCCGGTGATCGACTATGTGGCCGGGCTGGTGGCGGCCTTCGCGCTGTCCTCGGCGCTGTACGGGCGCAAGGCGGGCGGCGGCGGTCAGTATGTCGATGTCGCCATGCTCGATTCGGCGCTGATGATCATGGGTCCGGTCGTCGGGCCGTGGCTCGCCAGCCAGCGGCGTCAGGTGAAGACCGGGCGGCAGGCGGCGTCCGGCAGCCCGTTTTCGGGCATGTTCGAGACCGCCGACGGCACGCTGGTGGTGGCGGCCAATACACCGAAACAGGCCAACAGCCTGCTGCACGTGATCGGGCGCGCGGATCTGATCGACAGCCCCGATATTTTTCCCTGGGCGGGCAGGGCGGAGGTGACCGAACGGGTCCAGCAGATGCTGGACGACGTCTTCGCCACACGAACCGCGCTGGAATGGGAGGCGCTGCTGGCGCCATCCAGCGTACCGGCCGGAAAGCTCCGCGATGTCGAGGAGATCACCGCGCATCCGCATGTCCGGGAAAGAGGCGTGCTGCACCATCTCCCCGATGTGCCTGGGCTGGACCGTCCGATCGATGTGCTGGGACCGGGCTTCAACTTCACCGGGCGCGAGGCGCAGGTGACCGATCCGACGCCGCCGCCGCAGAAAGGTGCACACAGCCGTCTGTATCTCAGGCAGGTCGGGTTGAACGATGCAGAGATCGATGGACTGATCCGCGACGGCGTCACCGCAGAACCGAATTGATTGCGGCCTCCGGCCCGGCTATGGTCCGGTCAATAACAACACAAGTTTTGAGTATATCAGGGAGGATATCGATGCTTCACAACGCTCTCAGGGGCGCGGCGATTGCTGCTGCGGCTCTTGCATTCGCGACCACGGCGCAGGCCGGTTCGCATGCCAAGATGGTCGACGGCCCCGCCGTGACCTGGAATCACTCGCTCTGGGGCAAGCCCCGCGCGTTCACCGCAGGTCTTGAGCATCTGGCGGAGCAACTCGCCGAGCGCACCGGCGGCAAGTTCACTTACAAGCTGAACTACGGCGGCCTGTCCAAGCCGAAGGAGAATCTCGACGGTATCGAGATCGGTGCCTTCGAAGCGGCCAACTTCTGCAACTTCTACAGCCCCGACCGGACCCCGTCAGCGATGATCTTCTCGCTGCCGTTCCTGCCGATCGGTGACTGGAATGTCCGCATCAAGGCTTCGGACGCCTACTACCAGCATCCGGCCGTGAAGAAGGAAATGGCCGGCATGAACGCCATGATCTACATGGCCGGCGTGCTGCCGCAGTACGAATTCCTGGGCCGTGGCGAGCCGCCGCGCGACCTGGCCGCCTGGAAGGGCATGAAGGTACGTGCCGGTGGCGGTGTCGCCATCGCGATGGAGAAGCTGGGTGCCACCCTGCAGACCGTACCGGCGACCGAAGTCTACACGCTGCTGGAACGCGGCACGGTGGATGCGGTTTCCTTCCCCTTCACCTACGCGCATGCCGCCTACAAGGTGCATGAGGTTGCCGACTGGTACACGGGCAACTTCCAGCCCGGTACGGCGGACTGCCCGACGGTCTTCAACCTGGATGCCTGGAACGCGCTGCCGCAGCAGTACAAGGATCTGCTGCTGGAGCTGAAGGACAGCGTCTACGAGAAGCAGAAGGAAGCCTATCTGGCGGCCGACAAGATCAATCTGCCGCTGTTTGCCTCCGTGATGCAGGAAATCCGGTTCTCCGAAGAGGAACTGGCCACGTTCCGCGACGAAATCGGCAAGCCGATCTGGAAAGAAGGCTTTGTCGATCTGTATGCGGATCGTCTGCCGACGCAGGAACTGCTCGATTTTCTGCTGGCGGAAGCCGAGAAGGCACGCAACGGCTCGTGAAGTCTGAAGGTGGGGGCGGACATCCGCCTCCACCATTTCTTCATCTGGAACCCGGGTACACATGACTGACACCTCAGAAGCTGGTGGTCTGGCAACGACAGATCGCTGGCTCTTTCGTATCGAGACCGTTTTCAATCTGGTCGCGGCCTTCTCGATCTTCGGCCTGATGTTCCTTGGCGTTGCCCAGGTGCTGGGCCGCATCCTGATCTGGATCAACGGCGGGCTGGTCGCTGAATTCGGTATCGACCCCGGCCTGTGGTTCTCGATCCCCGGCTACATCGACGTGATGGAACAGGCGATCGCGATCTTCGCCTTTCTGGGTATTGCCTACTGCCAGCGCATGGGCGGGCACGTACGCATGGATCTGGCGCTGCGGGGGCTGTCGCCGCGCATGCTCTGGATCGCCGAGTTTCTGGCAATCCTGTTCTCGCTTTTCGTCGTCGCGGTGCTTGTCTATTACAGCTTCACGCATTTCCAGCGGTCTTACGACAGCGGCGATTCCACCATCGATGTGCAATTGCCGGTCTGGCCGTCAAAGCTGCTGGTCACGGTCGCCTTCTCGCTGCTCTGGCTCAGGTTGCTGCTGCAACTCGTCGGCTTCGCGCGGCTGGTCGGACGCCCCGAGGCGGACCCGGTTGCCGTTCCGACAATCATGACCATTGAAGAAATCGCCCGCCACGACATCGAAGAATCGGACGACGGCAGTGACCGCTTCCAGCCGAAGGGGACCTGATCCATGGATCCGTTGACAATCGGTGTGATCGGCATGATCGCCCTTGGTGCCCTGATCGCACTGGGCATGCGGGTGGTTTTCGCGACCGCTCTGGTCGGCTTCATCGGGCTGATCGCCATCTTCTACGTGAAGCCCAACTTCGATCTGTGGCGCGCGTTCAACGTCGCCGGCGGCATTGCCGGACAGACGCCGCATTCGAAGGCAGTCGCCTATCCGCTCAGCGTGCTGCCCATGTTCATCCTGATCGGCTTCCTTGCCTTCTATGCCGGCATCACCAAGGCCGTTTTCGAGGCTGCCCGCCGCTGGATCGGCTGGGTGCCCGGCGGCCTGGCGGTCGCCAGTGTCTTCGCGACTGCCGGTTTCGCCGCAGTTTCGGGTGCGTCGACCTCCACGGCGGCTGTGTTCGCACGCATCGCCATACCGGAGATGCTGAAGAACGGGTACGACCGTCGGCTTGCCGCCGGTGTGGTTGCGGCCGGCGGTACGCTGGCATCGCTGATCCCGCCAAGCGCCATCCTCGTGCTCTACGCCATCATCGTAGAGGAATCTGTCGGCGCGCTGTTGCTCGCCGGTTTCCTGCCGGGACTGTTCTCCGCCGTGATCTACGCGCTGCTGATCGTGTTCCGGGCGTGGCGCAATCCGGACCTTGGCCGACCCATCACCGGATTTTCCTGGATGGAACGGTTCGAGACGATCCCGGGCACCTTCCCGATCATGCTGGTCATCGCCATCATCATCGGCGGTATCTACTTCGGCCTTGCGACACCGACCGAAGCCGGCGCGCTGGGGGCCTTCGTGGTCTTCGTCATGGCCATGTCGCGGGGCATGAAATGGGAAAGCCTGAAGGAAGCGCTGCTGGAAACCGCCAAGCTGACCGTGATGATCTTCTCGATCATCTGGGGCGTCCTGATCTTCGTGCGTTTCCTGGGGTTTGCCAATCTGCCGGACACGTTCGCCAACTGGATCGTGTCCCTGCCGCTGGATCCGTGGCTGATCATGATCACCATTCTGCTCGCCTACGCGGTCCTGGGCATGTTCATGGATGCCATCGGGATGCTGTTGCTGACCCTGCCGGTCGTACACCCGGCTGTCATCGCGCTGGGGCCGGAGCTCGGCTTCGAAAGCACCGCGCAGGTATCGATCTGGTTCGGCATCATCGTCGTGAAGATGGTCGAGATATGTCTCGTGACGCCGCCGATCGGTCTGAACTGCTATGTCGTGAACGGCGTCAGACCTGACATCCCGCTGTCTGATGTGTTCCGCGGGATCGGCCCGTTCTTCGTTGCCGATGTGCTGACGGTGGCCGGTCTGGTGATGTTCCCGGCGATCATCACATGGCTGCCGGAAACCATGATGGGGTGAACCGCGAACGCGCGGACGTGCTTCTGGTACAGGCCGGTCTTGCCGCCAGTCGCGCCCGCGCCCGCGCGCTGATCCTGGACGGCAAGGTCGCGGGTGTGACCAAGCCTGGGCAGATGATGCCAGCCGATGCCCGGCTGACTCTCACGGAAGCCGACCATCCCTGGGTGAGCCGGGGCGGCCTGAAGCTGGCGCACGCGCTGGACCACTTCGCACTGCCGGTCGAGGGTCGGGACGCGCTGGATGTCGGCGCATCCACGGGCGGGTTTACCGATGTGCTGCTGGCACGCGGTGCCCGGCACGCGGTTGCCGTCGATGTGGGGCACGGCCAGTTGCATCCCCGCCTGACGGCAGACCCCCGCGTGACGAACATCGAAGGGGTCAACGCACGCGACATCACCGCCGGTCTGATCGGCATCGCGCCTTCGGCCATTGTCGCGGACCTGAGTTTCATCAGCCTTGCCGTCGGTCTGCCTGCCGCACTGTCCTGCGCCGCGCCTTCCGCCTGGCTGGTCGCCCTGATCAAGCCGCAGTTCGAAGTCGGGCGCGCTCATGTCGGCAAGGGAGGCATTGTCCGGGATGCGATCATTCGCGACGCCGTGCCGGAGACGATCGGGTGCTGGTTGTCCGATGAGATGGGCTGGCGGGTTCAGGGCGTGACCGACAGCCCGGTTCAGGGTAGTGACGGCAATCGTGAGTTTCTGATCGCCGCATGGAAGGCCTGACATGAAGATGACCATCCAATCCATCGGGCAGGGCGGTGATGGCATTGCCGAAAAGGACGACGACCGCTGGTTCGTGGCGCTGACGGCGCCGGGCGACGTGGTGACGGCGACACCTGAAAAGAAACGCGGCAAGGGCGGGCCGAACCGGGCGGTTCTGGAGACGGTACTGGAGGCCGGCCCCGCGCGCACGGATGCACCGTGCCCGCATTTCGGAGCCTGCGGCGGCTGTGCGGTTCAGCATCTGAAGCCGGCGTTTCTGAGCGCATGGAAACGCGAACTGATCGTCGAGGCCCTGCAGCGGCGCGGGCTGACCGACGTGCCGGTTACGGCGGGATTTGAAGGCGATGCGGGGCGCCGGCGCAGGGTCGCGCTGACGGCGCTCGTCATTGCAAAGGGGCGCGTGACACTGGGTTTCCACGAACGCCGCGGCAAGCGGGTGATCGATATCGGACCCTGCCCCGTGATGCGCCCGGAACTGGAGGCCCTTCTCGAACCCTTGCGACGGGTTGTGGGTGCCCTGCTGAAGCCCGGGCAGGAACTGCGCGCGCAGGCGAATGTCACCGACGGGGGGATCGACCTGTTGCTGGACGGACCGCTGGCCGACGATCTGACGACACATGAAACCCTGTCCGATTTCGCACGGACGACCGACCTCGCCCGAATCTCGATCGTCGACGGCGACATGCCGCGCACGGTGATTGAACGACGCCCGCCGCATCTCGACTGGTCACGGTTGCGGGTCGTGCCGCCACCGGGTGTCTTCCTGCAGGCGGACGGGGAGGCCGAAATCTGCATGCGGACGCTGATCGCGGACTGGTCCGAAGGCGCAAGGGCCGCGGTCGATCTGTTCTGCGGCGTGGGTACGCTGACCAGCAGCCTGCCGCTGACGCAGGCGACGCTGGCCGTCGATTCCGACCGGCAGGCGATTGCGGCACTGAAGGCCGGCATCGATGCGACGCCCGGTGCCGACGCGCGGGTGGAAGAGCGCAACCTGTTTCGCCGTCCGTTGCGCGCCGACGAACTGAAGCGGTTCGACCTGGCCGTGCTGGACCCGCCTGCGGCTGGCGCGAAGGATCAGGCGGAACAGCTGGCGGTATCGCGGGTGGGCAGGGTGATCTACGTCTCCTGCGCGCCGGGCAGCTTTGCCCGGGACGCCAGGACGCTGGTCGACGGCGGCTACCGGCTGGTCGAGGTCAGGCCCATCGATCAGTTCTACTGGGCCGCGGACGTCGAACTGGCTGCTCTGTTCGTCCGGGAGTGAGAGCTCCCCGAAACGAAAAGAGGCGACGCCCGCGCGCCGCCTCCCTGCGTGACTGAACAATCTGTCCGCCTACTGGGTGACCTGCTTCAGATAGGCGATGACATTCTCGACGTCCTTGTCCTTCTTCAGGCCGGGGAAGGCCATCTTGTTCTTCGGGATGTAGCCTTTCGGATCCTTCAGATAGGCGGCGATCGTTTCCTCGTTCCACACGATGCCGGAGTTCTTCAAGGCCGTTGAATAGCGCTTGAAGTCACCCTTGCCGGCCTCGCGACCGAAAATGCCATAGAGGTTCGGGCCGACCGGGCTGTTCTTGCCTTCCTCGACCTTGTGGCAGATCTTGCACTTCTTGAAGACCTTTTCACCCGCAGCCGGATCGCCCTCCGCATGCGCCGTGCCGATACCGAGCGCCAGGCCCATGGCCGCCATCGTCAGAATTTTCTTGTTCATCGGGTTCCTTACCTTTCTTCGCATCGTTGCCGACTGTGCCGGAAACGGATCGGGGATGATCGACACTTAGTACGACCATCCCCGTCTGTTGATCAGGCAGCCTGTCGCATGCGGAACTGAATGCGGACTGAACATGGCCGCCGGCAAGGCTATTTGGCGCGGAACTCTTCGGGCAGGAAGAACATGTGATCCTGATCCGACACGGCGACATGGCAGTCGTGGCAGAACTGCACATTCGCGCTGTTCTTGCCTCCCGTCGCACCGCCGACCGCGCCGTTCGGCATGACGATGATATAGTTCCAGTCCGCCGTATCGGCGTTGAAGCCCTGTGGCATCTTCTCCATCAGGAACAGGGGGCCGGGTCCGGCCTTTCCGGCGGCGTTGACGGTAAAGCTGTCTTTCGCCAGCACGGTTCCCACCCTGGCCGGGCCGGCGTCCTCGAACCTGCCATAGTTGCTGGCGCCGGTGGCGTTCACGTAGTTGTTGACCAGCCGACCGCCATGCGTGGCCGACGGGTAGGGACGTGCCGCCACATTGGCCCAGCCGTGATAGCGCTCCGCCGACGTCAGACCGGACTTCGCATAACCCGCCCACATGTCGCCTTTCAGGCAGTCATACAGGCCGTTGGCCTCGGCGGCGGTCAGCTCGGGGGCTTCACCCGCGCCACACGGGCTGCATGCACCGCACGGATTGCAAGGGTTTTTCGCAGCACATGGATTGCAGGCCTTGGCGGCACAGGGATTCTTTGCAGCGCACGGATTGCAGGCCTTGGCAGCACAGGGATTCTTGGCTGCACATGGGTTACAGGCCTTCGCGGCGCAGGGGTTTTTCGCTGCGCACGGATTGCAGGCGGCTGACCCGGCCAGCCTGGGGACCACGCATTTGGATGAATGTCCGGTGCTTGCCGCGCACGGATTGCAGGCACCGCACGGGCTGCAGGGGTTCTTGGCCGCACACGGGTTGCAAGCTTTCGCCGCACACGGATTGCACGCCTTTGCGGCACAGGGGTTCTGCGCTGCGCAGGGGTTCTTGGCTGCACAGGGGTTGCAGGCGTTTTCGCCGGCCTTGTGCGCCCCGGCCAGATGAACACGCGCCTCGTCGCTGCGGCTGACCGCCGTCGGGTTTGCCTTCGGGACGGGCGTGACCGCGTATGTGACGTTTGCCAGCGTGATGGCACTGCCCGCCGCGATGGTGGCACCCAGTGCGATCTGCGCAACGCCGCCCGAGAGCCATTTGTGTTTCATGCGTTTCATCCCTGAACCTCCCAATTCCCTGTCCCATGCCCGAGTTCAGATATCTTGTTTCGGACATTTCCAGTCTCTGCCGTCCCGGCGGCGCGGACCAATGACTGTTGTTCAACTCGATGTGAGAGATTGCCGGAGCAAGTGACGCAGCGTCCGTCGTGGTTCGGCACGGGTTTGAAACAAAGCCGTTGACGCGCCTTCGGACGCATAGCCACTATGCGGCGTCGCGGGCGCGTCATAAGCGCCTCCAAAATTCAACCTGACGGCAGGGGGACCAAACCCATGAACTTCAGAACCACCTTACTTGCTGGCGTCGCCGCACTGGCGATCGGCGCGGCAGGCGCAAGCGCGAAGGAACTGACCTTTGCGTTCCAGGGCGATGCCAACTCGATGGATCCCTACAACCTGAATGAAACCTTCACACTGGGTTTCATGGGCAACATCTATGAAGGCCTCATCCGGCGTAAGGCCGACCTTTCGATCGAACCCGCCCTGGCTGAGCGCTGGGAGATCATCGAACCGACCCGCTGGCGCTTCTACCTGCGCAAGGGCGTGAAATTCCACGATGGCCGTGATTTCACCGCAGACGATGTGATCTTCTCCGCCGACCGCGTGAACGGCGAAGGTTCCGACCTGAAGACCCGTCTCGCCGGTGTGAAGGAAGTGATCAAGGTCGACGACCACACCGTGGATTTCGTCACCGAGTCGCCAAACCCGATCCTGCACTTCGAGTGGGAAACCTGGGGCATGATGTCCAAGGGATGGGCGGAAGAGAACGGTGCGCTGACCGCCGAGTCCGCGACCGGCGATGTCGAGAACTTCGCAACCCGCAACGCCAACGGTACCGGCCCGTTCCGGCTGGTCAGCCGCGAAGCCGACGTGCAGACCGTGGCCGAGGCCAATCCGGACTGGTGGGGCAATGCCGACAAGCAGCACAACCTGACCAAGGTCACGCTGAAGCCGATCGGTTCCGATGCGACCCGCGTCGCCGCGCTGCTGTCGGGACAGGTGGACATGGCCTATCCGATCCCGGTGCAGGACATGGACCGCGTGTCGGGCAATGACGGCACCTCGATGCTGGTCGGCCCGGAACTCAGGACGATCTTCCTGGGCATGGACCAGTCGCGCGACGAACTGCTCTATTCGAACATCAAGGGCAAGAACCCGATGAAGGACATCCGTGTCCGTCAGGCGTTCTATCACGCGATCAATGTCGAACTGATCAAGAAGAAGGTGATGCGCGGCCTGTCCGAGCCGAGCCCGCTGATGGTCGCGCCGGGCATCAACGGCGGCAATCAGGAAGGTTTTTCACGTCTTCCGTTCGACCCTGACCGGTCCAAGGCCCTGCTGGCCGAGGCCGGCTATCCGGATGGTTTCGAGATCGGCATGGACTGCCCGAACGACCGCTATGTAAACGACGAGGCGATCTGCCTGGCCGTGGTTTCCATGCTGGCCAAGGTCGGTATCAAGGTGAACCTGCTGGCCCAGCCGAAGGCGTTGTACTTCAAGAAGGTTCTGGCACCCAGCCTGGACACGTCGTTCTACCTGCTGGGCTGGACCCCGGGGTCGCTGGACAGCTTCAACGTGCTCTACAACCTGCACGGCTGCTACAATGCGGAAACCGGCAACGGCAAGTTCAACCTGGGCGGCTACTGCAACCCGAAGGTGGACGAACTGACCGGCAAGATCCTGTCGGAAACCGACAAGGGCAAGCGCGATCTGATGATCCAGCAGGCCTGGAAGATGACCACCGACGATGTGGCCTACATCCCGCTGCACCAGCAGGCGCTGGCATGGGGTGTGCGCAACGGCCTGAACGTCGCACAGCGGGCTGACAACCAGTTCGCATGGCGTCACGTCACCATCGACTGATCGGTCGATGTGAAAGAACGGCAACCCTCCGTCTTCCCCGTGAAGGCGGAGGGTTGTGTCTTTCCGAGGGGCAACTGAATGATCGCGTTCATTATCCGAAGACTGATCCAGGCCGTGCTGGTGATGCTGGTGGTGGCCCTGATCGGCTTCACCATGTTCAGGTTCGTCGGCGATCCTGTGGCACAGATGGTCGGGCAGGACACCTCGCTTGCCGAACGTGCGGAACTGCGGGAAAAGCTGGGGCTGAACGATCCGGTCATGGTCCAGTTCGGCCGCTACATCGGTCAGGTCGTGCAGGGCGATTTCGGGATCAGCTACCGGCTTGGACGGCCGGTCGATGCGCTGCTGGCGGAACGGTTCCCGGCCACACTGGAACTGGTGATCGTTGCCGCCCTGTTTGCGCTGCTGATCGGTGTACCAACCGGAGTCTACACAGGCCTTTATCCACGAAGTTGGCTCAGTCAGGGGTTCCTCACATTCTCGCTGATGGGTATTTCGCTGCCGACGTTCCTGATCGGCATCCTGCTGATGGCCGTGTTCAGCGTGATCCTGAACTGGCTGCCGTCGTCCGGCCGGGGTGAAACGGTGGATATCGGCCTCTGGGAGACCGGATATCTGACCTCGTCGGGCTGGCTGGCGCTGATCATGCCGGGTATCACGCTGGGGATGTTCCAGCTCGCACTGGTGATGCGGCTGGTCCGCTCGGAGATGCTGGAGGTGCTGCGCACCGATTTCGTGAAGTTCGCTCGCGCCCGCGGCCTGTCCAACCGGGCCGTTCATTTCCGCCACGCGCTGAAGAACACGATGATCCCGGTGATCACCATAACCGGACTGCAGCTCGGTTCCCTGATTGCCTTCGCGATCGTGACCGAGACCGTGTTCCAGTGGCCGGGCATGGGGCTGCTGTTCCTGCAGGCCGTGCAGTTCGCCGATGTGCCGGTGATGTCGACCTATCTGATCGTGGTCGCCTTCATCTTCGTCGTGCTGAACCTGATCGTGGACCTGCTGTACTACGCGGTCGATCCGCGCCTCAGGGTCGAACGCACCGGTGGGGGGCACTGACGATGGGACCCTGGACGCGCTTCAAGGACAATCTCGCCCGCTTTCTGGACGGCGATATCTGGCACAGCTTCCGCACCTCGCCCGTGGCGATGATGTCGACGGTGCTCGCGCTGGTGATGATCACGGCCGCCATGATCGCGCCGGTCATCACACCGCAGGATCCGTTCGAACCGGCGGCGCTGGATCTGCTGGATGCCTCGACACCGCCGGTCTGGCACCCGGACGGTTACATGCCGTTCGTGCTGGGGACCGACGATCAGGGCCGGGACATGTATTCGGCGATCCTCTACGGCTCGCGCGTGTCCATTCTGGTGGGGCTGTCATCGGTCGTACTGGCCATCGTTCTGGGCGTCACGCTGGGGCTGGTCGCCGGGTTCGTCGGGGGCCGTACGGATGCGGTCATCATGCGCATCACCGACGTCCAGCTCAGCTTTCCCGCCCTGCTGATTGCGCTGCTGATCAGCGGCGTCAGCAAGGCCGTGTTCCCGGAGGGTGGGGATGTGGCGCTGTATGTGATCGTGGCGTCCATCGCGCTGTCGATCTGGCCGCAGTTCGCGCGCACCGTGCGCGGCTCGACGATGGTGGAGAAAAGCAAGGAATACGTGCAGGCCGCGCGCGTGATCGGCGTTTCATCCATCGCCATCATGTATCGCCATGTTCTGCCCAACGTCATGGGGCCGGTGCTGGTGATCGGCACCATCAACCTGGCGGTCGCGATCCTGCTGGAAGCGACGCTGTCGTTTCTGGGTGTCGGTGTGCCGGCCACCGAGCCGTCTCTGGGAACCCTGATCCGCATCGGGTCGGACTTCCTGTTTTCCGGCGACTGGTGGATCGTCACTTTCCCGGGCATTTTTCTCGCCCTGCTGGTGGTCGCGGTGAACCTGCTGGGCGACTGGCTGCGCGATGCGCTCAATCCGAAGCTGAGGTAGGGCGATGGCGGATCCGGTACTTGAAGTGAAGAACCTGCGCGTCGAGTTTCCGACCCGGCGCGGCACGCTGGTTGCCGTCGACGATATCTCGTTGAGCATCGGCAAGGGCGAGGTTCTGGGCGTTGTCGGCGAATCCGGTGCGGGCAAGTCCATGACGGGCGCGGCCATCATCGGTCTGATCGAACCGCCCGGGCGCATCGCCGAAGGGCAGATCCTGCTCAACGGGCGGCGCATCGACAATCTGTCCTACGAGGAGATGCGGAAGCTGCGCGGCAGCGAGATCGGGGCGATTTTCCAGGACCCTCTGACCAGCCTCAATCCGCTGTTCCGCGTGTCCGACCAGTTGATCGAAACCATCCAGACTCATTCCAGACTGACCGAGAAACAGGCGCGGCAGCGGGCGCTGGATCTGTTGCGGGAGGTCGGCATTCCCGCCGCGGAAGAACGTCTGGACCATTATCCGCACCAGTTCTCGGGCGGCATGCGGCAGCGCGTGGTGATCGCCCTGGCGCTTTGCGCTGAGCCCAAGCTGATCATCGCCGACGAGCCGACGACTGCGCTGGATGTGTCGATTCAGGCACAGATCATTACCCTGCTGAAACGCCTGTGTGCCGAGCACGGGACATCGATCATGCTGGTGACCCACGACATGGGCGTCATCGCCGAAACGGCGGATCGCGTGGCGGTCATGTATGCGGGCCGTGTGGCGGAAATCGGTCCTGTGCAGGACGTCATCAAGCGGGCGAAACATCCCTATACCGAAGGCCTGATGGGCGCGATCCCGACCATGGGCACGCGCGCGACCAAGCTGACGCAGATCGACGGATCGATGCCGCGCCTGACCGACATCCCGAACGGCTGCGCCTTCCATCCGCGCTGCCCCAAGGTGATGTTCAAGTGCCATACGCTGCGACCCGATCTGATGGGCGACGGGACGCACGACGTGTCCTGCTGGCTGCATGAACCGGCCGAGGAGGGCGTGGTATGAGCGACATCCTTCTGAAAGTCGATGATCTGGTCCGTCACTTCGATGTCTCGCCGCCCTGGCTGAACCGGGTCACCGAACGGCTGCCGAAAGCTTTCGTGAAGGCGGTTGACGGCATCAGCTTCGAGATCGGACGGGGCGAAACCTTCAGCCTGGTCGGTGAGAGTGGTTGCGGGAAGTCGACCGTCGCCCGGCTGGTGGTCGGTCTCTACAACCCGACGGCGGGCGAGATCGAATTCGACGGCATGGATGTGTCCGGTGAGAAGGCGCGCCGCCGCAATGCCTCGGCCCAGCGCCGCATGCAGATGATCTTTCAGGACCCGTATGCGTCCCTGAATCCGCGCTGGCGTGTCGCCGATATCGTCGCCGAGCCGATCCGGCATCTGAAGCTGGCCAGCGACAAGGACGAGATCATGCGCCGGGTCGGCGAACACCTGACACAGGTCGGTCTCAGCCCGAAGGATGGCGAGAAATATCCGCACGAATTCTCCGGCGGCCAGCGCCAGCGCATCTCTATCGCGCGTGCGCTTGCCGGTGAGCCCGAGTTCCTGGTGTGCGACGAACCGACGTCGGCGCTGGACGTGTCGGTCCAGGCCCAGATCCTGAACCTGATGAAGGAACTTCAGGAAGAGCTCGGCCTGACCTACCTCTTCATCAGCCACGATCTGGCGGTCGTCTATCATGTGTCGACCAAGGTCGGCGTCATGTATCTGGGACGTCTGGTCGAATGGGCCGAGACGGATACGCTGTTCCGCGAGCCGCGGCATCCGTACACGCGGATGCTGCTGGACGCGATTCCGGATCTGGAGATGTCGGGCCGGGCGCGCACGCCGGTTGCCGGCGAGGTTCCGAGCCCGATCGACCCGCCCCCCGGCTGCCCGTTCCATCCGCGCTGCCCGCTGGCCAACGACCGGTGCAAGACCGAAGTGCCAAGGGCGATCAGCGTCGGACCCTCGATGGTCGCCTGTCACGCCGTCGAGGAAGGCCGCCTGCCCGAGTGGTAGGTCCTCTCTCCCGTCTGAGCGACGCAAGGCCGCCCGGGAGGAGACCGGGATACGCTCAAGGAACGGACGGTGCGGTCGTGCGGATCATCCGCCGATCAGATCCAGCCATTCCTGTTCAGTGAGTGTCGTGACGCCCAGATCGGCGGCCTTCTTCGCCTTCGAACCCGCACCCGGTCCGGCGACCAGATAGTCGGTCTTTTTCGACACGGAACCGGAGACCTTGGCACCGAGGGATTCCGCGCGGGCCTTGGCCTCGTCGCGGGTCATGGCTTCCAGCGTACCCGTGAACACGACGGTCTTGCCCGCGACGGGCGAATCCTGCGCGGGTGCGTCGAAATCGGTGACCGTGACCTGGGCCAGAAGATCATCCAGCACTTTCCGGTTGTGGGGTTCGTCCAGGAAACCGGTCAGCGCGCCGATCGCCGTGTTGCCGATCCCGTCGATCCCGGTGAGTTCCGACCAGGCTTCGCCCTCCGGGCCTTCCTCGACGGCCTTGTCGAGTACGGTCAGCAGGGCTTCCAGCGACAGATAGTTGGCTGCCAGCACGCGCGATGTCTGCTGCCCGATATTGCGAATGCCCAGCGCGAACAGGAACCGGTCCAGCCCGATCTCGCGCCGGGCGTCGATGGCCTCGAACAGGTTCTTCACCGACAGGTCGCCGAACCCCTCGCGTTCTTCCAGCTTCAGATCATCGTTGCGCGCCTTCAGCGTGAAGATGTCGGCCGGTGCCGTGACCTCGCCCGCGGCGTAGAACATCTCGATCTGCTTCGTGCCCAGCCCTTCGATATCGAACCCGTTCCGGGAAACGAAGTGCTTCAGACGCTCCACCGCCTGCGCCGGGCAGATCAGGCCGCCGGTACAGCGCCGCCGCACATCCATTTCACCGTTCTCGCGCACATCGCGCACGGCGTGACTGCCGCAGGCGGGGCAGGTCTCGGGGAACGCGAACGGCTCGGCATCGGCGGGGCGCTTGTCGGGAAGATGCCCCAGGATCTGCGGAATCACGTCGCCCGCGCGCTGAACGGTGACCGTGTCACCGACCCGAACGTCCTTGCGCGCGATCTCGTCCTCATTGTGCAGCGTCGCGTTGGAGACCACGACACCGCCGACGGTTACCGGCTCCAGCCGCGCAACGGGGGTGAGCGATCCGGTGCGGCCGACCTGAATGTCGATGCCGCGCAACAGGGTGGTGGCCTTCTCGGCGGGGAACTTGTGCGCGATGGCAAAGCGGGGACTGCGGCTGACGAACCCCAGCCGTTCCTGCCAGTCCAGCCGGTCGATCTTGTAGACTACGCCGTCGATGTCGTAGTCCAGCTCGCCCCGCGCGGTCTCGATCTCCCGGTAGAGCGCCATGATCTCGTCGACCGAATGGCAAAGCCGCGTCAGGGGATTGACCGAGAACCCCCAGTTCCTGAAGGCATCGAGAACGCCGGACTGGGTATCGGCAGGCAGATCGGACGTCTCACCCCACGAATAGGCGAAGAAGCTCAGTTTCCGGCTCGCCGTGACGGTTGAATCGAGCTGTCGCAGCGACCCCGCCGCCGCGTTGCGGGGATTGGCGTAGATCTGCTTCTCCGCCGCCGCCTGCGCTTCGTTGAGCGCGGCGAAGGCCGACTTCGACATGTAGACCTCGCCGCGGACCTCGAAGACTTCCGGCACGCCATCCGGCAGGGTGTCGGGAATGTCATCGACCGTGCGCAGGTTGGCGGTCACATTCTCGCCTTCGCGTCCGTCGCCCCGTGTTGCGCCCTGAACCAGCTTGCCACCCTCATAGCGCAGGGATGCGGACAGCCCGTCGATCTTCGGTTCGGCGTTGATGGCGACCGGTTCGTCCTCTCCCAGGTTCAGAAACCGTCTGACGCGCTGCAGAAACTCGGCGACGTCCTCTTCGGAGAAGGCATTGCCCAGCGAAAGCATCGGTCTCGCGTGAACGACCTTGCTGAAGCCGGAAGCCGGTGCCGCACCGACCGTCTGTGACGGGCTGTCCGGTGTCACCAGTGCCGGGTGCTCGGCTTCCAGTGACAGAAGCCGCTGACGCAATGCATCATATTCGGCATCGGACACACTTGGCGCATCGTCCTGATAATAGCGCGTGTCGTGGGCGCGGATTTCCGTCACCAGGCGGGCGTGCTCTTCACGCACATCGTCTGGAATGGCGTCGCTCATCTGTCCTGTCCTTCAAGCAGTCTGTCGGCCGCACCACGGGCTTCTGTGGTGATCTCGGCACCCGACAACATGCGCGCGATCTCCTCGCGGCGGTCTTGGCCTGTCAGTTCGGTGACACGGGTCGTGGCGCTCTCTCCGACCTGTTTGGCAATCAGCCACTGATGACCCGCGCGGGCCGCAACCTGCGGGCTGTGGGTGACAACCAGCACCTGGAATCGGTGCGCCAGCGCCTGCAGCCGTTCGCCCACGGCATTCGCCGTTGCGCCGCCCACACCGCGGTCCACTTCGTCGAAAACCAGCACAGGCGTATCGCCGACTTCCGCCAGGACGACCTTCAGCGCCAGCATGAAGCGCGAGAGTTCGCCTCCCGACGCAATTCTGGCGATCGGTCCGGGCGCGGCGCCGGGGTTGGTGGCGACCTCGAACGCGACACGGTCCATGCCGTTCTCGCCCCAGTGGGTATCCTCCTGCCGGACGACGGTGGTCACGAACCGGGCACCGCCCATGCGCAGGGGCTCAAGCTCGTCGCGCACCGCGGCGTCCAGTTCCACGGCGGCGGCCCGTCGTGCCTCGGACAGCGCCTCGGCTGCCTTGACGAAGCCGGCGCGCCGGTCGGCGACCTCGGCTTCCAGCCTTGCGATGTCGCGGTCGCCCGTCTCGATCGCGTCCAGACGTGCGCGCATGTTGTCCAGCAATCCGATCAGGCCCGATGTCTCGATCCGGTGTTTCCGCGCCATGCCTTTCAGCGCGAACAGGCGATCATCGACCTGCGCCAGTTCGCCGGGCGCGACGTCCAGATCAGCGCTGATCGCCGCGATGGCCTGCGCTGCCTCATCCGCTTCGACCGCCGCGCGCTCCAGGGCATGCATGGCGGCATCCAGGCGGCCTTCGGCGTGGGCACGCACGCGATCCAGCGCCCGTTCCGCGCTGCGCAACCTGCCGGTCACGCCGCCGTCGCCCTCCAGCGCGCCCACCGCGTCGGAGACAGCGTCCGCTATCTTCTCGACCTGCATCAGGAAGGCGCGGCGTTCGGCCAGGACCTCATCTTCGCCTTCCGTCGGCGAGAGGTCTTCCAGTTCGCCGACCGCGTGGCGCAGATAGTCTTCCTCGCGCGCAGCGGTTTCGAGCGCGGCGCGGCGCTCCGCCAGTTCATTGGCGACCGTGCGCCAGGCAGCGTGGGCCTTCGCGACGGCCGAGAGGCGTTTCGCATTGCCCGCGAACTGATCGAGGATGCCGCGATGGTTCGCCGTCTGCATCAGCCCGACTTCGGCCGACTGACCGTGCACTTCGACCAGCGACTGGCCGAGCGTGTTCAGAAAGCCGACGCTGACCGCCAGATCGTTGACGAAGGCGCGGCTGCGCCCATCGGCATTCAGCGAGCGCCGCACGATGATCCGGTCCTCGATATCGATGTCCTGCGCGGCAAGAAGATCCCAGGCCGGATGCCCGGCGGGCGGCGCGAACTCGGCGATCACGCTGCCTTTCTCGGCACCCTGGCGGACCAGGCGGCCCTCGGCGCGCTGACCGGTCGCCAGACCGAGTGAATCCAGCAGGATGGACTTGCCAGCGCCCGTCTCGCCGGTCAGGGCGCAGAGCCCGTCGGCCAGATCGAGGTCCAGCCGGTCGAAAACGACGATGTCACGAATCGAGAGCGAGCGGAGCATCGCCCATATACATCAGAAAATGCGTTTCCATGTGCGCGATATCCACGATCCTTCGTCTTCCTCCGGGATCAGATCGCGGCCTTCCAGCATGGCAAAGCTGTCGCGGTACCACTGGCTGCGCGGGTAATTGTGCCCCAGAACGGCAGCCGTCGCCCGGGCTTCGTCGATGACACCCAGCGACAGATAGGATTCGACCAGCCGGTGCAGCGCTTCGGGTGCGTGACTCGTGGTCTGATATTCCTCGATCACCACCTTGAAGCGATTGATCGCGGCGACGTAGTGCCCGCGCTCCAGGTAATAGCGTCCGACCGACATCTGCTTGCCCGCCAGATGGTCCTGGGTCAGGGCGAGCTTGGCCTGGGCGTCCTGCGCGTACGATGATCGCGGATAGCGGCGGATGACCTCTTCCAGCTTGGTCAGCGCCTCGCGTGTCCGTCCCTGATCCCGCTCGACATCGGCGATCTGCTCATAGTTGGAGATCGCGATCATGTAATGGGCGTAGGGGGTCTCCTTGCTGCCGGGATTCAGACGAATGAACCGTTCCGCCGCGCCGATCGCAAGGTCGTAATCGTTGGTCATGTAATAGGCGAAGATGGCCATCAGCTGGGCCTTGGTGGCCCAGACCGAATAGGGATACTGGCGCTCGACGATGTCGAAAGCCTCCGCCGCATCCTCGTAGTCCTGCTCGGCCAGCCGGTCGAGCGCCGCGTTGTAGAGCACTTCCACCGGCGGCTCGTTGGCCGGATTGACCGCCACGGGTTTCTCGTCCGAACCGCCGCAGTTCACGAGCACAAACAGCGCTGCGGCAAGAACCGGAGCGCGCAAGACCGATCGGATCGAAAGTCTGACTGAACTCATACCGTCTCTTGTCACGGCCATGCCGCTAAATCAAGCGGTCGGACGGCACGGCACTTGAAGTTTGATCGGGTGAGAGGCCGCAGCCCCGCGGATGCGGCTTCCAGCGCACCGTTTGAGTCACATTCCGAGACAGGAGTCACTTTATGCAACAGGACCGAAATGTGGACCGGCATGTCGGCGAGCGCATCCGCCGCCGTCGTACGGAACTCGGCATGACGCAGCACGATCTCGCACTGATGCTCGGAATTTCCTATCAGCAGGTCCAGAAGTACGAGACCGGGGCCAACCGGGTGAGCGCGGGCCGGTTGTTCGCGATGTCCCAGCGTCTCGGATGTGTCGTCGGTTATTTCTTCGAAGGACTTGAGGAAAATGCCGGTGTGGACACCCTGGAACATGGCGCGGCCAACCGCACCACCATCGAACTCGCCCGCAACTTCAGCCGTCTGCCCAGCGGAAACGTGAAGGGCGCGATCAGCACTCTGGTGCGGGCGCTGGCCGATGGTGACGAGGAAGCGATGGAAGAGGTCGAACGCAGGCTGGCCGGCTAGAACAGTCCCGCCTTTCACTGAATCGTCGACTCCCGAACCGGTGCCTCCGGTCTGCCCGAAAACCCTGCACGCGTAGCTTTCGCTGCGTCGTCCGTTGCTTCCGCAGGGAAACGGCGATGATGCCTTGTGCCTTTGGCGTTTCAATCAAATGCTGGAGCGTTTCAGGACCGGCGTTTGCCGATCAGTACTGATCGTCAGTCCGCAGCGTCGACCAGGCGCAGTTCTTCCCAGTCGGTTTCCTCGTCCTCGATGACGTAGTTGGCCGCATCGGCAAACAGCGCCTTCAGCAACTGGTTGTTCAGCGCGTGTCCGGCGCGCTCACCGTGATAGGCGCCCACGATCTGATGGCCGGATGTAAAGAGGTCACCGATCGCATCCAGCGCCTTGTGCTTCACGCTTTCGTCCTCGTAGCGCAACCCTTCCGGGTTCAGCACCTTGTCGCCCTGAACCACAACGGCATTGTCCAGCGAGCCGCCCTTGGCCAGACCCGCAGCCCACATGCCCTCGATCTCTTCGTACAGGCAGAAGGTGCGTGCTGACGCGATCTCGCTCTCGAAATCGTTGAACGCCTTGTGGAAATGCGTGGACTGAGCTGCCAGCAGCGGATTGGCGAAGGAGATGTTGAAGCTCAGCCGGAACTCGTCAGAGGGGGACAGGCGCGCCCAGTAGTCGCCCTCGCCAACAGTCACTTCACGCAGGACGCGCAGCACACGGCGCGGCTGTTCCTGCTCGACAAAGCCCGCTTTCTGCAGCATGGCGACGAAAGGTTGCGCGCTGCCGTCCATCACCGGCGTCTCGGCGGCGGAGATATCGACGAAGACATTGTCGACTTCCATCCCGGCCAGCGCGGCCATGACGTGCTCGATGGTGGCGATCGATGCACCCTGGCGGTTGGCAATGACGGTGCACAAACGTGTGTCGGCGACATGATCGAAGCGGGCCGGTATCAATGCGGCATCGCCTTCCAGATCACTGCGCCGGAACATGATGCCGGTATTCACCGGGGCCGGAGAGAAGGCAATGGTGACATCGACGCCCGAATGCAGGCCGACGCCGCTGGATTCCACACGCTTGGCAATCGTCTTCTGATAGCTCACTTGCCGTACCCTCTGGTTAGACGCATGTCGACGTCGTTCCGTTCGCTTGTTCTTGTTCTTCGACCGCTCCGGCAGCGCCTTCTTGATCACCGACGGCTGACGTGGCCTCGAACGCGCCACAATCAATCTTTTGAATCACTAAAAGAAAAAGCGCTGACAGGGTTATATGAATCGCCCCGTCAGCGCTCAAGTCACTCTTTGTTACCCACTGTTACCCTGTCGGGACATTGCCCTTGGGGTGGTCTTCAGTTGGCTTGACGCCGCAGAAACGCGGGGATGTCGAGGTCGTCGTCGACCGTCCGCTGGGCCGGCTGTTCCGGCTCGTCCAGGTCGAGACGTGGGGCACCCATCTGCGGTTCGTTCCGGCCTGCCGGTACTTCCGGCTGGCTGTCGCGATTGCCGAACAGGCTGCGGCGCGATTCAGCGCGCGGCTCCTCCGGATCGCGGGCGGCCCGCTTCGTCAGGCGGTCGAACAGCGAGCGGCCCTTCCTCGGCTCCTCGGCAGCCTCCCGTGTGCCGTATTCGGGCGTCGGCGCAGACGCTCCCGAGGGCTTTGCCGCCGGTGCAATCACCGGTGCCGAAGCGGGCGGACCGTTCCGGTTGGTCGGGAAAGTCGGGAACTGGTATTCGCTCTTCGCTTCCGTTTCCTTTTCAACCGTCTCTGGCGCGGCCTCCGGCATGGCAGCCTCGGCGACATCGTCGATCATGGGCTGCGTCTCCATCTCGACAGCCTCGACCTCTTCCTGCGCGTCCAGCTTCATGGCCGTTGCGCCGTGCGTGCTGCCGAACGAGGGCATGCGCGGTGCGACCGGCTGAGGCATCGACGGCGTCGAAGCCGGCGCGGGCGCGGGCTCGCTTGCGGTGACAACGCGGGGCGTGAAACCGGACTGCGGCTTGGCGGCCTGGGCTTCCAGGGCGTCGATGCCGGTGGCGACCACCGAAACACGCATCCTGCCGTCCAGCTCGGGATCCAGAATGGAGCCGATGATGATGTGTGCGTCCTCATCGACCTCCTCGCGGATCAGGCTGGCGGCCTCGTCGACCTCGTGCAGGGTCAGATCCATGCCGCCGGTCACGTTGATCAGCACGCCGCGGGCGGACTTCAGGGTGAGATCTTCCAGCAGCGGATTGGCGATTGCGTCGCCTGCCGCACGGCGGGCGCGTTCCTCGCCCTCGGCCTCGCCGGTGCCCATCATGGCCTTGCCCATCTCGTTCATGACGGTGCGAACGTCGGCGAAATCGAGATTGATCAGCCCGGGTTCGACCATCAGGTCGGTGATGGAGCGCACGCCCGAATGCAGGACCTCGTCGGCGATCTTGAAGGCATCGGCGAAGGTGGTCTTCTCGTTGGCGACCCGGAACAGGTTCTGGTTCGGAATGACGATCAGCGTGTCCACGTTCTGCTGCAGCTCGATCACGCCGTCATCGGCGATGGTCATGCGGCGCTTGCCTTCGAACTGGAACGGCTTGGTCACGACGCCGACGGTCAGGACGCCGGCTTCACGGGCCGCGCGCGCGATCACCGGAGCGGCACCCGTGCCGGTGCCGCCGCCCATGCCGGCGGTGATGAAGCACATGTGCGCGCCGTCCAGATGTTCCATCAGCTGTGGCAGCGCTTCCTCGGCGGCTTGGCGGCCGATGTCCGGCTGCGCGCCCGCGCCAAGACCCTGGGTCAGGCCGGCACCGAGCTGAATCTGCCGCGGTGCCCGTGACTTGGTCAGCGCCTGGGCGTCGGTGTTCGCTGCGACGAACTCCACGCCTTGCAGTTCGGATTCGATCATGTTGTTGACGGCATTGCCGCCCGCGCCGCCGACGCCGAAGACGACGATGCGAGGCAATGTTTCGCTCAGATCCGGTGTGGTCAGATTGATGGGCATGTCGAGGCCTCCTTTTTGTCTGCTCGACAGAGGTTTTCAGGGGGTAGGTCCGGTTGGCCGGACTGCGGTGCGCTTGACGGGGGCACCTTTCCCGTTCGGACCCTCTTGCGGGGCCTGTTGAAACTGTTGGGGCGCGGATGTTCCGACATCAGAAGTTCTCCCGCAGCCAGCGGCCGAAGCGGGCAATGCCGCCGCCGCGCCGCTGCGATTCGCTGACCGCATGAAGCTGCGCGCGCGCCTCCAGACGACGGTCGGCGAAGGCCAGGCATCCGACCAGCGTGGTATAGGCCGGGCTGGACATGGCTTCGGGCAATCCGGTGACGTTCAGGGGGCGGGCGACACGCACCGGCTTGTCCAGAATGTCATGCGCCAGGCGGTCAATGCCGCTCAGCAGGCTGCCGCCGCCGGTCAGCACGATCTTGCGGCCGGCCATCGCGGCATGACCGCTGGATTCGATGCGTTCCCGCACCGTCTCGAAGATTTCCTCGACGCGCGGACGGATCACACCGATCAGCAGCGAAAGCGGCATCTGGCTGGATGCTTCCGTCCATCCGTCGCCGATGGCGGGAACAGGGATCGTCTCGTCGTCATCCTGCGGTCCGACGAAGACGCCGCCGCGGGTGGTTTTCAGGCGCTCCGCGGCCTCGATGGAGGTGGCCAGAATGCGTGCCACGTCGTTGGTGATGTGCGCGCCGCCGATCGGCACGGATTCCACGTGCACCAGATTGCCATCCCGGAACATGCCGATCTTGGTGATGCCCGCGCCCAGATCCACGACCGCCGTGCCCAGGTCGCGCTCGTCCCAGGTGAGCGCGCCCAGTCCCGCGGCGTATGCGCCAGCGATCAGATCGGCGGGACGCAGGTGCGCCCTGCCGACGCACATTTCCAGATTGCGCTGGGCGAAGCTGGCCGCCGTTGCGATGTGGACATCGACACCCAGACGGCGGCCGACCATGCCGCGCGGATCCCCGATGCCGCTGGCACCGTCCAGCGAGAAGCCGACAGGGATGGCGTGCAGCACCGACCGCTCGCCCGGTTCGGACTTGGCCCCCGCCTGCCGCAGCAGCCGGCGCACATCCTGATCGTCGATCGGGCGATCGGGGGCGGTGATCTCCACGCCCACCGTGTGCGATGCCGGGAATCCGCCGGACAGGGAAACGAACACCTCGTCGATCTCGGTCTGGGCCATCCGCTCGGCGATGTCGACGGCGGCGCGAATCGCGGCCTCTGCGGCATCCATGTCGGTCACGACACCCTTGCGCAGGCCGTGGGCGCGCTTCGTGGCGGCACCCAGAATCCGGTGACCGCCATTGTGCGGGGTCGCCACGGCACATGCGACCTTCGACGAACCGACGTCCAGCGCGGCAATGATGGGAGAACGCGAGGATGCCATGGATCAGGTTTCCCTTTCGCTGTTGACCGGTGCGGCCGGCTGCGGCTTCAGACGGACGATGACGCGACCGGGCACACGCAGGTCGATCAGCTTCAGCCGCTTGGCCAGCAGGCCGTCGCGCCTGTCCACTTCGTTGAACTGGGCCCATGCGTCACCGGCCTCGGTTTCGGGCAGCCGGATGGTGACACCGTTCTCCATCCCGATGTCCCAGCGCCGTTCCCGTATCAGGCTGGCGGTCCGGACCTGCGCCGCCAGCCGGGGTGAGCGTTCCAGCAGGTCGAACAGTTCGCCAGCGCGCAGATTGGCCTGCGGACCGACCAGACGGGGCAGATGCTGATAGCGGCTGCCGACATTGCGCAGGATCGTCTCGCCTTCGCTGTCGATCAGCGCGGTCTTGCCGTTGAGCTGCCAGCGCGCAAAGGGCTCGCGTTCGTTGATCGCGATATGCAGGCGACCGGGCAGATGGCGCGAAATGCTCGCATGCCGGACCCAGCCGTTCTGTTCGATCTGCTGCCGCAGATCGTCCAGGTCCAGGCGCAGGATCGGGTCTCCCAGTTGCAGGTCCAGCATCGCGCGCAGGGCCTCGGGTCCGGCGCGGTGCCGCCCGCTGATGGTGACTTCGGCCAGGCCCAGACCGAGGCCGCGATGCACCTGATCGATCCCGCGATCGATGGCCTTGGCTGTCTTGCCGTGCCAGTTGTCGGAGTAGCCGTAGACACCTGTCGCGCCGACCAGCAGCACGGCCATCAGGCCGCCCGCCCATGCCATCCGGCGGCGGCGATTGCGGCGCGGCATCGTGCGTTCCGTCGACGGTTTCTTCCGCGACCTGGGTTTCTTCGATTCCAGGACCCGGTCCGCGTCGTCGGCCTTCAGCGATCGCATGATGCATCCTCCACAAGTTCCCGGCAGAGATCCTCGAACGAGATGCCCTGATGGGCGGCGATCTCGGGTGCCAGCGACGTCGGCGTCATGCCGGGCTGCGTGTTGATTTCCAGCAGGTAAAGCGATGCCGGACCCTCGCCGGTATCGTCATATCTCAGGTCGGCCCGGGTCAGCCCGCGGCACCCCAGGACCTGATGGGCTTTCCGGGCGTATTCCAGTGCCAGGTCGTAGTCCGTCCCGGGCATCGGTGCCGGCATCACATGCCGCGATCCGCCCGGTGCGTACTTGGCTTCGTAATCGTAGAAGCGGCCCGGCGAGACGATCTCGATGGCGCCCAGTGCACGGTCGCCCAGCACGGCGACCTGAATCTCGCGTCCCGGAATGTAGCGTTCCACCAGAACCTTTTCGTCGGCATTGCCGGAATCCAGCGGACGGATGTTGTCGTCTTCCAGAATGATCTCGACGCCGACCGAGGAGCCCTCGTTGAAGGGTTTGATGACGATGGGCGGCTGGAAATCCGTGCGGGCCGCCAGGGCCTTGCGTGTCATGACCTCGCCATCGGGCACCGGAATGCCGACATCGCGGAACAGCACCTTCGCTTCCGGCTTGTTCATGGCCAGCGACGAGGCGAGAACGCCCGAGTGGGTGTAGGGGATGCCCATGATCTCCAGCAGTCCCTGAACGGTCCCGTCCTCGCCGAACCGGCCATGCAGGGCGTTGAAGACCACGTCGGGTGCCACATCGGCCAGCCTCTGGGCGAGGCTGCGGTCCACATCGACGCGCTCGACCGCGTAGCCGCAGTTCTCCAGGGCCCGCGCGCAGGCTTCGCCCGTCACCAGCGAGACCTCGCGCTCGGCGGACCATCCGCCCATGATGACGGCCACGCGGGTCATGCCGTCACCTCCGGGCCGATGCCGATGCGTCTGATTTCCCAGTGCAGGGCGACGCCGGAACGGGCCAGTACACGCTTGCGGACGGTTTCTCCCAGTGTTTCGAGATCGTGCGCGGTTGCGCTGCCGCGGTTGATCATGAAGTTGCAGTGCTGCTCGGACATCTGCGCGTCGCCGATCACCAGCCCGCGACAGCCTGCGGCGTCGATCAGTTCCCAGGCCTTGTGCCCGTCCGGGTTGGCGAAGGTTGATCCGCCCGTGCTGGACTTCACCGGCTGACTGGTCGTGCGTTCGGTACTGATCCGGTCCATGCGTTCGGCGATCAGCGCCGGGTCGCCCTCCGCGCCCAGCAGGACGGCCTCGACGAAGATATGGTCCTCGGGCAGACCACATGTCCTGTATCCGAAGTCGAGCTGTTCGTTGATCGACCACTGCAGCAGGCCCGTCGGGTCGATCCAGCGGGCGGCGACGACGAGCTGGCTCATCTCCTGGCCATAGGCGCCGGCGTTCATGCGCAGCGCGCCACCGATGGAGCCGGGTACGCCCCGCAGGAACTCGTATCCCGCAAAGCCATGATCCTTCGCGCGCAGGGCGACGCTCACGTTTGAACATCCGGCGCCGACGCACAGCCCGTGCGTATCCGGCACGATCCTGTTGAAACCCCTGCCAAGGCGGATGACGACACCCGGAATCCCGCCGTCGCGCACCAGCAGGTTCGCGCCCGACCCGATCACGGTGACGGGAACGTCCTGCGGGCGATAGGTCATGAAGGCCATCAGATCGTCGATGTCGGCCGGGCGGAAGAGCACCTCGGCCGGGCCGCCCACGCGGAACCAGGTCAGGTCACGCATTGGCGCATCGGCCTCGTAGCTGCCGCGTACGTGGGGCAGACGATCGATCAGGCCGGCGCTGCGTCGGATATCGGTCATCGCATTCATGCTCCGCCCCGTTCCGTCAGTATCTTCTGCAGGGCTTCCGGCAGGGCGTTGGCCCACTGCGTGATCGACCCCGCACCCAGGCAGACGACCATGTCGCCGGGCCCGGCATGCTGCAGAACTGTCCCGGCCAGAGCATCCGGACTTTCCAGCGCGATGGCGCGGCGATGGCCATGGGCCTGCAATCCCTCGACCAGGCCCAGGCGGTCGATACCGTCGATGGGCTCTTCGCCCGCCGCATGCACGTCGGCCACGATCACGGTGTCGGCATTGTTGAAACAGGCGCAGAAATCCTGGAACAGGGCGGCAAGACGCGAATACCGGTGCGGCTGAACCACGGCGATCACCTGCCCCTCGGTGGCCTCGCGCGCGGCGCTCAGGACCGCCTCGATCTCGACCGGATGATGCCCGTAATCGTCGATGACGGTGATGCCGCCTGCCTCGCCAGTCTTCGTGAACCGCCGTTTCACGCCGCCGAATCCGGCCAGCCCTTCGCGGATATTGTCGTCGCTGACGCCGATCTCCCGCGCCATCGCGATTGCGGCGAGGCTGTTCAGCACATTGTGGCGGCCGGGCATCGGCAGGCGCATGCCGTCGATCCGCGTGGTCTCGCCCGTTCGGCGCTCTTCGAAGGTGACGTCGAACTGTGCCGTGCCGCCTTCGAAGGTCAGGTTGATGGCGCGAACGTCCGCCTGCGGGCTGAAGCCGTAGGAAATGACCCGCCGGTCGGTGACCTGCCCGATCAGGGACTGCACTTCGGGATGGTCGATGCACATCACCGCCACGCCATAGAAGGGCAGGTTCTCGACGAACGTCAGGAAGGCGTCCCGGATTTCGTCGAAGTCGGCGTAGAAATCCAGATGTTCGGGATCCATGTTGGTAACGATGGCCGCCGTCGCGGGCAGCTTGACGAAGCTGCCGTCGGATTCATCGGCTTCGACCACCATCCATTCGCCTTCGCCCAGACGGGCGTTGGTGCCATAGGCATTGATGATGCCGCCGTTGATCACGGTCGGATCGATTCCGGCATGGTCCAGCAACTGGGCGACCATGGATGTCGTGGTCGTCTTGCCATGGGTGCCGCCGACGGCAACGGCCCACTTCAGACGCATCAGTTCCGCCAGCATCTCGGCGCGCCGCACGACCGGCACCAGACGCTCCCGCGCGGCCCGTACTTCGGGATTGTCGGCTTTCACAGCGGTCGAGACCACGAGGGCCTGCGCATCGCCGACGTTCTCCGCCCGGTGCCCGACCTCGACGTGGATGCCCAGACCGCGCAGACGTTCCACATTGGCGCTGGCCGCAATGTCGCTGCCCTGCACCTGATAGCCCAGATTGTGCATGACTTCGGCGATGCCGCTCATGCCGATGCCGCCAATGCCGACGAAATGGATGGGGCCGATATCGAGGGGCATCTGTCTCATGCAGCGGCTCCGATCTCTTCGACAAGGTCGGCCAGCCGTGCCGCCGCCTCTGGACGGCCCAGCGCGAAGGCGCTGCCGGCCATCCGCGACAGGGTGGCCGGGTCTTCCAGCAGGGCTTCCAGCGTGCGCTGGCAGGTCGCCGCGTCGAACTTGTCGTTGGCGATCACCCAGGCCGCGCCCGCCGAAGCCATCGCTTCCGCGTTGGCCGTCTGATGATCGTCGGCGGCGTAGGGGTAGGGCACCAGCACCGAAGGCCGGCCCGCGACGCCCAGTTCGGCAACCGTCGATGCGCCCGCGCGTGCCAGGATCAGATGCGCATCCGACAGCAGGCCGGACATGTTGTCGAAGAAGCTCGCCAGTTCGACATCGACTCCCGCTTCGGCGTAGGCCGCGCGCACCGGTTCCAGTTCTTCGGCACGGACCTGCTGCGTGACGTGGATGCGGTTTTTCAGTTTCTCCGGCAGGTTTGCGATCGCCGCCGGTACCGTTGACGCAAAGATCGACGCACCCTGACTGCCACCGAACACCAGCAGCCGAATCGGGCCTGTGTGATCCGGTTCGGCATAGGCGTTCTGCCGGATGGCCAGCACCGCCTGGCGCACAGGATTGCCTGTCACCTCGATACGGCTGCCCTGCGCCTTATCCAGTGCGCGGGTCCGGTCAAACGAGAGCGCGACCGCCGACGCCACCTTGCCGAAGACACGGTTGACCCGCCCCAGATAGGCGTTCTGTTCGTGCAGCACGACCGGGCGCTTCTGACGCGCTGCTGCCCAGAGCGCCGGGAAACTGGCATAGCCGCCGAACCCGATCACTGTCGCGGGCTGTATCGTGCGCAAGTGTTTCAAAGCCTGAAATCCGCCGCGGGTAAGTTGCGCCGCGCCACGCAGCTTGCTGGCGATACCGCCCGACGGAGAGCCGGACGAAACCGTCACGATCTCGCTGTTGGGGAAGCGGTCCGCGTAGGCCTGTCCGCGCCGGTCGGTCATCAGGACGATCCGATGCCCGCGCGCGGTCAGCTGTTCCGCCAGCGCCTGTGCCGGGAACAGGTGACCGCCGGTGCCGCCCGCCGTCAGCACATATGTCCGGGCTGCGCTCATCGGTATCCGGCCTCCGATCCCGTGCGGCGCATCAGCGCCAGCAGGAACCCCGCCGAGATCGAAAGTGCGAGCAGCGAAGAGCCGCCATAGCTGATGAACGGCAGGGTCATGCCCTTGGTCGGCAGCAGGTTCAGATTGACGCCGATGTTCACCGCCGCCTGCAGTCCGAACAGGGCCAGAAAACCGGAACAGCACAGCACCACGAACAGATCCTGCTCGCGCCGCATGCGCATCAGGCCGCGCACGACGATCACGGCGAAAAGGGCGATACCAAGCACGCAGGCGATGGCGCCGAATTCTTCCGCCGCAACGGCAAAGATGAAGTCGGTGTGGCCGTCCGGCAGCAGGTATTTCACCTCGCCCTGACCCGGACCCGTGCCGGTCAGCCCGCCCGCTTCGAAGGCTTCCATGGCGCGGTCGACCTGATAGTTCTCGACGCTCGGGTCCAGGAAGCGGTCGAAGCGCTCGCGGACGTGGCTGAACATGCTGTAGGCCGCGAACAGGGCACCCGCGCCCAGCACGAACATGCCGAAGACCAGCAGCAGGGGCATGCCGGCGATGAAATACTGGGCCGCCCAGACGCAGGAGATCACCAGCGACATGCCGATGTCGGGTTGCATGGCCAGCGTGCCCACGATGGCAACGCACAGGATCGCCGATGCCAGCACACCGGTCTGCGAGGCGTTGTCGCGTCCGCCCGAGGAAATCAGCCATGCGGTCATGACGACAAAGGTCGGTTTCAGGAATTCCGACGGCTGGACCGACAGGCCGCCGAACCGCAGCCAGCGCGACGCACCGTTCACATCGACCCCGATGAACAGCGTTGCGATTGTTGCTGCAAAGGCCAGCCCGAAACCGATGATGGCGAGGCGGCGCACCTGGGCGACCGACAGGATCGACAGGCCGACCAGCGCCAGCAGGGCAGGGGCCAGGAAGATCAGCTGGCGCTGCACGAAGAAGTAGGTCTCCAGCCCCTTGCGATGCGCGGTGGCCGGACCGGCGGCCAGCGTCAGGGTGATGCCGATGCCGATCAGCACGACGAAGGCCACCAGCGTGAACCGGTCGACGGTCCACCACCAGCGCCCCAGCGTGGAGCGGTCCGTGCGTCCGAACCCGATCATGAGGCACCGCCTTCGCGCGCGATGATGTATTCCGCGATGGCCCGGAAGGCATCGCCACGGGCTTCGAAGTTGGGGAACTGGTCAAAGCTGGCGCAGGCCGGTGACAGCAGAACCACGCCTGTGCCTTCCCTGCGTGCCGCATCGAACGCGGCCTCGGTGGCTGCGGCGAGCGTGTTGCAGCGGCTGGTCTCGACGATGCCGTCCAGGGCGCGGGCGAACGGACCCATGGCCTCACCGATCAGATACGCATGACGCACCCGGTTCATGAAGGGCATCACCGCATCCAGCCCGCCGTCCTTCGGCTTGCCGCCCGCGATCCAGTGAATGTGCTCGAAGGCGCCCAGTGCACGGGCTGCGGCCTCGGCGTTGGTGGCCTTGGAATCGTTGTAGAATGTGACGCCGCCGGTTTCCCCGATCCGCTCGATGCGGTGGGCCAGCCCCGGAAAGCTGCCCAGGGCCGCCGCGATCTGCGGTGGCGTGCAGCCCAATGCCCGGCAGACCGCATAGGCGGCTGCGGCGTTCTGGTGGTTGTGGGTGCCGGGAAGCGCGCGTGCGTCCTTCAGGTCGACGACACTCAGCCCGTTCTCGAAGATATGACCCTTCAGCGCATAGATGCCCTGCTGCAGGGCGCGCTCCACCGAAACCCGGACGACGGTGATGCCGGTTTCAGTGTCCAGCCGGTCCGCGAGACCACTGCCGTAGGGGTCATCGACCCCGATCACGGCGGTATCGCCCGCGGACATGTTGGCGAACAGCCGTTCCTTGGCGGCCATATAGCCGTCCATCCCGCCATGCCGGTCCAGATGATCCGGCGTCAGGTTCAGGAACACGCCGATCTGCGGATGGAAGCTGTCGATCAGGTCGAGCTGGTAGGACGAGAGTTCCAGCACATGCACCGTGTCCGCTTTCGGTGGATCCAGATCCAGCACGGCCCGGCCGATGTTGCCCGCGGCGACGGCATCCCGTCCGCTGGCTTGCAGGACATGGGCGATCAGGGCGGTCGTGGTCGACTTGCCGTTGGTGCCGGTCACGCCGACCTTGATGCTGTCGGGGCAGGCAGTGGCATAGAGTTCCACATCGCCCGCGATGGACGCACCGGCCGCCCGTGCGGCGACCATGGCCGGGTGCGGCTGCGGATGGGTCAGCGGAATACCCGGCGCGGGCACAAGGATATCCGTCGTCGTCCAGTCGAGTTCGACGGGATTCTGCATCGGTACGTTGGGCAGGGCCGCGCGGCGTTCGGGGCGGTCGTCCCAGGCCAGGACTTCCACGCCGCCGGCGATGGCCGCCTTCGCCGTGGCGACGCCGCTCTTGCCGAGGCCCAGCACCGCCAGCCGTCTGTCCCTGTAGGGGGCCAATGGAATCATCGCGCTCACCTCAGCTTCAGCGTGGCCAGACCGACCAGCGCGAGAATGAGGGAGATGATCCAGAAGCGGATCACGATGGTGGGCTCTTTCCAGCCCTTCTGTTCGTAGTGATGGTGCAGCGGTGCCATCTTGAAGACGCGCTTGCCGGTCAGCTTGAAGCTGGCGACCTGAACGATCACCGACACGGCCTCCAGCACGAACAGTCCGCCGATGATGGCCAGCACGAACTCATGCTTCACGACAACGGCGATGGCACCCAGCGCACCGCCCAGGGCCAGGCTGCCCGTGTCGCCCATGAACACCATGGCAGGCGGGGCGTTGAACCACAGGAAACCCAGCGCCGCACCGACCAGCGCGCCGGTCAGTACCGCCAGTTCACCGGCACCGGGCACGTTGTTGATCTGCAGGTAGTCCGCGAAGATGGCGTTGCCGGTGACATAGGCGATCAGCGCGAAGGCCCCGGACGCGATCATCACAGGCACGATGGCCAGACCGTCCAGCCCGTCGGTCAGGTTGACGGCGTTTGCCGTGCCGACGATGACGAACATGGCGAACGGCAGGAACAGCAGGCCGAGATCCAGCAGGTAGTTCTTCACGAACGGGAAGGCGAGCTTGTTCGACAGATTGTCCGGGGATATCTCGGCCAGCCATACCGTCGCCGCCAGGCAGACCGCGAATTCGATGATCAGCCGGGTCCGGCCCGGTATGCCCTTGTGCGTGCCGCCGGAAATCTTCGAGTAGTCGTCGACGAAACCGATCGCGCCGAAGCTGAGTGTCACGAACAGCACGATCCAGACATAGTGGTTCGTCAGGTCCGCCCACAGCAGCGTCGCCACGGTCACCGAGAACAGGATCAGGAACCCGCCCATCGTGGGCGTGCCCTGCTTGGTCAGCAGGTGGCTGGCGGGGCCATCATCGCGGATCGGCTGGGCGTATCGCGGCTTGGACTTCAGCCAGCGGATGAAGCGCGGCCCAACGATGAAACAGACGATCAGCGCGGTCATGACAGACCCGCCGGTGCGGAAGGTCAGGTACCGGAACAGGTTGAAGACCTGGAACTGGTCGGCGAGCGGGAAGAGCAGGTTGTACAGCATCTCTTACCCCTGACCGTTCGCGGCAGCCGGACTGATATCGGCTGTTTCAAGCGCTTTCAGCGCGTCGACGATGACCGCCATGCGGCTGCCCAGCGATCCCTTCACCAGAACCACATCACCGGGCCAGACGGCCTGGGTGACCTGCGTGGCGAGGTCCGAGGAGGTCGCGGTGTGCCGGATATCGACCTGACCGTTCAGGCGGGATGCCAGATGCTGCATGTCGCTGCCGCAGAGGAAGACCATCCGCGCGCCCGATTCGATGACGGCGTCGGCCAGCCGCGCGTGCATGTCGGCGCTGTCGTCGCCCAGTTCCAGCATGTCGCCCAGCACGGCAATCCGGCGGCCGCGCGGTCCCGGATCCGCTGCGCCAAGCACCGAAAGCGCCGCGCGCATGCTGGCCGGGTTGGCGTTGTAGCTGTCGTCGATCAGCGTGATCGTGCCGTCTCCGGCGCGGATCTCGGTGCGCGCACCGCGCCCGTCCAGCGGCTGCAGCCGTGCGAGGGAGGGGGCAGCCAGTCCCAGATCGGCGCCCGCCGCCTGGACTGTGGCCAGCACGCCAAGCGCGTTCAGCACCCAGTGCTCGCCGGCCATCCCGATGCAGAAGGCGGCTTCGACATCGTTGATCATCGCGCGGACGCAGGACCGGTCGGGTTTCACCTTCGCGCAGATCAGGCGGACCGTCGCCAGGTCGTCCGTTCCGAAGGTGACCAGCCGACCGACACCGGCGTTTCGGGCCGACGCGGCGAGCCGCCCGGTCTGCGGCAGGTCGGCCGGCAGGATGGCTGTCGTGTCGCCGCCCATCGACTGGAAGATCTCGGCCTTCGCGTCGGCGATGCCGTCCAGCGACTCGAACGCCGCCATGTGGGCGGGCGCAATGGTGGTGATCAGCGCCACGTCCGGTCGCGCCATCGCGGTCAGGTGCGCGATCTCGCCCGCGTGGTTCATGCCCATCTCAAGCACCGCGTACTCGGTATCGCGGGGCATCAGGGCGAGCGTCAGCGGCACGCCCCAGTGATTGTTGTAGCTGCGCGGTGAGGCGTGCACGCGTGCGCCGCAGGCTTCCAGGCAGTGGCGGATCGCTTCCTTGCAGCCGGTCTTGCCTGCTGAACCCGTCACGCCGATAACTTTCGCCGACGTGCGGGCGCGGGCGGCATGTCCCAGCCGCTCCAGCCCGACCATCGTGTCCTGAACCGTGATCAGACGCCCGGCGTCGGCACCGTCGACGGGCTTGTGAACCAGCGCTGCGACGGCCCCCTTGGACAGCGCATCCGTGACCCATGCGTGGCCATCCTGATTGTCGCCGTCGATGGCGATGAACAGGTCGCCGGGTTCGACGGTGCGGCTGTCGATGGACACGCCCGTCGCCCTCCAGGTGCCGGTTGCGGTGCCGCCGGTGGCCTCGACCACCTCCTGTGCCGTCCAGATGTCGGTCATGTGCGCTTCTCCATGGCTGCGCCTGTCACGGACAGGTCGTCAAAGGGAAGCGTCTGGTGGCCGACAATCTGGCCCGATTCATGGCCCTTTCCGGCAATCAATGCGACATCGCCGGTTTTCAGCAGGCTCGCCGCGTGGAAGATGGCGTCGCGACGGTCGCCGATCTCGATGCCGTTCTCGCAGGCGGCCATGATCTCGGCGCGGATGACGGCGGCGTCTTCGGTGCGCGGATTGTCGTCGGTGACGATGGCGACATCCGACAGTTCGGCAGCGATCCGGCCCATCAGCGGGCGTTTCGCGCGGTCGCGGTCGCCACCGCAGCCGAAGACGGTGATGATCCGGCCTTTCGTGTGCGGGCGGAGGGCCGAGATCGCGGAGCGCAGCGCCTCAGGCGTATGGGCGTAGTCCACGAAGGCGGCGGTCTCGGCGTCTCCGCCAGCCAATTGCAGGCGTCCCGGCGCGCCCTTGATCTTGGCGAGACCGGTGACGGCCCTTTGAATGTCAGCGCCCAGCGAAACGGCGAGCGCGAGCGCCGCGATGACGTTCTCGGCCTGGAAATCGCCGATCAGCGGCAGGTCGATGCTGAAGGCCTGATCCATGGCGTTGAGCCGGACACGCTGCCCGCTCAGGTCAGCCGCAACGCTCGTGAAGCTGAAATCGGCAATGTCCTGACCGTAGGTTGTTACGTTCAGCCCGACCGCGTCGGCCCGATCCACCAGTTTCCGGCCGAAGTCGGTATCGATGTTGATGACGGCCGGCGCGCCCTCGGGCAGCAGTTCGGTGAAAAGCCGCGCCTTCGCGTCGAAATAGTCATCGACCGTCGGGTGATAGTCGAGATGATCGTGGGTCAGGTTGGTGAAGGCCCCCGCGCTCAGCGCCAGGCCGTCCATGCGTCGCTGGGCCAGCCCGTGACTGGACGCTTCCAGTGCCAGATGCGTCACGCCGTCGTTGGCCAGCGCGGCGATCTGCTGATGCAGGGCTACCGGATCGGGTGTGGTCAGCCCGCCGGCATAATGTCCGTTGCGCGTGGTCACGCCCAGCGTACCGATACAGGCCGCGTTGAGATTCAGGGCTGCCCAGATCTGGCGCAGGAACCAGACGATCGAGGACTTGCCGTTGGTGCCGGTTACCGCAACGACGGTCGCGGGCTGCGAACGGTAGAAGCGGGCGGCCATCCGGGCCAAACACAGCCGCGGATCGTCGCCGGTCAGGACCGGAACGCCGGCATCCAGGCGCTGGCCTGCGAGCACGGCAGCGGCGCCGTTCGCGACTGCCTGATCGACGAATGCGGCCCCGTCCTGGGTGACGCCGGGCAGGGCGGCGAACAGATAGCCCGGCTGGACCTGGCGGCTGTCTGCCGTCAGACCTGCGATATCGATTGCCCCCGCATCCCCCGCCTTGTCGCCCGCCAGATCAGAGAGTCTCATTCTTGCTGACCCTCCGCTGGGTGTTGGCGGGCAAGCTGAGGGTCTCGGCCACCATGGCATCGTCCGTCGCGACAGGCATGATCCCCAGAATGGGCGCGATGGCCGGAATGATCCGGCCGATCGTCGGGGCGGCGGTCCAGCCCGCCGTCGCATAGCCAAAGGTTTCCTTCGTGCCCTTCGGTTCGTCGAGGACCACCAGGACCACATACCGGGGGGCGTGCATCGGGAAGGCGGCGGCGAACGACGTGATCATCCGCTTGCGCGAATAACCCTTGCCCCGCCCGATGGCTTTTTCCGCCGTACCCGTCTTGCCGCCGACGACGTAGCCGGGGGCCTGGGCCTTGCGGCCCGTTCCTTCGGCGACCACCAGACGCAGCAGCTTGCGCAGGCTGGCCGACGTCGCTTCCGACATGATCTCGCGCTCGGTGGCGGGATTGTCCGGACCGCGCTTCAGCAGGGTAGGTGTGACGTAGCGTCCGCCGTTCACCATCGCGGCCATCGCCGACGCCAGTTGCATGGGCGAGACTGCGAGTCCGTGTCCAAAGGCGATGGTCATGGTCTCCAGCTCGCGCCAGCGTGCAGGCGGCTGCGGGCTGACAACCTCGTTCAGTTCGATGGGCGAACGGTCGAGCAGGCCGAGCGATCCCAGGAAGCGCTGCTGCGCCTCGGTGCCGATGTCGACCGCCATCTTCGCCGCGCCGATGTTCGACGAATACTTGAAGATCTCGGCGACCGTCATCCAGCGGGCCTTGGCGTGATGGTCGCGGATGGTGAAGCGCCCGAACTTGATCGGGTGGGTCGCGTCATAGCCGTCGGTCAGGCGCCGATCCCCGATTTCCAGCGCCATCGCCGTGGTGAACGCCTTGAAGGTCGATCCCATCTCGTAACGGCCATAGGTCGCGCGGTTGAAGAAGGCATCCTCGCGCACGGCTTCGCGGCGGTTGGCGTCGAAGTCTGGAAGCGATACCAGCGAAACGACCTCGCCATTGTCGACGTCCAGCACGATGGCTGCGCCGCCGATGGCCGAGAAAGTATCGATGGAAGCCTGGAGTTCCTTGCGGACGACATGCTGGACGCCCAGATCGACGGAAAGCTGGACGGCGTCCGTATTGCCGCCGATCAGTTTCTCCTGAAGACCGCGTTCGATACCGGCGCGGCCCTGGTGCTCAACATCCAGAAAACCCACGATGTGGGCTGTCAGGGAACCCGCCGGATAGTTGCGCGTCACCGTCGGCAGCAGTTCCAGCGCCGGATCGCCCACTTCATACAGTGCGGCGACCTGCCCGGGCGTCAGACGGCGGCGCAGGAAGACGCTCGACCGTCCGGCGGCGAGGCGTTCCGCGATCGCGTCCGGGGTGCGTTCGCCCAGCGCGTCCGCCAGCCGGACCGCCAGAGCCACCGGATCCTTCACGCGGCGGCGATGCACCATCAGCGCGCGTGTCGGCAGGTCCACGGCCAGAAGGTTGCCGCGCCGGTCGGTGATGGCCGCCCGCTTGCTCCAGAACGGTTGCTGCCGCGTCGCGCTGACCATCGCAGGTGCCGCGGTTGCCGTGCTGATCGACGCGATGGCGTCCATCGGATGCGAAAGCTGGATCGTGCGCACCGACAGCGCAGTGAAGCCGATGGCAAACGCGAAAGCCAGCATGCCCAGCCGCCGCCGGACGCGTGTGGCATCGCCGGTGGGCATCTGCCGTTTCAGATCGCGGCCGGTCAGTTCGGCGGAGGGATTGGGATCGAAAAGCGTTCGGCTCATTTCGGGGCCTCCGCCGATTTCGCTTCGACGATGCCGTCCATGCGTTCGATCACCGTCTGCAGGGCGGCAGGGTTCGCGATGATGCGATCCGGCGACGTCGGGGCGAGCGGCAGCAGGCTTTCGGCCAGTTCCTGCAGCCGTGCGGGCCGGGTCTGGTAGCTCCATTCGGCTTTCAGCACATGGATGTCCCGTTCGGTCGCCTCGATCTCGCGATCCAGCGCCCGTGCGACGTCCGTTGCGGCATCGTGGCGGCCCTCGATCTCGTACACGGCACCGATTGCCGCGATGCCGACCAGGGCGGACATGATGGTGAGGGAAAGGTTCATGCCGCCCACCCCAGATCGCTTGCCTGATAGGGCCATGGCGCGGTGTCGAGCCGTTCGGCCACACGCAGCTTTGCCGAACGCGCGCGCGGGTTGCGGTCGACCTCGGCCTTCGTGGGCTTGATGGCACCGCGCTTGATCAGCCGGAACGACGGGGCGTGCGCAGCCTGCGTTTCCGGACGATGGCGCGACCCTTGCGGCTCAGCGCCGGAACGCCGGCTGAGAAACTGTTTGACGATCCGGTCTTCCAGGCTGTGGAAGCTGACGACGGCCAGACGGCCTCCTGCGGCCAGCACCTGCTCGGCACCGCTCAGGCCGCGATGCAATTCGCCCAGTTCGTCGTTCACCGCGATGCGCAGTGCCTGGAAGACGCGGGTGGCCGGATGAATGCGGCTGTTGCCGGACGGCGCGGCGCGCGCGACCACGCTCGCCAGATGCAGTGTCGTCTCGAACGGATTGTCGGTGCGTTCCTCGCCGATGGCCCGGGCGATGCGGCGGCTGCGGCGTTCCTCGCCATAGTGATAGAACAGGTCGGCCAGCCGGTCGGCTTCCCAGCCATTGACGATGTCCGCTGCCGTCTCGCCGCTGTCGCCCATGCGCATGTCCAGCGGGCCGTCGCGCATGAAGCTGAAGCCGCGACCGGCCTGATCCAGTTGCGGGGAGGAGACGCCGAGATCCATGGCCAGCCCGTCCAGCGGTCCGGCGTCGCGCGCGCGCATCAGGTCGGCGATATCACCGAAGCGTCCCTGAACCGGGATCAGCCGACCGTCATAAGCGCGCGCCATGGCGTTCGCGGCCTCAATGGCTTCGGGGTCGCGATCGATGCCGAAGACCCTGCAGCACGTCCGTTCCAGCCAGATGCGCGCATAGCCGCCGCGTCCGAAGGTGCAGTCGGCGTAGATGCCGTCTGCCTTCAGATCAAGGGCATCGGCGACCTCTGCGCCCATGACCGGTGCGTGCGTGCTCATTCACGGGGCCCTCCGCCGGGGAGCGCCAGCAGGCCCTCGTGTTTTTCGCGGGAGATGTCACGAGACTTGGCCACCTTGCCGCCAACGCGGTCGGGCCGCATCAGCGAGAACTGCTCGCCGCGCCCGACGAAGGCGATTTCCTTGTCGACGCCCATGATCTCCCGCAGCGCGGGGGGCAGCACGATACGACCGTCGCCATCGATGGAGAAGGTCTCGACGTCGCCGAAGATCGAATAGGTGATGGCGTCATAGGCCTCGCTGGTGGGATCCTGCGGGCTCAACCGTTCCTGCAGCTTCAGCAGATGGTCGTCGCCACAGCCGACCAGAACGTCATCGTCATGGCGTGACGGAAACACATGAACATCCGAGCTGCCCTGAGATTCCAGCAACACGCGGAACTTCGACGGAATGGAAACGCGTCCATTCCGGTCGATCTTCCGGACGTGCGTGCCGAGGAAAATCTTCATAGCCCGGCGTTATCTCCGCTCACTGGACAAGGGCGTCACCGCCCGTACCTGCTCCCTCCACCACGTTCTTCTGAATTTTCCGGAATGCTACGGAAATTTCTGGAGCTAAAACGGATATATCTGGAAAAAAATGGAGCGTCAATGGAAGTAGGTGGAATCAGTCTGGGTAAATCCGCCTGTTTCCGGAGAAAATCGGTATTTCTATGGTGAACGGCTGCTTGACGAGAACAAAATTAGAACATTCTGTTCTCGGCGCAACAGATGACCTGACGGGAAACCGCAACTACTCTTGCCCGATCACACTTGTCGGGAGGACACGATGGTCGAACGGGTCAGATACGAGATCGAGGCTTTCAACACGGCGACCGAGAGCGAGAACCGGATCCATGACGACGGCATTGCGAAGCGCTTCGGCTTTCAGGGCGGTCTGGTGCCGGGCGTGGATGTCTACGCCTACATGACGCGGGCCGCCGTGCTGGTTTTCGGTGAGAGCTTTCTGCGCTCCGGCATCATGGACTGCCGGTTCGGACAGCCGGTCTACGACGGCGAGACTATCGCCGTGACAGGGCAACTCGATCACGACGGTCTGCTGAAGATCGAGCTGACGGGTCGGAACGCCACGCTGGCGACGGCCACCGCGCGACCGGGTGCCGGTGACCCGGTGCCCGGCATCTCTCGTTACCCCACTACCGAGATGCCCGGACCCGATGATCGTCCGCCGGCCGGACCGGACTCGCTGAAGGATGGGCAGGCCCTGGGAACGCTTCGCGAGGCAACGGATGCGGATTCCCAACGGAGCTACCGTCGCGATGTTCGCGAGACGCTGGAACTCTACGAGGCGCAGGGCATTGTGCATCCCGGCTACCTGTTGCGGCGGGCCAACAGTGCGCTGAAGGACAATGTCCTGCTGGGACCGTGGATCCACGTCGGCTCGACTGTCACGCATTTCTCGGTTCTGCGCGCCGGTGAACCGCTGGAGACGCGGTCGCGTGTGGACCGGCTCTACGATCACAAGGGACACGGCTTCGTTGACCTGAATGTCGCACTGTTTTCCGGGGACCGGGCCATTGCGCGGATCGCGCATGTCGCTATCTATGAGCCCAGACAAGTGAGGGTGAGTGCGTGATCAGATTTCCCGGCGTCGTATCGTCAGCCATCGTTGCCATGGCAATGTCCCTTGCGGGGACCGCGCAGGCGCAGAACCTGCTTTTCCCGCAGAAGGGGAATCCGATCGATGCGGTCACCGACCCCGGTCCGCCCGTCTTCGAGGAGGAGGCCGAGGTCGGCACCCTGGCGATCATTGTCGAGAACGACTTCTTCGCGCGGTCCGATCAGAACTACACCAATGGCCTGCGGCTGCAGTATCTGCGCCCCAAAGGCCGCGTGAGCGATCTGACGGACGCGCTGGGTCAGTACCTGCTGGGCGTCGAGGACGAAGGGCGGATGTATGAGGGCGTGTCCATCGGACAAAGCATCTTCACGCCGCTGGACATCACCGATCCGAACCCGCGCCCGGGCGAGCAGCCCTACGCCGGCTGGCTTTACATCGAGTTTGCCGGGATCGTCGACAACGTGAGTTCGGTCGATACGGTGTCGGCAACGGCCGGTATCGTCGGTCCCGCTGCGGGCGGCGAATTTGTCCAGAACACCTTCCACCGGATCATCAATTCCGATCGGGCCGAGGGCTGGGACAACCAGTTGAGCAACGAACCCGGGCTGGTTCTGGCGTTCGACCGGACCTGGCGCGTCGGGCGGTCGTTGCGCCAGTACGGTTTCGACCTTCTGCCGTCGGCCGGCGTGAGCGTGGGCAACGTCCTGACCGAAGGACGTGCCGGTTTCACCATGCGTTTCGGGCCCGATCTGGAGGATGATCTGGGACCGCCGCGCATTCGGCCCAGCCTGGCCGGAGCCGGCTTCATCGCCGGCAAGCCGGACTTCAACTGGTATTTCTTTGCCGGCATGCAGGGGCGGGCGGTGGCCAAGAACATCTTTCTGGATGGCAACAATTTTGCCGACAGCCTGCGCGTCGAGAAGCGGAATTTCGTGCACGATGCCCAGGCCGGTGTCGTGATGAACTATCAGGGGTTCCGGCTGAGCTACACCCTGGTCCGGCGCAGTCGTGAATTCGAGACCCAGACGGACCCGCACTATTTCGCGGCCTTTTCGCTGACCTTCCGATACTGACCGTGGTGTCCCGTGGCACCGTCGACTGAGACCGAAATCAAGCTCAGGGGTGACGTAGCGGTCCTGACGCAGGCGTTCGCGGCGCTCGGCGGTGACGCTCAGAAAACCACCGAGGTCGTCAGCGTCTACCATGACACCCGTGATGATCGGCTCTGGCGCAAGGGTTACACGCTGCGCCTGCGCGCCACGGGGGGCGCTCACGAACTCACGCTGAAGTCGGAAGGTGCCGGTCTGCTGGTGCGCGGCGAATGGTCTGTGCAGCTGGACGAGGCCGTACCTGATCCCGGCCTGCTGCCCCCGTCCGCGCCACGCGACGAACTTGGGCTGATCCTGCCGGAAGAACTGGTCGAACGGCACAGGACGGTCGCAAAGCGGACCAGAAAACGTGTCGAGACGGACGGGTCGGTGATCGAGGTCTCCCTCGATCTCGGTTCGATCGAGGCGAACGGACAGGCACACGCGCTCGGCGAGATCGAGTTCGAACTGCTGCACGGTGACGAGGCGGCCATCCTGACGCTCGCCGAGCGTGTCCTGACGAACCACACCGTCGCCATCGAGGCCCGATCCAAGGCGGCGCGGGGCATGGAACTGGTGACGGCGAGACCACCCGCCTGGCACAGGGCCGCCCGGCCGGCACTGGTTCCGGCGGACACCATCGATGGCGCGATCGCGCATATTCTCTCGGTGACGGTCGCTCAGGCCATGGCGAACATGGCGGCCGCTGCCGACGGACGCGATGTCTCCGGCGTGCATCAGCTTCGGGTGGCGCTTCGCCGCCTTCGATCTGGGTTCTCGATCTTCGGGGAGCATCTGGGCGAACCGGTGGAAGGCCTGAACGAACAGGCCCGCCGCCTGTTGCAGGCGCTCAGTCCGGCCCGCGACCTCGATGTGTTTCTGAACGAGACCCTGCCACCGGTACTGGCGGAATACCCCGAGGGCCGTGGGCTGGACCAGTTGAAACAGCGCGCCGCGCAGCAGCGCGCCGCCGCCTACGCGCAGGTCCGGGGCATCTGTGACGATCCGGAGTTCAGCCGGTTTCTGGTGCGGGTCCTGTTGCTGGCGCGGGAACTGGAGGACCACCAGCGCGATGACGTGTCCGTCCGGGACTTTTCGATCGATGTCATGAAGCGACACCGGAAGAAGGCCCTGAAGAAGGGGCGGGATTTCGACACGATGCCGACCGTGCAACGCCATGAGGTGCGCATCGCGGTCAAGAAGCTGCGCTACGCGGTCGATTTCTTCCGCGCGCTGTATCCGCCCGATGATGTGAAGCCGTTTCGCCGCAAGCTGAAGACCCTGCAGGATGATTTCGGCGCGTTGAATGACGCGGCCGTCGCGGACGTGCTGGCCGACCGGATTGCGGACGGGTTTGTCGAGGCGCTGATGGGTGCCGCATTGATCAAGGGCTGGTATGCGCATCGGCTGAAGGCCATCGAGCCGCACATGATTGTGGCCTGGAACGATTTCCGCAAGACCGATCCCTTCTGGAAACGATGAGGCGACCCGAATGGCTGCGATTTCTGTCCTGATTGCGAACGCGAAAGGCGGCTGCGGCAAGACCACGCTGGCGACGAACCTCGCCAGCGCCTTCGCGAACGCCGGTCTGAAGACGGCGCTGGCGGAGGGCGACCGGCAGCGGTCCAGCCTGCAATGGTTGAAACGGCGGCCTGACGACGTGGCGCAGATCGAAGGCCTCGACTGGCGCGACGGTCCCGGCAAGGTGCCGAAGAAGGTTCAACGGCTGGTGATCGACGCGCCGGCGGGCGTCACCTCGAAGAGGATGCACGCGTTGCTGGAATGCGCCGATCTGGTAGTGATGCCCGTCTTGCCGTCGGTCTTCGACGAAGTGGCGACCCGGCGATTCCTGAAGAAGGTCGATGACCTGAAACCCGTTCGCAAGGGGCTCAAACCCGTCGCCATCGTCGCCAACCGCGTGCGTCCCAACACCCGTGCCGCGAAGGAACTGCACGTCTTTCTTCAAGCGCTGGGCCACGATGTGGCAACCCGGTTCACCGAGCGGGCGATCTATCCGGATGTGGCGCGGCAGGGTCTGGGCATCTTCGATCTGGCACCCTCGCGCCGCAAGGGCGCTGTCGATGACTGGCTGCCGCTGGTACGGCTGATCGAGGATCGCGCCTGACTTCGCCGTCAGTCCATCCGCCATTTCTCCAGCACATCGCGCCGGATATCGATGCCAAGCCCCGGGCCTTGCGGGACGTGGGCGATGCCTTCTTCCACCCGGATCGGATCGACCAGCAGGCCCTGGCGGAACGGATGCGGGGTCGAATCATATTCCAGCAGGGGATGGTGTGCGCCGAAGGACGGCGCGGTTGTCGGGATCACGGCTAGAAGCTGCATGGCGGCGGCCAGCCCGATGCCGGTTCCCCAGACGTGCGGGTTGTGGCGCACACCGTGGGTCCAGGCCATGTCCGAGATGCGCTTGGCTTCCGTCAATCCGCCACACGACGCCGTATCGGGCTGGATGATGTCCATGGCGCGGGCATCCATGATCCGGCGGAAGTCGTGACGCGTGAAGGAGCATTCTCCGCCAGCAATCGGAATGTCGGTCGCCGCGCGGACCTCGGCATAGCCGTCGATATCTTCCGGCTCGACCGGTTCCTCGAACCAGCCGATGTTCAGCGGTTCCATGGCACGGGCCAGCTTCTTGGCCTGCACGACGTCGCAACCGTGGTTTGCATCGACGAACAGTTCCGACCGGTCCCCGATGGTCGCGCGCAGCATCTCGACCAGCGCGATATCGTCGTCGAACCCGAACCCGACCTTGGTCTTCATCGCGCCGAACCCGGCATCCAGGTAGGCCTCGGCCTCATCGTGCAGCATGGCGTGATTGTCGTCGCGATCATTCGAGCGGCGGTAGAGGCCGGTCGCATAGGCCTTCACCTCGGTCCGGATTGGTCCGCCCATCAACTGATGCACGGGCGCGCCGAAGAACTTGCCGCGCAGGTCCCACAGCGCGATGTCGATGGCCGACAGGGCCTGGATCGGGATGCCGCGCTGACCGTGATCGCGGAAGCCGTTGTAAAGCTCTTCCCAGATCGCGTCGCCGGCCAAGGGGCTGCGCCCGATCAGGCGGGGCGCGTACAGTGTGTCGATCACGCTGGCGATGGGCTTCGGCGGACCATAGCCGTCGCCCCAGCCTGTCAGTCCGGCGTCGGTCTCGATCTCGACAACAAGGCCGACGCGGGTATCGACCCATGCCTGACTGAAGGCGAAAGGCTGATCGATGGGCGCGGCCAGCGGGTGCGTGCGGATGCTTACGATTTTCATGACGACAGTGTAGAACCGGATTTGGATGCTGTAGCAAGCGCGAGCAATTTTATGTCCGACAATTGGTTTCGGTCCCCGATCTGGGATGAATGGGGACGGCTTACGCGCCTGCAATGGAGTGGAACGCTTGCCATTGAAACGGAACTGGATCGCTGGGAAGCTAAATCTGTCGGCCCCGACGATAATCGACTGATCCGATCGCAACGCAGCGGCGGGCAGTACAGGCTCTATCTGCAGGATCATCTGAAATCCTTGCAAGACACGTCACTTTTTTATGGACTGATCCTCGTCCGTTCGTACTCATTGATGGAGTTCCAGGCAAAACTCGTGAAGTACATGATCGCTGAGGACAAAACCGCAGATGACGCTCTTGTGTTGGACGAGGATACGCTTGAGCAAGTGGCTGACTTGAAGCTGCAGGGTGGTCTTCAGGCATGGACCGGCGAACTAATGAAAAAGGTCGGTCAGGATTGGTCTGATGTCTATGGTGGATTGGAGGGGCTGGTGGAGATCGCTCTCCTGCGCAATCAGATTGTTCACGGTCAAAGTCGCTCGAATGCTGTTCTGGCTGAACGTGCTCGTGTTCAGGGAGCCGCCTGGCCTTTCGAGGATGGCGCGTTGATGGTGATAACGTTCGACCTGCTGCATGAATATCGTGGTCGGATGCGATCGTTCTGCAGAATTGTTGGCGATGGCCTGGTCCATAGGGCGCGGGGTACACATCGATCTGTGGCGAAACCTTGAGTGACGTGGCAGATAAACTATACCTTCTTGTCATGGTCTCGAAGGTGAAAATTCAATGCGGACGTGGCGGAACCGGTAGACGCAGCGGGCTTAAAACCCGCTTCCCGACAGGGAGTAGGGGTTCAAATCCCCTCGTCCGCACCAGCATCCTCTGAACAAGAAGAGAAAAAATGAGCTACGACGACAACAATGTGTTCGCGAAGATCATGCGTGGCGAACTGCCTTCCGAGCAGGTCTATGAAGACGACATGACACTCGCTCTGATGGACATCATGCCCCGTTCGGACGGGCATGTTCTGGTCATACCGAAGGATCCGGCACGCACGATACTGGACGCGACGCCCGAGCAACTGGACGCCTGCATCCGCACGGTGCAGAAGCTCAGCCGTGCGGTGATGAAGGCCTTCGACGCCGATGGCGTGACCCTGACCCAGGCGAACGAGGCCGCAGGCGGGCAGGAGGTCTTTCACCTGCATTTCCACGTGCTGCCGCGCCATGAGGGCGTGAAACTGCGCAAGCCCGCCAGCGGCATGGAGAAGCCCGAAGTGCTGAAAGCCAATGCCGACAGGATCCGCGCCGCGCTTGCGAACGGGTGAGTGCCGGGTGACCGAGATTGACAACATCATCCGCACGCTGGGCCTGAAGCCGCACCCAGAAGGCGGACACTACACCGAGATCTACCGGTCCGATGAAAGGATCGGAGCCGATGTGCTGCCGCCCCGGTATGGCGGGGCGCGGGCGTTCGGGACGGCGATCTATTACCTGCTGGGGCCGGACGACAAGTCCGCCATGCACCGCATCACCTCCGACGAAATCTTCCATTTCTACCTGGGATATCCGGTCGAGCAGCTTCAACTCTTCGAAGATGGCAGCCATCGCATCGTCGAGATCGGGCCAGATCTGCTGGCCGGTCAGCGGCCCCAGATGGTTGTCCCCCGGGGCGTCTGGCAGGGCGCGCGGGTGAAACCGGGCGGGCGCTTCGCCCTGCTGGGCACGACCGTCGCGCCGGGCTTCGACTTCGACGATTTCGAGATGGGCCCGCGCGACGCGCTGGTGCCGATGTATCCGGACGTCGCCGAGATGATCTGCGAACTGACGTGACGGGCAGGTCTCGCTCAGTCAATTGACCGGAGCCAGACGTCTGCTTTTCCAGTTGATCTCCTCGCGCTCACGTGTCGTGAAATGCTTCCAGATGCGGTCATGCAGAAGCCGCGCCTTTTCCGCGTTGCCTGTCAGCTTGCCGCTGTTCAGCGCTTTTCTGAGCTCCAGATAGGCTTCGAGATGGCTCTCAGCCGTTCCGCGTTCGAACAGAAGGTTTGCCAGCAGGTACCGCGCATCGGCGTTGCCTTTTTCGGCTGCCATTCGCCAGTATTTCTCTGCCTGCTCCAGATCCCTGGGTGTGGCCTGGCCTGCTGAATGAAGAATTCCCAGCCGGACCATCGCAACCTCATGGCCCTTGTCCGCTGCGGCTTCCATCCATTTCAGGGATTCGACCTTGTCCTGCCAGTTGGTTCCTGTCCTCCACAGTGTCATGGCGAGGTGATATTGCACCTTGACTGAGCCGTTCTCGGCAGCCCTCCGGTACCAGAGCAAAGCGCTGTACATGTTCTGCTTGCGGCCATCGCCGAATTCGAAGACCTGCGCAAGGTTCTGTTGCGCATCCACATTTCCCATGGCTGCAGCACGCGCGAAATGATCGGCGGCGCGTCCACGATTGCGAGGCATGCCGAACAAACCATCGAAATAGGCTGCTCCTATCGCGTTGATGGAGTCCGCGTGACCCTGTTCGGCCGCCCGTCTGAGCCAGACCATGATTTCCTCAGGTTCGACGGCGTGTTCCGGATTCTTCCAGAGCAGCATGGCGAGCCGGTGCTTTGAACCGACATGGTTCTGGCGTGCGGCGCGCCTCAGCCATGTTGCCGCCTGAGCGATATCCTTTGGCGTGCCGTCACCATCCAGATACATCTGGCCGGCGACGGCTTGAGCGATAACAATCCCGCCTTCTGCGGCCCGGAGATACCATTTAAGTGCGGCCCGTTGACTTTTTCGACCCGCGATGCCTCTCGCGAAGAAGCTGCCGAGCTTGAGACTTGCATTGGGATGTCCACGCATTGCCGCCCTTCGATACCAGCCGCGCGCGGCGGCCAGGTCTTTCGCGGCACCTGTGCCATGCTCCAGCATCAGCCCATAGTTGTACTGTGCCGAACGCGATCCCATCACCGCCCGAAGCGGGAACACGACATTCGCCGGCGCGTAGATGCCATTGTTGTAGTTCTCGATGGCCCTGTCCCACAGGCGATCGGCGAGTGGGCCATTGAACAGCATGCCGATCAGAACGATGGGCAATATCAGGAAAAACAGCATCTTCTTTGTTCGGTTGCGTCGCACCGGGAATGGTCTGGTCCGATCCTGCAGCAAAAGGGTGGGCGCTGCCAGCCCGTTGCAGGTTGGCTCTTGTTCCCCGGGTTGCCGGGGAATGGAACAACGGAGTCCGCGATCAATGGCCTGTCCGCACGGCTGTTCACGCCATTCCCCGATGACACCGCGTTCGGAATTCCATAGGCTCCGCAGCGATGATGGATTTTCAAGATGATGACGACGAACTGGATGATGTCGCGTTCGGCGACCTTCCGCCGTCCCTCGCGGCGCTTTCCCGGTTTGCGGCCACGCTGAACCACGTCTCGTGGTTCGCGGCGGTGGGCGAACGCCTGTCCGAGGCGGAACGCGCCGACTCGGCGGGCTACCTGCTGGCGCTGGGGTTTCCCGAATGTGACATCGTGCAGGCGATGGACTGGGAAGAGGCCGAGGAAGCCGCGCGCAACCCCGACTGGAACACCGCATGGTGGGAGGCGGAGGAGCAGCTGCGCGCCGGACTGTCGGCGCAGGCGGTCGATCTGACCGGCGATGAGGAAGCCCTGCTGGTCGCGCTGACCAACGTCACCTCGAAGGCCTCGGATTCAGTGCATGGCGCGGCGGCGGTCGCGGCGGGCCGGTTCGGCGTGGCCGATCAGGGGCTGATTCGCGCCGCAGCGGGCGCGGCGACGCAGGCCGCATACCAGGCGGCGCTGGTGATCGCCGCGGCGGAGGATGAAGATCACGCCTTCGCGCAGAAATTCCACCTGTTTCAGGGCGGTCGCTGGCCGCTCGGGATCATCGGCGGCACATTCAGCATCTTCTGAGAGGGATTTCCATTCATGACCAACGTCCGCATCGCCACCTGGAACATCAATTCGGTGCGGTTGCGCATGCCCATCGTCGAACAGTTCGTCGCGGAACATGATCCGGACGTGCTCTGCCTGCAGGAGATCAAGGTCGACGACGACAAGTTCCCCTACGAGGCATTTCGCGAACTGGGGTTCCGGCAGGTCGAGGCGTTCGGCCAGAAGAGCTACCACGGAGTGGCCACCATCTCGAAGCTGCCGTTCCAGTCGGTCGAGCGGATGCACTGGTGCGGCAAGGAAGACTCCCGGCATCTGGTGACAACGCTGGAAGACGACACCGAGATCCACAATTTCTACGTGCCCGCGGGCGGCGACGAGCCCGACCCCGCGATCAACGAGAAATTCGCCCACAAACTTCAGTTCCTGGAGGAAGTGACGTCGTGGTACGCCGAGCGCCGCGACGACGCCAACCGCATGGTCGTGGTCGGCGACCTGAACATCGCGCCGCACGAGAACGACGTCTGGTCGCACAAGAAGCTGCTGAAGGTCGTCAGCCACACGCCGGTCGAGGTCGAGGCAATGGCCCGCTGGATCGAGAGCCATGATTTTCACGATGTGGTTCGCCAGTTCGTGCCGGATACCGAGAAGCTTTATTCCTGGTGGAGTTATCGCGCCCGTGACTGGGATGCGGCGGACAAGGGGCGGCGGCTGGACCACGTCTGGGTGACCCAGGCCCTGCGCGATACGGTGAAGTCGATGGAGGTGCTGCGTCCCGCACGCGGCTGGCTGAAGCCGTCGGATCACGTGCCGATCATCGCCGACTTCGATCTGCCTGTGTGAGCGGGCGATCATGAGCCTCGACGCCTTCTTCCGGCCCGGATCGGTCGCGGTGCTCGGCGCGGGAGAGCGGCCCGGTTCGTCCGGTGGTGCGGTGATGCAGAATCTCGCGGCCTCGGGCTTTGACGGCCGGATCATCCCGGTCAATCCGAAGGGCGGCGATGTTTTCGGGCACACGGCGAAGACGTCGCTGACCGAGCTTGATGCGCCTGCCGACCTGTGCGTCGTGGTAATCCGTCCGGACTTCATTCCCGCCGCACTGAAAGAGGCCGCCGCAACCGGGCATCGCAATGTGCTGATCCTGCCCGGCGGATTTCAGGAGGCGGGCCCCGAAGGGCGGGCGCGGGATGCTGAAGTGCGTGCCATCGCCGCCGAGACCGGGATGACCATCGCCGGGCCGAATTCCGCAGGGCTGATCTCGCTGGATCGGGACGCACCGTTCGCAGCCACGTTCCTCAGCGCCATGCCGCCCGGCCCGAACCGGCACGGCGAGGTCGCGCTGATCACACAGTCGGGTGCCATCGCCGAGGAAGCCATCGCCGCCGCGAAGGACCGCCATATCTCGCTCGGGACGGTCGTGTCGGTCGGCAACGGCATGCATCTGGGCGTCACTGACTATCTCGATTATCTGGGCGCACGGGATCGGGTGTCGGTCGTGCTGCTCTATATTGAATCCGTACCGGACGAAGACGCTTTCATTGAGGCCTGCCAAAGGGTTGCGAAGACGAAACCGGTCGTCGCGCTGATGGGCGGGCGCTCCAGCGCGGGCAGCGCGGCGGCGGGCGCGCATACCGGTGCATCGCCGACCGATGATGACCGGATCGCGGCCTTCCTGGACAAGGCCGGCGCGATCCGGGTCACGTCGCTGCGCCAGTTGATGCTGGCGGGCAAGGGCTTCGGGGCCTTTCCGCAAGGCATCGGGCGCCGGGTCCTGCTGCTGTCGAACTCCGGCGGCCCCGGCGTGCTGGCGTCGGATACCGCCTCGGCGGGCGGTCTCGAACTGTCCGGCCTTCCCGCCGCGATGGTGGACAGGCTGCGCAACAACCTTCCCGGCGAGGCATCCGTCGCCAACCCGATCGACCTGCTGGCCGATGCGCGTGAAGACCGCTTCGGCATGTGCTTTCAGGCGTTGCTGGATCACGGCACAGATGCCTACGACGCCGTGCTGGGCATCCACGTCGTGCCTTTCATGGTGCAGGCCGAACCGGTGGTCGCCCGCCTGGCCGAGATGGCCGCGGACTGCCCGATCCCGATGATGCATGCGATGATGGGCACCCTGCCGGGCAAGGCGGACTGGTTCGCGAAACTGGAAGCTGCCGGTGTTCCCACCTTCGACGATGTCGAGCAGATGGCCGATTGCGCCGCATTGCTGGCGCGGTATCGGGGCTGAAGCAGATCCTTCCGCCTCAGTCCACGATGTCATGCCCCAGCTTCGGCACAAGGACCGTGCGGCGATAGCTGATCACCAGCGTGCCGTCCTGCTTGAAGCCGCGGGTTTCCACCGTGACGATCCCCTGATGCGGTCGCGATGTCGATTCGCGTTTCTCCAGCACTTCGGATTCAGCCGTCAGCGTGTCGCCATGGAAGACCGGGGCAGGCATCCTGATGTCGGTCCAGCCCAGGTTGGCGATGGCCTTCTGGCTGACGTCGGACACGGACATGCCGGTCACCACCGACAGGGTCAGCGCCGAATTCACGATGGGTCGACCGAATTCCGACTTCGCGGCATAGGCGTGATCGAAGTGCAGCGGATGCTGGTTCATGGTCAGCAGGGTGAACCACGTGTTGTCGGCTTCCGAGATGGTTCTGCCGGGGCGATGTTCGTAGATTGCACCGACTTCGAACTCCTCGAAACAGCGCCCGAAGCTCTCCCTCTGGCGATTTCCGCCGACGGAATCTGATCTGACCGTCATTTCTGCGTTCTCTCCCCGAAAATCACGCGTCGAAGTATCTTGATAATACTGTATGGTAAGCCAATATGTCCGAAAGAATTCCAACCCGAAACGAAGGAGCTTCGGCCCCATGGCACTGAATGCCGATACACGCTACTCGAACACCGCGTCGCGCGTGGACGCGGCGGAGATCGACGCCGGTCTCCGCAAGTACATGCTGGGCGTCTACAATTACATGGCGTCCGGCCTGCTGGTCAGCGCTATCGTCGCCCTGCTGGTTTCCAGTTCGCCTGCCGCGATGCAGACCATCTTCGGTTCCGGTCTGGGCTATGTGGTGATGTTTGCGCCGCTGGGCATCCTTCTGGTGATGAGCTTCGCGCAGAACAAGCTGTCGACGCCCGCGATCCAGGGACTGTACTGGGCCATGGTCGCCATCATGGGTGTCAGCCTGTCGACGATCTTCATTCGCTACGGCATGGGTGACGTGGTACGCGTCTTCTTCATCACGGCGGCGTCCTTCGCCGGCCTGAGCCTGTTCGGTTACACGACCAAGAAGAACCTTTCCGGCATGGGCAGCTTCCTGGTGATGGGCCTGATCGGCCTGGTCATCGCGATGGTCGTGAACATGTTCGTGGAATCCTCCATGATGCAGTTCGTGATCTCGGTGCTGGGCGTGCTGATCTTCGCGGGTCTGACGGCCTTCGACACGCAGCGGATCAAGTCGACCTACATCGCTTATCGCATGGAAGGTGACGTTGCCACTCGCTCGGCGGTCATGGACGCGGTCGGTCTCTACCTGAACTTCGTCAACATGTTCGTGTTCCTGCTGCACCTGTTCGGCGGCGGCGACGACTAGACGCTGACCAACATCCGATAGGGAAAAGCCCGGTGTTAACGCGCCGGGCTTTTTCTTTATGCTGCATCGGCAATATCCGGGGGAGGGAAGCCATGCGCGTCGTCATCGCCATGATGAAGCACGAGACCAACACGTTTTCGCCGGTGGTGACCGACTGGGCGCGGTTCACCGGATGGGGCAGCTATCTGGGCGATGAGGCACGGGCCGCCTATGAAGGCACCGCGATGCCGTTCGGTGCCTACCTTGAACTGGCCGAAGCGCGGGGCTGCGAGATCGTGACGCCGGTCGCCGCCGAAGCCATGCCGTCGGGCAAGGTCGAGGAAGACGCCTACGAGATCATGGCGGGTGCCATCATCGATGCGGTGAAGGACGGATGCGACGCGATCCTGTTGGACCTGCACGGAGCGATGGTGGCCGCGCACGATTTCGACGGCGAAGGGCTGCTGCTGGAGCGCATTCGCGCCGTTGCCCCCGACACGCCCATCGCCGTGACCTGCGACCTGCATTGCAACCTGACCAGCCGTATGGTGGACAACTGCACGGCGCTGATCGGCTACAAGACCTATCCCCATGTGGACATGTACGAAGTCGGCAAGCAGATCGGCGCGGTCCTGTTCGACCATCTGGACGGCAAGGTGCAGCCGGTGCAGCGCTGGGCCAACCTGCCGCTGTTGAGCCAGACCCTGCGACAGGGCACGGATGACGAACCGATGAAGTCGCTGATCGCCATGTGCCGCGCTGCCGAGCAGCGGCCCGGCGTGCTGGCGGCGACCGTGTTCGGCGGCTTCGCCCTGGCGGACATGCCCGACAGCGGCACATCCGTCATCATCGTCACGGACAATGACGCTGCGCTGGCCGAGGAGGTTCGCGACGAGATCCTGGCCGCCGCCTGGGCACAGAAGGAAGATTTCATCTACGAACATCACCCGCTGGAGGATGCCGTCGCCGAAGCGAAGGAGATGCAGCAGGACGGGCCGATCATCCTGCTGGATCATGCCGACAATGTCGGGTCCGGCGCGACACAGGACGTCATGACGGTGATCGCAGAGGTGCTGCGGCAGGGTCTTGAGGATATCGCCGTGGCTGCGGTCTATGACCCGGAAGCCGTACAGCAGATGCAGCAGGCGGGGATTGGCAACACGGTCACGCTGCGGCTCGGCGGCAAGGCGGACATGCCGTCCATCGGCCGCGAGGGCGCGCCGCTGGAGGTCACCGGCAAGGTGAAGACGCTGACCGACGGCGAATGGATCTGCCGCGGTCCGATGTACACGGGCGTCACCGTGCGTATGGGACCGACCGCTGTGCTCGACACGGGCAACATGCAGATCGTCATCGTCAGCCAGCATCATGAACCCTGGGACACGGGCGTATTCACGTCGGTCGGCATTCAACCCGAGCACAAGAAATACCTGCTGCTGAAGTCCCGCATCCACTACCGCGCAGGCTTCGCGCCCATCGGCAAGGGCCCGCATATCACGCTGGACGGCGTGGGTGTCACGACGTCGGATAACACGCTGCTGGACTATCAGCACGTCCGCCGTCCGATCTACCCGCTGGACCTGATCAACGAGCGGTGACGGAGAGAGCCTTCAACGGCGAGATCATCGTGCTGCGTCACGCGGCCTGGGTTCAACTGGCCACGGAGGCATCGGAGATCGTTCTGGCCAACCTGCCGGGCGATCCACTGACGGCGCACCAGCGCATGGATCACGCGGCCTATCTGAAAGCCGTCGCGGCGATCCGGGAAACCGTGAAGGCAGACGCGACCATCCGCGCCGCCTTTCGCGAAGGCATCGCCGCCGCCGGCCTCGACCCGCATGAGACATTCCGCGACCGCCTGATCCTGCGCGTACAGCCGCCGCATGGCGTTCACGCGGCACGCGAAACCATGCACCTGCCCGCCCATCGTGACAACTGGGGCTCGGGTATTCCGCAGCAGTTGAACTGGTGGATGCCGGTGCTGCCGGTCAGCGCGGATCGGACGTTGTGGCTCTACCCATCCCTGTTCGACAAGCGGGTCGCGAACGACAGCGCCGACTGGTCGTTCGAAGCCACTCTGGCGAAGGTGGAAGCCGGGCAGGCAGAACTGACGACACCGCAGGCGACGCGCAACATCGATCCTGCGCTCGCTTGCCCATTGGTGCTTGAACCGGGCGAGATGGCGGTGTTCTCGGGCTGTCAGCTGCATCAGAGTGCGCCGAATGGGGGGATGCTCGCGCGCATCAGTTTCGAAACCCGCACGGTCTCCACCGATCACGTCCGACAGGGCCTTGGTGCCACGAATGTCGATGGCGCACCCCAGGGGCCGCATTATCGCTGGTTCCGGCATATGGACACGAACGTGCGAATGGATAAGGCTGTGCACGATGACGATCCGGGGAGACACAGATGATCGATGATGGCTTGAAGCAACGTATTTTTGACGAGGTCGACAAGGGTTTCGACGATCAGATTGCCTTCACGCAGGATCTGGTCCGCTACCCTTCGCAACGGGGCCAGGAGCACACGGCGCAGGATTTCCTCTACAAGGCCTTTGCCGAGCGCGATCTGGCGATGGACCGCTGGTCGATTGATGTCGGTGAGATCGAGGATCATCCGGGGTTCTCGCCGGTGACGGTGAACTATGACAACGCGGTCAATGTCGTCGGCACGCACCGCCCGAAGCAGGAAAAGGGCCGCAGCCTGATCCTGAACGGCCACGTCGATGTGGTGCCTGTCGGGCCGCTGGACATGTGGACCACGCCCCCCTACGAGCCGCGCATCGATGGCGACTGGCTGTACGGGCGTGGCTCCGGCGACATGAAGGCAGGGATCGCCGCCAATCTGTTCGCGCTGGATGCCATGCGCCGCGCGGGTGTGGAACCGGCCTCCAGCGTCTACATGCAGTCGGTCACGGAAGAGGAGTGCACCGGCAACGGGGCGCTGTCCTGTCTGGTGCGCGGCTATCACGCCGATGCGGTTCTGATCACCGAGCCGACCCACGACTGTCTGGTGCGGGCCAATGTCGGCGTGCTGTGGTTCCAGGTCGAACTGCGGGGCCGCCCGGCCCATGTCTACGAATCCTCGATCGGGTCCAGCGCCATCCTGGCCGCCTACAATGTCATCGAGGCGCTGGGCAAACTTGAAGCCGAGATGAATGCCGAGAAAGCGGATCACCGTTTCTTTGAGAAGGCGGAAAAACCGATCACCATCAATATCGGGAAGATCGCCGGCGGCGACTGGGCCTCATCCGTGCCCGCATGGTGCCGCTTCGACGTACGCGCCGGCATCTATCCGGGTACATCGGTCGAGGAAGCCAAGCAGCGGCTGGAGGGTGCCATCCGCGCGGCCTCGCGCGACGATCCGTTCCTGTCGAACCATCCGCCGACCATCACCTACAATGGCTTCGCGGCGGAGGGCTATACGCTGCCGCCCGGGACCGATGCCGAGAAGTGTCTGGCCGAGGCCCATGGCGAAGTGTTCCGCGCCGAACTGAACGACGCAACCATGCCGGCCTATCTGGATGCGCGTGTGGCGATGCTCTACGACGACACGCCTGCGCTGGTCTACGGACCGGTGTCCGAGCACATCCACGGGTTCGACGAGCGGGTGAGCCTGTCGTCGACACGCGCGGTGACCAAGACTGTGGCCCTGTTCATGGCCGAATGGTGCGGCGTGGAGGCGATCTGAGATGGGCAAACTGGACGGTAAGGTCGCGCTGGTCACCGGTGCGGGACGCGGGATCGGTCGCGCGGTCGCATTGAAACTGGCGTCTGAAGGGGCTGCGGTCTTCGTGAACGATCTGGACGCCGCGCCCATGGACGAAACGATTGCCGACATCGACGCCATGGGCGGCCGGGCAATCGGCCTTGCCGGATCGGTGACGGCCAAGGGCATGGCCGATGACTTGGTGAACGGTGCCATCGATGGCCTTGGCGGGCTGGATATCATCGTCAACAATGCGGGTTACATCTGGAATACGACTGTCCAGAATCAGACCGATGAGCAGATCGACGCCATGCTGGATGTCCATGCTGCCGCACCCATCAAGATCCTGCGGGCGGCGGCACCGCATTTCCGCGAACGGCATCGGGCCGAGACCGCCGACGGCACCAACGTCACGCGCAAGGTCGTGAACATCTCGTCGATGGCGGCGGTCTACGGCATGCCTGCCGCCGTGTCCTATGCAGCGGGCAAGGGGGCTGCGGTCGGCATCACGACGGGCATGGCGCGCGAATGGGGCCGCTACAACATCACGGTCAATGCCGTCGCGTTCGGCTATATCGATACCCGCCTGACGCAGCGTTTCGAGAAGGGCGGACAGGCGACGATCCATGTCGATGGCAAGGATCACAAGGTCGGGTTTCAGGAAGGCATTCAGCACGACCTGCTGAAGCTGATCCCGATGGCACGCATCGGTACGCCGGAGGATGCGGCCAACGGCGTTTATCTGTTCTGCGCGCCGGAAAGCGACTACATCACCGGCCAGACTCTGGTCGTGGGCGGCGGGCTGACGACGGGCTGAAGGCCGGCGGTTCCTGAAAGTGCTGGCGTTCGGCGGGCGGCTGGGGCATGCCGGTGAGATGAGCTGGTCGAAGAAATCCGGATCGCGGAAAGGATACCATCACGGCAATCTGCGGGAAGCGCTGGTCGAGGCGGCGCTGAAGCTGATCGCCGAGAAGGGACCTGCCGGGTTCAGCTTTGCCGAGGCCGCGCGCGCGGCCGGGGTCAGCGCCGCGGCTCCCTACCGTCACTTCGAAGACAAGGACGCGCTGCTGGCCGATGTCGCGACACGCGGGTTCGATGCCTTGCACGATCGTCTTCAGGCCGCATGGGATGCGGGCAAGGCCGACCCGGTCAGGGCTTTCGATGCGCTTGGCCGCGCCTACCTCGACTTCGCCCGTGACGATCCCGCGTCCTATGTCGCCATGTTCGAATCCCAGCTTGCGCCGTCCGACTATCCGGAACTCAGCCGGGCTGCCGATGCCGCATTCGGTGTCCTCCGGCATGCGGCGGAGGTGGCCGTGGCGACGCTTCCGGCGGAAGGACGCCCGCCGGCCATGATGGTGGCGCTGCACATGTGGTCGGTCGCGCACGGGATCGCGGCCCTGTTCGGACGGGGGGACACCGGACGGCGTCCCCTGCCCATGTCGCCAGAGGCGCTGCTGGAAGCCGCGGCCCTGGTCTATTTCCGGGGACTTCAACCGGACTGACCGCATCGTGCGTACGCCCGGATCGGGCAATGTTTCGTTCCGTTACATTTTCTTACGCCCGATGTGCCGATAAACCTTGAACAAATCAGCGTAAGCAGCCACTTATGTAAATGTTGATAACATTAACTTTGAGGCCGAAATGGAGCTAGCAGCCAAACTCGACGATTACGGCAAACCCGCGTGGATCACGCTGATGATCGTCTCTTTCATCGTCTTCTGGCCGATTGGCCTGGCGGTACTGGGTTATCTGATATGGAGTGGCAGAATGGGATGTTCAAAGCGTAACTTCGGGCGCTGGTACAATCAGGACGGCAGTAGCCGCAAGCGCGGTTTCCGGCGCGGCAAGCATCAGTCCAGCGGCAACAGCGCCTTCGACGAATATCGCGACGACATGCTGCGGCGTCTGGAGGAAGAGCAGGACGAGTTCCACACCTTCCTGGACCAGTTGCGCAAGGCCAAGGACAAGGCGGAGTTCGATCAGTTCATGGCTGATCGCGGCCGACGGAGCGGATCCGCCGGAGATGGTGCGGAAGCCAGCCCCGCGGGCTGAACCGCCTTCATCACGAGAGCACAGCGCCGGTCATCGTACCGGCGCTGTCTGCGTTTGCGGGTGGATTCCCTGAGAGATCGTTGCGCGGAACGCCGGTCAGATCCCCGTGATCCGTTCCCCGGCACCATGGATTTCCGCGTTGTCGAAATCTTTCAGCCGGTTCACCCGGATCAGGGTTCTGATCTCCTTGACGTATCGGGTGCCGGTTTCGGCATAGAGCCTGAGGCCCGAAGCCAACTGATAGCCGTCGATCGTCTGGTTCGCCGCCCGCATCTTCGCGCGCCGGTTTCTCAGATCGCGGTAGGCTGGATGGGTGTTCAGGTTGCGCATGTAGTTGGTGACCGATTCCAGCAGGCTGCGAAAGGCCTTCACTTCGAACGTCTGACCTGAGCGCCGGGCTTTCGGGACGATCCCGGCACCCTTCGACCATGTTCTCTGCCCATACAGGGCGCGGCCCTTGCGCGCGAACCGGGATGTGCCCCAGCCGCTCTCTGTGATGGACTGCGCGATGGCAAGTGAAGGCGGAATGATATCCACACGATGCAACAGCCGTTCGATCAGGTTGGCGGCATCGGGGTCCACGTCATAATCGTATGCCAGTTCTCTCAACCAGGCACGGTCGTCTGCCGATATCCAGCCGGATTCGGCGATATTCTCCAGATGGCGGCGCTTCGCCATGATGCGATTGTTGCTTTCCAGAACCAGGGGCAGGACAAGCCGGATGAAGGTCCGTTTCTTTTGCCGGACATCCCGGATCGATCCGATGTCTCCGGGCAACGCCGTCGCGAAAACGGCGGGAGCCGCGGCCTCGCCCCGGCGCACCGCGTCGAGGTCGTAGTTCAGTTGAGCGCGTTCCCATCCCAGCGCGGCGCTGTGTGCGCCCGAGCGACCGTCGCCGGCAGCGGCGGCCAGGGCCGGGGCACCTGCACCCCAAACACCAAACCCGATCATCGCGACAGCAATGAGGTTTCCAGTTCGATTCATTCAAATACACCTTGAACCCCGCTGGCCAGCGGCCACGGAGGTCTTTCAGTCGGTTTTTCTGTTCAGGTCGGGCGGTCGGACTACATGCCGACGGCGCGGACCTCTTCCACTTCCGGCACGTAGTGCCGCAGCAGATTCTCGATGCCGTGCTTCAGTGTCATGGTCGAAGACGGGCAGCCTGCGCAGGCCCCCTGCATCGCAAGATACACGACGCCATTGTCGAAACCGTGGAACACGATGTCTCCACCGTCCTGTGCAACGGCGGGGCGTACGCGGGTGTCCAGCAGTTCGACGATCTGGCCGACGATCTCGCTGTCGGCTTCGTTGCCGGCTGCATGGCCGCCTGCGGTATCGACCTTCGCACCATCCTTCATCACCGGCAGGCCGGCCGTGAAGTGTTCCATGATCACGCCGAGAATGGCCGGCTTGATATGGTGCCATTCGACGTTTTCGTGCTTGCTGACCGACACGAAGTCGAGTCCGAGATAAATTCCTTCGACACCCTCCACGGCGAACAGGCGCTCGGCCAGCGGTGAATCGGCGGCGTCGGCGGCGCTGCGGAAATCCGCAACACCTTCCGGCATGACCGTGACGCCTGGGATGAACTTCAGCGTCTGCGGGTTGGGTGTCGGTTCAGTCTGGATGAACATGGGTTCCTCCGGGTTGCCCTTGGGCGTTCAGCGGCCTATTTGGCGCGGATGCGGTTGTGGATCAACACCTGTGCCGCAGTCCAATCAATTTGTCACACCGTGATCGGAACAGGATTTGACGGAAGAACCAACGCCGGAACCCCGGCAACAGCCGCAGATGATGCGCGCGCGCTGGCTGGACGATGATCTGGCGCGCTGGCTGATGGTCGATCTGCATCGTCCGAATGCGGAACTCGATTTCTTCGACGATCTCTGCAGGCGGCTGGTTGGCGAGGGAATCGAGATCGGGCGGGCGTTCTGCGGCCTGCTTTCGCTGCATCCGCTCTTCGTCTCGCGCAATCTGATCTGGCGGCCCGAAAGCGGCAGCGAGACACGCGTCAATGAACATGGTGCCGAGCGCTCGGACTTCTATTACCAGAGCCCGGTCTATCTGATTCATCAGGGCGCGCCGGAAGTGCGGCAGCGTCTCGACGTCGACGATGATCTGCTGGCGTACGACATCTGGCGCGAAGCCAGGAAAGACGGCATGACCGACTATATCGCGCTGCCGCTCCGGCATTCGACCGGCGAGGTCAACGTGCTGTCGTTCGCGACACGCCGCCGCGCCGGATTTTCCGCCGCGCACATCACCCGGCTGCGCGAACTGTTGCCCCTGATCGCCATGCGGATGGAACTGCTGAACAGCTATTTCGCGACCAGCACGCTGCTGAACACCTATCTCGGAGAGGCCGCCGCGCGGCGCGTGCTGACCGGCACCATTCACCGGGCCGAAGGGGAAGCGTTGCAGGCCGCCGTGTTCCTTTGCGATCTGCGCGGCTTCACGGCCTTGTCCGACAAGCTGGAGGCCGATGAGATCATCGCCACGCTGGATGACTATTTCGACTGCATGATCGAACCCATCAAGGCGCTGGGGGGCGAGGTGCTGAAGTTCATGGGCGACGGGATGCTGGCGATCTTCCCGATGGACGACCGCACGGCCCAGCTTGCCTGCCAGTCCGCGCTGGCGGCGGCCGAGGAAGGCGTGCGCAATCTGACGGCCCTGAACCAGCGCCGCGAAGCGAACGGCCAGAAGAAACTGGGCGTCGGGGTGGGGCTGCATGCGGGCGAGGTCATTTTCGGCAACATCGGCTCGGCCGACCGGCTGGATTTCACGGTGATCGGGCGGGCCGTGAACGAGGTCAGCCGCGTCGAATCGTTGACCCGCGTGCTCGATCGTCCGATCCTGATGACCGCTGACTTCGCCGAATACCATGATGATGGGCGCGCGTTGCGCTCGCTGGGATTTCATGGCCTGAGCGGCGTGTCGCGGCCTGCGGAAATCTTCGAACCCGCCTGAACCGGGCGGCCGATGGAAAGAACCACACGACCATGATGACTTTCACGCTGGCCGTGCTGTTCCTGCTGATCACACCCGGACCGGGCGTGCTGACGGTTGCGGGCATCGGCGCGGGTTTCGGCGCACGGCGCGGGGCGCTGTTCGGTGCAGGCCTGTTCGTTGGCACCAATCTGGTGGCCCTACTGGTCGCTACCGGATTATGGGCGTCGCTGGAGACAGTGCCGTATCTGACGGACATCCTGCTGGGCATATCGGTCGCGTTCCTTGCCTATCTGGCGTTCAAGATCGCCTTTTCCGGGTCGGAGATCGCGTTCAGGAAAGCCACGCGCAAACCCGGCGCGCTGGATGGCCTGTTTCTTCAGTTCGTCAATCCGAAGGCCTATGCGGTCAACACCACGCTGTTCGCCGGCCTGCCGCTCGGCTTTGCCGACCCGGTGACCGAGATCGCGATGAAATTCCTGATCATCAACCTGATCTGGGTGCCGGTGCATTTCGGCTGGCTGTTTCTCGGCATCACGCTGAAGCGGCTGGACCTGCCGCCAAGGACGCAGCGCTGGATCAACTATGCGATGGCCGTCGCGATGCTGGCTGTCGTCGCGCTGGCGCTGGTGGCCGGCGGCAAATGACGCCGCTGGAAGTGCTCGACTGGCGGCGTTGCGTATCCGGGATGTATGCCACCGTGCGCGCGATCCCTGATCCGCAGCAGGCCTGGCGTTACTGGCAGGACCGCCGGGCGGAACTGGTCGCAACGCACCCTGCATCGATGATCGCGCCGGCAGACCGTCGCCGTTTCCCAGGCATTCACCTGTTCGACCATGACCCCGCTCTGCGGTTCGCGGTCGAGACGGAACCCGCCGAAGGAAAGGCCGAGAGCTACCAGCTCGGCAGCGACGGCGCGCTGACGGTTTCACCGGCGCTCAGAACAGCGGGACTGGCCGGAACGCTTGGTCTCGAACTGACCATCTACCGCCTGCACGGCTATGGTGGCGGATTGTTCCTGCCGTTTCGCGATGCGACCTCGGGCACCGAGACCTATGGCGGCGGACGGTATCTGCTGGACACCATCAAGGGCGCGGACCTGGGGCAGGACGGGCCGGGGCGTCTGGTCCTGGATTTCAACTTCGCCTACTTCCCGTCCTGTGCCCATTCCGATGCCTACGTCTGTCCGCTTTCGCCGCCTGAGAATGCGCTGTCGGTGCCCGTGCGCGCCGGGGAGCGATGGCCGGTCACCTGATCCCTTCGAGTTCCAGCAGCGCCTGCTTGCGGTCGAGGCCCCAGCGATAGCCGTGCAGCTTGCCGTCGGTGCCCAGGGCGCGATGGCAGGGGATGGACAGCGACACCGGGTTGCGGCCACAGGCAGTGCCCACGGCGCGGATGGCCTTCGGATTGCCGATCATCTCGGCGATCTGCTTGTAGGTCCGCGTCTCGCCATAGGGAATCTGCATCAGCGCCTGCCAGACCTGCCACTGGAAGGCCGTGGCGCGCACATCGAGGGGCAACGCCGGATGCGGTCCGTTCCGATCCAGATAGGTGGTCAACGCTGACAGCGCCTCGCCCAGATCGGTGCGATCTTCGGCGATCTCGGCCTTCGGGTATTCGATCCGCAGTTCGTCTGCCAGTCGCGTCGGGTCATCGCCCAGATAGACGGCGGAAATGCCCTTGTCGGTGGTCGCGGCCATGACCAGCCCCAGCTTGCAGTCCGCAAAGCCGTAGGCCATCCGGACGCCGGGCGCGCCTTTCGCGTACACTCCCGGTGCCATGCCCATCTGGCGGCCCGCATTCTCGTAGACACGGCTGGGCGAGCCGTAACCGGCCGCATAGATCGCGTCGGATACGCCGTTGCCCGATTTCAGCCCGTCTTTCAGCAGCACCATCCGGCGTGCGTCGGCATACTGCTTCGGGCTGAGGCCCAGCGCCTTCTTGAAGGCCTTCTGGAAGTGCTGTGCGTTGAAGCCCGCGCGCTTCGCCAGTTCCTCCAGCGAGGGCACGGCAGCCTCGGCCAGCAGGCGCTTCTCGATCCCGCGCGCAGCGTCCTCGATGGCGGCCATCATCGGATCGACCAGATGCTGCTTCTGCGGATGGCAGCGCTTGCAGGCGCGGAACCCGGCAGCCTCCGCCGCGGCGGGGACGTCATAAAAGTGGACGTTCTGGCGCTTCGGCGTGCGGGCCGGGCAACTGGGGCGGCAATAGATACCGGTGGTCTTGACGGCAAGTACGAAATGACCGTCATAGCTCGCATCGCGGCTCTCGACGGCGGTCCAGTAACGATGTTCGGTCATGGCTTGCTCCTTCTGCATGGCCTCAACATCGTCCTTTCCCGGTTTCATCACCATCCGCCGCTTGTGACCAATGTCAGGCCGCCGCCGAAGCGGTCTGGTGCACGCCCCAGGCCCTGGGCACCTCGATGGGCATGTCCATCAGCATCTGCGCATAGGCCTTGCCCTGCGGATCGTTGCGCAGGCTGGCGATGCCGCCGCCGCCCAGCGCATCGTAGAGCATGAAGTTCATGGCCCCGATGCCCGGCAGGTCGAACCGGCTGAGTTGTACGTCATTGTCGAACGTGTGCGCCATGTACGCGCCCACCGTTTCCTCGGTCAGCGCGTGACGCAGCAGCGGCAGGTATTCCGGCCTGCGGGCGATGATTCCGATGTTGGCGTGTGCGCCCTTGTCGCCCGAACGGCCATGCGCGATGGCCAGCAGCGGCACGCTGACGGTGTCACCGGATGGGGCTTCGGGCGTGACGGCTTCGGGGCGTACGATGCTGTCGGGATCGAACGGCTGACCGGGCGGGATGTCGACATCGTGGACGCGGTCGTCGACATGGACCTGAACCGGCAGATCGGCCTTCTTCGCCAGGAACGAGAACAGCCGGACCACAGGCTGCGGCTTCGGACGGCCGCCGCCGAAGCCGCCGGTCGTGCCCTGTGCGAAGGACGTGCCCGCAGGCGCGATTTCCTTGACGAAGATGTTCAGTGCCTTCGGATCGGGATGCTTGACGGCCAGTTTCATGACGGCCTCGCGGGCGGAGCGGGCCCTGGAGTGCGGGCCGTACATGGCTTCTCCGCCGACGATCTCGACCAGCGTGTCCGTGTAGTCACCAAGGTTGCGCTCGGCCAGCAGCCGCCGGGTGCGCTTCAGGATCGCCTCGGCGGTCCGTTCGCATTTCGGCACCGCGTCCCAGCCGCCGATGGTGATCAGGGCCGTGGCACGGAAGCCGTCCTGCCAGGTGCCGGAGACCTTGTAGGTGTCCGGTGCCGGATAACCCCGGGCACCCGAGACCTTCACACGGTGCGCGCCGATCTCCTCGACCTTCACCTGACTGAAATCGCAGACGACATCGGGCAGCAGATAGGCCTGTGGATCTCCGATCTCGTACAGCAACTGCTCCTTGACGGTGCCGGCCTCCACCAGACCGCCGGTCCCCTCGGGTTTGGTGATGACGAAACTGCCGTCCGCCGCGCATTCCGCGATCGGATAGCCGATGTCGTCCCAGTCGGGCACGCGGTGATAGTCGGTGTACAGGCCACCGGTAGCCTGCGCGCCGCATTCCAGGATATGCCCGCAGAGGCTGCCTGCGGCCATCAGGTCGAATTCGTCCGCCGACCAGCCGAACTCGTGGATCAGGGGACCGAGTGTCACTGCGCTGTCGACGGCGCGTCCGGTAATGACGATGTCGGCCCCTTCGTCCAGCGCCTTCGCCACCGGCAGGCCGCCCAGGTAGGCATTCATCGACCAGCACTTGTCCGGGAACGGAGCGCCTGAGAACATCTCCGTAACCCCGGCGTCGCGCAGTTGCTGTTCCTTCGGCATCAGGTCATCGCCGGTGACCCAGGCGATCCTGAGCTTCACGCCGGCTTCCTCGGCCACCTCGCGCAGTGCCACAGCGCAGGCCTGCGGGTTCACGCCGCCGGCGTTGCTGACCACCTTGATGCCTTTTTCGGCGATGTCGCGGATGACCTGCTTCATGGCGACCGAAACGAAGTCCGTCGCATAGCCGGCCTCGGCGTTCTTGGCGCGCATCCGGGCCATGATCGACATGGTGATCTCGGCCAGATAGTCGAAAACCAGATAATCAATCTCCGCCCGGCGGACCAGTTGCGGCGCGCCGACCCCGGAATCCCCCCAGAAGCCGGATGCACCGCCGATACGCACGATCTTGTCGCTCATCATCTATCCTCCCCAGGAAATCCGAAGCCTTCGGTCAGACCCTTTGACGCAGCGGCGCTTTTCCGGTCTCCGGAATTTGCCCTGTGCCATGGCCCTCCCTATTGTGCGCGCCCATGAACGAACTGCAAGAATTCTGGAACGAAATCCGCCTTGTATGGGAGCGCGGAGTCTTCGGGGTCGAGATCGACAGCATTTTGCTGGCGATCGGTATTTTCCTGATCTTCGTGATCCTGCGGGGTATTTTCACGAAGATCGTGATCGCATCGCTCAGTCGACTGACGCAGCGCACCGAAACGACCGTGGACGATCAGATACTGGAGGCCATGCGGGGACCCTTGCGGTTCACGTTCATTGTCGCCGGACTGTTCTTTGCGTCACGGGTCGCGCCCTTGCCGGAGGCCGTGGATGACTATGTCGTCAAGATCATCCGGTCGCTGATCGCCTTCACGATCTTCTGGGCGATCTACCGGATGGCCGTACCGCTGTCGTTCCTGCTGGATACGGCGATGAACGCCATGCGAGGACAGGACCTGGGCGAGGCGCTGAAGAAGTTCGCGATCCGGGTGTTTCGCGTCATCATCGTCGTGCTCGGCGTGGCCGCCATTCTGGAAGAGTGGGATTTCGACATCGCCGCCGTGCTGGGCGGCCTAGGGCTGGTCGGCATGGCCGTGGCCTTCGGGGCCCAGAACCTGATCGCCAACCTGTTCGGCGGGCTGGTGATCTTCCTCGACAAGATCTTCGTCGAGGGCCACTGGATCCGCTCCAACGACGTCGAGGGCACCGTCGAGAAGATCGGCTTCCGGACCACCAAGATCCGCCGGTTCGACAAGGCGCTGGTGACCGTGCCGAACTCGACACTGGCCGATGAGGCCGTGACGAACTTCTCGATGATGACCAACCGGCGCATCTACTGGATGATCGGCGTCGAGTACCGCACGACGCAGGAGCAACTGATCCAGATCGTCGAGGGCATCAACGACTATGTCCGCAACGGCGAGGATTTCGAGACCGATCCGAACCGGGTCTCGACCCTGATTCACGTCGACAGCTTCAATGATTCATCCATCGACATCATGCTCTACTGCTTCACCAAGACCACGAAATGGGCGGTCTGGATGGAAGTGAAGGAGCGGCTGCTCTACCACATCAAGGAACTGGTCGAGGAAGCAGGAACCGGCTTCGCATTCCCCTCGTCGTCGCTCTATGTCGAGACCGTGCCGTTCGGCAAGCCGGAAGCGGTGCCGTCCGGCAATGCGGAAAACGAAGAGCCGTCATCGTCGGGCGACCTGCCCGAACGGCCCAGCGCCTCGGAGAAACGAAACCCTGAGAAGCTGTCGGATTCGTCGTCGGGCTCCGGCAGTCGTTCCGCCTCGGTGGGACGCGGCCCGTCGCCGAGCGAGAACGCCGAGAGTGATGGTGAAGCGTCGTCCGCCCACCACACCGGCCCCGGCAGCGAAAGCGGGGACGATGGAGAGGGTGAGCGATAGAAGCTGACGCTCGCGGAAACGCTTATGCGTTGACGTCGACGATGACGCGACCGCGCACCTGACCCTTCAGGATTTCGGGTGCCAGTTCCAGAACCTTTTCCAGGCCGACGGTTGCGGACATGGCGTCCAGTGCATCCATGGGCAGGTCGGTGGCAAGGCGCGTCCAGGCTTCGGTGCGGGCGGCCATCGGGGCTTCGACCGAGTCGATCCCGGCGAGCGTCACGCCGCGCAGGATGAACGGCAGTACGGTCGTCGGCAGGTCGGTGCCGCCTGCGAGACCGCAGGCCGCGACGCAGCCGCCGTACTTCGTCTGTGCCAGCGCGTTGGCCAGCGTGCTGGATCCGACCGTGTCGACGACACCGGCCCAGCGCGGCCGCTGGAACGGCTTGCCCGGTTCGGAAAGTTCGTTGCGGTCGATGCATTCCCGGGCACCGAGACCCTTCAGGTAGTCATGGGTGGAGGAACGGCCCGTCGAGGCGACGACCGTATAGCCCAGCTTGTTCAGGATCGAGATCGCGACCGAACCGACGCCGCCGGCGGCACCCGTCACCAGAATCTCGCCGTCCCCCGGCGCGACACCGTGGCGCTCGATCGCCAGCACGCACAGCATCGCGGTGTACCCCGCCGTACCGATGGCCATGGCCTGGCTGAAATCGATGCTGTCGGGCAGCTTCACCAGCATGTCCGCACGCACGCGGGCTTTCTGTGCATAGCCGCCGGAGTGGTTCTGGCTCAGGCCATAGCCGTTGAGCACCACGCGATCGCCGGGCTTGAAGTCGCCCGAGTCGGACGTGGCCACGGTGCCGGCCAGATCGATCCCGCAGACCATGGGAAAGCTCTCGCAGATCTTGCCCTTGCCGGTCACGGCCAGGCCGTCCTTGTAGTTCAGTGTGGAATAGGCGACATCGACGACGACATTGCCTTCCGACAGATCGTCCAGCGTGATCTGCCTGACCGATGACGTGTAGCCGTCATCGTCCTTGTTCGCGACAATTGCCCTGAATGTGTCGGCCATGATGCTCTCCCCGGCGTGAATTCCTGTGTGACTGTTGTCTAGCGTACGCCCTATCGGGCTGGCAATCGGTCAGTCCGCGAAAACCCGGGCCAGTGCGGAGCGATAGATGTCCATGGCCTGCTGCCGGGCTTCGGCATCGCGACGGCCGAAATGCTCCAGCATGACTCCGGCGTTCACCTCCATGATCACCGGTGCGCCGTCGGAGGCGCGTTCGGCCACGTCGACGCTGCCGAAGCGCAGACCAGTCGCCGCGGCGGCGTCGAGCGCCAGTCCCGCTGCGGGTTTGTGGTTCCGGTCGTCTGGCGGGATGGTCTCCGCACGCGCGCCATGGCCCAGATTGTGCCGCCAGCCAAAATACACTGGCTCGCCGCGGCGGGGAATCCGGTCCAGATCCTCGCGTGCCTGATTGCCCAGCCATTCCCCGAACGATTCGGCGGTTTCGGGCGAAAGCGATGCCGCGGCCAGTTGCCGAACCGTGCTGGCACCATCGCCGGTCGCGGCGGCCCGCGCCTTCGCGTAGGCGAGCATGATCTCCCCATCCAGAATAACGAAGCGTTTCTCGGCCTTCAGACTGACGAAGGGCGAAACGGCAATGGAGCGGCAGGACTGCAGCAGCAGGTGCACCACTCGTTCAAGTTCCGCCGTATCGCGGACGCGATGCACATCGTTGCCGCTGGTGCCCTCGTTGGCCTTGACCACCACGTCCCGGTCAAAGGTGCTGAAGGCCTCCAGAATGCGCGACCAGTTTCCCGGCAGCCCCGTGAACCGGTGCATGATCGGTTCGAGGAACAGCCGATGTTCGATCATCGGCACACCGGCAGCTCTCAGCACATCGAAGCTGGCCGCCTTGTCGTTGCACACCCGAAGGCAGGTCGCACTGTTCAGACCGACGTCATAGCCGAAGACGGTATGGGTCCGCTGGCCCTTGCGCAACACCAGCAGCCAGTCGTGCGACAGGCGTGTCAGGTCGAAGCCTTCGTCAGCGGCAAAGCCGACCACGGCCTCCACCATCAGCCGCTCGTCATTGCGGATTTTCACGCCTGCGGCCTCAGGCCGAGGTGTCCACCTTCTGCCCGCTCTGGCTCTGCGCCCTGGCGACGATCACGCGCGCGGGGCGCAGCAGCCGGCCATTCAGGGTGAAGCCCTTTTCGATCACCTGAATGCAGGTGCCGGGCGGCGCGCCGGGCACCTCGACCTCGGTCATCGCTTCGTGCAGGTTCGGGTCGAACTTCTGGTTCTCGGCCTCGATTTCCCTGACGCCGTGCCGCTCGAAGATCTGCTTCAGTGAATCCCGGGTGATCTTGACGCCCTCCAGGACGCCCTTGGTCTCTGCGGACGCATCTTCCTCGGACGTCGAATCGAGCGCGCGCTGCAGATTGTCGGCAACTTCGCACATGTCGCGCGCGAACTTCTGCGCGCCGAACTTCAGTGCATCTTCCTTTTCGCGCTGGGCGCGCTTCCTGGTGTTCTCCAGATCGGCGAGCGTGCGCATCAGCCGATCCTTCAGGACGGCGTTCTCCTCGGCCAGTTCCGCAAGGGGATCCGGATCGACGACAGGCTCCTGATCGTTCGCCGCATCCAGTGCCTCCGCCTCGGCCATCGCCGCGGGATCCGGTTCGGCTGACGCCTCGGTGGCCTCGTCCAGTACTTTTTCGGGTTCGGCACCTTCGGGTATTTCATCCGACGATTTCTTGTCGCTCTGATCCGTCATCGATCTGTCCTGAATGTTGTGGCGTGTCCGCGCTGTCGGGCTGTTTAGCCGATCAGCTTGCCGATGACACGCGCCGTGTAGTCAACCATGGGAATGATGCGGGCATAGTTCAAGCGCGTGGGGCCGATCACGCCGATGGAACCGACGATCTGCTGGTTGCTGTCGGAAAACGGGGCCACGATCATGGAACTGCCGGACAGGCTGAACAGCTTGCTTTCCGAACCGATGAAGATGCGGACGCCTTCGCCGTCGCCGGCCAGGTCCAGCATGTTCAGCAGGTCGCTCTTGGTTTCCAGATCGTTGAACAGCATCCGCACGCGCCCCAGGTCCTCAATGGCCTGCACGTCTTCCAGCAGCTTGCCGTGCCCGCGAATGATCAGCCGCCGGGAATCGTCGCCGCCGGCCCAGTCGGCCAGACCGGCCTCGATCACCTGGGATGCAAGTTCATCCAGTTCCGCCTTGCGGGCTTCCAGTTCTTCCAGAATGGCCTGTCGTGCTTCTGAAATCGTGCGCCCGCGCAATCTGTCCGACAGGTAGTTGCCGGCCTCGACCAGCGTCGACGGCGGCAGGCCGGGCGGCACCTCGATCAGGCGGTTCTCGACGACGCCGCCGACAGTGATCATCACGACCAGGGCCTTGTTGGGGGAGAGGCTGACGAACTCCAGGTGCTTCAGCGGCTGGTCGCTTTTCGGCACGGTGACCAGTCCGGCATATCCGGACAGGTCGGACAGCATGTTCGACGCTTCGGACAGCATGTCGGTGTAGTTGCGCCCCAGCGTCACGCAGCGTCCCTCGATGGAGGCCCGCTCCGAATCCGACAGGTCGCCAACCTCCAGCAGGCCGTCCACGAACAGCCTCAGACCGGTCTCGGTCGGCATGCGGCCCGCCGAGGTGTGCGGCGAATAGAGCAGTCCCATCTCTTCCAGATCGGACATCGTGTTGCGCACGGACGCCGGTGACAGCGAGTTCGACATGTTGCGCGAGATCGTGCGCGATCCGACCGGCACACCCTTTTCCAGATAACCCTCGACGATGTAGCGGAAAATCTCCCGGCTCCGCTCGTCCAGAGACTGTATGGCATCACGGTCTGTCATGGTCTGAAGGTAGGTTTGCGGCCCTGGCCGGTCAACGGGCACGCGGCTTTCGCGAGCGGAAAATCGCACACGATCAGGCGTCGGGACATGTGGATACCCCGGCGCATCGTCCTCCGCCGGATGATAGCGCTTCAATCATCCCGCCGAACGCTTTAGAACGCGCCCATCAAACAAAGAGGTGAATCCATGAACCGCCCCTCGGGCCGTGTGCCTGACCAGATGCGCGACGTCTCCATCGAACCCGGTTTCGCGAAACATGCGGAAGGCTCTTGCCTGATCCGTTTCGGGGATACGCATGTGCTGTGCGCCGCATCCATCGAAGAACGCGTCCCGCCGTGGCTGCGCAACAGCGGCAAGGGCTGGGTGACAGCTGAATACGGCATGTTGCCCCGGTCCACGCATACGCGGACCGACCGCGAGGCCGCGCGCGGCAAGCAGTCCGGCCGCACGCAGGAGATCCAGCGTCTGATCGGGCGCTCGCTGCGCGCGGTGACCAATCTGGAAGGTTTCGGCGAACGTCAGATCCGGGTCGACTGCGATGTGCTTCAGGCGGACGGTGGCACCCGTACGGCTTCCATCACCGGTGCCTGGGTCGCGCTGCATATTGCCTTCGACGGTCTGGTGAAGAAGGGCGCGATCAAGTCGGTGCCCATGATCGGACAGGTCTCGGCCATCTCGTGCGGCATCTACCAGGGGACGCCGGTGCTCGACCTGGACTATGCCGAGGACTCAAACGCCGAGACCGACGGCAACTTCGTCATCACCGACGGTGGCACGCTCTGCGAAATCCAGGCGACAGCCGAGGGCACGCCGTTCACCGACGCCGAGTTCATGGAACTGCTGCGCCTCGCCAAGAAGGGCTGTGCGGAGCTGAGCGAGATGCAGCGCGCGGCGGTAGGCGGTTGAGGCATGACGCGCAGACTGACTGAGAAGCGGATCGTCGTCGCCAGCCATAACCGCGGCAAGGTCGTGGAAATTGCCGATCTGCTGCGGCCCTTCGGGATCACGCCGGTGTCGGCGGCGGAACTGAACCTGCCGGAACCCGAGGAGACCGAGAAAACCTTCAAGGGCAACGCGCTGCTGAAGGCGCGGGCGGCGGCGAAAGCTTCCGGCATGCCGGCCCTGTCGGACGATTCGGGCCTGGCGGTTGCCGCGCTGAATGGCGATCCGGGAATCTATTCGGCGCGCTGGGCGGGGCCGGAGAAGGATTTCACACTGGCCATGCGCAAGGTCGAGGACGCCCTGCGGGCCAGTGGATCGGATGACCGTTCCGCGAAGTTTGTCTGTGCGCTGGCGCTGGTCTGGCCGGACGGGGAAGAAGCCGTCTTCGAAGGCAAGGTCACGGGGAAACTGGTCTGGCCGCCGCGCGGCGAAAACGGATTCGGGTACGATCCGGTCTTCGTGGCAGACCTGCAGGACGTCACATTCGGCGAGATGGATCCCGCGGAAAAACATACCATCAGCCATCGCGCCGACGCGTTCCGGCAACTGCTTGCCGCCTGCCTGTCTTGAAGGGTTTCGGGTCGATGGATTTCGGTATCTATGTCCATTGGCCCTTCTGCGTCTCCAAATGCCCCTACTGCGATTTCAACAGCCACGTGCGCGAGACGGTCGATCAGGATCGCTGGCGGTCGGCACTGCTGGCCGAGACCGGATACTGGCGGGAACGGATCGGACAGCAGCCGGTTCGCTCCATTTTCTTCGGCGGCGGTACGCCCTCGCTGATGCCGCCTGCGACGGTCGCGGCGCTGATCGCGGAGATCGATGCGCAGTTCGGGCTGGCCGACGATGTGGAGATCACGCTGGAGGCCAACCCGTCGACGGTTGAAGCGGGCCGCTTCCAGGATTTCAGGGCTGCCGGGATCAACCGGCTGAGTCTCGGCGTGCAGAGTTTCGATGATGAAGCGCTGAGATTCCTCGGCCGCGCGCATGATGCGGATACCGCGCTGGCAGCCATCGCAACCGCCCGGCAGACCTTCGAGCGGTTCTCGTTCGATCTGATCTATGCGTTGCCGGACCAGACCGGGGCGGCGTGGCGGCAGCAACTCGAACGCGCCATCGATCTCAGCCGGGGGCATCTTTCGCTCTATCAACTGACCATCGAGCCGAACACGGGGTTCGCCGGGGCGGTGCGGCGGCGGGCCTTTCAGCCGATGGACGATGACCGGGCAGCGGACCTGTTCGATCTGACGCAGCGGGTGTGCGATGCGGCGGGGATACCGGCCTACGAGACCTCCAACCACGCGGTGCCCGGTCAGGAAAGCCGCCACAACCTGATCTACTGGCAGTATGGTTCGTGGATCGGCATCGGGCCTGGCGCGCACGGGCGACCGGTGATGCCGGACGGACGGCGCCACGCCACCGCGAACGTGAAGAAGCCGGAACGCTGGCTGACGCAGGTCGAGACGAACCGGCAGGGTCTGGATGAGGATCGCTCGGTACCTGCCGCCGAACAGGCGGAAGAGGCTTTGATGATGGGGCTCAGACTGTCCCGGGGCATCGATCAGGCCCGGTTTCGGCACCGCACCGGCACCGCACTCTCCGACCTGCTGGACCCGACGGCCGTCGAGGGGCTGGCGCGCGCCGAGCTGATCGTGTCGGACGGCGATGGAATTCAGGTCCGGCCCGAAGGCCGCCTGCTGCTGAACAGCATCACCGGACAGCTTCTGGATGGAGCGCGCGGCAGATGAGTTTCACGGAAGCGGGCGGCATGCGGCGGGGCGTCTCGCTGATCGCCTTCGGCGCGTTCATGTGCCTGATCTCCAGTGTCGGCCAGACCTATTTTATCTCGCTTTTCGGCGGCGAGTTGCGCGCCGCATTCGATCTCAGCCATGGCGAGTTCGGGCTGATCTACATGATCGGGACGATCGCCAGCGGCGCGACGCTGATCCTGTTCGGACGCATCGTCGATTTCCTGTCGCTGAACAACAGTTCGTTCATCGTGCTTCTGGGGTTGGCCGGGGTGGCGGCCTTCGCCGGACTGGCCTGGTCGCCCGTCGCGCTGACAGTTGCGATCTTCGGGCTGCGGCTGTTCGGGCAGGGGATGTCGACCCATGTCGGGATCACCGCGATGGCCCGGCATTTCCAGCGTTTCAGGGGGCGTGCGATTTCCATCGCATCGCTGGGCCACGCCATCGGAGTCGCGGCGTCACCGGCCTTCGTCATCTTCCTGCTGGCACAGATGGACTGGCGGCAGGCCTGGTTCGCGACGGCCGTGCTGGTGATCGTGCTGGTTCCCATCGTCCCGTTGCTGTTGCGCGGCACGGGCTGGCGCAAGCCCGAGGCGGAGGTCAGTGTCGCCACTGCTGCCGCAGTCCGATCGACGGGCGCACGGGCCGACTACACGCTTGGCCAGGCGCTCCGCGATCCGGGTTTGTGGCTCCGGCTTCCGGCTCTGCTGGCACCGGCGTTCATCTCGACGGGCTTCTTCTTCCATCAGGTGCATCTGGCAGCCTCGAAGGGCTGGGACATCGATGTGATGGCCTATTCGTTCAGTGCGTTTGCCGTGGCGACCGTGCTGGGCCTGCTGATCGGGGGGGCGCTGGTCGACTGGCTGAGCGCCCGGCGTCTGGTCAGTGTGTTTCTGGCACCGCTCGCCGCATCCTGCGCCGTTCTCTGGGCAGGGAACGCGGCATGGTCGGCACCGGTCTTTCTGGGGCTGATGGGGTTTGGTGCGGGACTCACGCAGGTGCTCCTCGGGGCACTGTGGGCCGAACTCTATGGCGTGCGCTACATCGGATCGATCCGCTCGTTCGCGACCGCGATGATGGTGTTCTCGACCGGGCTGGCACCCTTCATCATGGGGGCGGCCATCGACGTGGGTGTCACCATGGAGCGGATCGCGGTCTGGTCTGCCTTGTATTGTGTCGGCGCGTCGGTTTTCTCGACCATGGCCGCGCGTGCCTTCGAGCGCCGTCTTCGGAACGATCGCCCCTGATGCCCGTCACGTCCCGGTCGCGCTGTGTTTGACATGGCGGCGACTCACCGGTTACGACGAGCGCGGATTGTAGTTTCCCCAGTAACTGAAAGTGCCATGACAATTCTCAGCCGTTTACCGAACGCGCGCGCCGTGACGCGTCCCATGATCATTGCGCTGACCGGTGCAGTTCTGCTCGGTGCCTGCACCGAACCGCAGAAGCCGCCCGTGGTTGCCAAACCGCCGGTCGTGAAGCCGAATGTTTCCAATGTCATTCTGGCGCGTCAGTACTATTTCGGTGAAGGCAAGCCGGCCGATCCGGCGCGCGCCGTGGCTTTGCTGGAACCTGAGGCGGCCAAGGGCGATCCGGATGCGCTCTACATGCTTGGCCTCGCCTATCGCGATGGCAAGGGTGTCGCGAAGGATCCGGTCAAGTCACTGACATCGTTCGAGAAGGCGGCGTCCCGGGGTCAGGCGCAGGCGGCGTATCTGGCGGCCCAGGCCTATGGACGCGGTCAACCGGGCGTCGCACCCGACCCGAAGAAGGCGACAGCGTACATGCGGATCGCGGCCGACGGCGGTATCGCCGATGCGCAGAACCAGATGGCTCTGGCATACCGTTCGGGAATCGGTGTTCCGGTCAACGACAAGATCGCGACGGGCTATTTCGAACGCGCGGCCGAGCAGGGGATCGTCGGTGCGGTCGTCGAGACCGCCGAGTCCTATGAAACCGGCCGAGGCGTGCCGGTCGATCCGGTGTGGGCCATGCGCTGGCATGAACGTGCCGCGCAGTACGGGATCGTCGAATCGCAGGTCAAGTTCGGCAAGCGGATCTGGGCCGGGCAGGGTTTGCCCGTGAACCAGTCCGAGGGGCTGAAGTGGCTGATCCTGGCCGCGAAGGCCGGATCGAAGGAAGCGCAGCAGGCCGTCCCCGTACATCGTCGCCGGATGTCCCGGGCGGACATTCGTGCCGCGCGCGACGAAGCCGCCGCCTGGCAGCCGCTTCCCGCCGGCAAGGTGGTTATTGTGGACAAGGCCACCGTGCGTTTCGTGCAGGCCGCGTTCAACCAGATGGGCATCCCGTCGGGAGGCGTCGATGGCCGCGACGGACCGACGACCCGCACGGCGGTCGGGATGTTCCGCAGGCTCGCGTCACTGGGCAAGGGACGGGACCTCGATATGGAGACGGTCCACGCCATCCGCGATGAACGTCTGCGTCAGTCCCAGCGTAACCGGGCACGTTTGAGCAAGAACAAGAGCTGATGATCGGACAGGCGTCCTGATCAAGGTCAGGCGCCGTCCGCTTCCCGTCCGGTTTCGGCGGTGAATTCGGCGGTCCAGGGATCCCTGGTGTTCCGGCTGATGTTATCGCCGACGCCGTTCTGAAGCGCCTGAACGTCGATCTGGTGGAAGGAACCGCTGCCGACCAGCGATGCGGCCGTTGCCGCCGCGCGACCCATGGCGAAGCAGGGCCCCATCACGCGTACGCTGGCGAGCGCCGCAGGCTCGGCGTCGATGCAGCGTCCGGCCACGACGACATTGTCCAGACCCTTCGGCACCATGGCACCAAAGGGAATGTGGTGCATGTGGTCCGCGTCGAAAACTTCCCAGTGGGTGTCCGCCAGTTCGGTATGCAGTTCGATCGGCCAGCTGCAACGCCCGATCACATCGTCCGGCACGGATCCGGTCCGGACCTGATCCACCGTGATGCGGCTGCGTCCCTGAATGGTGCGGGTCTGGCGGATGCCCGGCTGGCCATAGATCGCCACGCGGGCCTGTCCGAATGCTTCGGGGAATTCGTCACGGAACAGGTTCAGCAGGCCGTCGATCTGCTGCCGCCCCTCGATACCGGCCAGCGCCAGGCCGATGGCCTCCTGCGGCGTCTCGATGTGGGTCATGTTCAGCAGAACCCGCCCGCCTCGCGCGACCGGGAAGATGAACCCGTCGTGACGGACCAGGCCGAAATCCGCACCGCGTCGGCGCATCGCCTCGTGGTATTTCTCCCTGGGATAGGCTCCGCAGATGTCGGTATCGACATCCTCGAAAACGGCCATGATGGTGCCGTAGATCGACCGGTCCGCTTCAGTCAGAGGCTGACCGGCCAGCCAGGTCAGCGCGGCATCGCCGGAAGCATCGACAAACGTGTTCGCTTCGACCCGGTAGTCCCCCCAGCGCGTGGCGATTTCCAGTGACCTGACACGGCCGCTGTCCACTGCCGCCGCTCTCAGAACAGCACCGGTCAGTGGCCGGATACCGCGGCTGGCGACCGCATCTTCGGCCCAGCGCATCCACGCATTGATCGAATAGTCGAGGATGAGCGTGTTGCGCGCCCGGCGTGCCGCCGCGTCGCCGTTGCGGGACAGCGTTTCCAGCATCCGGTCCATGACGCCATGGGTCACCCGGTGGGGGCTCTCGCCATTGCTGTAGAGGCCGCAGATGGTCCCGATTGCCGAGCCCACCGCCTGACCGCCCAGCTGGGGCGATGCATCCACGATCAGTACGTCCAGACCGAGTTCATGGGCCTCAAGCGCCGCAGAAAGGCCCGCCGCGCCCGAACCGACCACACACAGGTCAGCCGAAAGCGCGCGGGTCTGATCCGGTTGTCGCCGGATGGTTCGTGAGCCGGGATGATCAGTCATGGGTTGCGCGGATCAGCGTCAGACGTCCGTCAGCCGGACGGTGCGCGCGGAAAGACCCTTGTCGCCTTCTTCGAGTGTGATGCGAAGCTGCTGGCCGGGCTGCACGGTGGTGATGCCGGAGCGGCGCAGCACCTCAATGTGCAGAAAAATATCCGACGGGGTATTCTCGGCGGTCAGGAATCCGTATCCGCGGATCTTGTTGAACCATTTCACCACGGCACCGATTTCGTTCTCGGGCGGTTCCTCGGACAGGTCGCCGGGCTGTGACATGGTCCCGCTCGGGATTTCCGTCTGCTGCTGCTGCGGGCTGTTGTCGGGGTTGGCAGGGCGGACCTGGGTGACGCTCACGGCCTGCAGGCCGCGGGCACCCTCTACGGCCATGCACCAGATTTCGGATCCTTCTTCCACGAAGGAAAGCCCCGCTTTCCGCAGGCAGGAAAGATGCAGAAATACGTCACGCCCATCGTCGGTCGTGACGAAACCGTACCCTTTGACATAGTTGAACCACTTGAGATGTCCGCCTACCTCAATGGTCTGCTTTTCAGCGACCTCCTGGAACATGCTCTGTCTCACCCAATCTTTGTACTGCGTCGAACTTAACATTGTTTATTTTTGACACTATCACTACGGCAACCGACGAAGGAAGGGCGAAATCGCCTGTGACAAGAGGTTCTGAAAGCCCCTGGCCTGCCGATCATGTGATCTGCCGGCTGTCCGGTACGGACCCTTCCGGCGTATCCCAGGTGGAGGAACCGCGTGCCATCTCTGCCTTCGCGGGTCTTTCGCTGGCCGAATTGAAGCATCGGGTTCGGACGGACCGGACCAGTTTCGAACTCCGCTACCACCTTGCCAGGGCCATCGCCGGGACCGGAGATCAGGAGCAGACCCTGCGGGCCTGGCGCAAGGCGCTGGTGCTGCAACCCGATAGCCCGACGGCCGGTCTGCATCTGTCGGAGGCGCTGTTTGGTGCTGGCGAGCATGACGAGGCGATCGACTGGCTGAAACGCCTGATCGCCCGCCGACCCGATGACGACGGGCTCAAGATCGCAACCATCGGCCTGTGTCTGCGAAGCGATGCGCGCCGGTTTGCGCGCTGGTTTGCCGAGCAGTTTCTGGAAACGCCGAAGCCGTCGCCGCGCCTGTCCATGGCATTGGCTCATGTCTTCCGTCTGTTCGACGATCATCATCGTGCGGGCCGGGCCGCACAGGTGTCGACCGACGGAGCCGATCTCGACGCCCGGCAGCGTGTGCTGGCGACGCAGATCGCAGACTGGAACGGGGATGTGGCGGCGGCGCTCGGCCATCGCCAGTCCCTGGCCCGCGCCGTGCCCAGCGGGGCGACCTACGCACGGTGGGCGATGGCGCTGTCGCGCAGCGGTGATCCAGCGGGGGCGGCAAACGCGGTGGGATCGGCGCTGCAGTTCTTCGCCGCTGATCCCGATCAGATCTCGGACCTGGCGGCGCTGCTCACATCTGCACAGATGAGCCCCTTGCGCGACTATGTCCTGACATCGCTGACGGCCAGAGCCGCATCGGATCGCAACGCTGCGGTCGCCCTCGCCCTCGCGCACTACAGGCTTGGAAACTGGCGCGCCACGAAACGGATGCTGGATGACGATCCGTCACTTGGCGAACATCCCCTGCTGGCGATCGCCGGGCACAATATCGGGGAACTGGCTGATGCCGGACACGCGCCGCCTGTCCGTGTGACCGATCATGCGTTGCGCACGGGCCTGCTGCGCCGGAAGCCGCGGCGGCGCGGCCCCCATGGACGTGGCGGTTCGGGCAGCGCGGACGCCGTTGTGATGATCCTGTTGAGCGAGAACGGTCCGGATGTGCGTGAGCAGATGCTTCTGCGTCTGGCCAGCCGGGAAGCCGCGCAGGCCGGGCGGACGGTGGTCGCACGTCAGGTCGCAGCGGCGGGGCTGGACGCGGAATTCACGGCAGACGCCGGGTATCTGTCGGGCTGCTTCTTCGGCATTCCGGACTATCAACTGATCTCGAAGCCCTCGGCACAGTCCGGTCACGACACGCCGGTTCCTGCCGATTCCGAACTCGGCTTTCTCAGTCCGGCTGGCGCTTCCGAGGTATTGCTCCTCAGGCAGGCGATGGAACCCTTTTCGGATCTGGTCCTGCAGACCGCCGACCCGGGCCTCGCGGTATCAGCCGGCCTTGCCATGGTGGACTTCCCAAACAGCCGCCTGATGCTGCATGTCGCGGAAAGCTGGTTCACATCCGATGCCGGGGTTCCGGATTTCTTCGACGCCGCGATGGCCGCCCTTCTGGACGACCGGCGCGTCCGGTGCCTCGCGAACCATACGGGCGTGGCGGAGGCGGTTCACCAACGCTGGGGCGATGGTGCCCGGATCTCGGTTATCCCCGACGCCGTCGATGTAAGGGCGACGCGGCGGGGTTCGGGCGGCATCGGTCGTCTGAGGGCGGGCGAGGGCATGAGCGTGCGTACCGACAAGCCACTCGTTTCAGTCGTGGGTGCGGGCGCTGTCGATCAATCGGATGGTTTCTCCGGCGTCCCCGACATGCGCGATGCCGCGGATCTTGTCGTCTGGCATCCGGGCGGGACACCCGCCGCCGCATCGGCATCATCCCCGGGGCCGGTGCTGGCATGGCCAAACGAGCCGGGACCGTTCCTGGCGCATGCATCGCTGGCGCTGGCGTGGCACACGACCGGCGATCACGAGACGATTCTGCTGGATCATGTTGCCATGAGCGTGCCGATTCTGCGGGTGGGCGGCAGCCCGGGTCCGGATGGAGCAGGTTCGGAAGCCGGTTTTCCCGACCTGGGCAGCGTGATGGTCGATGAACTTGCCGAGCGGCTTCGGTTGTTGCTTTCCCGCCCGGATCATCTGGCGGAAGTCGGCGAAGCTGCGCGATTGTGGGCCCGGAAGCACCGGAATCTCGATCGCGCGGCACGTCAGCTTGGCAAACTGTACCGACGATAGGATGAAGTCCGGTTCGCGTTCCCGGTTGCATCAGGTCCCGTCCCCGAGATAAGCATGGATGCGGGTTCTTCGAAGCCGAGACGATTCCCGGGGGGATGATCTTTCGTGACACGTGCGCTGGGATTGCTGGTGGTGCTGGCGGCGGTTTGGCTGCTGCTCTCGGGCATCTACGATCACAGCCTGCTGTTCTGGCTAGGCGGGGCCTCCTGCATTGCCTGCGTGGCGCTGGCCATCCGGATGGATGTTGTCGATCACGAAGGTGTCCCCCTCGATCTCGGATGGCGGATATTCGCCTACTGGCCGTGGCTGTTCGTCGAGATCGTGAAGGCCAACATCGACGTTGTCGCGCGGTTGCTGCGTCCGACCCCGGCGATCTCGCCGACACTGATCCGCACGCGCCCGCTGCAGAAATCCGATCTGGGGCGGGTCATCTATGCGAATTCAATCACGCTGACGCCGGGCACCCTGTCCATCGACATCGACTACGAGCACGGAATCCTGGTGCATGGCCTGTCCAGGGAAGGCGCGGAAGGTGTGCTGACCGACGACATGAACCGCAGATGCGCCGGACTAGAGAACGAGCGGCTGAGTCGCCGGGCGGACCTGCGATGACGGTGTTCGCGATCGGCGCGCTTGGGCTGCTGGTGGCGATGTCGCTGGCCATGGTGCGGGCCCTGCTGGGCCCGACGATCTATGACCGGATCATGGCACTGAACATGTTCGGCACGAAGACGGTGCTGCTGATCGCGGTCCTGGGCTTCGTCGCCGGGCGGCCGGAGTTTCTGGACCTGGCGCTGCTGTACGCGCTGATGAACTTCATCGGCACCATCGCCGTCCTGAAATACGTCCGCTATCGCGACCTCGGCCAGACGAGGATCGATCCTTGACCGCCTGGGTGGAAATACTGACGTGGATTCTTGTCGGACTCGGCAGCTTCCTGACCATCGTGGGGGCCTATGGCGCGCTGCGGCTGCCGGATCTCTACACGCGCATGCACGCGGCCAGTGTCACCGACACGCTGGCGACCTTCCTGGTGCTGGCGGGCTGTTCGGTTCCGGTACTGGTTTCCGGCGACTGGCTGATTGCGGTCAAGCTGTTCTTCATCCTTGTCTTCCTCTGGTTCACGTCGCCGATTGCGTCCTATGCGCTGGGTCATGCGGCCTTTTTCGATGACGAGAAGCCGCTGCTGGACCACGATCTGACGGATGATCAGGAAGGCGGGAGTGTCCGATGATGCCAGACAGCTGGAACTGGGAAGAGATCATCAACATCATCCTGCTGGCGATGCTGATCGTCATGGCCATCGGCATCGTTCGGCTGAGGAATCTGTTCGCCGTCGTGATGCTGGCCAGCATTTTCAGCCTGATCATGGCATCCGTCTTCACGTTGCTGGATGCGGTTGATGTCGCCTTTACAGAGGCCGCGGTGGGCGCGGGCATCTCGACGATCCTGGCCCTGGGCACCCTGGCGCTGATCGACAATCGCCGCGAGAAGATTCCCGACCGCTTCCATTTCACGCCGCTGCTGGTGTCGCTCGCCACGGGCGCGGCGCTGCTCTGGGCGATGGAGGAACTGCCCGTCGTCGGGGACCCCAGCGCCCCGGCACAGGTGCATGTCGGTCCTGCGTATATCGCGCGGACGCCTGAAGAGATTGACGTGCCGAACATCGTTACCGCGGTTCTGGCCAGCTACCGCGGCTTCGATACGCTGGGTGAGGTCACCGTGATCTTCACCGCCGGCATCGGTGTGATGTATCTGCTGGGCGTGATGCCCGTGATCGGTGCCCGCCGCCGGCGCCGGCGGGACGGGGACGGGCCGTTATGATCCATCATCTGATCCCGCGCGTCCTGTCGAAGCTTCTGATACCTTTCATCATATTGTTTGGTCTGTATGTCCAGTTCCACGGCGATTTTGGCCCCGGCGGGGGATTCCAGGCGGGCGTCATCATCGCCGCAGGCATCATCCTCTATGCGCTGATCTACGGGCTGGATGTTGCCGAGGCGGCGGTCCCGCCGAAGATCGTCGCCGCGTTTGTCGCACTGGGTCTGCTGATCTATGCGGGTGTCGGCGTGGCGACCATGCTGCTGGGGGCGGAGTTCCTGAATTACGACGCGCTGGACGGTCACGATCCTGTCCATGGCCAGCACCTCGGGATTCTGATCATCGAGTTCGGCGTCGGCATGACGGTGGCGTCGGTGATGATCACGATCTTCTACAAGTTCGCGGACCGCCTGCATCTGACGCGGGAACTGGAACTGGCGGAAGACGCGGAGGACATATGAGCCTGCTCGGTCAGTACAATTACTGGATCTTCGCGATCCTGATGACGCTGGGCATCTACATCACCATGAGCCGCGGCAATCTGGTGAAGAAGGTGGTCGGCCTCAACATCTTTCAGGCGAGCGTCTTCCTGCTCTACATCAGCGCCGGCAAGATCTGGGGCGGGACCGCGCCGATCTTCTCGAAGGGACAGGATCCCATCTTCTCCAATCCGCTGCCGCACGTCCTGATCCTGACCGCGATCGTCGTCGGCGTTGCCACCACGGCCATCGGGCTGGCACTGGTGGTGCGGATCAAGGAAGCCTACGGGACCGTCGAGGAGGACGAGGTGCTGGTAGCCGAAGCCGCCTTCGAAGCGGAACTGCGGCAGCAAGCGGGCGGCAAATGAGCGTCGCCTCCAGCGGGTTCAGCGTGATGGCGAATCTGCCCGCGCTGCAGGTCGTCGTGCCGATGATCGCCGCCCCGATCTGCATCTTCCTGAAACCGAAGGGGCTGGCCTGGGCGTTCGCCCTGCTGGTCAGCGTGCTGGCGTTCTGGATATCCGTCACCCTGTTGCAACAGGTTCTGGCCGACGGTTTCATCTCCTACGAGATGGGCGGGTGGGCGCCGCCGATCGGAATCGAATACCGCGTCGACAAGGTGAACGCCTTCGTCCTGCTGATCGTGTCCGCCATGTCGCTGATTGCGCTGCCCTATGCCAGGGTCGCTGTGGATCGCGAGATTCCGGCGGACAAGCAGCACCTGTTCTACGCTGCGTGGCTGCTGTGCCTGACGGGCATGCTGGGGATCACGATCACGGGCGATGCCTTCAACATCTTCGTGTTTCTGGAGATCGCGTCGCTCTCGACGTATGTGCTGATCGCGTCGGGCCGCGACCCGCGCGCGCTGACCGCCTCGTTTCAGTATCTGATCCTGGGGACGCTGGGCGCGACCTTCATCCTGATTGGTGTGGGCCTGCTCTATGTCATGACGGGCACGCTCAATATCGCCGATCTGGCAGAGCGTGTTCCCGCAGTTGCGGATACGGCACCTGTGCGGGCGGCAGCCGGATTTCTGACGGTCGGCATCGCGCTGAAAGCCGCCTTGTTCCCGGCGCATTTCTGGCTGCCGAACGGATATGCATACAGCCCGAGCGCGGTTTCGGTGTTTCTGTCGGCAACGGCGACAAAGGTTTCCATCTACCTGCTGCTTCGCGTGCAGTTCACCCTGTTCGGTGACGTTTCCTACGGAGATTTCGCGCTGGCGAACATGTTGCTGCCGTTCGCGCTGGTCGCCTTTGTCGTCGGGTCCACGGCTGCGATCTTCCAGCAGGATATCAAGCGCATGCTGGCCTGGTCGTCGATCGCGCAGATCGGCTATATGATTGCCGGCATCGGACTTGGTTCGGTGGAGGGCGTCACCGCCGGTATTGTGCACCTTTTCAATCACGCTCTCATAAAGGCCGCGCTGTTCATGTGTGTGGGGGCAGTGTTCCTTCGGACGGGTGGCGTACAGTTGCAACAGTTCGAAGGACTTGGCCGGCGCATGCCGCTGACAATGTTTGCCTTTGTGCTGGCAGGGCTCAGTCTTGTCGGCGTGCCGCTGACGGTGGGCTTCGTGTCGAAATGGTATCTGGTGCTCGCCGCGCTGCAGACCGGGATCACCGGCTATTTCATCACCGCGATGATCCTGTTCAGTTCGCTGATGGCGGTCATCTATATCTGGCGTGTGGTCGAGGTCGCCTACTTCCGCGATCCCGACCCCGAAGCGCCCCGGCAGGAGGCGCCGCTGATGATGCTGGTGCCGATGTACCTGCTTGTCATCGGGTTTTTCTGGTTCGGCATCGACAGCGAGTTCACCGTCGGCGTGGCCCGTGAGGCCGCCCTGCAACTGATGGGGATCGGCCAATGACCGTCGAGACCCAGATCCTGCTCGCGATCATCGTTCCGCTGGTTGGCATGCTGGTCATTGCCCTGACCGGCCGCTGGCCGAACCTGCGCGAGGGCGTGACGCTGGTCACCGCCACGGTCAACGCCGTCAACGTCTGGATGATCCTGCCCACTGTGCTGGAAGGCGGGCGTCCGGTGGTCGCTGTCATTGACGTGCTGCCGGACCTGCCGCTCAAGTTCGAGGTCGAACCGCTGGGCATGATGTTCGCCATCATCGCGGCGACGCTCTGGATCGTGAATTCGATCTATTCGATCGGATACATGCGCGGCAACAACGAAGTCCGTCAGACCCGGTTCTACGCCTGCTTCGCGCTGGCAATCGTCGGCGCGATGGGGGTGGCCTTTGCGGGGAACCTGCTGACGCTGTTCATCTTCTACGAATTGCTGACCCTGTCGACCTATCCTCTGGTCACGCACAAGGAAAACGAAGACGCGCGCAGGGGCGGGCGAACCTATCTCGGCATCCTGATCGCGACCTCGATCGGGCTGCAACTGCCGGCCATCATCTGGACCTACAATCTGACCGGGACGACGGATTTCCAGCCCGGCGGTATCCTGGTCGGCCAGGTTCAGGGTTTCACCGCCGGCCTGCTGCTGGCGTTGTACATGTACGGCATCGGCAAGGCGGCGTTGATGCCGATCCATCGCTGGCTGCCGGCCGCGATGGTCGCGCCGACGCCCGTTTCGGCGCTGCTGCACGCCGTTGCGGTCGTGAAGGCGGGTGTGTTCACGGTCATCAAGGTGATCGTCTATATCTTCGGACTGGATCTGATCTCGACCGAACCGGCGACGAACTGGCTGATCTATGCCGCCGCGATCACGCTGACGCTCGCCAGCCTGATCGCCATGCAGCAGGACAATCTGAAACGCCGCCTGGCCTATTCGACCGTCAGCCAGCTTTCCTATGTCATTCTGGGCGCGGCGCTGGGGGTGGCCATGGGCGTGGTCGGCGCGGGCATGCACATCGCCATGCACGCCGCGGGCAAGATCACGCTGTTTTTCTGCGCCGGTGCCATCTACGTCGCCGCCCACAAGACGGAAATATCCGACATGAAGGGGCTGGGCCGGGTCATGCCGGTCACCATGTTCTGCTTCATGATCGGCGCGCTGTCGGTCATCGGCGTGCCGCCGCTCGGCGGGTCCTGGTCGAAGACGCTGATCATGCTGGGGGCGGCGGACGCCGGTTTCCAGTTGATCATCGGCGTGCTGATCCTGTCGTCATTGCTGAACGTTGCCTATCTGATGCCGATCCCGTTGCGCGGGTTCTTTTTCCGCCCGCCGGGCAGCGGCGACAGTGGTCCCATCAAGATTCAGGAAGCCCCGCTCGCCTGTCTGATCGCCATCGTGATCACGTCGGTTCTGTGTGTCGCGCTGTTCTTCGGGGCGGACCAGATCTATGACATGCTTCTGCCGATCACCGAACCGGGCGGAGGCGCGCGACCATGAGCGGCACGGCAATCTTCAGGGTGCTGATCGTTGTCTGCGTGCTGCTGGCGCTGGTCGATGTCGTGAATCTGGCGATGCACGTCTTCGACCATTACGGCAAGTTCCAGGTCGAGAGCCTGCCCAACTTCTACGGTTTTTTCGGCCTCATCGCCGGCGTGCTTCTGGTGCTGACGTCCGGCTGGCTGAGACGCGTACTGTCACGCGACGAGGATTATTACGACAATGACGTGGACTGAACTGCCGCCGGGATGGATCCTGATCGCAGGCGGTCTGCTGGCCGCCGCGCTGCCCCTGCGTCTGCGCCAGTTGCTGATGCTGGGATTGCCGGTGGCGGGTTTCTATCAGCTTCTGTCCATCCCGGCCGGCAATCACGCGGTCGTCGAATTCTTCGGACTGAACCTGATCGGCAGCCGTGTGGACGGCCTCAGCCTGATCTGGGGATACATCTTCTATATCGCGGCATTCATCGGCGCTGTCTTCCATCTGCATGTCAGGGATCGCACGCAGGATGTCGCCGCCATGACCTACGCCGGTGCGGCCATTGGTGCCGTCTTCGCCGGCGACCTGCTGACGCTATTCGTCTATTGGGAACTGACCGCCGTCACGTCGGCCTTCCTGATCTTCGCGAACCGCACGAACGAGAGTTATCGCGCGGGTATCCGGTATCTGCTGGTCCAGATACTGTCGGGCGTACTGTTGCTGGGCGGCATCGTGATGCACTGGCGGGCGACCGGCTCGATCGCCTTCGACGCCATGACCCTGCAGAGTCCCGGCGCGCTGATGATGTTCCTGGGGCTGGGTGTGAAATGCGCGTTCCCGCTGTTGCACAACTGGCTGCCCGACGCCTATCCGCGCGCGACGGCCACGGGTGCCGTGTTCCTCTCCGCGTTCACCACGAAGATGGCGGTCTACACGCTTGCCCGGGGATTTCCCGGCACCGAGGAATTGATCTGGATCGGCGCGATCATGGCGGTGTTCCCGCTGTTCTTTGCCACCATCGAGAACGATCTGCGGCGGGTCATGGCCTACAGCCTTCAGGTCCAGTTGGGTTTCATGGTTGTCGGTGTCGGCATCGGAACGGAACTGGCGCTGGATGGCGCGGCAGCGCACGCGTTTACCGGCGTGCTCTACAAGGGGCTCCTGTTCATGGTGCTCGGGGCCGTGATCTACCGGACCGGTTCCGCAAAGGCCACGGATCTGGGCGGGCTGGCGCGGGCGATGCCATGGACCATGGGCCTGTGTCTGATCGGTGCCGCATCGATTTCCGCGTTCCCGCTGTTCGCCGGATACATCTCGAAGTCGCTGATCCTGACATCGGCAGGCGCGGGCGGGCACTGGCTGGTCTGGGCGATGCTGCTGCTGGCGTCGGTCGGCGTGGTCTACAATACGGGCATCCGGATTCCCTATGCGGTGTTCTTCGCCCCGGCGCGCCAGGACCACGGTCCGGTATCCGAAGCGCCCGCAAACATGGTGCTCGCGATGGTGCTCGCCGCCGCGCTGTGCGTCGTGATCGGTGTCGCACCCGGATTGCTCTACCAGCATCTGCCGTTCGCTTCCGCCTATGAGCCCTACACGGCAGGCCACATCGTGACGCAACTGCAGCTGCTCGCCTTCACCGGCCTTGCCTTTGCCTGGATGAAACGATCGGGCCGCCATCCCGCAGACCGGCGCGACATGGTTCTGGAATTCGACTGGATCTACCGCAAGGGTCTGCAGGACGTCTGGCGCAAGGTGATCGAATGGGCGTCGGAGACATCCGGCGCGCTGAAGGGCGGCATGCTCGGCTGGGTCGGGGCCGTCGTCATCACCACCCGGCGCGTCGTCGGGATGAACGGACCGCTGGCACGCACGGTCGCGCCCGGCACCGGTGTGCTCTGGCTGATGGCAATGCTGGGTATCTATCTGCTGGTGTTCTACGCCTGATGTCCAAGACGATCCATCTGATCCGGCACGGTCAGTCGACCTTCAACGCCCACATGTCGCTGCATGGCGTCGATCCGATGTATTTCGACGCGCCGCTCAGTCCGCGCGGTGAAGAACAGGTCGCGGCCCTGCGCGATCAGATGGCGGCGCACCCTGTCGATCTGGTGGTGTCGACGCCCTTCACACGTGCGATCCAGACCAGTCTGGGCGCGTTCGGTCATCGCGGGCTGCCGCTGGTGATCGAGGCCCTGCACCGCGAGCACCTGAACGCCAGCTGCGATGTCGGTTCGCCGCCCAAGGTGCTGACGGACGCCTTCCCCGAACTGGATTTCGGACATCTGGACGATCCGTGGTGGTACCAGAAGGAAGGCCACCGCGGACCGTTCGCCGAAGAACCCCATGACATGCTGATGGAACGCGTGAACCGGTTCCGGGGCTGGCTCGCCAGCCGCCCCGAACGCCGCATCGCCGTCGTCGGCCACGGGACCTTCTTCTACATGCTGCTCGGCCGCTTCCTCAACAACGCCGAAGTGGCAAAGCTGGAGCTTTAGAGACGGCGCTCAGTCATCGAAGGGAATGCAGCCGGCTTCGACGCATTGCTTCAACGCACGCCGGCTCGCATCGTCCCAGGCATTTTCGTGGTCCTCGTCAAGAAACCCCTTGGCGACGAGCGCTTCCTGATAACTCGGACGGTAGAAGAAAAAATCCGTGATGATCCGTTCGTGAGCGGCGATCGCCTGCGCGGTATCTCCAAGCCTGGTTGCGATCAGGGCGACACGGTAATGCCCCTGCGCATCGTCAGACCGGAGACGGGCATACTCCCGGGCGTGTTGAAAAGACTTCTCCTGATCGACAATCCCATATTCCTCAGATCCGAAAATTTCCGAGAGATGATCATGTGCTGACGCATTGTCGGGATCGAGCTTCAGGGCCGCGTGCAGATCGGACAGGGCATCGTCCACCCTGTCCAGGTCCAGATAGGTAATCGCCCGATTGACGCGCAGGTAGGAGTTCTCGGGCCAGATCCTTATGGCGGATCCGTAGTCCGCCAGCGCCTTCTCGAAGTTCCCAAGCTGCTCATGGGCCTGCGCCCGATTGTTCAAGGCAACGGGGAATTCCGGGTTCCGCAGCAGCACATGGTCCAGATCCGCGATTGCGTCGGCATAGCGCTCTTCCATAATGGCCACTTTGCTGCGATTGACGCGGGCTGGCTCATGGTCAGGATCCAGACTTATCGCCAGATCGTAGTTCTCCCTGGCCTTGTCGATGTCATCCATCCGGCGGTAAGTAAGGCCGCGATTGACGATGGCATCGACATAGTCGGGCTTCATTTCAATCGCCTGATTGTAATGTTCGATCGCATCGCGGTTTTCGTTCAGTTCCTCCAGCGCGTTGCCGCGTTCGTAATGCGCGTAGGCGCGTTCGTCATCGTCCGCCGCATGCTGGATCAGGATCAGACAGGCAGCGGCCTGCAACTCCCAGTTTCCCTGAATCCGCGGCTCGGCGCAGTCGGCCCGGAAGGCCGCGACGTTCGCGTCGGCAACCGCTGTACCGGCCAGAAATGCCGAGCCGATACAGACAAGACCAGCGATTGCGATGCCTCTCATTCCCGTCACTCCAGACTTGGCAGTATTCGGCATTTCTCGTCCACACAGGCGCGTACCGCTGTCCAGAAGGCGTCGTCGGCCTTGTAGTCGATCTCTCCGTCGAAGTAGCCTTCCTGAGACAGGAACGTCTTGTAATCAGCGATGAACCTGGCGGACCGTTCGAGAAATACCCGATGGTATTTCATTGATTCCGTCGGCTTTTCCAGTCGCGACAACGCGTTGGCGAGCAGGAAAGCGGCAGTATCCCGTCGGGGGTCCTGAACCAGAACAAGCTTCAGATAAGCGGCTGCGGCGAGCAGTTCATGCGGGGCCTCGGCGATCAGATAGTCCAGACGTCCAATGTTGAAACGCGCGTCGACATTCTCGGGGTCCCGTGCGACGACATCCTTGTATCCAAGATAGGCTCGGGCATATTTTCCGATGAATCTCAGGAAATCGGCGCGTGCAACACGAAGATCGGCACGGTCCGGGGCCAGGTCGATGGCCGTGTCGAAGTCGTCCAAGGCCTTCTCGTCGTAGCCATGATAGTAGTTGATGTCGCCGCGCGTTCGATAGGCGTCGGCATAGTCCGGATCGATCGCCAACGCACGTTCGACATCGTCGATCGCGCCCTGATAGTCTCCTGTCTCCGCCTTGGCCAGACCCCGCCCGATGTAGGCATCCTTGCTTTCCGGTTCTTCTTCGAGAATGCGGTTCAGGTCGGCCATGGCCTTTTCACTGCGGCCTTGCTCAAGCGAGAAGGCTGCGCGCCATCTTCGAGCCGTCAGGTTCTGGGGTTGCCGCTCCACCAGTTCATCGAATATCTCGTCGGCGAGAAAATCGATGCCCGCGGCACGATGGATATCGGCCATTCGTTTGAGCGCCTCAGCCGCCACGGTGTCATCGCGCGTAACCTCCGCAAGCACGCGGCAGTACGCCAGGTTCATGTCCTCTGAATAGAGACTGTCGGCATTCAGGCACTGCTGACGCAGCAGTTGCTCGTCGTAGTCCGATGCAGCGGCAGTCCATATCGCCAGCGGAAGCAGGCAGAGCGAGACAGTCACCCTTCTCATCAATGATTGCATGAATCACCTCAAGACAACCCAGGATAGAAGTACATCAATTGCTGACCGCGCTCAACACGTCCGGTCGGCGAATGAAGTGCGCGCAATTGATGTTCGACAGGCACCAGGACGATCCTTGCGCTCAGGCGCTGGTCGGTGTCTCAGTTCAGGGACCCTTCCTCACTTCGAACTTCGTTTCGAAGCCGCCCATGGTTTCGCGGATGCGGCTTTCCATATCGTCCGGCCCGCCGGAGTACTCGATGACAGCCAGGGTGCCGTGCACCTTGTCCGACCGGACCGTGACCGTGATCGTGGCCCCCGTGTCGCCTGCGAGAACTTCCATTTCGCGGTCGAAGACCCGCTGGGCGGCGGCAATGCGCAGTTCCGGCTTGAAGATCTTGCCGACCCCGGTCAGCGGCATCTCCTTCAGTTCGATGATCTCGACCGGGTTCGCGGCGCGTTCGGTGATCCGTTCGGCGACGAAGGCCTTCAGGTCGTCCTCGGGGATCGTCCTGCCGCGCGCCAACTGGACGAAGGCGACGGGCATCTCGCCGACGCGGCGGTCGGGACGGCCCACGGCGGCGGCCAGTTCGATGTCGGGATGCTGGTACAGAATGTCCTCGATGGTGGCGGGGTCGATATTGTGGCCGCCACGGATGATCAGATCCTTCGACCGGCCCGTCAGCCACAGATAGCCGTCCTTATCGAGCCGGGCGAGGTCGCCGGTGTCGAACCATTCGCCGTCCAGCCACGCCTTCGAATCATGGACCGGATCGAGGTAACCGCCGAAGATCTGAGGGCCCCGGCAGACCAGCAGTCCGATCTCTTCCGGGTCGCACGTGCGGGCGATACCGCCTTCGCCGTCCGGTTCGACGATGCGTATTTCCATGAAGGGCAGGCGAAACCCGATGGAGCCGACGCGCACCTCGCCCTCGTAGGGATTGGTGGTCGCGAAGCCGTGCGTTTCGGTCATGCCCCAACCTTCGACCAGCGGAATGCCGAGCTTCTTCATGGCCAGGTTCGCCACCTCGACCGACAGGGTCGAGCCACCGGCCGCGCCGTAACGGATACTGGAGAGATCATACTGTTCCAGCGGCTGTTGCAGCAGCATGGACCAGATGGCGGGCACGACGGGCACCATGGTCCATTTCAAACGTTCGGCGTTGGCGAAGAAGTCGCGCGCCACATTCGGATTCCGGAATCCCTCCACGCCCAGCAGGGTGATCGTGTGGCCCCAGAGGAACGGCATCGCGCCCCAGGCCGTTGCGCCGCCCACATGGAACAGTGGCAGGCCCATGGGAACATTGTGATCGTCCCCCGGGATCGCGTTGCCGAAGTTCCAGCTCTGCAGCATCAGCCCGCGCTGGGTGTGCCGGGCCAGTTTCGGAACCCCCGTGGTGCCGCCGGTGTGAAACAGGGCCGCCGTATCGTGCATGTCGAAATCGCGCGTGAAGGTCAGCTTTTCGCCGGGCACATCGCGAATGGCATCTTCATAGCGGATGACGTCATCGGCGGCACGATCGCCGCCCACCTGAATGACGATCAGATCGGGCAGGGCCTTGCGCACTTCCTCGATGCGCGGCCATGGGTCGGGGCTGACGGAAGGATGACAGCCGACAATGACCTTCGTGCCCGCCGCCTTGCAGATCGAGACGATGTGCTCCGGCTCCAGGAAGGGGTTCACGGGATTGACGATACCGGCGGTTTCCGCCCCCCAGAGGAAGTATTCCGTCTCGGGCATGATCGGCATCAGCAGGGTCACGACATCATTGTCGCCGACACCCAGATCGCGCAGCAGATTGGCCGTTGCGGTTACATTGTGCAGCAGGTCGCGATAGGTGATGGCTTCCGGTTCGTCCGCCAGTTCGCCCCGGGGCAGGTTCCATATCGCGACCCTGTCGGGGTGTTTCGCGGCGGATTCACTGATGGCCGTGTAGATGTTGTCAACCGGCAGATAGTGCTCGAACGGCTTCTTCTCGATCTCGGCGACGTCGGCCGGCGTGTTGACTGGATATCTCAATGCGTGGTCCTCCCCGGCAGTGAGGGTAGCCGAGGAGTTCCGCAGTTTCTACCAGTCCAGTTCGGTCATGGCCGCCACCGGTGTCAGTGCCGCCTCGGTGCAGATACGGTCCAGCGCGTTCCGATCCAGTTCGCCGCCCTGCATGGTCTCGCGGGCGTGGATGCCGCCGGTGACCAGCACCGCGTCGATCCCGGCGTCTGTCGCGCCCCGGATATCGGTGCGCAGCGTGTCACCGACTGCCAGTATCGAAGACGGATTCACGCCACCGAGCACGGTCTGACAATAGTCGTAGGCAACCGGATAGGGCTTGCCGAACCAGTGGGTTTCACCGCCAAGGTCCTGATAGGCTTTCGCCAGTGCGCCTGCGCAAGGGTGCATCTGGTCGCCCTTCATGACTTCGAAGTCAGGGTTGGCACAGATCAGCGGCAGGTCGACCTGCTTCGCCCAGAGCAACTGGTCGCGGTAGTCGTCGACCGTTTCGGTCTCGTCATCGTTCAGCCCGCAGCACAGGATGAAGTCGGCGTCGTCGATGCTGTTGACCTCCTGGAAGTCCAGCCCTGCGGTGATGGACCGGTCATTGCCCTTGCCCCAGAACAGGAACTTCTGGCCGACGCGAACGGTCCGTTCTTCCAGCGCCTTGCGCACCATGTCGCCGGACGCAACCACGCGCAGGTAATGGTCGCGCTGGACGCCCATCCTGGCGATGAACGGATCCACGTCCGTGCCCAGACGCGGTGCGTTCGACAGCAGGATCACCGTCTTGCCGGCGTCATGCAGTGCCTCAAGCGTGCGCAGCGCCCCCGGATAGGCCCGGATGCCGTTGTGGACGACGCCCCAGAGGTCGAACAGAAACGCATCGTAGCGTTCGGCGATGGGGGCGATATGATCGGTCACGGAAACAGTCATGCGGGCTGCGTAAACGAAGGATCGGTGCGGTTCAACGCACAAGTGGGGGGAGAGGCAAATGGACCTGAATCTGAAGAACAAGACTGTGCTGATCACGGGTGGATCGCGCGGCATTGGCTTCGCCTGCGCCGAGGTGTTTGCGCAGGAAGGCGCAAACCTGCATCTGGTCTCGATCGACCCGGACCGGCTGGCGGAGGCGCGGCGCATTCTGGAACTGACCTACCATCGGCCCGTCACGACATCGGCAGTCGACCTGTCCGACAGCGCATCCATCGCGACGGTCGCCGCCGATTGTCCGTTGCCGGACATTCTGGTGAACAATGCGGGCGCGATCCCGGCGGGGACGCTGGACCAGATCGACGAGGCGCGCTGGCGCGAGGCGTGGGATCTGAAGATATTCGGCTACATCAACATGACGCGGGACTATTACGCGCGCTTCCGGGAACGGGGTTATGGCACCATCGTCAACGTCATCGGTCTGGCGGGCGAGAATCCGGACTCCGCCTATGTGGCCGGATCGACCGGTAACGCGGCGATGATGGCGTTCACCAAGGCGATGGGCGGGGCCAGCCTGCAGGACAATATACGCATCGCCGGCGTCAATCCCGGCGCCGTGCTGACGGATCGGATCGCCACCATGCTGCGTCACGTCGCGGGCGAAACGCTGGGGGATGCCGATCGCTGGGAAGAACTGCTGGAGAATCTGCCGCTCAAGCGTGCTGCAACCCCGCGCGAAACGGCCGACGCCGTTGCGTTCCTGGCCTCGGACCGGGCGTCCTACATCTCCGGTACGATCCTGACCGTCGATGGCGGCCATGCCAGCAACAATTCCAGCTTCAAGTAGGCCCGAAGGTCAGAACAGGCGACCGCCGTTCGGGATCGGGTGCGTCGGACTGATCAGGATCACCTCTCCGTCCGAGCCGGGAAAGCCGAGGGTCAGGCATTCGGACATGAACCTGCCGATCTGCTTGCGCGGGAAGTTCACGACGGCGGCGACCTGACGCCCGATCAGGTCGTCCTTGGCGTAGTTCGTGATCTGGGCCGAACTCTTCCGCACGCCGATCTCGTCGCCGAAGTCGATGCGCAGCTTCCAGGCGGGACGTCGGGCTTCCGGAAAATCCTCGACCTCGATGATCGTTCCCACACGAATATCCACGCGCCGGAATTCGTCCCAGCTCAGGTCACCGCCGTCCCTGTCACCCATCAGTCGAACCGGCGGAACTGAACCAGCCCGTCCCGTTCGACCTGCTCGACCAGCCCGACTTCCCACGTCAGGTAGTCTTCCATGGCCTGCCGGACGCGTTCGGGATTGTCGTAGGGCTTCCACCAGACGTCGTCGATGGCACAAAGCGTGTTGTGCGTGATGCCGCTCTCGACGGGTTTGCCGCTGTCGATCCAGGCGTCTGTCCCGCCTTTCAGAACGCGGATCACAAGGTCGGGCCGCAGCTTCTGCAGCTCCCACGCGGCATAGTGTGCCAGAGTGCCGTCCGGCGAGGTCAGCATCACCATGCCGACACCGGGCAGGGCGCGGATGCATTCCTTCAGTCTGGACCGGATGGCCCAGCGCGCGCCGGGTATATGCCCCTTGCGGAATGTCAGGCTGTCGGCGAGATCGATGACGGCGGCAGGTTCGCCGGAATCCTGCACGGCGAGCATCTCGTCCGCGCTCAGGGTCTCGAAGGATCGGAAAAGTGCGGGGTCCGCCGTGTCGGGACCCGTCCCGGGCGTGTCCGGTTGTCCGGCAAGCACGAACACATCGTCGTATCCCAACTGAATCAGCCAGCTTGCGGTCATCGTCGCGCGAACGCCGTCCTCGCCGTCGCACAGCACGATGCGCGCGCCGCGGACGCCGACGTATTCGTCCGTTGCCTGCACCAGCTGGCCGCCCGGTGCGTGGTGTGCTCCCGGCCAGTGGCCGGCCTCGAATTCCTGAATCGTGCGGACGTCCAGCAGGAAGGTGGTGCGGTCCGGTTCACCGCGCCAGTCCGCAACCTGCCCGGGTGAGGTGCGCTGCACACCGAACCGTTCCGCCACCGCGTCGGCGCGGGCAATCGCCTGATCCCGGATTTCGCCTTCCGGCGCGGGCGCGTGCTCGGTCTCGCCACGGGCGCATGTCAGTCCGGCCAGTTCCCAGCCCATGGTGCCATCCTTCAGCGCCATGACCTTATTGGGAATGCCGGCATTGATCAGCGACTGCGAGCCGATGATCGACCGTGTGCGCCCGGCACAGTTCACGATCACGGTCGTCTTCGGGTCCGGTGCCATCGTGCCGACCCGCCAGGCCAGCTCCGCGCCGGGGCAATCGACGCCGCCGGGGATCGACATGCGGTTGAACTCGTCCATCGGGCGGCTGTCCAGAATGACCAGATCCTCGCCCGCATCCTTCATGGCCTGCAGGTCGGCCGCCGGGATGCGTGGCGTATCGTAATAGTGCTCGACGAATTCGCCGAAGGCCTTCGACGGCACGTTGACGCCGGAAAAGACCTCGAAGCCTTCCGCTCGCCATCCGGCCAGCCCGCCGGTGAGTATCGCGATATCCGAATAGCCCATCTCGCTCAGCCGTTCCGCCGCGCGTTCGGCCAGCCCGTCATCCTTCGGACCGCCGTCGGTCAGCACCACGGGCACGCTCCTGCGCGGCACCAGCCGCTCCGCGCGCATCTCCAGATGGCTGAGCGGTATGCAGGAGCCGAGGAAGATGTGTTCCTTCGAGAAGGCACCTTCCTCGCGCACGTCGATCAGGGCGACTTCGCCGCCACCCTTCAGCAGGCCGCGCAGGCCGGAAGCATCTATCTGTTTCATGCGGGCTCCGGCAGGTCCTGAATGCCTTCCGATGCCGGGAAGTGTTTCCAGTCGTTGGTTTCCGGCCGATAGTACTGACGGCGGTCGAGTTGCTCCAGCGCCAGCCCGTACATGTGGAAATTCAGCACGGGCTCGCGCGCGTGCATGTGGATCGAATGCAGGTCGTCGGGCAGCATCGCCACGCCCGTCCCGGCCTTCACCACGTGTTCGTCCCTGTAGGCCACGCCGCCATTGTCACGATCGTAGAACTTGTTCAGTTCCTCGCCGTACATGCCGACCACGATGGCCCAGGTGGTATGGTTGTGTGCCGGCGTGTCGCGGGGCCTGGTCGACATCTGTCCGTACAGGGCAAACCGGTGGTCGTCGTCCTCGTGCAGACGGAACAGGGCGTTCTCGACCGCGGGTCCGCCGCCGGGATGGGTGAAGTCCTCCAGCGGGAACAGATCCTTGCGTTCGGCCAGTTCCAGCAGAACCGCCTTGATGTCGTTCAGCGACGTGCGCGTGACGCCCTGGGCGGTCTCGATGGCGCGGATCCGCATGACCGCCTCGGCAATCTCGCGCTTTCTCGCCGCTGACCGTTCCGTTGCTTCCATCGTCTCCTCCCAGAGCTGTTCAGGGGTTCAGTTGTTCAACGGCCGCCGTGAAGCGGTCGATCTCTTCCCCGGTATTGTAGTAGTGTACCGAAGCCCGCACGAGTGTGGGGAGTCCTCTTTTGGTCATGTCGATCCGGGTCGAGGCCGCACTGGATGTCGAGACGTTGACGGCCCGAGCGCGCAGGCGATCCTGCACGTCAACGGCGTCGAGCCGGGGATGCGAGAAGGTCACGATCCCGCAGCGCGTCCGGCCCAGATCGTGAACCGAGAAGCCCGGCAGGCTTTCGAGACGCTCCCGCAGCAGGGCGGCCAATGCCTCGACGCGCGTTTCGATACGGTCGATGCCGACGTCCAGCATGTAATCGACGCTGACGCCGAGACCGATCTTTCCGGCCTCGTAATTCTCCCAGTTCTCGAAGCGCGCCGCGCCCTCCGCCCAGCGATAGCGTTCCGGGCCTTCCCATTTCGCAGCATGCAGGTCGATGGTCGGCGGGCGGTATCTCTCCAGCGCGCGAGGACTGGCGTACAGGAACCCGGTGCCGCGCGGACCGCGCAGGTATTTCCGGCCCGTCGCCGACAGGAAATCGCAGCCGATCTTCCGAACGTCCAGAGCCCGTTGTCCGGCCGACTGACAGGCATCCAGCAGATAGGTGATACCAGCCTCGCGGGCGACCTTCCCGACCGCTTCCGCCGGATTCACCAGACCGCCGTTCGTGGGCACATGCGTCACGGCGATCAGCCTGACCCGGTCGTCAATCATCGACCGCAGGGCATCGACATCCAGTTCGCCGTGATCGTTGCTCGGAACCACATCGACAATGACGCCACGATCTTCCTTCGCCTTCAGGTAGGAGAGGAAGTTCGAGGCGTATTCGGCCTCCGCCGTCAGGATGCGGTCGCCCGCCTTCATGGTGTCCAGCACCGCGAAGAAGGCCTGGTTCCAGGCAACGGTCGCGTTCTCGACGACCGCAATGCCGGTCGGATCGCAGTTCAGGTAGTCGGCAATCGCGTCATACGGCCGGCGCAGGGCCGCGGCGCTGCGGGCGGAAGCCTCATATCCGCCGATCCGGGCTTCCAGATCCAGCTGCTCCTTCACCGCGTCCAGCACCGCACGGGGCATCAGCCCGGCCCCCGCATTGTTGAAATGCAGCACATTCGCGGTCCCCGGCGTATCCGCCCGCAGCCGCTCTACTTCTTCATCGGTGATGGGAAAGGGTGGGGGCATATTATCTCTCGGCCAGGCGGGGCGCGGTCGAACGGGTTATCCCCGTTCGATCGCAACCCGACGTTATCAGATCGGATCCCACACGAAATATTCCGACGTGCCGTCCAGATCGAACAGTTCCTTGCGCAGGGACGGCTCGAACTGAGCCGCCAGATCCTCGTGGCTCCAGCCGTCGCCCTTGTGGATGGTCTTGATCGGGCGGGGCTGGCTGAACAGGTAGATCTCGTTGCCGCGTACACCGAAGATGTTCGCGGTCACGTCCTTCGCCGCATCGGAACAGAGATAGCTGACGACCGGCGCGATGTGCGCTGCGGTAGCATTTTCCTTGAACTTGCGGAAGCTCTCGGCCATCTCGTCCGACGTGATCGGAATGCTCTCGATCATGCGGGTCCAGGCGAACGGAGCCATGCAGTTCGACCGCACGCCGTATCGCTGGCCTTCCATGGCGATGATCTTGGACATGCCGGCGATCCCCATCTTTGCCGCGCCGTAGTTCGCCTGACCGATGGAACCATGCAGGCCGGAGGTCGAGGTGAAGTGCACGAACGATCCGGAACCGGCAGCCTTCATATGTTCGATGGCGGCGCGGCTGACCAGGAAGCAGCCGTTCAGATGCACGTCGATGACGGCCTTCCAGTCATCTTCGCTCATCTTGTGAAACATGCGATCGCGCAGAATGCCGGCGACGTTCACGACACAGTCGATACTGCCGAAATTGTCCATCGCGCATTCGACCATCGCCTTTGCACCGGCTCCATCGGAAACGGAATCCGCGTTGGCCACGGCCTCGCCGCCCGCCGCCCTGATTTCCTTCACCACGGATTCGGCGGGGCTGTCACCGGTGTCCTCGCCTTCGACGCTGCCGCCCAGATCGTTGACGACCACCTTCGCGCCGCCCTTGGCCATGTCCAGCGCGACCTCGCGTCCGATGCCGCGTCCGGCACCGGTCACCAGCGCCACTTTTCCGTCCAGAATGCCCATGAAATTCCTCCCCGAAGACTTGAGCCAAATTGTGGAACGCACGCTATCATCGCCGTGACAGGGCGGTCCAGCAGAGGAAACGGCATGACAGATCTGAACGAACTGGCGGAAGAAGCGACCCGTTTCGTGGCGACGACCTGGGGCGCGGACCACACGGTCGCGCACTTCGGGCCGATGGAAGACGGACATGCCGGACTGAGTTTCGGATTTTCGGTGATGCGCGGCGACAGGGAAGTCGAAGGTGTGATTCTGCGTCTTGCACCGAAAGGCGTGCGGCGCAGCGGCAACACGGACGTCTACCGCCAGGCACCCTTGCTGCGCGCGCTGGGCAAGGCGGGCGTCGCCGTCCCGCCGGTGCTGCACGCGCAATCGACCGAAGACTGGTTCGGAACGCCGTTCGTCATGACTCGGCGGCTGCCCGGGCGCACCATGATCATCTGGGAACCTGCCGCGGAGTTCGACGGTCGTATTGCCGATTGCTGGCTGAAGTCCGCACGGGAACTGGCGACGATCCACCGTTTCGACTGGCGGCGCGAATTGCCTGCATGGGAAGCGCCGCGCGACATGGGCGACGAGATCGCGCGCTGGTCCGGCATTCTGGAGCGGACCGATGAAGAGGACTGGAAGGCGGCGGGGCGCCGGGTGGCGCAACGGCTTCAGGCATTGCCGCTGCAACCTTCGCCCATCGGCCTGTTCCATGGTGATTACCAGCCGGGCAACGTCCTTTTCGACGGTGAACGGATCAGCGCCATTCTGGATTGGGAACTGGCGGGAATCGGGCCGCAACTGCTGGATATCGGCTGGCTGCTGATGATGGGCGATCCGCAGAGCTGGGCACCCGACTGGGCCGCGCCCGGGGTGCCGCCGGTCGCCGATCTGGTCATCGCCTATGAGACGGCGATGGGAGAGAGCTTCGACAGCATTCCCTATTTCCAGGCGTTGTCATGCTTCATCTTCGGTGTGATCACCTGTCTGAACGTGAAGCTGCATCGCACAGGCAAGCGTCACGATCCGATGTGGGAGAACTTTGCTTCGTCGGCGCCGACCCTTTTTGCGAACGCCGAACGCCTGCTTTCGCGCGGATCGTTTCACCCTTGATTAACTGAAACGGGTATAGTGTCCGCGAACACACGTCTTTCAAGCGAGTGATGCCCTTTGTCCGCCAGCCGAAAAGCCGGGAAAGGCACGATCCGCGACTTCGTGGCCTTCGATCCGTCCGACCTCTCTCCCGCAGAGCAGGAGCAGCGCTTCCTGGATTTTGCAGAGGCCGCCTCGGAATGGTTCTGGGAAATGGACGAGCATCTCCGGTTCTGCTGGTTTTCGGACCGGTTCGAGGAGATCGCCGGTGTGCCGCCGCACTATCTGCTGGGCAAGTCGCGGCGCGATCTTCTGGAAGCCAACGATCCGGTGACGGACGACATCATATCGGCCGAGGACTGGTGGAATCACGTCGCCGACCTGGAGGCGCACAGGCCGTTCAAGAGCTTCATACATCCCCGCGTCCATCCCGATGGCCGAAAGGTTTATCTGTCCATCAGCGGCAAGCCTGTCTACACGGCGGATGGCAACTTCGCCGGCTATCGCGGGATCGGGGCGGACATCACGGACCGGATGGCCATCGAGCAGTCCCTGCGCGAAGCCAAACAGGAAGCCGAGGCGGCAAATCGGGCCAAGTCGGAGTTCCTGGCCACGATGAGCCATGAACTGCGCACGCCCCTGAACGCCATCATCGGCTTTTCCGACATGATAGCGCAGGAGATGAACGGTCCGGTGGGGGTCGCGTGCTACCGCGACTACGCGTCCGACATTCACGGCAGTGGCGAGCGCCTGCTTGCCGTGATCAACGATGTTCTGGACATGGCGCGCATGGAGGCCGAACTGATGCCCGTCAGCCAGGTCTGGGTGGCGACCGGCGACCTGCTGCAGGATGCGCAGAAGAAGCTGTCGGCGCTGGCCGACCAGAACGGGATCGCGGTCGAGGTGATTTCAGAGGGCGTCTCGACCGAAGTGTTCGTCGATCGGCGGCGTATCTGTCAGGCGCTGTGCAACATTCTTTCGAACGCCGTGAAGTTCACGCAGCCGGGCGGGGCGGTCACCCTGTCGGCGGCCTGTACGGCATCCGGCGGGATCGAGCTCCGGGTCAGCGACACCGGTCACGGCATGACGGCCGAAGAGATCGGCAAGGCCATGCAGCCGTTCACCCAGATCAGCCATCATCGTACGCGCCAGCAGGAAGGGACGGGGCTCGGTCTGCCGCTGACGGACAGGCTGTGCCACCTGCACGGTGGCGAAATGACCATCACCAGTTCTCCCGGCAAGGGCACGCAGGTCGGCATTCTGTTGCCGCCGGACCGGGTGCGCAGACTTGCTGCGACCGGTTAGCGTCGCGCAGGCTCCGCGACCACCTAACGTCCGAACAGGCCGAGAAAGCCGCGTTTTCCGGATTGCCGGTTATCCTCGACGCGCACGGAGGAAGCGCCCCCGTCCAGACGGTCCACGCGCTCGGAAAGACGCTGCAGGGCGCGTTCGACCGCGCCGATGCCCTTCTGGCCTTCCGCGGGACCGCTCTTGCTGCTGATCGTGGCAACCGTTTCCTGCAATTTGCGAATTTCAGCCTCAAGCCTTTGCACCTGTCCGCGCAGAACCTCGACCTCGGTCTCGCTGGCGCGAACATCGGTCGTGCGCACTTCCGGATCGCTGGACGCGCGTCTGGCGGGCACTCGGGTCTCGCTGTCCTCCGCCGGGGTGCGGCGACGCGCGGACTGTCTCATCCGGGGTGTTTCCTCGTCGCGGTTGCGCTGGCTTTCGCGTACCGGTTCCCGGCGACCGGCCGGAGTGAAAGAGAAGGCGGTATCGGTCGGTTGCGCCGGTTCGGGATCAGGCACCGCGGTCGCAAGGGGGGCCGGTGCCCCATCATCGCCATCCATCTCGGTCCGGGAGGGGCGGCGGGACAGCCGGCTGATGCGATCGCGCAACGACGTATCGACGTTCACGGTACCGGTTGCGTCCGCAGGCCTTTCCGGTTCGGTTGATGCGGATGCGGCCGGCGGCGGTGCAGGTCTTTCGACCGGTGCCTCGGCGATATCGGCAGGATGTTCCGCAGGACGCCTGGCGGTGTCCGGATCCGTCCAGCGGCTCGCATCGGTCATGGACAGTCTTGTTCCTGTCCCCTGCGTGTCCGTCATCGTCATGTTTGTACCTTCGAGAATTACCGAACTGAAACGAAACTACAGCCTGTCCGCAACCAAGCAATTTGCAGGCCACCGAATTGCGATCCGCGCGAACAGGGTCTTGCTCAAGCGGCCTCAGCCGCGTGTTGCCAGTGCACCATCGACACGGCCGCGCGCAGCAGGCTGACGTCGGCGTCGGGGTTTCGCGTGTCTTCGCCCAGGGTGCGCCGGAACCGCTTTGCGCCGGGCAGGCCGTTCGCAAGCCCCAGCATATGGCGTGTGATCCAGGTCATCGGCGTGCCCGATGCCATTTCGCGCTCGATGTAGGGAATGATGGCTTCGACCACATCGCCACCGGTGGTGAGGGGGGGCGGGCCGCCAAGGATCCGGTCTTCGGCTTCCGCCAGCATCATCGGACGGTGGTAGGCCTCACGACCCACCATCACGCCATCGACTACCTCGAGCTGATCAAGGCAGGTACCGATGTCGGTCAGCCCGCCGTTGATCACGAGGGGCAGGCCGGGAAAGCGGGCCTTCATGCGGTGGACGAGGTCGTAGTCCAGCGGGGGCACGTCCCGGTTCTGTTTCGGGCTGAGACCCTGCAGCCAGGCCTTGCGCGCGTGGATGATGATCAGATCGGCACCGGCATCACGAACCTTCGTGATGAAGTCGGGCAGTACGGTCTCAGGGTCCTGATCGTCGACGCCGATGCGGCATTTCACGGTGACGGGGATGTCGACCGTGCGCTTCATGGCGGCGACACATTCGGCGACAAGCGCGGGTTCGCGCATCAGGCAGGCACCGAAGCGACCGTTCTGCACCCGGTCCGACGGACAGCCGCAGTTCAGATTGATCTCGTCGAAGCCGGCATCCTCGCCCATCTGCGCGCACAGAGCCAGATCGGCGGGGTCGCTGCCGCCAAGCTGCAGGGCAAGCGGGTGCTCTTCGGCGCTGTAGCGCAGCAGCTTGTCACGTGGCCCGTGAATCAGCGCGCCCGTAGTCACCATCTCAGTATACAGCAGCGCATGCGGCGAGATCAGCCGGTGCAGCATCCGGCAGTGCCGGTCCGTCCAGTCCATCATCGGCGCGACGGAGAAGCGCGTGCTGTTCCGGAATTCTTGTCCGATTGCCATGTATGACCGCAGGGTTTCATTGATGGATATGGTCATATCTAGCGGTCCGCGCCAGTCCTCGCAATCGGTGCCGGGCGGGCGCGTTCCCGGTTACCGTCGGGATCGCAAGGCAGCCCCCTTTCGAACCAGATGGTCCGGAAGGGGTCTGCGCTTCACGCACGTCGGCAGCAGGCCGTCAGACGTCGGCGATTGTGCGGAGCCCGGACAGCAGGGCCGTCCGGGCGCGGTGCCGATGTATCACGACTCTTCGAGGTCGAGCTTTTCGGCACACGCTTCCGCGAGATGACGGTCAGGCGACGTCTCGCCCGGCATGGTCGCCCAGCCCGATTCCTCGACGGCCTTGCGGCGGTTATAGCCGTTCGCGTCGCGAATGGCCGCCAGCTTGGTCATCCGTTGCGGATCATCGGCTGACATCTCCAGGCAATGCGGCACCATGGCCGCCGTCACCTCGGATCGCGCATGATCGCTGGCCATGCCCCGGGCAGAGCTGGCCGTCACCCAGCCGCCCCAGCTGAAGCCGACGATGGATATGGCGACCGCGCCTGCTGCTGCACCGAGAAGTGCGGGTTTCGTCCATTCGGGAAAAGTCATTCTGTGGTCCTCCGACGGGAAAAAGCGCCGTCTCGCTGTTCTGTCTTGTCAGAATGGGTCCGGCGATGCGCGGGCGCACGATCCGGACCCGGGTGATCCTTTGGCCGCAACACATGTCGAAACCGCCCGTTGCTTCAGGCGTTTCGGTTGCGTGTCGCGGTTCTCAAGCAGGTGACATTCCTCAAGCACGTCGGAAATTTTTTCTAACGGCCCGTCCATGAATCAGGATTTTTTGCCAGATTCAATATTTATTCGATCTCCGCTCGGAATTATCAATTCGATGGCGATAAATCAAAATGTCAGTAATATTATTATCTGATAAGCGGAAAAATTGCAACTATATTTAAATTATTTGATGAATACATCGGGATTTCATTTTGGTTTTTGAGCGAAGAAAAGCTTCTGGTTCGGATTCAGGCTGCGGCCCGGATGACCCATGGGGGAAGACGGGATTCACCTGTCTTGCCGGGTTTGCCGCAAGGGGGCAGAATTCGTCCGATTGAAAGCAATCTACCCATGATCGGGGAGGACCATGTCCATGCCGCCCATCAAACCGCTTGCGGAACTGCCGACGCATGACGTCATCAACATGCCGCCCCATCTGGACGATCAGAACCTCTGGGCTGAAGATATCGTGCTGCGCGAGGGGATCGAGCGCGAGGGCGCGGGCTGGGCCGCGGATCGTTTTGCCGCGTTCGGCGCCGAGATCGGACGCACGGAGAACTTCGACAAGGCGGATCAGGCCAATCGTTTCACGCCGGAACTGAAGGCCTTCGACCGCTATGGCATGCGCATCAATCAGGTGACGTTTCATCCCGCCTGGCACGATCTGATGAAGCTGGCCATCGAGAACGAGATCCCGAGCTTTGCCTGGCGGCACGGAGCCATGGAGGGCGGGAACGGCGCCCACGTCGGGCACGCGGCGCTGACCTACATGTTCAGTCAGGTCGAAGGCGGCGTGATGTGCCCCATGGCCATGACCTATTCGGCGATCCCGTCGCTGCGGCTGACGCCGGAGGTCGGCGACGAATGGATCCCGCGCCTGCTGTCGCCGGCCTATGACGGGCGCGACGTGCCGGTGACCGAGAAGGCCGGTGCGACCATGGGCATGTTCATGACCGAGAAGCAGGGCGGTTCGGATGTGCGGGCGAACACGACGCAGGCGCGCGCCATCGATGCGGCAACCGGGCCGGGAGCGGCCTACCTGCTGACCGGGCACAAGTTCTTCTGCTCGGCACCGATGTGCGACGCCTTCCTGACGCTGGCCTACGCCGAGAACGGCCTGTCGTGCTTTCTGGTGCCGCGCTGGAAACCCGACGGGACGCGCAACAACCTGTTCATCCAGCGCCTGAAGGACAAGCTGGGCAACCGCTCCAACGCGTCCTCGGAAATCGAGATGCAGGACACGTTCGGCATCATGGTCGGTGACGAGGGCCGGGGGGTCCGTACGATCATCGAGATGGTGACCGGCAATCGCTATTACTGTGCCATCAGTTCGGCAGGCATGATGCGGCAGGCGGTGGTGCAGGCCATGCATCACGTCACCCACCGTTCGGCCTTCCAGAAAAAGCTGATCCAGCAGCCGCTGATGCGCAACGTCATCGCCGATCTGGCCATCGAGAGCGAGGCGGCGCTGGCGCTGACCCTGCGCGTGGGGCGGGCCATGGACGAGGGGCCATCCGACGAGGGTGCCGCGGCGCTGGCCCGCATCGGCACGGCGGTCGCCAAATACTGGGTGTGCAAGCGCGCGCCGGTGCAGATCGTCGAGGCGCTCGAATGCCTTGGCGGGCCGGGCTACATCGAGGAATCCATTCTGCCGCGCCTGCTGCGGGAAGCGCCGATCAACTCGATCTGGGAAGGCTCGGGCAATGTCATGTGCCTGGACGTGCTGCGGGCGATGTTCCGCGAGAAAGCGGCGATCCCGGCCTATATGGCGGAACTGGAGCGTGCGCGCGGCGGCCATCCCGCGCTGGACGACACCATCGACGATCTTTCAGCCGAACTCGCCAATCCGGAAGAGATGGAACTGCGCGCGCGCGGCGTGACCGAGCGCATGGCGGTCGCCATGCAGGGCGCGCTGCTGGTCCGGCACAGCCCCAACGCGGTCGCCGATGCCTATTGCGCCAGCCGTCTGGGCGGACGCTGGTCCGGAGCCTTCGGCAGCCTGCCCGCCGGCCTGGATCTCGACACGATCATCGACCGCGCGGCACGACAGGTCTGAGCCCGTCACTTGACTTGGGTCGCGCGGGCGCGAAGATCGGGGCGACCAGGGAAAAACAGACTTCAGGGAGAGCGCCATGAATGCGCCCGCATCTTCTGTGGCTCATGATATGGGGCCGCGCGACGGCAAGGCCCATGTGATCGGAGACACGGGGCCGGAACTCTGGCATCGCACGATTCCCGAACAGCTTGCGATCACCGTTGACCGTTTCGGCGCGCGAGAGGCCGCCGTTTTCCGCGAGCAGGATATCCGCTGGACCTGGAAGGAGCTCTCGGCCGAGGCCGATGCGCTGGCCCACGGACTGCTGGATCTGGGACTGAAGAAGGGCGACCGCATCGGAATCTGGTCCCCCAACCGCTACGAATGGGTGCTGACCCAGTTCGCGACGGCACGCATCGGGCTGGTGCTGGTGAACATCAATCCGGCCTATAGACTTTCCGAACTGGAATATGCGCTGAACAAGGTCGGTTGCAAGGCGCTGGTCACCGCGGCAACCTTCAAGACCAGCAACTATCTGGAGATGATCCGGACGCTGGCACCCGAAATCGACGATGCTGTGCCGGGCTCGCTGATCTCGGAGAAGCTGCCGCATCTGAAAACGGTCATCCGCATGGGCGACACGCGCTCGGCCGGGATGCAGAACTTCGACGATATTGTCGAGAGCGGTCGCGACGGGGCGGCCGACAGACTTGACGCGATCACTGCGACGCTGGACGCCGATGATCCGATCAACATCCAGTTCACCTCCGGCACGACGGGCAACCCGAAGGGTGCCACCCTGACGCACAAGAACATCATCAACAACGGACGCTTCGTGGCGGCGGGGATGAACTTCACCGAGAACGATCGGCTGTGCATTCCGGTGCCGCTCTACCACTGCTTCGGCATGGTCATGGGCGTGCTGGGGTGCACGGCGACCGGCGCCTGCATGATCTTCCCCGGCGAAGCCTTCGAACCGACGCAGACACTGACCGCCGTGTCCGAGGAGAAATGCACGGCGCTGTACGGGGTGCCGACCATGTTCGTGGCCGAACTGCAGCATCCGGATCTCGCCAGCTTCGATTTCTCCAACCTGCGGACCGGCATCATGGCAGGCGCGCCGTGCCCGACCGAAGTCATGCGCCGCTGCGTGAAGGAAATGAACCTGCGCGAGGTCACCATCGCCTACGGCATGACCGAGACCAGTCCCGTCAGCTTCCAGAGCGCGGTCGACGACCCCGAGGAGAAACGGGTCTCGACGGTCGGCCAGATCCAGCCGCATGTCGAATGCAAGGTGATCGACGAGAACGGGAACATCCTGGCCCCCGGCGAGCAGGGCGAACTCTGCACCCGCGGGTATTCGGTGATGAAGGGATACTGGGCAGATGACGAACGCACCGCCGAAAGCATCGATGCCGACGGCTGGATGCACACCGGCGATCTGGCCACCATCGACGACCAGGGTTACTGCAACATCACGGGCCGGGTGAAGGACATGCTGATCCGCGGCGGCGAGAACGTCTATCCGCGCGAGATCGAGGAATACCTGTTCCGCATGCCTGAAATTCAGGACGTGCAGGTCTTCGGCGTGCCCGACCCCCGCTTCGGTGAGGAGATCGCCGTGTGGATCGTCCTGAAATCCGGCAAGAGCCTGACCGAAGACGACGTCAAGGCCTTCTGCAAGGGCCAGATCGCGCACTACAAGATGCCGCGCTATGTGAAGTTCGTCGATGAAATGCCGATGACCGTGACCGGCAAGCCGCAGAAGTTCATCATGCGGGAGATGTACGCCGAGGAACTGGGACTGACGGAAGAGAAGACGGCCTGATGGGGCAGCTTCGTTTCATCTATTTCGCCGATCCCATGTGTTCGTGGTGCTGGGGGTTCTCACCCAACATGCACCGGGTCCAGGAAAGGCATCCCGATATTCCCGTCCGGCTCGGCATGGGCGGGCTGTATCCCGGCGTGACCAAGCCGATGACGGAGAAGACGAAACAGGAAGTCGCCAAACACTGGACGCACGTCCATGAAGCTTCGGGACAACCTTTCGATCACGGCTTTTTCGAGCGCGAGGGTTTTGTCTACGACACGCTGCCGTCCAGTCAGGCGCTGGTAGCGATGAAGCGCATGACGGGCGAGAACGGGATGGATTTCCTGGATGTGCTGCACGCCGCATTCTATCGCGACAATCGTGACCTGACGGACCGTGAGGTGCTGGCGGATATTGCCGAAGAGGCGGGACTCGATCGGGCAGAATTCATCGAAATGATGACGTCGGACACCGTGCGGCAACTGACCGAGCGTGACATTCATTTCGCCCGCAGTCTCGGGGTTCAGGGCTTCCCGTGCCTGCTGGGATATGATGAGGAACGCTACCGGCTGATCTCGATGGGGTATCAGACCTGGGAGTGGCTGGAGAAGGTCATCGACCGCTGGATCGAGAAGTCGCGCGTCGTGAACTGAAGTCCGGCCGGTCTCAGCTGGCGGGGATGTCACCTATCCGGTTGCTGATCGCCTTGCCGCATCCCGCCGGACCTTTGCCGTCGCGGCGGGATATCGCCACCTTGCGCACGGTGTCGGACGGATCGACGAACAGCAGGATCACGCACTGACGATCCTGATACCGCCACATCGCATGGTCTCCCTCGCGCCACATCGCATCGGGCGCGCCCATCCAGCCGCGCACGCGCCGGGACGGTGCCCCGACCAGCGCGTCAGGCGTGACTTCGGGCAGCGGGGGCGTCGGTTCCTTGATCGCCGGTTCCGGTCGTGCGTAGGCGAGAACATCGTCGCCATCTTCACGACCGACGGCCTTGCGGCCTTCCAGCACGGACTCAAGCTGATCCTGGCGGTCAATCCGCTCCGGCTCGCTGGCGAGCAGGTTTGCCAGAGCTTCAGGCAGTTCGACGCTGGCGCAGCCGTGCAAAGCCGTGGCGATGACCAGGGCGAAGAGGGTTCGGGATTTCACGATGCCGATGGTCAGCCCGCCGCGCGGGCCTGAACCAGTTCCGGGTCGATGGAATCGATCGTGCCGTCCAGGCGGCCCCCCGGTTCGATTTCGATTTCGGCGTAGCTGATGCTGCCCTGCACGCGTCCGCCGGATCGGATGATCAGCCGGCCGCGCACCTTCAGGGTGCCTTCGAAGCGGCCCATCACTTCGGCCTGCTCCACCTCCGCGACGCCTTTCAGAACACCGGACTCGGTGATCACGAAGCCCTTGCAGTTGGACAGGGTCGCCTCGGCGCTGCCGTGGATCATCAGGGTCTCGCAGTCCCCGATCTCGCCTTTCAGATTGATCTGCCGGCCGATGACCAGCGTCTTGGCGTCAGGTGCCATGCCCTTGTTCCCCTCATCCCGCCGATGCGCGCGGCCCGGCGTGGCCGGCTCCGGACGAAATGCGGTTTGCTTGCCCTGTTTCAGCGGCAGTACCGGTCCCTCCACCGGTGCGGCCTCTGGCTCTTCTGTCGGCTTCTTTCTGAACATGGTTCAGTTCGTCGCCTGAATATGGCTGCTTTCGGCGCGGGCGATCTTGCCGCGCTTCTCCAGTCCCTTGAAAATATGCACCATCATGGCGATCCCTACCACCGGAACAATCAGGTTCAGGAAGGGGATCGTGAAACCCAGTGCGATGGCGATGCCGCCGAGCAACACCGTGCTCGAATTCTTCCGGCGCGCATCGTAGATCTCACCCGGTTTCAGATGCCGGTAGCCGACGAGTTCGAAATATTCCCGACCCAGCAGCCAGCCGTTGATCGCAAAGATCAGCAGCAGGAGGGGCGGGAAGAAGATTCCGATGATGTAGAGCGGTACCAGCAGGAGGTTCACACCGACGACCATCGCGGTGAACTTGACCGAATTCCAGACCGACGGCCAAAGCGGGGGCTCCTCGCCCGGCAGGTCTCCGGGATAATGGCGATCCTCTACCGCCTTGGCGGCACCGTCCAGAAACATGCCCGCGATGCCGGTCACGATGGCGGGAAACAGGATCCACATCAGGCCGGCGATCGTGATGACAGAACCCACCTCGGCCACGTTGATGATCCAGCCGTCGATCGCACTGAGATAGATGCCCAGCAGGTAATCCGTCGCCAGCCAGGCCGCCACCAGCGCAATCACCACTGCACCGGCGGCCAGCAGCAGCGAACGCCAGAGAATGGTCCGAAGCTTCGGGTCAGCCGCAAGCTGGCCAAACCCTTTCAATGCGCCATTGATGACGAGTCCGATCACGGCGTTCCTCTCGGGTCGATGGGCAGTTGAGCCGTCAGGCCCGCCGCCTGTTCAAACATGTGCGCCACGGACAGGACGATGTCTTCGCGGCGCTGCGGTCCGACGATCTGCAGACCGACCGGCAGTCCCTCGTCCGTCATTGCGCCGGGCACCGATATCGCGGGGTTCGTGGTCACTGTGATGGCGAAGGTCATGATCAGCCAACTGATATAGCTATCGAACTTGCGACCTTCCAGTTCTTCCAGGTAACGAATGTCCGCATCGAAAGGCGGCGTATTCACCGTGGGCGTAACGAAAGCGTCAATGTCGTCGAACTGTGCCTCGAACCGCTGGAAAAGGTCGGCGCGCGCGCGATCGGCCTCACCAATCTCCTCGGCGGTGAGTTTCAGCCCCTTCTCGATGTTCCAGATGACTTCAGGTTTCAGCCTGTCGCGGTGAAGTTTCAGCTTCTCGGCATGGGCGGCGGCGAACTGGCTGGCGCGCAGGACCTGGAACGTCGCCTCGACCCCGGAAAAATCGACGGTCGACTCGACGACTTCGGTGCCCATGTCGCGGAAGTGCTGCATCGCCGCTTCCGTCGCCTTGCGGACATCGGGGTGGATCGGGCTGACGCCCATATCCATGGAGAACGCAACCCGTTTCGGCGGACGGGCATCGGCGATGGCCTGTTGAAACGGGACCGCCGGCCTGGGCAGCGAAATCGGATCCTTGCGCTGGTGACCGCAGAGGGTATCCAGGAAAAGCGCCACATCGGCAACGGTGCGGCCCATCGGACCGTCCACCGAATTCGGCGTGAACGGCAACGACGAAGGACCGTGCGGCACCCGGCCCGGACTGGGCCGCAGACCGACGGAGCCGGAGAACGAGGCAGGGATGCGCAGGGATCCGCCGTGATCGCTGCCCTGTGCCAGCCAGACCTGTCCGGTGGTCACCGCGACGGCCGATCCACCCGATGAACCGCCCGGTGTTTTTGAGACGTCCCACGGGTTGCGCGTAACGCCGAAAACCTCGTTGAAGGTCTGTGCGCCGGCACCGAACTCCGGTGTGTTCGCCTTGGCCACCACCAGGCCGCCGCGTTCCTCCACGCGTTCGACCATGACATCGGATGCGGCCGGAATGTTGTCGGCATAGATCGGCGATCCGAAGGTGGAGCGGACCCCCTTGACCTCGGTCAGGTCCTTGATTGCGACGGGCAGTCCGTAAAGGTGTCCCGGATCCGGATCGTCAGGCACTTTCAGCCGGCTGGCGTGCGTGCGCGCGCGATCGAAGCAGAGCGTTGGCAGCGCATTCACGGCACCATCAACCTCGGCCACGCGCGCTTCCGACGCATCGATCAGTTCCATCGGAGAGATATCGCCAGCCTTCAGGCGGGCAACGGCTTCGGTTGCACTCATGCGGATCAGTTCATTCATGGCAGCGGAGTTTGCGTCACGGGCGCGAACGTGTAAACCGGGCCGATCAATGCGATCTGGGAGTTTTCCGATGAGTGATACGCGCCATGACGTCATTGCGCTGGGCAATGCCATTGTCGATGTTCTGTCCGAGTCCGACGATGCCTTTCTGAAGGCGCACGGCCTGCCGAAGGGCAGCATGCAACTGATCGACGAAGCGCAGGCGACATCGCTCTATGCGGACATGGGACCGGGCGTCGAAAGCTCCGGCGGTTCGGCGGCGAACACGGTGGTCGGCGTCGCGGCCATGGGGGGACGCTCGGCGTTCATCGGTCGGGTTCAGAACGACCAGCTCGGTGAAGTATTCACGCATGACATCCGCGCGTCCGGCGTCAGTTTCGATCCGCCGCAGGCGCTGCCCGGTGCGGCGACGGCGCGCTGCCTGGTGCTGGTCACACCCGATGCGCAGCGCACGATGAACACATTCCTGGGGTGCAGTGGGGAACTGGGGCCGGACGATGTGGATCCCGATCTGATCCTGGGGGCGTCCATTACCTATCTGGAAGGCTATCTGTGGGATCCCGAGCCGGCCAAGGCCGCCTTTCGCAAGGCCATGGAAGTTGCCAAGGCAGGTGGTCGCGATGTCGCCCTCAGCCTGTCGGATTCCTTCTGTGTCGATCGGCATCGTGATGAGTTCCGGCAGCTTGTGGCCGGCCCGGTCGACATCCTGTTCGCCAATGAGGACGAGATCATGTCGCTGTATCAGACGGACGATTTCGAGGAAGCGATGGATGCCGTGCGCGGCGATGCACCCTTGTCGATCCTCACGCGCAGCGAGAAGGGCTGCGTGATCGTCACCCCCGAGGAAACCATCATGGTCGGTGCCAGGGTGCCCGAGAAGCTGGTCGATACGACCGGAGCGGGCGATCTGTTCGCCGCCGGTTTTCTGCATGGGCTGACCACGGGCCGGGATCTCGCGACCTGCGGGCGGATGGGGGCGATCGCGGCGGCCGAGATCATCAGCCACTACGGGGCGCGCCCTGAATCCGACCTGAGAGCCCTGATCGCGGGCGTCTGAAACGGCCAAAGAAAAACCCCCGGATCGCTCCGGGGGTCCCACGATTCAGGGTCGCCTCAACAGATCAGCCGATGGCCTTCTGCAGGTTCTGGTCGAGCGCGTCCAGGAACTGGTTTGTGGTCATCCAGGACTGGTCCGGACCGATCAGGATGGCCAGATCCTTGGTCATCTGCCCGTTCTCGACGGTCTGGATGCAGACCCGCTCCAGCTTCTCGGCAAACTCGACGACCTTCGGCGTGTCGTCCATGCGGCCGCGATAGTTCAGGCCGCGGGTCCACGCGAAGATCGATGCGATCGGGTTCGTCGAGGTCTCCTTTCCCTGCTGGTGCATGCGATAGTGACGGGTGACCGTGCCATGCGCGGCTTCGGCCTCAACGGTCTTGCCGTCCGGCGTCATCAGCACCGATGTCATCAGGCCCAGTGAGCCGAAGCCCTGTGCGACCGTGTCGGACTGCACATCGCCGTCATAGTTCTTGCAGGCCCAGATGTACTTGCCGGACCATTTCATCGCACAGGCGACCATGTCGTCGATCAGGCGGTGTTCGTAGATGATGCCCTTCTTGTCGAACTCGGCCTTGAACTCGTTCTGGTAGACCTCCTCGAACAGATCCTTGAAGCGCCCGTCGTAGGCTTTCAGGATGGTGTTCTTGGTCGACATGTATACGGGCCAGCCGCGGTCCAGTCCGAAGTTCATGCTGGAGCGTGCGAAGTCACGGATCGAGTCATCCAGATTGTACATGGACATGGCGACACCACTACTGGGGAAGTCATAGATTTCCCGCTCGATGACATCGCCGTTCTCGCCTTCCCACTTCAGGGTCATCTTGCCCTTGCCGGGCACCAGGAAGTCGGTGGCGCGGTACTGGTCGCCGAAGGCGTGACGTCCGATGACGATCGGATCGGTCCAGCCGGGTACCAGACGCGGCACGTTCTGGCAGATGATCGGTTCGCGGAAGATGGTGCCGCCCAGAATGTTGCGGATCGTACCGTTCGGACTGCGCCACATCTTTTTCAGCTTGAATTCCTCGACGCGCTGCTCGTCGGGGGTGATGGTGGCGCACTTCACGCCCACGCCATACTTCTTGATGGCTTCAGCGCTGTCGATGGTGATCTGGTCGTCGGTCCGGTCACGCTCTTCCACGCTTAGATCGTAGTAATGAAGATCGATATCCAGGTAGGGCAGGATCAGCTTCTGCTTGATGAAATCCCAGATGATACGGGTCATCTCGTCGCCATCCAGCTCGACAACCGGATTCTTTACCTTGATCTTGTCCATACCCCACCCTTTTTCGCTGCTTGATGAACCTGCGGCCGGAACCGGTCCCGTTTGGGATGAGCCGGTTGTATCATCCGGAACCGCAGGGTCAAAAGGGAAGGGTGTCTGACCTTGAATGCGATAGGGTCTACTGCCTGAAGACCTTCGGTCCCTGTTCGGCAAGCGTATCGCCGAAGCTGATCAAGGCCTTGTTGATTCCCGCACGGGTCCGAACAGCGGCGCTGGCGTTCTCCAACTCACTAAGACCCGTGGCGAGCCCGACGTTTCTTCGCGCTGCCCGGCTTGCGGTCAGCGCCTGCCGCATCAGCGAGCCGCTTGTCGTGGCGACGCCGCGCGCACTGCCCACCACATTCTGCTTTGCAAGTCCGCGGGCCAGGTTCTCGGCGCTGTCGCGCTTCTGTCTCGCAAGTTCCAGTCGGGACTTGGACCGGCTCAGTCGCTGCTGTTGTTTCGCCGATGAGATGGAGTTCGCCGTCTGCAGGCCGGAAAGGCCCATCAGGACGACTGGGGTGACTGGATCTGACATTATTGAGCTACCTCTGCTGTGATTGAAAGAATGGATGCCGGTTCGGTGGAACGGCCGGTTACACGCACGGACGAGCCTGCGCCGTCACGACCGCCGCTCCATCCCAGGAAGCGAACGGTGCGCATGCCGGTGAAGGTTGGTGCCGGCTTGTCGAATGACGTCTGCTCCAGAGCATTGCCGCTGACGGTGCGACCGTTGACGTCGAAGCAGGTCGCATACCCGGCGCGCACGGTCGCGCGGATCAGACGGTGGCGATTGCCCACCAGCGTGCCGTCAGTGAGCTGCGCCTCGATCGGCATGGTCTCGACTGCCCAGTCAAAGGGCAGGCCGGCATGCAGTTCGGAAACCGCGACCGGCGATGTGATCCGGCCATCGCTTACCGAAGCGACGCCGAGGTCCATCCCGTCGCCAAACAGCCGCACCTCCTGACCGTTGAAGATATCGAGACCGGACCAGGCGTTGCTCGGCACCGGCTGGTCGGCGGTCGCCACGATCGCGCTGTCGAGCCGACATCCAGGGTCCAGGCGCTCGATGAAGCAGCGGAGGTTTCCCTGAAGCCGCCGTTCGACCAGGCAGTAAACGTCGGAACCGACAGTCGCGAGGCTGCGGACCTTGCCATCGTCGGCAGGGATGATCCGCGTCCAGCCCGCAATTTTCTGGGATCGTCGCGTGTTGAGTACGGCCACGGTGCCATCCTGATTGACGACCAGAAGATGATTGGCGGCATCCGCTTCAGTTCCCAGACGGGCCGCAATCTCCACGGGACCGTCGATAAGGCCGCCAGCCAGCAGGCCCAGGTCCTGTGCGATGAACTGCTGCTGAACCTCGTCGAACACCAGTTCGTTGCAGGTTGCACGCGTACCATCGTCGCCGCGACGGATGAAAGCGACCGCGCCATCGATTTCGGCCGGTCGCAAACGTGCCGCCGGCAATTCGCTGTGCCTGCGCAGAAAGAAGTTCGCAGGTGTGACAGGGGTCTCGCCACTGGCAAAGACGCCGCCGGAGGTGAACGCAAAGAAGTCGTTGGCGGCGAACAGCTGTTCAACGGAAGCGATCTGGTCGTTATCGAGTGTCATCTCGACGGCTTCGTCATCCAGCGAATCCGCGGTTGTCTCGAAACTGAAGAAATCCCCTGCGCGACTGCCCCAGATCGTTTGTGGCCGCGACGGTGTACCACCGAAGTACAGTCGACCCTGAAACAGATGAGCGGCGCCCGGCCAGCCACGGCTGTTCGACCAGGCGTCTTCCTCGATGGACCAGAGACCTGGTTTCGCGGCTGCGGTACCGTCCAGATCCTGTATGACCTCGCCCTGGACCGTATCGGCATCAACTCTCGCCGTCAGCCTGATCAGCCCGTCGTTCATTCTGATCCAGTAGGTCGGATCGTCTTCGCCGAAACCGATGGAATCAAAGTCAACGGAATCGGTGGTCGAGATGTTGATGGTGCCGCTGGCGGCGTTCGCGGTCGCCGTGCCTTTGGATGCCGCGCCGAAGTTGAAGGTCGGCGTATTGGTGAGCGGCAGCGTTTCGAGTTTCCAGCTCTGGCCGCCTCCGATGCGGATCAGGCGTTTCGGTGCATGGTTTGGGTGAACGAGGATCATGGTGTCGAGGCTCTGCGTCCAGGACAGGTTTTCCAGATCGTCTGATGAGAAAAATCGGTCGGCGTCGTCTGCAATCTGGGGGTCGGGTTCGACCGTGGCTTCTTTCTGGTCCGTGATTGTGGCTCCGATCTTGGCTCGCGAGAATATCTCGATCTTCTGATGCGAGAAGGCGATCAGGTACGTTGTCTCGAAGGAGAATGCGAACCTTGCCAGGCGGATGTTGGTCTGTCCGACGGGCGGCGTGATCTCGGCCACATGTCTGAGGCCGCCGCGTGTTTCGACGCCGCCCTGGGCGAGGCCCAGAACGTTCGAAAGGTCGCGCGCGCCTGCATAGTAGGCCTTCACGTCGGTTCTGGCGTCCAGCGACGGATCGAGCATGCCGTTGGCGAAGCCGAACTGTTGGGTCGGGGTACGTCTGGGCATGCCGGTCAGCCTCGCGCGTCAATGAGGGGGAAGTTCTCGATCGCCTGGGGCGTCTGCTGCTGTCCGTCGATCGTGCGCGCACGCGCGAACTCCATCTCCGCCGCCTTGGTCAGCGCTTCCGTGCGCGATGTGTTCTCCGTAAGCGGCAGGCAGAACTCCGCTGCCAGTCTCGCGATCAGCGTCTGGTCGAAGAAGGGCGGAAATGCCGATTCATCGGGTCGAAAGACGTGTGTCAGGGTGATGCTTTCGGCGTTCGTGTGCAGGCGGCGTTCGTGAATGCGATATGCAACGCCTCGGCCTCTGCCGGAACCGGTGGCCCCGACGGACAGGACGCGAAGAAAGTCTGCGGGCAGGGCAAACGCATTCTCGAAATCGGCCACCGGTTTGACCGTCAGTCTGGGCAGCGTGGTCTGCGCGGATGCGAACGACCAGGGATGGGCGGACAACAGCGCATCACGTGTAACGCTGTAGAGCAGTGCAGCGACTTCTGCCTCTGCCGTCCCGTCCTCGAAGCTGGTGATGGGGCTCGCCCCGACTTTCAGCAGGGCCCGGGTCGAAAGCTGGATCTTGTTGAGTGCCATGATGCGGCTTCTCCGAATGTATGTTCAGGCTGATGGCTCCGCTCTGTCCCCGCGAAAATGATCGCGGGGACCCGGCAGCTGGTGACGGCGTGCCGGACTGCGGGGCAGAATTCCGCAGCAGAAGGGAGAACAAGTGGTCAGCAGCGGTCCGGATCAGGCCGAATCGCTGCCGCCGATTGCAGTGGCGTTGGTCAGATCGACCACGCCGCCGGTGTTCTGGTTGACAATGGCGATACCGCTGCCATCGCTTGCCTTGACGAACAGCCAGTCATTGACGCGAAGCATGTCCTTCGCCTCGTTGAAGTAGCCTGCGGTGGTGACGGCGCTGAGATCGTCATCGGAGGTGGTGTACCCCCAAAGCGCGAAGCCGGCACCGCCGCCGGCCATGCGTTCCAGTTCCTCAATCTTGAAAGCCATGTTCAGTCGCCTCCGATCAGGATTCTTCACAGGGCATCGTGACGATGCCCGTGCCGTCGATCAGGACCGTGCCCTGCGACATGTAGTTGTTCACAAAGTGTGCGGCGCGTTCGCCATGCCACGTGATGTCGGTATCGACGTCATTGCCGATGGCATGTCCGATTGCCGTCTTGTGGTACCAGTGGCAGAGCCGCTTGCTGGACCCATCCAGGGTCAGTCCCGAATGCGGGAACCACAGGGTTCCAAGCCAGCGCTTCGCCTGAGTGGATTTCCACGGCAACTGGTCCGCGCCGACATAATCGGCGTTCGCGAACTCCGGGATGTCCAGCAGGTCCGACCATTGTTTCCAGCCGATGACAGCATAGCGCTCGCCATCGTCGGGTACGTCGGTTTCGCCAAGCAGTTCGAAAGCCTCCAGAACCTTGGCCTTGGTCAGTCCGCCGGTGGTGGTCCCGGTCAGGTTGGTGGACTTGTCCATTTCCGCGAGGATCAGTTCGTCGGTCTTTCGGCCCAGGGCATATGCGCCGGCATTGGCCTGGATCTGACGCTCGTCGGAGTTGGTCTTGAACTCGTCCAGCTTGTCCACCCAGTCGCCGGCATAGAAGTCCTTCAGGAAGCACTCCACGGCTTCGTGGGTAACGTTCATTGTCGGCACCATGCCGTGGCGGGCCTTGGTCGAGGCAGCGCCTTTGCCCACTTTGTGAAATACGCAGGAAGATCCCTTGATCTTGTTCTGCGTGCGCACGGTGTTGCGCAGTTTGGTTCCCTGCCGCTGATAGGCGATATGTACGCTGGTCGCGTATTCGCGGCGGAAACTTTGGTCGACAGTGTCGCTCATTGTTTCGTCTCCAGAAATGAAAGGGGGGAGAGGGCGGGGTCCGCGAAAAAACGCCGATCGAGCCTGCCGTCCTTGCACCGGTGTTCTGGACGCGGGTCCCGCTGTTCCGGGATCAGGCCGTTTCCTGCGATGCGTGGCGGTATATATAGTGTATATTTACCGTATATGTCAATGGAAAATTCTACGCCGGCAGGCCTGGAGACGGCTTTGGTGTTCTCATCAGGTTTTTCGGGTGATCGACGAGACCGTCCGGCGCGCGCGTCGCGTCAGGCAGCAATGCCATGGAGCAGCAGATCAAGCGTGTCTTCCAGAATATCCTCGGCTGGCATGCCTGAAATCGGATGTTTGCCGGACGGACGCCTCAGTATCCCGGAAAGTCCGTGCAGGCTGGCCCAGACACCGATCGCCATCTGATGCGTGTCCATGTCCTTGATCGCACCCGCTTTCTGGCCGTCGGCCAGGTGTTGCTTCAACTGACCGAAGGCGCGGATGCTGGCCGCGTGTGTCTCCGGGTGTGTATCGGGATCGAACCCCAGATGCATTGTCGCGTATCGGACCGGATGCTGGATGGCGAACATGACGTAGGCGTGGCAACCAGCCTTGAAGCGGTGTTGCCAGTCCGGTTCGCTCGCATCGCTGGCCCTGGTGATGGTTTCCTGCAGGTCCTGAAACCCCGCCGCTGCAATCGCCGCGATCAAGGCGTCCCTGTCCTGAAAATGCATGTAGGGCGCGTTGTGACTCACACCGGCCGCGATGGCCAGTTTCCGGACGCTCAATCCGTCGAGTCCGTCCGACTCGAGCATTTCGCCGCCCAGACGGACCAGCTCATCGCGCAGGCCCCCACGGTGATAGGTCCTTGGTTTTGTCATATTGACAGTGTCCATAAAACAAATATTGTTGCTGTCAATATAAGCGATCCCGCGTTCCGACGTACATCGTCTCACCGTCTTCAGGAGCATACGGAAATGTCTGCGCCATATCCCCGTCACCCACACCTTCAAGGCAACTATGCACCGCTTCGCATGGAAGCGGATGCCCCTGACCTGATCGTGCGCGGCGAGATACCGAAGGACATGAACGGGGCACTTTACCGGATCGGTCCGAATCCGCAGTTCCCGCCCCGCGACGGCAATCATCACTGGTTCGCTGGGGATGGCATGGTGCATGGCTTCATCATCCGGGACGGAAAGGTCGACTATCGGAACCGTTGGGTTCGCACCAACAAGTTCAATGTGGAGCGAGAGGCCGGTGCCGCGCTGTTCGGGACATTTGGCAATCCGATGACAACGGAACAGTCTGTCGTCGGCCAGGATTCCGGGCTGGCAAATACCAACATCGTCTGTCACGCGGGACGGTTGCTCGCTCTGGAAGAGGGCCATCCGCCTTTTGAGATGGAAGGCGGCACGCTCGATTCAAAGGGCTATCACGATTTCGGCGGCAAGATGGCCGGGGGCAGGATGACAGCGCATCCGAAGGTGGATCCTGAAACGGGCGAAATGCTGTTCTTCGGCTATTCGGTTGGTGGCTATTTCACCGATCAGGTCAGCTTCAACGTGGTCGACGCCTCGGGCCAGATCACGCGCGCGGAAACCTTCACGGCACCCTATTCATCGATGATTCACGACTTTTTCGTGACCCGGGATCATGTCGTCTTTCCGGTCCTGCCGCTGACCGGAAGCCTGGAGCGGGCGATGCAGGGCAAATCGCCGTTTGCCTGGGAGCCCGACAAATCCGGTTGGCTTGGCGTGCTGCGCCGCGATGCGCCAATCGAGACGATTCATTGGATCGAAGTCCCGCCCAGCTATGTGTTTCACCCGATGAATGCCTTCGACGAGAACGGGCGGATCTTGGTGGATGTCGCCAGATATGAGGCGGCCCCCCTGTTCCCCCATGCCGATGGTACACCGGGCGATCCGGAACTCGCGTCGGCACGGATGATGCGATGGGTGATCGACCCCTCGGCGTCGTCTGTTGTGGAAAGCGAACTGGATGATCGTGCTGCGGAGTTTCCAAGATTCGACGAGCGTTTCGCCGGCCTGAACTACCGGCATGGATGGTTTGCCGGGGTCCAGCGACGAAGCCGGGGAGACAAGGGAAACTGGACCGAGATCGTTCATATCGATCTGAACAGCGGTAAACGTTCTGTCTGGCAAGATGGTGAAGCCCATCATGTTTCCGAACCGGTGTTCGTGCCGCGCTCGGACGACGCGATCGAAGGCGACGGCTGGGTGATGTTCACGGTCTACCGGGCCGAGGAGAATCGCAGCGATCTTGTGATCCTGAATGCCCAGGACGTTGGGGGGGAACCCGTCGCCGTCTGCGAGGTCCCCCATCGCATACCGCATGGGTTCCATGGCAACTGGGTCAGTGCCTGACAACCTGATGACGGGTCGGGTGCGCCCATGAATGTCTGCTCAGCGACGCACCCTCTCCGGTTACCCGAGTGTGGTCTGAAGTCCGTCCCCGCCGCCTGGGCCGGTTTCGGTGAAAGCGAGCAGGGCTCTCCGGCCGCTCCGGCGTGCGCGCAGGTTTCGGACCCGAGCCTCGTTCCGCGCCTCCAGCCTTGCAGCCTCCTGTTCCTCGCGCCGGGTTGCCGCATCAAGTGCAGAAGTGTCTCCGCCACCGCCTGAAAATGCCATTTCTTTCTCCTTTCGCATGGCCATCGAAGTCCAAACGATAGGAAGTTGAAACTTAAGCGTACCCGGTTTTTTCAGTCGGCGGGCAACGATGCGGAAGGCTGCGGCGGAGCGTCTTTCAAGAACCTTTCGCCGCCTTTCAGGCTGGAGAGCTTCTGTCTGACCATGCCGTCCGGTTCGACGAGATCGATCGAGAAATCGCTGTCCTCCAGTTCGATCTTCAGGAAACCGAGAGAAGGCCGGCCAACGCCGATGTTGAGACCGGATCTGTAGGCGGTCGCGGGTGCCCAGATCCAGCGGACGCCGGCGACGGAGATATCAAGGTACTTGTGCAGGTGGCCGCTGGAGACGAACCTCACACCGGCGCGCAGGAGCTGGCTGAACATCCGTGCCCGCACGCCGGCCGGTACGAAGATGGAGCCGGGCGTCCGGCCTTTCAGATTGCGAGGGAAGAACAGGGGTTTGTGCAGGAAAACCCCGATCTGGCGACTGGTCGCGGCATCGAGCTCTTCCTGAAACCAGAGCGCTTGCGATCGTTCCGCGGCGAGGCCCGTGCCGAGGAGCTGTGCGTTGATGCCGATCAGGCGCCACGCACCCGCATCAATCGCCCAACGGTCGTCCCCGGCAATGCTGCGATATCGAGCGAGGCTTTCAGCCGTTGTCGGCTGATCGAGTTGCATGAAGCCGGGTTCTTCGCCAACATCATGGTTGCCGGGCAAGACAAGGACCGGCGCATTGATCTGCCGCATGGCGTCCATCGCATAGCCGATGTCCTGTCCCCGCTCGGCACCATTGATCGTCAGATCGCCGGTATGAATCACGAGGTCCGGTTGCCACGCATTGATCGCGTCGGTCACGCGAAGGAAGTTCTCGACGAAAAAACCGTGCCGATCGCTCAGATGCGTGTCCGAAATCTGAGCAATTCTCACGGCGGAAAACCGGTCTCAGCGATCGTACATGTCGAAAATCGCAGCCAGTCCGGCCGTCTGGCCGCCCTTCGTGGCCGATGGAACGATGATCGGCGTCTTGATACCGGCATCGTACCAGGCCTCGATACCGTCCCGGACCCTGGTTTCCGGACCGGAAAGCGTTGTCGAATCGAGCCATTCGTCGGTGAGCAAAGATGGAATGCGTTCGAGATCGCCACTGTGGATCGCATTCTCGATATCGGTCATTTCCTGTTCGAAACCGGATGCCTTCCAGTAGGCGCGATAGTTCGGCAGTTGCACATAGCGTGAGAGTGTCTTGCGGTGAACGTTGCGGGCGGCATCGACATTGTCGTCGATCACGGTGGGGATCATTGCAGAGGTCGAGAAATCGTCGTCTGAAGTCCGTGCGCGTCCTGCAAGCTGACTTGCCACCGTATGCCGTGGCCCGTTGGCCCAGACAGCGCCGTCCCCAATTTCACAGGCGAGATCCAGCATCCTGTCTCGAAGGGTTGCGAGCACGATGGGTGGCAATTCGCCGACTTCGGCTTCGGCAGCCCTGAGTTCAGCAACGTAGGCTCTCATGTCCGTTATCGGTTTGCCCGTATTCTGTACGCCGTATCGATCCAGAGCCGGGGCATGGCTGATGCCGATGCCGAGCCGGAACCGGCCCCCGGAGATCTCGTGCATGAAGGCCGCATTGTCGGCCAGCAAGCGGGCGGACTGGAAGTAGATCGGCTGAATGGAACTGCCGACGGTGATCCTGCTGGTTTCCTGCAGTACGGCCTGACAAAACGGCAGACAGGCGGACACGCTGGTGACGAAAACACCGAAGAAATCGCGTTGTTCGACTTCCTTTGCGAATTCGATCATGCGGGCTCGCCGTCCTGGCAAAGCGGCAATCGCCAACGCGGGCATCCTGTTCGTCATTCTGTCCTCCTGTCCGATGATCTGAGCGCAAGCCTAGTCAAAAAAATCCGCTGCCGGAAAAATTTCTGGGAACGCTTTGTTCATGTATCGGTAATTTCACCGAATACCGATACCGAAAGGAGAAAGAACGCATGAGCGAAGATCATATTCAGGTAAGCAGTACGCCGCCCTGGGTCGGCTACGAAGGTGACGGCACCGCAACCGAATACGGTGTGACGTTTCCGTTTCTGACAGACCAGGACCTTTCCGTCTGGCAGAACGGCAGCCTGTTGAGTGCCGGACCGGATTATTCGGTTTCCGGCGCCGGTCTGTCCTCGGGCGGAACGGTGACGTTCCGGCTGCCGCCGCCTTCAGGTGCCGCCATTGTCATCGTGCGTCATCTCGAGGTTGCACGGACCAGCGATTTCCTCGCCGGCAGCGCCTTGCGGGCAGCGGCACTGAACACCGAACTCGATCGTCTCACGATGGTCGGGCAGGAGCTTGGGTCAGCAGACCGGAGGTCCCTCAGGATCGCCGAACACGATGGCGACGTGATCTCGGTGTTGCCAGCGAAGACGGCCAGATCCGGTCGCCTGCTGAGTTTCGATCAGAACGGCGAACCCGAAGCCGGGCCGCTCAGGTCGATTGTGGACAATGCCGATGCGATCGTGGCTGCCGAGGCGGGAGCCGTCGCTGCGGCAGCCAGCGCCGAAGCGAGCGCAGCGTCAGCAGCACAGGATGCGGATGAACTCAGAACCAGCACGCTTTCGGTGCAAGCCGGTCAGATCCGGTCCAATCATCAGGCCGCCATGCACTATGGCAGCCCGTCTGTCCCACTGCCCTATCCGGGCGTGGTTGCCCTGGCGCACAACCGGCGCTCACGGGTGTTCGCTCCTGGATCCGGACAGGTCAAACATCACGTCTATCGTCCGAACGACTCCGGTTGCTGGCATATCAATGCGTCGAGCAGCGGTACGCTCTGGATTGATGCGCGCATGCTCGGGATCGGTCAGGAACTGAGGGTTTCCGTTCGCCAAGGCGGTGTGGGCACGGCCGTCATCGACGGCGGGATCAGCCAGTCCGGCGAAGATAATCTGATCGGTCCTTTTTCTGCTGCCGGTCAGTTGCTTATCCATGCAGGTGAAGCGGTCACGCTGACCAGCCGATCGACCAACGCCAACGGTCGCACGATCATCGACGTGACCGATTACTCCGCGAATCTGAAGGTGGTCACCTTGGGAAGCGGGACGCGCCTGTTTGAAAATCCGCTCGGCCTTTATGACGGCGTGTCGATCGCAAACCTGCCCCAGGGCCTGAACAGCATTCATACGCCTTCCGGCTACATGATCGACACGGGTGACGAGAACTTCTCATATCCCGATTTCCAGTCGGCGGTCAGTGCGGCGACCGGTCTGCATCAGCCGTACATCGACCTGCCGACGGCGATCTACGAGATCTCGGGCATTTCCGCGGGGCCCTACTTCGAAATCGGTGAAGAAGTCACCACAGCAGGGAAGACCTTTGAAGTGCGTCTGCTTTTCGCAGATCAGACCAGGATCGGCCTGCTGGACAAGACAGGTGGTGCAGGTGTCGCCAGCGACAGCCTCGTTGGCGGGGAGAGCGGTTGCACGGCCACCATCGCGTCACGAGGCGCGGACATTTTCGACCTGCCCGGCGGAGTCACGAGCATGGCCGTGCGAAGCGCTTACGCAAATATCGCTGACCTGCGGATCAACTGGCACAACCTGGAGAAAATCTGATGGCTACCATCACTGAAAAACGTAACAAGATCAACGATACAGCGCCTGCCATAGCCTCTCACGTACTGGTTCTTGGCGACTCGATCGGCCGTGATTTCCGGTTCGGTGTCAGCGGTGGTGCGATGCTCGACCAGATAGCTGCCATCTCGTCGATCACGGGAGAAACCGCGTTGGTGAACGCCGCGTTCGGCGGTTACAAGCTGATGGACCAGAGCGGCGACGACCGGTTCCTGAATTTCGCCGATCTGGCCGAAGCGAACGGACTGACCGCTGCCAAGACGATCATGGGCAATTTCCCGCCGGTCGATGGTGTTGTCATCAGCCTGGGCGCCAATGATCTGGGCAATGTCGAAACCGCCCCGAACGCGATCAGCGGCTATGATGCCGGCAAGGTTCGCGCCGGTCTCGACAGACTGATCGCCGAGATTCGCGCGGAGAACATCACCAACGGCTATTCGGACGGCGTGCTGCCGGTTGTCCTTCTGGTTCCGGGACGGGATCGTTCGACCGGTGGAAAACGCGGCGGCAGCCAGACATGGCGGGAAGGTTCGATCGCCGCGGCTGCTGCGGACAGTCATGTCAGGCTTCTGGATTACTATGACGTCGATCTGGAAGATTCTGTTCATCCGTCGGCTGCCGGTGCACAGACTGTCGGCTGGCGCGCCGGCCGGCTGATTGCCAGCATGATGGAGGACATTGATTTCGCCGATGGCGGACCGCCCTCGATAACCTCTATCGCGCGCATTGATGATCAGACCATCAGGGTGAACTTCAACGTTCCATCCGGCCAGCAATTGATCCAACCGGCCTTTCCGACCAGCTGGCGTGTCGAGAACGCGGATACGCAGTCTGAACTGCAAATTGCCAGACTTGACTGGATCGACAGCAACGAAGCCAATCTGATTCTTGCCGAGGGCAGTTCCGCGCATTTCAGGCTGTTTGCGCCCCACGACCTGGTCGAAAGATTCGCGCCCGAAGGGGTCATCAGAACGCTGGAAGATTCAAACGACCATGCGCCCGGTTTCGTGCTGCAGAGTTTCGCCGGGTCGACGGCATGATCCGGGCTCTGACTTTGGCCGCTCTGGTTTCCGCAATCACTGTGCCGGCTGCGGCGCAGTTCCATTGCGGATCCCGCACGGCAATCCTCCAGATCGCGAAAGAGCGGTATCTGGAGATCCCGGTCGCGCTGGCGTTGGCCGCCGACCAATCCGTTATCGAGGTGCTCGCGTCGAGAGACGGCGAGACATTCACTCTGATCCGGACCGATGCGCGGGGGATCAGTTGCGTTCTCGTCACCGGCGAAAGCTGGCAGACCCGTGTCTGGCAAGAGCCTCAGAACGATGATCCGGAATCATGACGATGGAGGCCGAGATCGGCGCGCTTCGGGCGGACGTCAATCGGCTCAAGACAGACGTCGCGCTTCTGGAGCGGGAGAACCGGGAACTTCGCGGTTTGCTGAACAGGGGACGGGGGGCTGTCTGGGTGATCGGGGTCACGGGCGCAACGGCAACCTTTCTGCTGACCCAATGGCGCAATCTGGTGGAGCTGGTCCGATGAGCGGACGTCTGCACTTCTGGATGACCAGTCTCTGGTCCGGCTGCATCGGTGTGGGGCTGGCGCTTGTTGCCTCCCTTCTCTGGGACGCCGAGATCGCGCGCGAGGCATTCACACCGCCCGCGACCGTGCATGAAACCCGGCTCGCCGGCCTGGCTGATCGCACGATCTGGATTGACATACGCGCCACCCGCCATCGTGACTGCCGTCTTGTGGCGACCACACAATGGCAGGGGGCGGATCGGATCATCAGCAGCCGGATCAACCGCAACCGGACGGTTCTGACCCCCGGCGAGCATCGGTGGATCCGGTTGCGGTCTGAATTGCCGCTGGACCTGGCGGCTGGCGCATACCGGGTTCGATCCGTCGGGGAATACACCTGCGCCGACGGAAATGTTTTTGCCGTACCCACTGCGTGGGTCGATGTGGAGTTAAAATGATGAACTGGCAGAAGTTCCCGAACTTCGGGGAAATCGAGTTCCGCTGCCGCTGTGGATGCGGTCGCGCCGAAATGGACATGCAGTTCGTGTCGCTGCTTCAGGCCGTCAGAACTGAACTGGGGATGCCGCTTCCGATCTCATCCGGCTTTCGGTGTCCGGACCACAACCGTGCTGTGGGCGGTGGACCGGCCCATCCCGAAGGTAAGGCGGCTGACATTGCGATCAGGGGTGGCGCTGCGCTGGACCTGGTTCGCCTGGCGGTTTCAAGGGGCGCCACAGGCATTGGTGTGAAACAGTCCGGACAGGCCCGCTTCGTCCACATCGATACGCTCATGCCCGGTGAGACTGCGGCTCCGCGGCCCTGGTTATGGAGTTACTGAGATGAGCTGGCTTGGCAAGATCATTGGCGGTGGCGTCGTCAGTGCAGCCGAAGGCGTGGCCGGGATCGTGGACCGTTTTGTCGAGACCGACGATGAAAGGCGGACGGCCGAGATCCTGAAGGCACGCATGATGATGCAGCCCTCGCTGGTCCAGACCGAACTGAACAAGGTCGAGGCCGGACATCGATCGGTGTTCGTTGCGGGCTGGCGGCCGTTTATCGGCTGGGTCTGCGGTCTGGCGCTTCTGTATAATTTCGTCGCGCGGGACCTTCTCGCATGGGTCATACTCAACACCGGTCTTCAGGCGTCCATGCCGCCCGACCTGGCCATGGAAGAGTTGCTGACCGTCCTGCTGGGCATGCTCGGCCTGGGGGCGTTCCGGACCGCGGAAAAGTTCGGCGGCAAGGCACGCTGACAGTTCGGCCTGAAACTTCCAGTCTATGCAGCCGGCCTGGATTCGTAACATGCTGCATCACGCGCTAATGTGAACTGCATGGGGAGAACTGATGCGACGGGATGCGGCACATGCCTGACGGCGACGAATTTCTGAGAAAGGTCTATGCATCCGGAGGTGATGTTTCGAGCCTCTCCGAGAGCTACAACAGCTGGTCGGAGAGCTATGATGCGGATCTTTCAGCCATGGGGTATCGCTATCCGTTCATGGTGGCCGGCACCCTCGGTCGTTTCGTGCCTGATCTGGGATCTCGCATTCTGGATGCCGGCTGCGGCAGTGGCATGATCGGTCAGGCACTGTCTCTCGTCGGCTACCGGAACATCGTCGGCATTGATATTTCCGATGGTATGCTGCGTATGGCCGCAACCAAGGCCTGCTACATCGAACTGCGCAAGGAACAACTCGGGGAACGACTCGGCTTTTCGGATGCCGAGTTCGATACGATCGTCAGCTCCGGTGTGATGACCGTCGGACACGCCCCGCCCGAGTGTCTTCACGAACTCGCCCGCGTCGTGAAGTCCGGCGGGCATTTCGTCGTGACAATCGTGCGCGAAGCCTGGGAAGACGGTTATCGAGACATGGCGCAGCGCATGTCCGCAGGCCGGGTGCTTTCTCCCCTGTTCAGCACTGACTATTTCACCGTGCTGCCCGGAGCCGGGCCCGACGAACAGACCGAAGCACGGGTACATGTCTTTCGGAAGCTCTGACGCCATTCTGGCTTGAGGGCGCGCGCGAAAGGCCAGGCCTTGACGGCATGTGCCGCATCGCTGCCGCAGCTTCCGTCACGTGTTCGAATTCGGACCGGATTGGCTGGCCGGGCGGGTCGTCCATTGCGAAGAACCGCGCCGGCAGTGGCCCGTGCCCGGAAGGGATCCCGCAATGGACGACCATTTCATGCTGCTATTCCGGTGCGATCAGGTTCTCGATCAAGGCCTTTGGATCAGAAGCGCCGCCGTCAGGTGCAGCGCTCGTCTGCGGCTCTGACCCGGAATTGAGAAAATCCGCTGGAAACCCGGATTGGCTGAGATAGTGACGCAGATAGCCGGGGCGATCCACGACCTGACCCACGACATCGGGAAATGCCTGCGCCGCGCTGATATAGGCACTCTGTGATTCCGCTGCCACGGCTGCTTCCTGCATGCGCACCAGCGGCGATGTCGGGCGGGGCCGGATTTGCCGGCCATCTGTCGTGAAGGGTTCGATGTGATAGGGCGATCCCACCATCGCCGGGCTGGACAGGATGGCCAGAACCCGGCGCGCCAGCGGATAGTCGAGTTCCGTCAGCAGGCGCAATGACATCGGCAGTTCGACGGCGGCGAATTCCTGCTGCCGCACGCCGATCTCGAAAGCCGTTCGCACACCGTCCTGGGCCGGAGGCAGTTCGGGGCCCATGATGCCGCGCCGGATGGTTTCCTGCAGACGGGACAGGATGATCTGACTGACGTCGAACTTGCCGGGGGCCTCCAGCGGCGTGAGTCCTGCGGATCCGACGGCCTTCGGGATGATGGCGCCCGGTACCAGCCGGATATTGGCCGGGTTCAGGACGCCGTCATCTTCGGCCTGCCAGATGCCGGTGACCGCGATGGAGGCATTCTTGAGGATCAGTTCGACGACCTTGTTGGCTGTCTTGATGTCACCCAGCACGTTCAGAACCGGGCCACGCCCCATCCATTCGCCGGGGGCCTTGTCCATGCGGAAGGCGATCAACGGCGATGCGGCGTAGTCACGTTCCACGATGCGGCTTTCGCCTTCCGAGCCCGGCTGATCGCAGCACCAGACTTCATAATGAGCCGGGCCACCGGGCTGTTCGGCCAGCACCGCCTCAATCAGCTCGATCTCGATGTCCGACCCTTCCTGTGCCATTCTTTCCTGATCAGGCATTAGTTCGGCGTCCGGCCATGTCTCCTGAATGCGGCGTGCCGTCATCCGCCGTTGCCTGAATACCGAGGACAGCATGCCGTCGGCACTCTCTTCGGGAATCAGTTCGCGTGCCGGAATGGCTTCGAACCGCAGAGGCTGGGAGAAGCTGCCCTCATGGACCATCAGGGCACCGGTCGAGATCAGCGCGTCACCCAATGCAGGGTCAACCTCGATGTGGAAATTCGACATCTCGATCGCGGCATGGAAGCGTTCCCTGACTTCCACGGCGTAGGCTTCAAAGGCCTCCATTTCCTCTTGATCCAGTCCGGCGACTTCGGCGGCATCGAAGTCCATCCAGGGTCTGAAGGGCGGAAACAGCAGGCCGTGCAGTTTCGACTTCTTCCATTGCACCGCCTGGACGGCGGTATTGTCGAAGATCTCCCGGTCACGACGGGCGCCCACAATGCCATCCCGGACAGCATCGTGATGGGGCAGGGCAAAGGCATATGCGTCATCCAGCAACCGGTCCCAGGCACGGCGCCGTTTCTCGGCGAGCCTGTATCGGCGCAGGGTTTCGGAACGTTGGTCATGGCGCTTCTTGGTTTCCACGAGATCACTCCTTCTGTTTCATGTCAGTGGAGCGGTTAAAATACCGGTTCATTTTCTAAGCGTTCCGACTTTGAGATTGTTTTGTCCGACCGTTCTGGGCGAGCATGGCGCGCACGATATGACAGCCGCCACGCGCACCATCAGAAGGAGCCGGAAATGACCATTCTTGAGAGCCTGCGGGAGATTCAGCCGGAGATGACCGACTGGCGACGGGATATTCACAAGCATCCCGAAACGGCCTTCGAAGAGGAGCGCACGTCCGACAAGGTGGCGAAACTGCTGGAGAGTTTCGGGATGGAGGTGCACAGGGGCCTGGCGAAGACCGGCGTCGTGGGATCCCTGAAGGCCGGGACTGGCAATCGGGCCATCGGCCTGCGTGCCGACATGGATGCGCTGGACCTGACCGAGTTGAATCAGTTCGATCACAAGTCGGTCCACGACGGGAAGATGCATGCCTGTGGCCACGACGGGCATACGGCCATGCTGCTGGGCGCAGCCTGTCACCTGGCCAGGACGAAGGATTTCGACGGCACCGTGCATTTCATTTTCCAGCCTGCCGAGGAAAACCTGGCCGGCGGCCGGGTCATGGTGGACGAAGGCCTGTTCGAGCGGTTCCCGGTGGAAGCCGTATACGGCATGCACAACTGGCCGGGCATGGCCGTGGGGACGTTCGGTGTTTGCGAGGGTCCGATGATGGCATCGGCCGATTTCTTCGAACTGGTGCTGACCGGTCGGGGCGGTCATGGTGCATATCCGCACATGTCGCGCGATCCCGTGCTGGCCGCGGCGCATGTCATCACAGCCTGGCAGAGCATTGTTTCCCGCAATGTCGATCCCATGAAAGCCGCCGTGATCAGCGCGACGCAGATCGAGAGCGGTTTCACCGGCAACGTCATTCCCGAGACCGCCACCATTCGCGGCACGACCCGGACGTTCGACATGGGTGTTCAGGACATGATTGAGGAGCGGATGCGCAAGATTGCGACGTCCGTTGCCGAGGGTTTCGATATGAAGGCCTCGTTCGATTATCAGCGGCGCTACTGCCCGACGGTCAACTCGCCGGAGGAAACCGGCCATGCGATTGCCGCCGCGCGGGCTGTCGTTGGCGACGAGAACGTCAACGATCACATCACGCCGCACATGGGGGCAGAGGACTTCGGATGGATGCTGAAGGCCCGGCCCGGGTGTTATGTTTTCACCGGAAACGGTAAGGATGGTCTGGGCGGTTGCGAGGTCCACAATCCGAACTACGATTTCAACGACAACGCCCTGCCGGTCGGCGCTGCCTACTGGGTACAACTGGTTCAGATGCAGCTTCCCGCAGCCGGTGCTTGATCGGCGGTTGTTTCTGAACACGCACAGATGGTATGGACCTTGCTTTCCCAAAGAGTGTGACGAACGTCATTTGACCTGACGGACGGGGCGCGCTTGGTACACTTCTGCTGACCCTGGCGGATCCTGTGTGCGGATGTCAGGGACTGGATTGCGACAGGGAAAATGATACCGTGCCCGGTGCCGGAGACGTCGCCGTGTGATGCTGGATGAGACAAGGGGATATTTGGTGAGTTTCAAGGTGAAATTCTGGGGCGTGCGCGGTTCCATTGCGACGCCCGGTCCCCGTTATGTGGCTTTCGGCGGCAACACCAGCTGTATCGAAGTGGCCTGCGGCGGACGGCGAATCATTTTCGATGCGGGCACCGGCATCCGAAATCTGGGCCATTGGCTGACCAAGAAGAACGTCAAGCATGCCCACATGATGCTCAGCCACACGCACTGGGATCACATCAACGGCTTCCCGTTCTTCTCGCCGGCGTTCAAGAAGGATCATCACTTCACGATCATGGCCGGGCATCTCAGCGATCAGGGCAGCGGTATCCGGGAAGTTCTTGCCTCCCAGATGAATCAGCCGACCTTTCCCGTGCCGATCGAGATCATGCAGGCCCAGATCGACTTCGAGGATTTTTCGGCCGGTGACACGTTTGTCATCGAAGACGACATCACCATCCGGACGACGCCGCTGAATCATCCCGACGGTGCAACCGGATATCGTGTCGAGTATCAGGGCAATGCCTTCTGTTATGTGACCGACACGGAGCATGTTCCCGGCAAACCGGACGAACGCATTCTGGCCCTGATCGAGGGTGCCGACATCGTCGTCTACGACTGCACCTATTCCGACAAGGAATTCGACAGCAAGGTCGGCTGGGGCCATTCCACCTGGCAGGAGGGCATGCGTCTCTGCCAGGCGGCGAATGTCCGCCAGCATATCATCTTCCATCACGATCCCGATCATGAAGACATGTACATGGAGCGGTTGGAGGAAGAGGCCCGGTTCCAGTGGATCGGTAATACCGTCGCGCGCGAGAACATGCGGCTTCGGGTCGGCTGAGACCGCTTTTGCTGCCCGGGACGAAAGGGCGCGGTGTCCGAGACCCGCGCCGTCCCTATCTGCACATGTGACCGACGATCCCGCAGTAGCGACAACAGGGAGGCATCACATGTCCAGCAAGACCATTCCGACCGACACATTCATCGTTGTGGGCACGGGCGAGGGGGCCAAGTTCTTCCGCAACGCCGGCGATACGCAGAATCTCGATCTCAAGCCGGAGGGCGCACTCGAACCGGGAGATCTGGCGGACCAGGGACCTGCAGGAAAGAGCCCGCCGGATCAGTCCGACAAGGAATCAATGGAAGCGACATTTTCCAAAATTCTGGCAAATGATCTCTACGACAAGGCGCATGCCGGGAAGTTCGACCAGCTTGTGCTCATTCTGGATCCGGACACGCTGGGCGAGGTCAGGCCGCTGCTGCACAAGGAAGTGCAGGACAGGCTCCGGTTCGATATGGCCAAGACGCTGGTGAACAGCACGATCGACGATATCGAGAAGACGCTGAACGCCGCATAGGGGGTTGACCCTGTCAGCACCGGTCGGCGGTCTCAGCCGCCGACCGGTGCCGCCGTTTCGGCCAGAGGCGGTTGGATCAGGGAAAGCATCAGCAGGGCGATCCCCCCATACTGAAGCAGCACGAAAAGACTGCGCGCCACGTGCGACGGCAGGCTGCCGGGCAAGGCTGCGCCGGGCCAGAGCGTCTTCATTCTGGGCAACAGCAGCACCGGCAGGACCAGAATGATCAGCAGGACCGCCTGGATGGTCTGCCTCTCCGCCGATGCGGCAACACCGGCACCCAGGAACGTGCCCAGCACTGCCACGGCCGCCATGACACCGATCCAGGCGCCCGACAGATACAGTAACAGCTTCAGATCCCTGGTGAACCATCCGAGCCAGAACATGCTCTGACAGATCCATATCAGGATTGCGGGCATCCACAGGGGCGTGGGGTTGGAACCGCCGTAGTCGTAGGCAAGCCATATCCAGACGCCGGCGAGGCTGAGTGCCAGCAGGCCGGCCTGTCGCAGAATCATCTGACGGGAACGATACGGCTGGCGATCAGTTGTCGAGGAAGCTGCGCAGCTTCCGGCTGCGTGACGGATGCTTCAGCTTGCGCAGGGCCTTCGCCTCGATCTGCCGGATGCGTTCGCGGGTGACCGAGAACTGCTGACCGACTTCTTCCAGCGTGTGATCGGTGTTCATGCCGATGCCGAAGCGCATGCGCAGGACGCGCTCCTCGCGGGCCGTCAGACTGGCCAGAACGCGGGTCGTGGTCTCGCGCAGGTTGGAATGGATCGCGCTTTCGATGGGCAGGACGGCGTTCTTGTCCTCGATGAAGTCGCCCAGATGGCTGTCTTCCTCGTCGCCGATGGGGGTCTCCAGGCTGATCGGTTCCTTGGCGATCTTCATCACCTTGCGGACCTTCTCCAGCGGCATGCCCAGCTTCTCGGCCAGTTCCTCGGGCGTCGGCTCGCGGCCGATCTCGTGCAGCATCTGGCGTCCGGTACGAACCAGCTTGTTGATCGTTTCGATCATGTGCACCGGAATGCGGATGGTGCGCGCCTGGTCGGCGATAGACCGTGTGATGGCCTGCCGGATCCACCAGGTGGCGTAGGTCGAGAACTTGTAGCCGCGGCGGTACTCGAACTTGTCCACCGCCTTCATCAGCCCGATGTTGCCTTCCTGGATCAGGTCCAGGAACTGCAGGCCGCGGTTGGTGTATTTCTTGGCGATCGAGATCACCAGGCGCAGGTTGGCCTCGACCATTTCCTTCTTCGCCCGGCGGGCGTCGCGCTCGCCGCGCTGGATCGTCTGCACGATGCGCCGGAAGTCGTTGATGGTCAGCCCGCCAAGTGCGGCGATGCCCAGATATTCGTCGCGGATGTCCTGAATGCGATCGGCCTCGGCAGTGGCAAAGCTTTTCCAGGCCTTGCCCTTCTTCGAGATGTTGTCGATCCAGGCCCGGTCGAGTTCGTGGCCGAAGTGGGAGTCCAGAAATTCCTGCCGGTCGACGCCGTGTTTCTCGGCCAGCCGCAGCAGTTTGCCATCCGCACCCATCAGGCGCTTGTTCAGGATGTAATGCTCCTCGACCAGCAGTTCGATACGCGGGTTGTTGAAACGGATCGCCGACATGAGTTCGACGATCTCGTCCTGCAGCTTCTGATACCGACGGTCCGCGGCGGTCGAGAGAACCTCGCCTTCCAGCGCTGCCGTGATGCGTTTTTCCTGAGCCCGGTCGATGCGTTTGAACAGTTTCGCGATCGCTTCGAACTCTTCCAGCATCCTGGGTTTCAGCGCCTCTTCCATCGCTGCCAGGGAAAGTGTCGTCTCGTCGAAGTCATCGTCGTCGTCGTCATCGTCCGACTTGGATTCCGTCTCGGTCTTGGTATCCCCATCGGAGCTGGCACCGGTTGCGTCACCGTCTTTCCCGGCGCTGGCAGCTTCGTCGGACTTCCCCGATCCGTCGCTGTCGCCATCGGTGTCGTCCGATTCGTCGTCATCGTCATTGCCGGTGTTGGCGGTCGGACCTTCGGGCTTGCCATAGGTGGTTTCCAGATCGATGACGTCACGCAGCAGCATGTTGCCGGCTTCGATCTCGTCGCGCCAGGCCATCAGCATGCGCATCGTCAGCGGGCTTTCGCAAAGGCCGCCGATCATGTTCTCGCGGCCGGCCTCGATGCGTTTGGCGATGGCGATCTCGCCTTCGCGACTCAGCAGTTCGACCGAACCCATCTCGCGCAGGTACATCCGGACCGGATCGTCCGTGCGTTCGACATCGGAGGACGAGGAGGTGGTTGTCGTCGTGGTGGCGACTTCCTTCTTCTCCGGCTCCTCGGTCTGATCTTCCTGTTCTTCGTTCTCGATGACGTTGATGCCCATCTCCGAGAGCATCGCCATGATATCCTCGATCTGCTCGGAGGAGACCTGATCCTGCGGCAGTGCCTTGTTCAACTCGTCATAGGTGACGTAGCCGCGTTCCTTCGCTTTCGCGACGAACTTCTTCACGTCCTGTTTGGCGAGGTCCAGAAGCGGGCCATCCTTTTGTTCGGGGGCGGCGGGTGCTTCTTTTTCGGCTGCTGCTGCTTTCGTGGCCATGTGTGTCCCGTTCCAGTTCAGGTCAATGCGTGACGTCATCCGGCGCCATTTCGGGCGGCCTGCGTCGCGGTCGGCTCACCGGCGCGATGACGTTCAAGTTCCAATCTGATGGCAGCCCACCGTTGGTAGGCAGCGGTAGAGATTTCCTGCCGCGCCTGCTGGGCCGCCTCCCTCAATTCCTCTTCCAAAACCTCAGTGCGATGATAATGCAAAAGCGCACCAAATTGCTCCCCGATCTCATCAAGGGGCATATCGCGCTGGCTGCGGAAGGAAAGCCTCGCGGCAGTCGGCGTGCGAAGACGCTCGATCAGGGGTCCGAGCCCAGCCGCGTGGAGATGGCGTGTTACGGCCTCGCTGTCAAGTTTCGGGTGGCGCATCGCCGCATCACGCAACGAAACAAGTGCCGCATCCAGATCGTCGTGGCGGAATTGCAACTGTTCCAGGTCGCCCTCGAACGCTGCCATGAGATCCGGCCAGTCCAGCAGGGCGGCGATGATGGTCTCCTCCCGCGCCCGGCTGCCGTCGGTGTGTGTCGAGGCCTTCAGCGCGGTCAGGTCTTCGGGCGGAACACGTCGCGTCCGGCGTCCGGGCTTCCATGGCTGCCAGCCGGACGGGCCTGTCTCCCGCTGTTTGCGAAACAGGGCTCTGGCGCGATCGCGGAAATCGTCCAGATAGTGCCGCCGGATATTCTCGTCGGCGATCTCGAAACCGAGCCGTGTCAGATCCTGTTCCATCGCGGCGCGGCGCTCCGGCGTGTCCAGCGGTCGTCCTGTCGATACCGATCGCCAGAGCAGGTCCGAAATTGATGCCGTTGTCTGCAACAGGTCTTTCAGGGCCTTCGGGCCCTGTGACCTGACCAGATCATCGGGGTCCTGGCCTTCCGGCATCAGGGCGAAACGCAGCGACTTGCCGGGCTTCAGCAGGGGCAGGGCGCGTTCGGCAGCGCGCTGGGCGGCGCGCAGGCCGGCCTCGTCGCCGTCCAGACAGAGCACCGGTTCCGCCGTCATCTGCCAAAGCATGCCGATCTGCTCCTCGGTGATGGCGGTGCCCAGCGGCGCCACGACGTGCCGGAAGCCAGCTTCGGCAAGCGCGATGACGTCCATGTAGCCCTCGGCGACGATCACGGTACCTGCCGTGCGCGCAGCTTCCCGGGCCATGGCGAAATTGTACAGCGTCATCGACTTGTTGAAGAGCGGGGTCTCCGGACTGTTGAGGTATTTCGCGCGCGCATCGCCCAGCGCCCGCCCGCCGAAGGCGATGATGCGCGCGCGCCGGTCGCCGATGGGGAAGATCAGCCGGTGCCGGAACCGGTCATAGGAGCCGCGCCCGTCGTCGGGCTGTGCGATCAGACCGGCCTCGATCAGTTCGGCCTCGGAGAAACCGCGCTCGATCAGCGCCGATTTCAGCCCGTCATTGCGGTCGGGGGCATAGCCCAGCCGGAATTCCTCGACCGCCTTCTGCGACAGGCCGCGGCGCGCCACATAGTCCCGCGCTTCCGCGCCCGCGCCGCCATGCAGTTGCGATGTGAACCACTTTGCCGCTGCCTCGTTGGCTTCGGCCAGACGGGTCATGCGGTCGGCCTGCTGGCGGTCCTGGGGCGTCACCTCCGGCACCTGCATGCCTGCGAACTCGGCCAGGCTTTCGACCGCCTCGGGAAAGCTCAGCCCCTCGGTCTGCATCACGAAGTCGAAGGCCGATCCATGCGCACCGCAGCCGAAGCAGTGATAGTCGTCGCGATCCTCCGACACCTTGAAGCTGGCCGTCTTCTCGCCGTGGAACGGGCAGCAGCCCCAGTGATCGCGGCCGCGCTTCTTCAGTTGCACGGTCCGGCCGACCAGCTCGACGACGTTCACACGGCCGCGCAATTCGTCCAGAAAGTGCTTCGGAAAGGCCAAGGCCGCCTCATGTTCTGACAGGTAATGATGGACCCGCATTCATGCCAGATCGGCGGCTGCTATGCGAATCGTTTGCGCGGCGAAAAAGACTTCCGTGCAATCGATTTCGCTCTTAAGTTCAGCCCCATGATCTGGAAAATCCTTCTGCTCATCGGAGCCATCGCGGCGGTGCTCTACGGCTTTCGCTACATGAACCGCGTCTCCGACGGAGCGGGGCGCAAGCCGCGCGCGCGGAAGTCGAAACCGGGACGCCCCGAACATGCCGACGGCCAGTCCGTGGATCTGGTGAAGTGCGACAACTGCGGCGCCTTCATCGCACCCGGCACACCCTGCGGTCACTGCAAGGCTGGCTGACCGCATCTACCGACTGCGTCAACTAACGGAAAAATCAGACCAGAGATGTCGGATGGCTTTCATGTGGGCCGCTGGCGAAGCGCCATTCTTGAACTGCCCCACCCGGACGAATGCGGCACCATGGAAGAACTCAATAATGGGGGGGGGCGCCGCGCGCTTCGGCACATGGTCGGTGGGCAGCATGAAGGGCGCGGCCTCGGCCGCACCGGGCACCTGCACCAGACCATCTTCGGCCAATGTGCCGCCCGCCCGCGCGATCAGCGCATCGACGGTCACCCAGCCTGCGCCTTCCGGAATCCGCGTGCCCGTGCGGACCGTGCCTGTCTCGACGCCCTGCGCGCCGCCGACGGCGACAACCCGCACCGGGCGGTCCATGGCACCGCCAACCGGCTGCTTCGTCGCCGCTCGCAGCTGATTCCCGTCCGTATCCGCCACCGCACCATCCGTGCGCAGAATGTCGATCAGCGGGGCAAACTCACCCGCGAGCCGCCCGCTTGCGCACCAATAAACATGGCCCGGTGTGACACCCGTGCCGTGGAAGTCGAGGATGAGGCTGACTTCGCTGGTGAAGATGCGGGTCACGCGGGCGGAAGTTAGATCGCCTGTTCTGGAATTAGGTGCGAGAATTAGCTCGCCAACTTGAGCTCTTTCAATAGGTATTTTACCATTTTGTGTACGAACAATGGTTCCAGCAGCAAAGCATTCGACATTTGATGGAGCGGCGATAGTTTGTAAACTTATATCCGATGAATCGATCAATGCATCGATTTTTCTTTTTGAATGGCTGGACTGGCTCGCTAGAAAATTTCAATGACTGCCTGGGGTGGCCCTCACATCAATATCTGGACTGTTAGATTGAAATTTCTCTCGAGCGATATCTACATCTACTCCAACTAATAGAATAATTAGTCTAGTAACTCCATTTCTATTGCCTGCATTCCTCTCGCCAACCCCAATTTCGTAGAATTTATAAGGAACTTCATAATCAATTATGATTCTCGACATATTTTCTACTAAAAATTGAAATTTCTCGAAATCAGCATGCGAGATTTCAAATTCCTGCAGCTGATTTGAGGTGGATAATCGACTCATGTTTTCGTAATTATCAGCAAATACCTGTATTTGATTCTGGTCATCGTTTGAGGCATCAACATGAACCCGCGCGCCGGTTTCTGGGTCGAAAGCTTCTCCGTGATATTCTCTAGAGCGTTCCAATATTAGATTGAAGCGTATCCTGCATTGGTGATGTAGTTGGCGCACTCCTTTGGCGTGATGC
>NZ_JBLXDV010000001.1:0-544820 GCF_048263705.1 Minwuia sp. | reverse complement strand
AACGCAACTCGCACAGGTAGTTGCCATTCTTGAAAACAGTCTGAATGGTTCCATTCAGACTGTTTCCGCCCTAGTTCATGGGCTCACAGCAAAGGCAGGACAGGCCTCATGACCGAGCAGACCGCGCCCTCCGGGCTTGACATCATCCAGGCCGGGCTGAAGACGGGCCAGAACATCGCGGCCATCGGCGAGACGATGGATTTCACGCTGACCGAGGCCGCGTTCGGCAAGGCCGTCTTCACCGGACATCCCGGCGCCAGGCATCTGAATCCGCAGGGCATCGTGCATGGCGGCTACGCGGCAACCCTGCTGGATTCCGCCGTGGGCATCAGCATCTTCACGGCGCTGCCCCCCGGCAAGACCTTCACCACGCTGGAACTGAAGGTCAATTACACCCGCGCCCTGCCGCAGGACGGGTCAGCGGTCACCGCGACGGGCGAGATCATCCATGTCGGGCGCACGACGGCGACGGCGGAAGGGCGCATCCACGACACGGAAGGCCGGTTGCTGGCGTTTGCGACGACAACCTGCCTTGTGCTGGACATTCCGTCCCGGCGCGGCACATAAGATCGTCGGACTTCGAGGGGACAGGACATGGCAGGCACATCCGTACGGCCACTCTGGCTGATCATCATGGCAGCGACGCTGATCGTGTTCATCGGCATGGGCTTCCGCGGCGTCTATGGCCTGTTCCTGGAACCGATCTCGTCACAGATGGGGTGGGGCCGCGAGATCTTCGCCATGACCTTCGCGCTGCAGAACATCTTCTGGGGGGTGACCCAGCCGTTCGCGGGCGGGCTGGCCGACAAGTACGGCTCGGGCCGGGTGATGGCGCTGGGCGCGCTGATCTATGGCACCGGCATCCTTTTGATGACGCAGGCCGACACGCCGATGCTGATGCATCTGACCGGCGGTATCATGATCGGCATCGGGCAGGGCCTCGCCTCCCAGAGCATCGCCATGGCGACCGTCGCACGGCATGCCCCTGTCCACCGCCGCACCTTGGCCATGGCCGTGGTCACCATGGGCGGCTCGGCGGGCATGCTGGTGTTCTCGCCGCTGGCGGCAACCGTGATCGGCGACTACGGCTATGTCTTCACCCTGTTCATGTTCGCGATCCTCGTCGCCTTCGTCATCCCGCTGACGATTCCGCTGGCCGGGCGCCCGGCGCAGCTTGTCGGCAGCGACCAGACCTTCGGGCAGGCGATCCGCGAGGCCAGCGGTCACCGGGGCTACTGGCTGCTGATCAGCGGCTTCTTCGTCTGCGGCTTTCACGTGACCTTCATCGGGCTGCATTTCCCCGCCTATATCGCCGATTCCGGTCTGGATCCCGCGGTCGGCGGTACCGCCCTGGCGATGGTGGGCCTGTTCAACATCGGCGGCACGCTGGCGGCGGGTCTGCTGGGCGACAAATACTCCAAGAAATATCTGCTGAGCTTCCTCTATTTCGCCCGGGCCGCGGCCATCCTGTTCCTGATCCTGACACCCATTTCCGAAGTCACGGTGCTCGTCTTCTCCGGCATGATCGGCCTGCTCTGGCTGTCGACGGTGCCGCTGACGACCGGACTGGTGGGCCAGATCTTCGGACCGCAGTTCCTCGGCATGCTGGCGGGCGTCGTGTTCTTCAGCCATCAGGTCGGATCGTTCCTGGGGGCCTGGCTGGGCGGGGTGCTGTTCGAGAGCACGGGATCGTATGACGTTGTCTGGTGGATCAGCGTCGGGCTCGGCGTCCTGGCCGGACTGGTGCATTTCCCGATCAACGACAAGCCCGTGGTGCGCAACGCAGTTCCCGCTTGACCCGCCAGAAGGCGGCGTGATCTGAAGCGGGCATGAAAACACCCGCCATCATGCTGCAGGGGACGGGCTCCAGCGTCGGCAAGTCGATGCTGGTCGCCGGGCTGTGCCGCCTGTTCGCGAACCGGGGACTGAACGTCCGGCCCTTCAAGCCGCAGAACATGTCCAACAACGCTGCGGCAACGCCGGACGGCGGCGAGATCGGACGCGCGCAGGCCACCCAGGCGATGGCCTGCCGCGTGCCCGCTTCGGTGCACATGAACCCCGTTCTGCTGAAGCCCGAGACCGATATCGGCAGTCAGGTGATCGTGCAGGGCAGGCGGCTGACCACGGCCCGCGCCCGCGACTATGCGAAGCTGAAACCGCAATTGCTGGACAGCGTGCTCGACAGTTTCCGGCGGATTTCCGCCGAGGCGGATCTGGTCATCGTCGAGGGCGCGGGCAGCACGGCGGAAGTGAACCTGCGGCGGTCGGACATCGCCAACATGGGCTTCGCCGAGGCCGCCGACATGCCGGTGCTGCTGACCGGCGACATCGACCGCGGCGGCGTGATAGCCCAGATCGTCGGCACCCATGTCCTGATTCCCGAGGCCGAACGGCGGCGCATCAGGGGCTTCATCGTCAACCGCTTCCGGGGCGATCCGTCCCTGTTCGAGGAGGGGCGCAATCTGATCGCGGATCGCACCGGCTGGCCTGCCATAGGTGTCGTGCCATGGTTCGCGGACGCCCGGAACCTGCCGGCGGAAGACGCCGTCGAACTGGCCGACCGCTCGTCGCGCAGGCCGGGTGCATACCGGATCGTGGTGCCTGCCTTCAGCCGCATCGCGAACTTCGACGATCTGGACCCGCTGGCGGGGGAACCCGGCGTCGATCTACAGATCGTGCCCGCCGGCCGGCCGCTGCCCGGCGATGCCGACCTGATCCTTCTACCGGGCTGCAAGTCCACGACCGGGGAACTGGCCTTCATCCGCGAACAGGGCTGGGACATCGACATTCTGGCCCACGCGCGGCGCGGCGGCCGGGTGCTGGGCATCTGCGGCGGCTACCAGATGCTCGGGCACACGGTCTCGGACCCCGACGGCATCGAGGGCGCACCCGCGACAGTCCCGGGGCTTGGCCTGCTGGACGTCGCCACGGTGATGGCCGCCGACAAGCGCACGGTGCCCGTAGAGGGCGAACACCTGTCCAGCGGTGAAACGGTCTCGGGCTACGAGATCCACATCGGCCGGACGGAAGGGCCGGATCGGGCGCACGGATGGCTGAGGTTCGGCGAACAGACCGAAGGCGCGGCATCGGTCGATGCCCGGGTGACCGGCACCTATGTCCACGGGCTGTTCACCTCCGACAGCTTCCGGCACGCCTTTCTGGCGGCGCTCGGCACCCGTCCCGACGGCGCATATGCCCATGACCGCACGGTCGATCGGACGCTGGATCGTCTGGCGGCACATCTTGACGCGCATCTCGACATTGACGCCATCACCCGGATTGCGGGACTGTAGCCGGGCAGTGTTTCCGGGGAGGGACCGATGACTGAACCATACCGTATTCTGGGCCAGAACGGTTCGCCCTATTCCGTCAAGATCAGGGCCATCATGCGCTACCGGCGTCTGCCCCATGTCTGGGATCAGCGCAGCGCGCGGGCCGTCAAGGAAGTGGAACACGTCAAGCCCGTGCTGATGCCCATGGTCCGGTTTCCGTCCGATGGCGCCTGGCGCGTCGATTCCACACCCATCGCCATGGAACTGGAACAGGTCCACGAAGAACGCTCCATCCTGCCATCGGATCCGGCGCACCGGTTCATCGCCCACCTGATCGAGGACATGGCCGACGAATGGCTGACCAAGGCCATGTTCCATTATCGCTGGCACTATCAGCACGCCAGCGACTATGCCGCCTACTGGATCGCGTCGGACAACACCCGGTCGGGGGAGGGCGCGATGGCCAAGCGCGCCGAGTTCGCGAAATACATTCAGGACCGCCAGGTCGGGCGCATGCCGCTGGTCGGCTGCACACCAGAGAACAAGACCGTCATCGAGGAGAGCATGGAGCGGATTCTGCACGCGCTGGAAAGCCGGGTGGGATATGAATCCTTCCTGTTCGGCACGCGGCCGTCGATCGCGGATTTCGGCCTGTTCGGACAGTTGAAGACGATCATCGACGATCCCGAGGGGCGCGATGTCGCCGCGCGGGAAGCACCCACCGCCTTCCACTGGATCCGCCACATGGATGACCTTTCCGGCCTGGAGGGCGACTGGTTCGATCAGGACGATCCCCTGCCTGCGGCTGTCACCGCCCTGCTGCGGGTCTGCGGCGACGCCTATCTGCCGTTTCTGATCGCCAACCGCGACGCACTGGATTCCGGTGCGGACGAAATCCGGATGACGATTTTCGGAGAACCCTTTGCACAGGCACCGTTCGCCTATCAGGCGAAGTGCCTCTCAAGGCTGCAGTCGCTGTACCGGCAGGTCCCCGATTCGGGCCGGGCGCGGCTCGACCGGCTGCTGGAGCAGACAAACTGCCTCAAGGCATTGAGAAATGAGATGTAAGGACCGCGTGGCGCATCGTACCGGTCCCTGCTGACTCGAGAACTATCAGGTATTCCGCCCGGTCCGAACTCTCACGAGTATTCAAGTGCACGCCTTTCCACTGTCACCGCCTTGAACATCTGAATCTTCGGAAAACGTCATTAATATAAGTTAAGGCACAGAAAAAGCCGCGCGAACCCTGTTTTATTTCATCAGCTTTGCAGTTATGGTTAATTTTTGCTGAACACATCACGCTGGAAATCACCTGCATGGCTGAATCAGAGCAGCTTCAGACTGGAAACGGTGCGGGATTCGACCTCCCCGCTTCGCTGCCACCATCGCTGGCGCGCCTGTACGCCTGCTGGCGCGCGCTTCCCAGACAATTTGGGAAGATACCGTGCAAGAGCAGCTTCGATCCTGCCGCCCTGCCCCGGTTGTGGCCCTGCATGCTGATGATGCGGGCGCGGCCCGATGCGGACCGGCGCACCAGATACGAAATCAGGTATGCGGGCGAACGCCACGAGACCCGGCTGAGGCGTGCCCTGACGGGGCGGTTCCTGGACGATGTGGTCGAGGAGACCGAGTACCGGCGCATATCACCCGCGCTGGAGAGGATAAGGCGCACCGGGGTGCCGCATCACCGGACCGGCCAGCATCTGGATGACCGGAATTGTCTGGTCGGGTTCGAACGGCTGATGGTGCCCTTGTGCGACGACCAGGGCCGGCCCGACTTCCTGCTGGGTGTCTGGCATTGGCCGGCCGCACACACCGATCATGTGGTACGGCTGCCCAACGGTGCGCACATGATCAGTTCACGGCACATCTGACGGGGCCGGTCAGTCGGTTTTCATTCCGGCGCGCACGTCCATGCTTCCCGCACCCTTCCAGTTCCTCACGAAATCCCGCAGTTCCTGATCGCCGCCATCGGGCAGCACGATCTTCAGCTTCACCAGCTGATCGCCGGGCTGTTCAGCGCCGCGCGGGACGATGCCCTTGCCCTTCAGCCGCAGGGTACGCCCCGAACTGGAACCTTCCGGTACCGACACGGTGACGTCGCCATGGATCGTCGGAGCCTTGATCCTGGCACCCAGAACCGCCTCGGACAGCGAGATCGGCAGTTCGATATGAATATCGCGGCCCCGCCGTTCATAGAGCGGATGCGGACGCACGCTGACTTCAATCAGCGCGTCGCCTGGCGCCGCGCCCTGAACCTGCTCGCCCTGTCCCTTCAGCCGGATCTGCCGGCCGTCTTCCAGGCCGGCGGGGATCCGGACATCCAGCTTCCGGCCATCGGGCAGATTCAGCCGTCGGCTCGCGCCGCGCGCGGCTTCCAGGAAATCCACCTTCAGCGCGTATTTCCGGTCACGGCCTTTGACGGGCTGCCGCGCGTTCCGGAAGTTGCTGAACATGTCGCCGAAGATATCCTCGAACCCGCGCGCGCCGCCGAAGGGATCCTCGCCGCCCGCGCCCGGCCCCGCGCCGGGCTGTCCGGTCGAGCGGTAGAAGCCCTTGGGCGCCCGTTCCTGGCCGTCCGGCCCGATCTCCCCGCGGTCGTAGCGGCCGCGCTGTTCGGTATCGCTCAACAGGCCGTAGGCGGCGGAAACATCCTTGAACCGGTCCGCGGCGGCGGAATCGCCCGGGTGCCGGTCAGGGTGCAGGTCCTTGGCCAGCTTGCGGTAGGCTTTCTTGATGTCATCCTGGGACGCACTGCGACCGACGCCCAGTACTGTGTAAGGGTCTCGCATCATCTCGATTTCATCTGACAATCAACAGTCTGCCCGACGCCAGAGCGGGACAATGGTCCGTCAATAGCGTGTCACAGACCCGACGGCCATACATATGGCGTCTAATCGGCTTTTGAAAAGAGGGGAACCAGCCGGTCCACCAGTCCGGATCCGTCCGGATCCCGCGGCGGAGCGGGTACGGCAACGGTCCGTGTCGGGGTGTCCTGCCGGACATCGTCAACGGCGGGAGCAGCCGGCTGTTCGGGTGCCGTGTCCCTGCGCACGGGCCGCAGAACCGCCAGCCGGTCGATGGACTTCTGATATCCGGACGCCGCCGCGCGCTGATACCAGAACACCGCCGCATGCTGATCCTTCTCCAGGCCGAAACCGTGTTCGTAGAGAACGCCCAGATTGTGCTGCGCTTCGGCGATTCCGCCGTCCGCCGCGATGCGCATGTATTCGGCCGACTTGCGCCGGTCGCGCGGCACGCCGACGCCGCGCAGGTAAAGGTCGGCCAGATTGGCCGCAGCAGGCGCAAACGACTGCTCCGCCGCGCGGCGGAACCAGCTGGCGGCCTCGACCGGATCCTGCGGGACGCCCAGCCCGTTCAGATAGAGCAATCCCAGATTGCGCTGGGCAGCCGGGTCGCCGTTCTCGGCATCCGCCTGCCAGATCCGCGCCGCCTTCGCATGGTCACCCGCCCGGTAGGCGGCCACGCCTTCGCGGAAGTCGGCGTGCGCAAGGCCGGAGAAGACGCTGACCGGCAGCAGTCCCAGCAGCAGAAAAAACGCGAGTCTCATGGCTGTACTTTCCAGGTTCCGTCCGGTTGCTGGCAGGCGATGCCGTCCAGCCGCTCGATCTTACCATCAATCGTGATGTCGTGGGTGAATGCCTTGCAGGTCTGGCCTGTCTGATTGTGCGTGCCCTGCTGGGTCACCTTCACGGCACCGCTGGTCTGGCCTTGGTTGGCCTGCCAGGTGATCTGGTTGCCGACGGGGCCCTTCAGCGCCCTGTTCTGCGCCCGTGCCGCGGCCTGTTTCGAGGCTTTGTCGAGCTGCGAGCCGACATCGCGCCCCACCAGCGCGCCCGTGCGCGAGGCCGCCCCCATGGCGATCTGGCGGCCCAGCCCGCCACCGACCTGAGCACCGACAGCGGTACCCGCGGCCGCACCGGCGATGCTGCCCAGGTCCCGGTACACCGTGTCCGAACTGCAGGCGGTCACCGCCAGACCCAGAACCAGTCCCAAAACGCACCTGATCATGATGAACTCCGACCTTGTGGACAGCACACGTGCACGCGACGCAAGCATCGCGCCGCCCCCTGGGCGACGGCACCTGCGATCCTTGCACCTGTGGCACTGGGTGTCATGGCAAACGCGCCGGCACGCGTTATGTTTGGCGCATTGATACGGAGTCCGACATGACCGAGCCAACCGATCCCATCGCGCACTTCCAGTCCTGGCTGGCGGAGGCCACAGAATCCGAACCGAACGATGCGAATGCCATGTCCGTCGCGACCGTCGGCCCGGACGGCATGCCCAGCGTACGCATGGTGCTGCTGAAGGGTGTCGATGATGCCGGGTTCGTCTTCTATACGAACTACGAAAGCCAGAAGGGCGCGGAACTTCTGGCGCATCCGAAGGCGGCGCTCTGCTTTCACTGGAAATCGCTGCGCCGCCAGGTGCGCGTCGAGGGCGATGTCGAACAGGTCAGCGCCGAAGAGGCCGACGCCTATTACAACTCGCGCCCGCGCGACAGCCGCATCGGGGCCTGGGCATCCGACCAGAGCCGACCGATGAAAGGCCGCTTCGAGCTGGAGAAACAGGTGGCGAAATATGCCGCGAAATACGCCATCGGTGAGGTGCCGCGACCGCCACATTGGTCGGGCTTCCGGATCGTACCCAGCCGCATCGAATTCTGGCGCGACCGGCCGTTCCGGCTTCATGAACGCCTGAATTTCCGGCGCGACGGCGCGGGCTGGTCCACCGAGACGCTCTATCCCTGATGGCCGCGCGGCGACTCACATCAGGCGGCTGGATGCGGCTCGCCACCATCGCCTCGGTGCTGACGGCGGCGACGATGGTGGCCATGAAGACCGTCGCCTTCTTCCTGACCGGATCGACCGCCCTGCTGGGCTCCCTGCTGGATTCGATCCTGGACATGACCGCCTCGGTCGTGAACCTGTTCGCCGTCCGCTACAGCCTGACCGACGCCGACGAGGAACACCGGTTCGGCCACGGCAAGGCCGAATCGCTGGGGGCTCTGGCGCAGGCGGCGCTGATCGCCGGATCCGCCGTCTTCCTCGCGTGGGAAAGCGTGGCGCAGTTTGCCGCCCCCGAACCGGTCACCGCCACCGACATCGGCATCATCGTCATCGCGATTTCCATCGTGCTGACCCTCGGACTGGTGATGTTCCAGAAGTTCGTGGTCGCGCGGTCGAACTCGGTCGCGATCAGCGCCGACCTGCTGCATTACTCCGGCGATCTGGCGATGAACGCGGGCGTCATTCTGGCGCTGGTGCTGTCGGGCATGTTCGACCTGCACATCGCCGATCCGGTGATCGGCCTGCTGATCGCGCTGTGGCTGCTGCGGGGGGCGGTGAAGATCGCGTTCTCGTCCTTCGACCAGCTGATGGACCGCGAACTGCCCGAGGACGAGCGCACCCGCATCCAGGCAGCGGCGCTGGCCATCGACGATGTCCGCGCCGTCCACGATCTGCGCACGCGCCAGTCCGGCCTGTCGGTCTTCGTGCAGGTGCATGTCGAACTGGATGGCGACATGTCGCTTTACCGTGCGCACGTGATTGCCGACATGGTGGAGATGGAGATCCAGCAGATCCACCCCGGCGCCGAGGTGTTCGTGCATCTGGACCCGGCCGGCGCGGAAGATCTGGAGAAAGTCGACGACCGCGTTACATATGCCGAGATCACCTCGGCACCGGACCCGGCAGATGACGACTCCAACAATGCAATCGCGTGAGGTAATGTCGGCGCATGACTGACAGCGGCAAGACACTCATCCTGACCGGCGCATCGCGCGGGATCGGCCATGCCACCGTGAAGCGCTTCGGCGCCGCGGGCTGGCGCATCATCACCGTGTCCCGGCACCCGTTTTCCGAGGACTGCCCCTGGGAGCACGGCGAGGACGACCATGTGCAACTGGACCTGTCGAAGGCGGAAACCATCCAGCAGGGCATCGCGACGCTGAAATCCAAGCTGCCGGAAGGCCGCCTGGACGCACTGATCAACAACGCCGGGATTTCGCCGAAGGGCCCGAACGGCGAACGGCTCAACACCTTCAACACCGAACCGGACGACTGGTACTCGGTGTTCAACGTCAACCTGTTCGCACCGGTCTGGCTGGCGCGCGGCCTGTTCGACGAACTGAAGGCCGCCAAGGGTGCCGTGGTCAATGTCACCTCGATCGCCGGCAGCCGGGTGCATCCGTTTGCCGGCTCGGCCTATGGCACGTCCAAGGCCGCACTGGCGGGCCTGACCCGCGAGATGGCCGCCGACTTCGGACCGCACGGCGTGCGTGTGAACGCCATCGCACCGGGCGAGATCGACACGGCGATCCTGTCGCCCGGCACCGACAAGCTGGTCGAGGAAGATATTCCGCTGCACCGTCTCGGACGCCCCGAGGAAGTCGCCTCGACGATCTATTTCCTCTGCTCGCCCCAGGCCAGCTACGTCACCGGCGCCGAAGTTCACATCAATGGCGGCCAGCACGTCTGACGGCTGACGGCAACGCGTCTGGAGCGTTCCAGCATCTGATTGAGATGGCCAATCGCACGGGGTGTCACCCCCGCCGCCGTGCGGGGGCGACGGGCGGCTCAGCGAACGCCGCGATTCAGCAAGGCCCCCGGATAAACCGGGGGTGACAATCCGGGAATCGGCGATTCAGTCGATCAGAGGACAGCCTCAGCCGTTGCCGCGCTGTTCGCGCCAGAGGTCGAGCTTCTGTTGCACCGGGCGGTCGGAGAAGCTGAACAGCACGCAGTCCTCGGACGCGCTGAGCCGGTACCAGGCCCACGACGGGGCGACGAAATGATCGCGCGGGCCGAAGCTGAAGGTCTGCTCGCCGATGGTCGCCTCGCCCGTGCCCTCCACCACCGAAAAGACGGTCGCGTCGGTCGCGCGGTAGGGAATGCCGTCGAATCCCTTCGGCAGCAGCTGCATGAAGGTGCCGATGGTGGGCATCGCGAAATCGCCGTTCACCGGATTCACATAATTCAGCTTCAGGCCCTGCGCCGGATCCCACTTTTCGTGAATGCGCATCTGTTCCAGCGCCTCGCGCGTACGTGCGTACGGATAGTTGAAGACCGGCGAGGTGTGGGTGCGCGCCTGGTAACCTTCCGGCATCAGGCCCTGACCGTAGCGCGCCAGGGAATCGCCTTCGGGCCGTGAGAGAGGCTGGCTGTCCTCGGGCCACTTCTCGGCGAAGCTGGCACCGAAGAAGCTGACCATCGGAATGTCCAGTCCATCCAGCCAGACCATGGGCCTGTCGGAATCATTGCCGTGATCGTGCCAGGTCCAGGACGGCGTGATCACGAAATCGCCGGGATGCATGGTCGTGCGTTCCCCGTCGACCGCCGTGTAGGCCCCTTCGCCCTCGACCACGAAACGCAGGGCGGACTGCGTGTGCCGGTGGGCAGGCGCGACCTCGCCGGGCAGGATGAGCTGCAGCCCGGCATAGAGCGAGCCGGTGATCTTCGACTGGCCCGGCAGGCCCGGATTTTCCAGGATCAGCACCCGCCGCTCGGCCTCCTTCGCCGTGATCAGTTCGCCCGAGGCCATGATATGGCCGCGAATATCGTCATAGCGCCAGATGGCGGGTTGCACCTGATGCACCGGCTCGGGCGTGACGAGGCCGTGCAGCACCTCCCACAGCGGGGTCAAGTTCTGCTGCCCGATGGTGTCGTAGAAGGCCTTGCGGTCGTCGGCGTTGGTGGGCGTGCTGGTCATGATCATCTCCATTGGCGGGCACCGCCATGCTCGACCAAACTGCGGCGCGCAGCAAGATGTACGGCTATTCCAGACGCGGCGGCAGCGCGTCCTTGTCGAGCTCTTCGAGCGTCTTCATGGCGCGGCGCGCCATACTGCGCCCGGCCTGATGCATGGTCAGATAGGTCTCGTCTCCGCCGGCTTCGGTGATGCGCTCCACGTGATCGGCGTAAAGCGCGTGGGAGACGATGGGCCCCTCGAAGCCCTTCGCGCGCAGGGTACGGGCCGCAATCAGCTTGGCCTCGATATCGTCCATCGCGAGCACGACGGCCCTCACGCCCTCGAGCCGGATACCGTTCCACAGATTGCCATCCTCGGCGTCGGCGAAGACGGCGTTCCGGCCCTCATCCACATGCGTCTCGATGATGAAGGGATCCGCATCCAGACCGATCGGGTGAAACCCGCTTTCAACCAGTGAATCATAACTGGCGGTGCCGGTCCGCCCCATGCCGAAGATCATGACGTCCGCATCGCCCAGTTGGGTGGGACGTTCGTCCGGGTGCCGGGTTCGCCGCTCAAACCGTGACAGGGCGGATTCATAGCGGTCGAACATCGGATGCGCGAAGTGGTTGAGCGGCGCAGCGATCACGAAGGAGACCGAAAGCGCGATGGCCAGCGGAACCAGAAAGGGCTCCGCCGCCGGAATGCCTGCGGCCACGATCAGGCCGAACTCACTATACGCAGTCAGCGACAGGGCGCTGAGAAATGCCGAACGCGCACGAAGCCGGAAAGCCAGCAGCAGGAAGAAGAACAACACGCCCTTCAATGGCAGCAACGCACCCAGCACGACCGCAAACAGGAGCGAATCCGAATCCGGCAGGCCCGCCATGCCGATGGACAGGAAGAAGCCGATGAGAAACACTTCCTTCAGGGACCAGAGCGCGCGGGACAGTTCCTTTGCCTTCGGGTGCGTCGACAACAGCAGCCCCATCACCAGCGCGCCGATCTCTCCCTTCAGACCGATCAGGTCGAAGCCCACACCGCCGATCACCAGACTGACCAGCATGCCCGCCAGCACCAGCACCTCATCATGCCCGGCGGCGTCCAGCATCCGGAACAGCAGCGGCCGGAGCAGCGGCGTCGCGAAGATCAGCAGCGCCCACGGTCCAGGCACCTTGCCTGCAAAGACCGCCAGCACGACCAGCGCGACGATGTCCTGCACCACCAGAATACCGATGGCCGTGCGCCCGTGGAAGCTGCCCATCTCGCGCTTCGCCTCCAGCACCTTTGCCGACAGCACGGTGGATGAAAACCCGAGCGCGATGCCGACCAGCAGCGCAATCAGCCAGTCATCGGTGAAGACCAGGCGGACGAGCGGCGTGTAAAGTGCGATGGAGAGCGCAAAATGCGTCAACGCACCGCCGACGACCTGCGGCTCGATCAACTGCCTGAGTTTCAGCTTCAGCCCGATGATGAACAGCAGCAGCAGCACGCCAAGATGGGCGAGGTAGTCGAGAATGGGCCCGGTCTTGGCGGGCATCCCGAGCATCGGTCCGGCAGCGTGAATGGCAAACCCCGCGGCCAGGAAGCCGACCAGCGGCGGCAGCCCGACCTGCCGCGCCAACAGCCCGAAGATAAACGCCGCCCCGATCGCAAAGACTTCGAACACCATGGCCCAACCTAACAGCCGGTGCAGTCCTCAACCAGACCGCAGGACGCACCCGCGACGCGTTGACAGACGACGCAGGCTCTTGTGACTGCCCCCGACCTGTAGGCGGCGACAATCGCTTGCTGGCTGCGGCAAAAAATGGCTTCGAACTACCCGGCAGGAAAGGTCCGCCTCGGGGTGCCGGCGATCATGGCACCGCTTTCCAGCGCCACGCCCGGCTCCACCAGCTCCGCCTCGTCATCGTCCGCATCCGGCTTCACCCGGTCGTTACAGAGCAAAGGGCGTATCGATTTCAGGATCAAATATGTTTCCAAATCTCTTCGCTGTATGAGATTAGGTATTTATACCTGTTTGCAGCTAGGCGTATCCGTCTATTTTCAGGTCCGGATTGATTGAGACCTGAAACATGAGGCCATGATGAACAGCCCCAGCGCTTTTGCCAAAGTCACCGCCCACGCGGCCGCCGATGTTTCCGAGACGGCGGAGGACGCCATCGTCAGCCGGCGCTCGGTCCGGGCGTTCCTGCCCGATCCGGTGCCGATGGCGCTGGTGCGGCACATCCTCGAGGTCTCGGCCCGCGCGCCGTCGGGCACCAACATGCAGCCCTGGCAGGGTCATGTGGTCGTCGGTCGGAAGCGGCAGGAACTCTGCGATGCCGTGGTCGATGCCTCGCTGAACGATCGCGGCGGGCACGAGAAGGAATACAAGTACTATCCGGACAAGTTCTTCGATCCCTACCTGACGCGCCGCCGGACCGTGGGTTTCGGGATGTACGATCTGCTGGGCATCCGGAAGGGCGACACGCTGCGCATGAAGGAACAGGGCGCGAAGAACTTCACCTTCTTCGATGCGCCGGTCGGCATGATCTTCACCATCGACAAGCGCCTGGAGATCGGATCGTGGCTGGACTACGGCATGTATCTGGAGAACCTGATGATCGTCGCGCGCCAGTACGGGCTGCACACCTGCCCGCAGGCGGCCTGGCCCAGCTATCACACCATCATCAAGCGCATTCTGGACATTCCCGACGGCGAGACCGTGGTCTGCGGCATGGCACTGGGTTATGAGGACAAGTCGGCGGTCGTGAACGATCTGCGCACCGAACGCGCCGACCTGGACGACTACATCACTTTCCACGAGGACTGAACGCCTTGGTCTGGAGCACGGCGAAAGAGGGGTTGAGGCAGGCAGCGCACAGCGCGAAGGCGCTGGCGACGGGGGCGTCGCGCGTGCTGCCGGACTTCGTCATCGTGGGCGCGCAGAAGGCCGGGACGACGTCCCTGTTCCATTACCTGCAGCAGCATCCGCGCATCGCCACGCCGTCGTCGAAGGAAGTGCACTATTTCGACTACAACTATCACCGCGGCGAGAACTGGTACCGTGGCCATTTCCAGATGGCGGCTGCGAAGGCACGGCAGGAAGCGGCGCTGGGCGAGAGCGTCCTGAACTTCGAGGCCAGCCCCTACTACATGTACCACCCGCTGGCGATCGAGCGGATGAAGGCAGACCTGCCCGCGCCGAAGGCCATCGCCATGCTGCGCGATCCCGTCGCGCGGACCTATTCGCACTACTGGCACGAGCACAACAAGGATCAGGACGATCTCAGCCTGGAACAGGCCATCGCGCAGGAAACGTCGCGGCTGGCGGGCGAGGCCGACCGGATCGTCGCCGAGCCGGGCTATCATTCCTATGCGCACCAGCATTTCTCGTATGTGGACCGCAGCCGCTACGGCCAGCAGGTGCAGCGCCTGTTCGATGTGCTGGGCAGGGAGAACGTCTGCCTGGTGAAATCGGAAGCCTTCTTCACCGATCCGGCGACGGAGACCGAGAAGGTGTTCGCCTTTCTCGGACTGCCCGCGGCATCCGGGATCGACTACGCCCCCCAGAACGTCGGTTCCTACGGCGACAGGATCCCGCCCGGGACGGTCACACTGCTGCGCGAGATGCTGGCCGACGACTACGCCCTGCTGCGCCAGCTCGGCGGCGAGCAGTTCGACTGGTTTGAATAATCGGAAATCGCCCGTCTGGGGATGGATGGGCTGGCCAGACGGGCGACCGAAGAGCTGGCCGAACGATCTCAACTCGGGGATGGATAGGCTGGCCAGACGGGCGACCGAAGAGCCGCCCGAATGGTCTCAACTCACAGATAAATGGGCTGGCCGAGTGGGCGGCTGATGTGCAGCAGAACGCATGCCGTCATCTCCGCCCTGCGCGGGGATCCGGTTGGGCAGAAAATCCGGACGCCCGAATCCTGCTATGATCTGCCGACCGGACCCCCGCACAAGGCTGGGGTGACTGTCATTCGCTCGGCTTCCCCGCCATCGCGAACCGTCACCCCCCGCTGATGCGCAGCGGCACGCGGGGCGATGCAGAAGACCTGCAGTTTCGACTCAGTTCGGACGCCCGCCCCAGGTTTGCCCGGCGTCCTTCGCCGCCCGCCCCGTCCTCTCAGACACAGACGCACTTCAGCGGATCGAAGCCGTTGAACCCGTTCGCCGCGTAGGTCGACGTGTAGGCACCGGTGGATTCGATCAGCACCGTCTCGCCGATCTCGATCGAGACCGGCAGCAGGTAGGGGTCCTTCTCGTACATCACATCGACGGAATCGCACGTCGGACCGGCCAGGATCGTCGGCATCAGGTCGTCGCCGTCGTGATCGGTGCGGATCGGGTAGCGGATGGCCTCGTCGATGGTTTCCGCCAGACCGCCGAACTTGCCGATATCCAGATAGACCCAGCGCGTCGGGTCGTTGTCGTCCTTCTGCGAGATCAGCAGGATTTCCGAGCGGATCGCGCCCGCGTCGCCGACCATGCCGCGGCCCGGTTCGATGATGGTCTGCGGGATGCGGTTGCCGAAATGGCGCTTCAGCGATCCGTTGATCGCCTGACCGTAGGTATCGACCTCGGGTACGTCGCGCAGGTAGCGCGCCGGAAAGCCGCCGCCCAGGTTGACGAGATTCATCTCGATCCCGCGCTCGCCCAGCTTGCGGAACAGCTCAGCGCAGGTTTCCAGCGCGCCGTCCCACATCATCGGGTTCGGCTGCTGTGAGCCCACATGGAAGGCCAGCCCGTGCGCCACCAGGCCCAGCGCGTGGGCGCGTTCCATCAGCCGCGCCGCCATCTCGGCACTGCAGCCGAACTTCTTCGACAGCGGCCAGTCGGCACCGTTGCCGTCGCACAGCAGGCGGCAGACCACGCGGCTGCCCGGCGCAGAACGCGCGATCTTTTCCAGCTCGGCATCGCAGTCGAAGGCGTACTGCCGGACCCCCAGGCGGTACGCGGTCGCGATGTCCCGCTCACGCTTGATGGTGTTCGAGAAGCTGATGCGGTCGGCGGTCGCGCCGGCCTGCATCGCCATCTCGATCTCACGCAGGGACGCCGCGTCGAAACAGCTGCCGAGGTCCGCCAGCAACGCCAGAATCTCCGGCGCCGGATTGGCCTTGATGGCGTAGAAAACCCGCGTGTCGGGCATGGCCCGCGCGAAGGTCTCGTAGTTCTCGCGCACCCTGTCCAGGTCCATCACCAGGCAGGGGGCGTCATGCGCCGTGCGCGCAAGATAATCGCGAATCCGATCCGTCATGGCAGATGCCGCAACCTTTCAAACAAGAGAGTGATGACGCCCTCAGGCGTCGACGAGTTCCTGAACGTAACCGGGCAGCGCGAAGGCCCCCTTGTGCACGTCCGGTGTGTAGTAGCGTGTATCGAGGCCTGCCGCCGCGTGCCGCTGCGCCAGGGTTTCAGGCGTCACCGAAAGCAGGGCCGTATCGTCCGTGCCGAAACCGAAGGCCATCGGGCCGCCGACATAGGTCGGCACCGTCGCCAGGTAACAGGTCGCGACCCGGAACAGCGACCGGAAGGCCCGCATCGTGCCCGCCAGTTCACCGCCCTGCACGAACGGCACGCCGTTCTGCGTCACCAGCACGCCGCCCGCGTTCAGCCGGGCCTTCGCGTGGCCGTAGAAATGGTCGGTGAACAGAACCTCTCCCGGTCCGATGGGGTCGGTCGAATCCACGATGATCACGTCGAACCGCTCGTCCGCGTTGCGGATGTAGTCGGCACCGTCGGCGATGACCAGTTCCAGCCGTGCATCGTCGAAGGCTCCGGCGGACAAGCCCGGCAGGAATTCCTGCGAGAAGGTGACGACGCCCTCGTCGATCTCCACCATCACGATCCGCTCGACCGACGCATGGCGCGCGACCTCGCGCAGCATCCCGCCGTCGCCGCCGCCGATGATCAGCACCGACTTCACGGCCCCGTGCGCCAGCAGCGGCACGTGGGTCAGCATCTCGTGATAGATGAACTCGTCGGCTTCGGTGACCTGCGTGACGCCATCCAGCGCCAGCATCCGCCCGAACGTCGGGTTCTCGTACAGCACCAGATCCTGCTGCCCGACGGCGCGCCGGTACAGAATCTCGTCCGCGCGGAAGGCGGTCTTCAGGCCGTCATGCAGGGATTCGGTGACCCAGTCGGTCATGCCACCATGCCCATCCCGCGGCGCACCTCCTGCACATCGACCCGGCCCGCGTTGAAGGCGCGCTTCAGCACCGGCACGGCCTTGTGCGGCTGTGCATCGCCGCACATGAAGACGTCCAGCGCGGCGTAGCCATATTCCGGCCAGGAATGGATCGAGATGTGGGATTCTGCCAGGATGGCGACACCCGAGACGCCGCCGTTGGGCGTGAAATGATGCAGGTCGATGGTCAGCAGGGTCGCGCCCGCAGCCTCGACGCACTTCTTCATCGCCCGCTCGATCAGCTTGATGTCGTCCAGGCCCTCGGCGTCGCGGACGTCGATCAGCAGGTGGGTGCCGGCGAAGCATTCACCGTCCTTCACCACAAAAAAATCCTTGCGCGCGTCGTCCGCGCGGTCGTCGATCTCCAGGCCCTCGTCCAGGGCGGCGGCAGTCGTGAAATCCATTTTGATTCCCCATAACGCAAGTGACAGAACCCCGGACGTCCGAAGGGGCGGCGGACCGGAGCACAGCAGATATCGATGTTCAGTGACGCTCTTCCGAGCGGCGGTCGTCCCGGTGCCGGGCCTGTGCCGCCTGTGACTTCAGCGAAGTCAGGTCTGTCGTCGAATGAACGGCATGGCAATTCTCCATCAGCCCCCAGCCACAGTGGCCGGGACATTTTCCAAAGCTCAACAGAGACGCTCACGCCGTGACCGAGTCCCATCGAAGGGAAGCCCGTGCGATTGCGTTCGAGGCGCGGACCTAATGGCTGTTGACGTTGAAGTCAACCCGTTTCCAGCGATTTCTGACGGTTTCCTTTCGCACCTGCGAGATGCTACCTAGACGCAGCGGAGACCCGGTCGGTTTCCGGCGTTGCGTTGGCATCGGGGAGGAGAATATGGGCGAGTTGGTACAGCGGCATTTCGTGCGGCAGGGTGAAGTCTGCGAATCGATGGGCTCTCCCTTCACCGGGCGGCTTCTGAGGCTCGCGGCGGAGCGGCTCACACCGTCCACCGGCTTCGCGAAAGCCATTCTCGACTGGCCCGACGGCCGCATGATCGACGATGCGCTGGCACTGCGGTTCGCGGGCAGCCTGCATGCACTCGTGCTGTCGGGCCGCGATCCGGCGCTGGCAGCGGTCTACGCTCAGGATGGCACACCCGCCGATGACGATGCGCTGTGGCAGGCGGTGTCCGACGCGCTGTCCGCCCACGACGACTTCCTCGGCGATTTCCTGCACCATGCGCCGCAGACCAACGAGACCGGACGGTCGGCGGTGCTGCTGCTGGGGTTCCAGCAGGCCGCGCGCGATACCGGCATGCCGCTGCACATGCTCGAACTGGGCGCGAGCGCCGGGCTGAACCAGAACTGGGACCGTTTCCATTACCGGTTGGGCAAGGCCACGTGGGGACCGGAAGATTCAGGTGTCCGCCTGCGGCCCGACTGGCGCGGTCCGGCACCCGACCTGCAGCCGATCACGAAGTCGGCGAGCTACGCCTGCGACCGGCATCCGCTGGACATCACCGATCCGGAAAAGGCCCTGCGCCTCCGCTCCTATGTCTGGGCGGACCAGCCCGAGCGGCTGGCCCGGCTGGACGCGGCCATCGCCATCGCGGCCGAACGGGGCGCAAAAGTGGCGCGGGCCGACGCCGCGGACTGGATCGCCGCGTCGCTGGCGCTCAGGCCCGGCGGATGCGCCACCGTCGTCTATCACTCGATCTTCTGGCAGTACATGCCGCGCGAGACCCAGCATGCCGCACGCTCGGCCATCGAAGTCGCCGGCGACCTGTCCGACGAACGGGCGCCGCTCTGCTGGGTCCGGATGGAGCCCTACGAGGACGACCGCCGCAAGGCCGCGCTCTATTACACGCACTGGCCCGATCCCGAACGCCGCATCCTGGCCTTCTGCGACTATCACGGCCGCTGGATCGAACCCGTCGCCTGATCCCGCAAGCTTCGATTGCGCAACCGCGCACTTTCCGCTATTCGAAAGCCGCTGGTCTGGATCCGTAGCTCAGCTGGATAGAGCGCTGCCCTCCGAAGGCAGAGGTCGCAGGTTCGAATCCTGCCGGGTCCGCCACGATTTCCCGTATCTCGCCCAATTCGCTCAGCTCACCCGCTCCGACGGGGGGCGAACAGTCGCCGTGCCGCAATCGCGCCCTGATGGCGCGCTAGAACTATCTTCCTTCGTTTCCGCCAGAGCCTCTTCGTGCAGCGGCACGGCTGCTGCCCTCTCGGGAGTGGATGTTGCGGCAGTCGTTTACCGAAACGGCGAGAGCAGCCGAGCTGGAACGTCCTCCTGCTTCTTCGCCATTTTCGAGGCCATGCGGCATGCTGAAGTTTCAACCGCTTCCCGGATATCGCCCGGATGGACAATCCGATGAAACCCCACAGCCAGGCGGCCTTCTTCAACCGACACTGTCTCAAACGAACTTGCCGCTCTCCATCTTCGAGAATCCACGCTTGCGCAGGAAGTCGGTATGATCATAGTCGCTGCGCGCAACGATACGTTCGCCGGCGATCTGTTCACGTGCAGGGCGAATGTCCTGGACGAGGGACTGCGGTGAAAAGTCCGCGAAACTCGCGAGCACCGGCACCGCCTCGTGCGCGAAGCGGTTGGCTGCATACTTCGAGGGCCGGATGCTAATCTCCTGGAAATCCTCAACGCCCCAGAGATTGCGGTTCTGGCAGACGGCCCGGAGATGGAAGCTGGCGATGCCGAGCGCCTTCACTCCGACTTCCGAGCTCCAACAATAGAAACCCCGAAAGAAGAGATCGGGCGATCCGTCGGTCAGCGTCTCGGCCTCGATCGGATTCCTGTCGTCGACCAGGAAGAGGAAGACGTCGCGGTCCGAGGCGTAGAGCGTGGTTGTAGATGCGGCCATAGTCCGGGCCGGTGACGGCGCGCAGCTCAGTGCGTCCGCCCTCGACTTCCATCGTTTTCACCTGCTCGGCACGGTGGTTGGTGAGGCCGTATTGCAGGTTGATGCCGACGAGCGGCGCGGGAAGCTGGCGCAGATAGGCCGCGGGTGCGCCGACGAGGCCGGCAAGCTGTCCGAAGCTCCAATGGGTCGGCGCGACCGGTTTTTCGGCGTCCGGCAGGACGAGCGCCAGCTTTTCCGGATCGTCGCGATGGGCCTCCACGCGGATCGCCGCGCTTTCGACCGTGCGCGTCCGGCTCCGCTCGGCACGGCCTTTCACCGAGGCGTAGAGGTCCGACAGGGAGAGGTACTTCTCGTCGTCGGGCCGCGAGAACCATTCGGATGATACCCGCCCGTTATGCCCGCCGCGGGACACATCCACCTTGTAGCCGCCGCTCTCGGGGCGGCCGTTCATGATCTCAATCGCTGTCATGGCTGATCTCCAGGACGGGCGGTCCGAGAGCCTCTCTCTCGACCTCCAAACCCGTCACGGCGACAGCCGCACCTCTCTTACTCTACAGGGGGCGTTGCGGGGTCTCCCCGCAGAAGGGGTCGGGCGAGACGACAGGCTCGACCGCAGGGGAAGGCTTTCCCCTCAAAACCGCTGATGCGTACAATCCTCAGAAAGCCAAACATCCGTTCGCGCCGCATTTCGGTTGAAATCCAAACCATTTTTAGGACAAACTTCCGCATATTTTTATGAATTTCTCGAAAATATTGACTCATTGGCGTTATGAATAATATGGTTCCTGAACTGAACGGACTTGATGGAGGATGAGCGCTCGGTGACCAAACTGTCTGAAAAACGTGAGAAATTCGTGCGACTCGCCGAAGGGCGGACGCAGTCTGCGTTGGATGCGATTCGCAAGCTCGGCAATCTTTCGAACCGTCGAGCTTACGATTATTCGGACAGTGACGTGAAAAAAATCCTCAAAGCGCTTCGCGACGCCACGAGCGATATCGAGCGGAAATTCGGGTCAACCTCCGGCGATGGTGCCGATAAGTTCAAACTCTAGGGGCGCATCGCATGAAGGCAGAACCACTTAACATTCATGACAAGCGATTCCTCATCAATCGGCTGATCGAGCAAGCTCCGGTCAGCACCCTGGTCCGCGAGTTTTTCAAGAACGCCGATGAAAGTGCGGCCAGCGCCGCTCCTGGAAATCGCCGGATCGAAATCTACCCGACAGTCATCGAGGGGGTCCGGAAGCTCACGTTCTGGAACACCGGGACGGGCATGGATGACAGAGAGCTGAAACAGGCGACTGAATTGTCCTCGTCGATCAACAAGGAGATGTCGCTCGACGGAAATTTCGGGATCGGCGCCAAAGTCTCCGGTCTGACCATGTCACGGGAAGGCATTCGCTATCGCTCGTGCAAGGATGGCGTCGTCAACGAAGTGGTCATCGGCTTCGACCCCGAGGAGCAGACCTATGTTCGTTTCCCGGTTGAACTACCCGATGGCAGTTTCGACACCGTGTACGACGTGACACAGGCCGTCCTCGACGAGGGGCGCGAGACATCGTTCGATTGGACGGAAGTTGTTTTGATGGGCGAGAGCGAAGATCACGACACCGTTGCCGAGCCCCTGGGGAAGGGAAAGACCCAAGATCGCAGCTTCATACCTTCGGCGATCTTCCGGCGGTTTGCGCGTTTCGCTGATGGCGTCGAAGTGCGGGTCGATGTCGCCATGACCAAGGGCGGAGGTAAGGACGAGACGGGCCGTACGCGACGGCTGAAGACACTCGAAGAGGTGGTGGAAGAGCTTCCCAACCACGAATGGGTCGATGCGCCGGGTGGAGAACTGCGCGTTCACTACATCCACGACCCGAAACATGAGAGCTACAGCCACTCCCTCAGTGCGCTCGCCAATCCGGCGACCAGTTCGACCACCTTCTGCGCGCTGGTCCACAAAGGCGAGCGGTACGACATCAAATCCCGAAAGGCATGGTCGGCGGCTGCGCCAAATTTCGGCATTCCATTTGGGTCGAAAGTCATCACCGTCGAGATCGAACTCGTCGACGAACTGGCGCTGCCAAACCAGTATCGGGATGGCCTGACCTGGCCGGATGACCGTTCTCCTATGGTTGCCGAAGACTTTGATGATTTCGTACGCGAACTGATGCCCGCCTGGGTGAAAGACGTCATTCGCTCCGAGTCTCCGACGTCGGACGACAATCTGGACGATCTGCAAAGCGACCTTCAAAAGCTGCTCGATGAGTTCCGTATTCCTACGGTGACCCTGAGCCCGTCGCGTCGCCTATCGGCGATGCAAACCGAGGGCGCGGATGAAGGTACCGATACATCGGACCCGACAAAGCTCGATACGAATTTCCCCGAATTGAGTGAGGCTGGCGACAAGGATGGTGCCGAAGGCGATCCGAATAAGAGTCAGCGCGCGAAGCACAAGAAGGTACGGAAAGCGCCAGAGGGTTCCAAGCTCTCACGGTCGGCCCACTCTTTGGAGCGCGTTCCAGAAATCAAGATTCTCACCGATCCCGACGAGATTGCCGAGAAGAATCTAAAGGGCCGCGCGGGACGTTTCTACAAGGACGCACAGACGCTGTTTGTGAACGGTCTTTATTCGGCCGCCGAACGCATGGCCGTCGAACTCGATGCTGAAATGCGCACGTTGGGTGAGCCGGAAATCGTCCGGTCGGCCATTATGAAAGCCTCCCGGAAATTCATGGCGTTTCGAGTGGGCAAGGCAACTTGCTATGCGATCAGCAAGCGTCTCTCGGACGATTGGTCGAGCGATGATCTGGATCGTGCGACATCGCCGGAATCCTTGTCGCTGGCCGCAGATGACTACAAGCAGAGCATCTCTCAGGCTAAACGTTATGCGAAAGAATTGATCAAGGCAGCAGACATCCCGGAGGAAAGTACTGCTCGATTACACGAAGTAGGCTGAGAACATACGACAGATGCTCTGGAATACCTTGATATCGTTTGCCTTGCCTACACAACGGAAGATTGTCTTCGTTTCAAAGAAAGGTGCCTCCGTTTGATATTAACCGACAACGAAACGAAGGTCGATCTCCTCAACAACGAGGCCATCGCCAAGACGATTATCGACCTGCTCGCGAAACGGCCCGAAGAGGCCGTCACGATAGGCGTGCACGGCGATTGGGGCGCGGGCAAATCGAGCGTCTTGGAGATGATCGATGACGCATTGCGAGATAGCGATGATGTTCTTTGCATCAAATTCAATGGATGGCGCTTCCAAGGCTTCGAGGACGCAAAGATCGCGCTCATCGAGGGAATCGTCACGGAGTTAATCGAGCAGCGTTCATTGGCCACCGAAGCCGGCGAGGCAGTCAAGAATATCTTCAAACGGATCGACTGGCTCAAGGTCGCGCGGCATGGTGGCGGCCTCGCCTTCACGGCCTTGTCCGGAATCCCGACGCCCGACCAGATACGCGCCGCCGTCGGGAGTGTGAAAGGCTTGCTCGATGATCCCGCTGAGCTTGCCACCAAGGAGAACTATGACGCTGCCCTCGACGGTGTTCAGAGTTTGCTGAAGCCCGACGAGTCGAAGCGCTTGCCGGAGGAGATCGGCGCGTTCCGGAAAGCCTTCGATGATCTGCTCGATAAAGCAGGTGTAAAACAGCTCGTTGTCCTGATCGACGACCTCGATCGGTGTTTGCCGGATATCGCGATCGAGACGTTAGAGGCAGTCCGATTGTTCGTTTTCACCGACCGCACGGCGTTCATTGTCGCGGCCGACGAGGCGATGATCGAGTATTCCGTGCGAAAGCATTTCCCCGAATTGCCCGATACGACCGGACCGCGAGACTATGCGCGTAATTATCTCGAGAAGCTGATCCAGGTGCCGTTCCGGATACCGACTTTGGGCGAGACCGAGACGCGCATCTATGTGACGCTATTGTTGATCGGCGCTGAGCTCGGCGAAGATCATGAGGGATATGTGAAGCTTATCGCGGCCGCGCGCGAGAAGCTGAAACGGCCGTGGCAGGCCGGAAGCCTCGATGCCGCGACGGTCAAGGAAACGCTGGGAGCTCACGATGAAAGAGTATCCGCCGCGCTGACGCTGAGCGATCAGATTGGACCGATCCTTGCCAGCGGGACGCAAGGCAATCCGCGACAGATCAAGCGGTTCCTTAACACATTGCTGCTCCGCAACCAGACCGCCCAGGCGCGCGGGTTCGGCCCCGATGTGAGGCTGCCGGTGCTGGCGAAGCTCATGTTAGCGGAGCGATTCATGTCGCGCCTGTTCGATCAGATCGCCGGCGCTGCGGCGAAGCACGAGCACGGTCGGTGCGAGGATCTCGCATTGTTGGAGGCGGATGACGCCCCCGCCGAGAAACCGAAGAAGCCCATCAAGAAAGGCCCGAAAGTCTCGAACCTCGAGGGGCCGCGGAAGAAGCTTGAACCGGACCCCGACAGCGCGATGCTCACCGAATGGAAGGGATCGGATGCCATCCGGTCGTGGGCGAAGCTGTCGCCCAAGATCGGCGAGGAGGATCTGCGTCCCTATCTGTTCGTAGCGAAGGATCGGAAAGACTATTTCGGAGCAGCATCGGTGCTCGGCCGGTTGAGCGCTGTGGTCGAGAAACTGATGGGCTCGAAATTGGCGGTGCAAACCTACGAAGCCGAACTCCGGCAATTGGCGCCTGCCGAAGCCGGCCAGGTCTTCGAGGAAATACGCGGTCGGATCATGGGCGGGGATTCCTTCGATACGGAGCCCGCGGGTGTCGCCGGAATGACGGTGTTGGTGCGTGCGCATGACCTCCTGCAGACGAACCTACTCGACATGCTTGAGAGCCTGCCGGCGGATCGCTGTGGCCCCTGGGTTGCTTCGGGCTGGACCGGCGTAATCAAGGGCGGCGAGTTCGTCGCCCGGCTCGACAGTCTCTTGAAGGGCTGGGCTGAAAGCGGGTCGCCGACACTTAAGGCAGCCGCCAGCACGGCGACGCGCACAAGCAAGAGGGCGCGCTGATGGGGACGTCGAATGCATTCGGAGGGGCGTCGGGCGGCACACCGCTAGTTCCGAGTTGGCTTGACGGCAACGGCGATGGTGGGGTCGGTGGTGATGGCGCGCCAGTTGATGGCGATGACGGCGGCGCGCCCGGAGCCGCTCCCGAAGCGCCGCCCGCCGCGCCCGCGGATCGGCAGCCGGTGGTTCCGGCCCCGACCGGTGATCGATTTCGGTCGGCGCGTAGCAATTTCACACGATTTGCAGGTTCGGGTGGGAGCGACCGACGCAGCCTCGGCCGGGCGGTGTCACAATATGTATCGCGATCATCAGGCGGCGCCGGGTCCGCCGCGCGGCGGATGGGATCGTCCCGCAGCACAGCGTCAGGCCTCGTCAGTTTCTTAGGCGATGCTCGCGCGAACGGCGTCCGCGAGGCGCTGCGCTCGCTCAACCTCGAAGGTCTTGCCGGAAGGCCGGTGGAAGAAGTGTTCGCCGGGCTCGCGGACTATATCTGTCCCGATGGCGGATCGATCGACGAAGGAATTGCGCGCGACGCGTTTATCGAGACCATCGCCGATCTCGCGGAAGCCGGGATTACGGATATCGATGGGCTAACATCGGACCAGATTCAGACGGTATTCGAACTCTACGCCTCACACACCATTGAGGCGCGGATTTGCAACGACATCGGCACGCGCGTCGTTACGATGCCGTCGGATGCCCGGACGGTCGAACGGATTGAAGCGCAATTGTCCGAGTTCATCCAACGCGGGGTGAGCGACTCGGTGAACGCGTCGGGGATCGATATCGGCGCTCTCTCGCAGGATCAGGTTTCTGGCTTCGTCGACGACGTATATGAGGCGGCCTTCGCGATGCTCGAGGCGCTCGGAGAAAGCGAGGCCGAGGCATGAGACGGCACCTATTGATCGGACACTTCGGGTCGGAGGACGACGTCGGCATCCCGGCGGCCAGCGATGAGATCGTATCGGAACTCGACCTCTTGGTCGGCGACCGTCTCGGACACGGGATCGGCTACGCCCTATCAGACATGGAGAAATTGAACCTCGGACCGAGCGAGGTCGCGGTCGATCTAATGGTGCTGGCCGCTCATATTCATGCCGCCGACACGCGCCTCGCGCGGAGCACGGAGTCGCAAGATGGTTGGTCGCGTGAGATCAGGTTGGTCGTGCCAGTCAGCGATCCGAAGCTCTGGACCCGGTCGGCGAGTATCGTGAAGCGCGCGCTCGACTTCCTGACGGGCGATCGCTGGCAAATCGGTTTCAGGGCACGACCTGAGGCGCAGGCAACGCTCGCGAAGCCACGACCGAAACCGTTGCTCCCGGTGGCGTTCGACGCGATCAATCTATTCTCCGGCGGCCTCGACAGTTTGATTGGCGCAATCGACACCCTGGAAGCGGGTGGCGCGCCTTTGCTGGTGAGCCATGCCGGTGAAGGCGCGGTCAGCAAGTCTCAGGAAGAGTGTTTTGAGGTCTTGAAGACGGCATATCCGGACGCAGCATTCGATCGACTGCGTATTTGGATGACGTTCGGGGACGGGCTAATTGACGGTGTCGAGTCCGAAAGCACCACGCGCGGGCGATCGTTCTTATTCTTCTCTCTGGGCGTGGCGGCAGGCACCGGTCTTGGCAAGGAATTCGTCTTGCGCGTACCCGAGAACGGCCTCATCGCCTTGAACGTGCCGCTCGACAGGCTCCGGCTCGGCGCGTTGAGCACGCGCACAACGCATCCCTTCTATATGGCGCGTTGGAACGAACTCTTGGGTGCGCTCGGGATCGATGGCGAACTGGTCAATCCCTATTGGGACAAGACCAAAGGCGAGATGGTGGACGAGTGCACCAACCGTGATGTCTTGGAAGAAGCAGTCGGACATTCGCTGTCCTGTTCGTCTCCCGCGAAGGCACGATGGAAGGGAGAACCGCAAGGACATTGCGGGTACTGCCTTCCCTGCCTGATCCGGCGCGCATCGCTGGCCGAGAACGATCCGACAGAGTACGGCGTCCCGGATCTAGCGGCCCACACTCTGGACACGCGTCAGGCGGAAGGACAGCAGGTGCGATCCTTCCAACTGGCGATCCGCCGATTGGCGATCCGTCCCGGCCTCGCTCGGATGCTGATCCACAAACCCGGGCCCCTGTCCGACCATCCCGATAGGATCGATGCCTTTGCGGACGTCTATCGGCGGGGATTGGAGGAGGTCGGCGAGATACTGGATGGTGTGAAGACGGCACCCTCATGACCGACCGCAAAACCGCACGATTGGTCGATTTCCATTGCCACCTCGACCTCTACCCCGATCACGCCGCAGCGGTCGCGCAGCGCGAGCGGGAGCGCGTGTTCACGCTGACGGTGACGACGACGCCGAAGGCCTTCCCGCGCAACAAGGAATTGGCGGATCGAACGAAATATGTGAGGGCCGCACTCGGTTTGCATCCTCAACTCGTTGCAGAGCGCGCGCAAGAGCTCTCGATTTGGAAAGAGTATCTCCCATCGACGCGATATGTGGGAGAAGTCGGCTTGGATGCCGGACGACAGTTTTACGCCTCATTCGAACAGCAGAAGGTCGTGTTTGCCGAGATATTGAGCGCGTGCGCCGCCACCGGTGACAAGGTCCTATCCGTCCATAGCGTTCGCTGCACGAAAGTTGTCCTCGACACGATCGATGCTCGGTTGCCGGTCGGGAGGGGGCGCGTAGTGTTGCACTGGTTCACTGGATCTGCGTCCGAGGCTCGGCGCGCCGCCGATATGGGATGCTATTTTTCGATCAATGCAGCGATGTTGCGGAATGAGAGGTCGGCAGCGCTAGTACGGACGCTCCCGAAGGAGCGTATCCTAACTGAGACGGACGGCCCCTTTACGGATAATGCGCCGGGCGGCGTTGGTCCGGCCGATGTAAAACCGGCACGGGACGGATTGGCCATACTGTTCCAGATGGGCCAAAACGAGATTGACGCACTGATCTCGGAGAACCTGCGCGAACTCGTTAGCTGATCTTTGGGATTGGCAACTCAACGACGTTTGATCTAGACCCGCGTCAGCGATGGATGCCCGTCAGGGGGAAGACCAGAAGGGGCTTCCGCTTTGCCGACAGTCCGGCCCGTAGGGCGACGCCAGAATCCTCTTAGTCAGATATAATATTTGAAGGGAAGCTTCGGCTCACCTTCCATTGGTGCTGAGATGAGCACATCGCCCACAGCATTGGCGAAGCGGATTGTCACGGGAAGCCGGTCGTTGTGAAGGCATGAGTTGAAGTTGATTTTCGTAAGGCCGAGAACGTCGCTTAAAACGGTTTCCAGATCGCAATCACCGCGCAAGACACGAACCGATATCGGGTTTGGCGTCTCCGGTCCCATGTATGTGTCGAGGCGCGGAACGTAGCCCGACGTCCACAAAAGGGCATGGCGTTCGCCAATCTGTAACGCCGTCCCTCGGATCACCGGATACTCGCCCGGGCGATAGAGCTTTAGGTCGTCACGCGAGTCAGCGATCTGTACGCCAACGACATTCGTGTCTTGGCTGCATGCCGAAGAGAAGCCCTTCCACTCATCATCCGTAAAGGCGGATTTGGCATGAATGAAGAGTTCGGTTGGCGGGCCATCATGGAGGCGCGTATATTCTCCGACCACCATTTCGATGAGGTTCCTCGCAGCCGCCTCATCAAGATGAAACTGTTTTGTGTCCGTTTGAAACCACGGCCCGAGGGCGCCGCGAAAGACAACCCCCTCGCCGTCGGAGAGGAACATTTGGGCCGCGCAACAGGCGTGCTTTTTGTCGCTCGTCAACTCGCTGCGCTTGTAGACCAGCCCGACATAGCAAACGCCGGGGCGGACATTGGCCAGTTGCCAGGGCTTTCCGCCCGCCTTGTAGTAAGCGCCGGTTCCGAGTTTCCATGCGATTGTTGCCGGATCTTCGACCCGTCGGATCGGCATTCCGCTTTCGTGGCGAAAGTCGCCGGGAGCGAGGGTGGTTTCCCGGACGATCTGGGTCACGATGCGCTCTTTGAGCAAGCGTGCTTTCAGTTGGCGCCGGAAATGCGTGGCGTACTGATAGACTTCGGCTTCGCGCTCATCGTCGCCAAATAAGGTCGGTTGGCGCTGCAAGTCTCTCGCTTTGCGCTGCGTGAGGGTGACTTCGCCAGAAACGCGTTCGTCGCGCCTGACGGTCGATTTCGGGCGGCCAAGTTCGTAGACCTTCTCAGGTATCACGACGAACCAGAATTGGGGCGCGTTTTCGAGGCGGTTGTTTTCGGCGACGAGGCGCGAAACGAACATGTCGACCGTTTTGCGAACCGCCTCATGCCGATTTGCGATACGCAGCGTTTCGTCAATCTCGTCTGGATCAAGCGAGTCGATCAGACATGGCGGCTCGATGGGCCAATCAGCATTGAAGGCGGCGGCGAAACCGGGAAACGGGACATGTTGCGGTTCGACCGCGCGAGAGCGTGGTCCGGGCTCAGGGATGTCGATGAAGCCCGCCATCGACGCCGCCCATTTTTTGAAACGCGTGACGCCATCTTTTGTACCGATGACACCATAACGGATCGAAGGTAGTTGCGAGGAATCGCCGACCGGGCCGTAGAGGAACAGACCGTCGCGAGGATAGACGAGCTGTTGGCCGTGATGGAACTCCAGTGGCGGTTCCGGCAGGTGCAGCATGCTCGGCGTGAAGCGATATTTCTTAGTCTTCATCGTCGCCATCCTCGCCCCGATCATGTTCGTTCGGCGCGTCGAAGTCCTCCGGCTCCTCGTTGTCGCTCGGGTCATCCTCGTCACGTTCGGGGTCTTCCTCTGCGACTGGAAGACTTACAGGCACTTGCCACGTGATCGGCGGCAACCCCAGGACCAAGTCTTCTTCGGAGCTGACCGGCACAGCTAGCGCATTTTTTCCGTCAGCGAGCCAATGCAGAAACGCGAGCAACATGTCGCGCCAGCGAGCATTGCGCCAGGTCTTCGCGAAGGATCGACGAAGGCGATGCATCTTTGCTGGATCGTCGAAAGGTTTCTGGCCATCCTCTGTGAAAATCAGCCGGCTGACGACCCGAACGTGGCGCAAAGGCGCCGATCGCGCGGCGGCACTGACGCCGAAATGCCAGTTCATCTGGCGCTTTTCCGATCTGCCCTGAATTTGGCGGAGCCCTGAGATATCATCCCAGCGGAAACTGATTTTGTTGGTCGGCGCAACGTCGAGCGGCGCCCACCAGGCGAGCTGTGTCCCAGACATAGCGTAGGAACGAAGACCTCGCTCTGTGAACAGCGTTTCCAAGGCCTGTCTGGTGAGATCGCTGAACTGGTTGCGCGCATCGATGCGCTCGATGCCGATCTTGTCCCATCCCGTCTCAAGAAAGCCGGCGACACGGCGCTCACCCTTCGAGTCAAGTGGAAGGTTGCCGCCAAAATGGTCCTGCAGGTCGTGGATGCGTGCGAACGAAAGAAAGCCGCGCCGAAAAGGTTTGAGCGGCCATGGCGCATCCTTCATGGCGGCCTGTGCACGGCGCTCGGATATCTGCCCTCTGAATTCAGAGTAGCGGATCTTGTCCGGCAAACCATCAATCGACAGCCAATTGGAGATCAGACGCTCGGGTTGACGGGTGAGCGTCTTGGCGTGGAGGAGCTGAATGTCGCGCCAGATCGCCTCGCCATCTCTTGTGTTTTGTGGAACGTGATAGGTTTCTTGCAGGGTTTCCAGAAGCTCCGAGAGGCCGCGCGCCCAGCCCTTCGTGAAGTCAATGTACTGGGCATGGGCAATGAGGAATGGGGCTTCGAAGGGCTCCATTCTCAGGGGAATGATGAAGGCGTTGTCTTGGAGCTTTCGCGCAACGTCGGATGCGATCTGGATTTCATTACGAACGCCCTGTTTTTGGACGGCATTTGGATTGGCGACCAGCAGCATCTTGCAAGCGCGATGGCGCAGTGCGTGTTCGAGTTTGCGTTGCCAATCGTCGCCGCCTTTAAGTCGCAGAACATCCGCCCAGACTTCATAGCCCAGGGCTGAAAGCTTGGCGCCCAGCCAGATCGTGAATGCATTGTCTTCAGGGGCGGCATGACTGATGAAGATGGCTTCGCGCGGTTCGGCATCCGCCTCTTTGGATTTCGATGAAGCGGTCAAGTGTCACCGCCCGCGACCGTCCAAGGTCCGCCACGCTGCCAGGACTGCACCGGCTCTTTGGCCAGTACAGGGTCCAGAAATGCTCGCAAATTACCAATCACAGCAATGAGCGAAGCAGGCACCGCGCCCAGGCGGTCGCGTGTCACAAACGCCTGCCATTGCTTTTGTTTCTCACCAGCAAAGTCATCACTAAGCCCAACTGGGGTTTCATCCGGCCAAGGCGTTTTGCGTCGCTCAAAGGTCTTCTGAAAGGCGGACGCGAGCGACGCCGCATCAAATTCAAATGTTTGAGCGATCATCCAAAGATCGTAGAAGTCCTTCATCCGACTGTTGCCGATGCCAAGGGACACAATGGCTTCGGTTTTCTCGGCGACGACGGTTTCGGGCGGATAGGCGCGCAAGACCGGCGACGGCTGGTCAAGTAGGGCGGGATATTCAATTTCTATCGCGCTTGGCGTGACCGCGTCGCCAAAACCGACATCGATCTGGATCGGCACACGCGCACCGGCGATGACGGCGTTGGTTTTGACGCGCACACCGCCATACTCGGCCTCGTCCCTTATCGGTGTGGCTCGGATAGCGTCTACATCGAAGACCACGCCGTCTTCGGGTACAGCGGTGGCGCAGATGGTCCGTATGCTGGCGGCTATTTCAGTCGGCGCAGAATCACCGCGACCGAGCAGATCCAAATCGCGCGTAGGACGGAACGGATCATCGCGCCAAACGGCAAAGAGCATAGCGCCCTTCAAGATGAAATCGTCTCGCTTGTCCGAGACGCTGAGGCGATAGAGGAGCCGCTCCAGCGCATAGCGCGTCAATAAGATCTGGAAGTCCTGGTGTTCGGCACGCGCGCGGGCGAGCAAACGAGCGCGCACCGATGCGCCAATATTGTTGACTTCACGCGCCATCGGCCACCGTGGCTTCGACATAGGGACGCATGACCGTCCAGACACGAGCGGATCGCGCGAACTTCCAGAGCTGGTCTGGCGTCACGCGTTTGGCCCGGAGCCCTTCCCGAAGACTCTCGAGTGCGATGTCGAGACCAATCTTGTTGCGGTATCGGAAGCAGTCGACAATCGTCTTGGCGGGCTCGAATATCGGGACCGCAACCCCATCGATCTGATGGCGTTTAACGCCTTCCGACATGGCCTTGGTTCCAAATCGCACGAAACGGATAGGAGGATAGTCGACCTTTGGCTTCCAGCCGGTTCGGTCGATGGCCATCCATACCGCGGACGGCATCTGCAGGGTCATCTCATGGAATTGCAGCGCTGAGGTCAGGCAGATCACGCCTTTGGGCACCAGAGCCGAGGCTTCCGCGAAGTTGTGCTGCGGATCGGGCATGGCGCCAGAAAGCTGATAGAGACCGCGTGCAATGCGCTCGACTGCGCCATCTCGGACCAGGCGCGCAACGGTCTCGGCCCCAATGCCTGCGTCGCGGAATTCACGCATGCGGACAAGGCCCTTTTCACCCAGGAGGGCGCAGGCGGTTTCGCGTTGGGTCTTGGGCGAGAGTGACATTTACTCTGCTTTCATCGATAAGTGCAGAGGTTTTATCACATGACTGATAGGAGCTCAAACTGATTCCGGCCATGTCGAGAGGCCGCGAAGCCATGTGACGAATCCTTGCATAAAACCCGAAACTGCAGAGGTTCTATCACATTGCCGAAAGATCCGCTAAGGTGCGAGCTGTGAACGATGATGGGTGGATAGGTGTCGAGATTCTCTGAAAGCGATATTGCGGAACGCTGGTTGGACCGCTTTTCAGGAACGGATCGAGAGATAGCCGCCAGCCTCATTGACGAGGTGCTCCTCGTCAGCGCGGGCGAGTTGGCAAACGGCATCAAACGGATTTTTGACAAAATCCAAGCTGAGCATGGAAACAAGGGACCGCTCGCCTTCTACGCAGAACGCGAAGTGGAGTGGGACAAGAACCAAGTCTTGCCCATCTTCCCTGGTGCCCGGGACGGTCGCGCGGTCGGCAAAGGCCCGGCACCAATTCCCTTCGATCCCAATCGCCCCGAGGTCGGAAGCGAAGGCCTGATCGCGAATCTCATCACAAACTACTGTCGCCAGCATGGCCGACAGATGCTCAACCATCCGGGTCCGGACTTCCTGCGCGGGCGCAAAGCCGGCCCGATTGTTATCGTTGCTGATTTCATCGGATCAGGGCAGCGGGTCTGGGAGATGCTCGAGGCATTTCGTGCTGTTGCCTCCGTTCGAAGTTGGCGCTCCTATCACCTGATCGATTTCTACGTCGTCGCGTATTCGGGCACCGAGGAAGGTTTGCGCCACGTACGATCAAACCGCTTGCGGCCCAAGGTGCTGACGGTGACGGGATGTCCGACGATCGACACCGCGTTCCGCAAGCCGACGCGCGACGCTGTGAGGCAATTGTGCCGGACTTATCCTCCTAATCACAACCGGCCCCTTGGTTATGGTTGGGCGGGAGCGCTGATTGCGTTCGAGCATGGCGTGCCGAACAATGCTCCGCCCATCCTACATAGCGGATGGGGCAAATGGGAACCGCTATTCCAGCGGCGAAGCACCATCGCAGCCAAAGGAGAATTTCCAAGCACGAACCGTGAGGAACTCGCTGCGCGTGCTGAGCAGTTGCTTCGTATCCGCGATGCCCAGACTTATCTGTCCGACTCGCGTGGTCGCCGATGGATCAAAACGATGCTGGTGTTGGCGGCGATCGAGGCGGGCGCGCGCTCCCGCGCACAGATATCGGCGCATAGCAGACTAAAGCTTGAGACGGTCCGAGAAATCGTCGACTTCACCGAAATCGCGCGTTGGACGACGCGAAAGCTGACATTGTCTGCGCTCGGACGATCCGAGCTTCGGCGGCTGAAACGACGCCGGGCGCGCAGCCCCGTCCTTCCAAAGCCGAACAAACCCTTCTACTATCCCACCCAGTTGAGGGCTCGGTGACGGGGTCTAGAAATGCGCTGCTTCGGCAGCGACGGGTCCCTTGGGGGCCTGGAACGTCGGATTTCCGACGTTCGTTAAGAGGAGCGGAGTATTCACGCTGCGCGATACTGCACGTCACGTCTGGCGGTGTCTTGGCCGCGACGCGCAGTACCACCCACCCGGGTGGGTCAAAGTAGATGCCAACGCCGAACCCTCAACGCTATCGCTCTCAGGGACGTCGCGAAGGTGTCGATGAGACGGTACTCGACAATGCGGTGGCGACCTTCGAGCGGATTCGCGCTGTTGATTCCAGGATCACGCCGGTCCTGACGCTCAGACACCTCAGCTATCTGACCGATATTCCGTTCCTGCATCTTCGAGATCTGGTAGCGCGGCGCGTGCATCGGCCTTACAAATTCTTCTATCTCAAGAAACGTATTCCGGGCCGAAATCGCGTTCGCATGATCAGCGTTCCAAATGCGACGTTAATGTGTCTTCAGAGATGGATCGTCGACAACATCCTCCAATTCACGCGGCCACATGCCGCCAGTTTCGCGTTCCACCCCGACTGTCGGCCTTATGAAGCGGCGGCGGAACATTGCGGATGCGCCTGGTTGCTCAAGATCGATCTCGAAGAATTCTTTCACACTGTATCGGAAGGGCGCGTCGCCGCAGTCTTCGAGGGTTTGGGGTTCCCGCGCCTCCTTTCCTTCGAACTCGCAAGATTGACGACGGTTGCCTGCGAACGACCCGGACCGCGACCTGACCCAGCAGACCGTTGGCCGGCAATTCCGCACTACCAGTGCGAGCATGAAGGAATGCTTCCCCAAGGCGCGCCGACGAGTCCGATGCTCGCCAACCTGGCTATGTTGAAGGCGGACGAGATCTTGAGCGCGCTCGCTGAGGAACACGGGATGACCTACACAAGGTATGCCGATGACTTGGCGTTCTCGTGCGGCGATGAAAACGACATTGAGCACGTCCGGCGCTTCAAGCGCTTGGTTTTGGAGAAGCTCAATGAGTCAGGGTTTCGGCCCAACCACAGGAAAACGGTCATTCGCGGACCAGGGACGCGGCGAATTGTTCTGGGCATGTTGGTAGATACCGAGCGGCCGCGATTGCCGCGCGAATACAAAGATAACATCCGCATGCATCTGCATTATCTTGGCTCCGCGTCGTATGGACCGTCCGTTCATGCTGCCTCACGGAAGACATCGGTGTCCGGTATCTTTCACCACGTCCGTGGCTTGATCGCTTGGGCCGAGACCGTTGAGCCGGACTATGGCGCACGCGCATTGGAAAGTTTCAACTCAGTTGATTGGCCCCCGCTGGAACCGCAACAATTGCGTTGATTCACGAACACCGTCTTTGTGTATGCATGCAAACCTTTGGTTCAGAATTTTTTCGATCGGGATCCAGTCGCGATCAACGATGCCCCCGCGCAGGATCAACGAAATTAGCAGCAAAGTAATCGATTGCTTCAGATGCTTGCGTGCCGCGACGAAACTCCTTCTGCTCCTCGAAGTCGAGGCTCGGCGTTAGATGGATAAATTGATTGTCCGCGTACAACGACATCAGGCCATCGGGGTCGATGCCGTTCTTGCGATGGCCAGTCATCACCATAGCGGCCTCAATTGCAGCTCCAATCATCACGTCCGCGATTTGAACAGCTGGACTGGCTTTTGAATCAACCTGACGGACCTCCGTTAGTTTTAGCGGAAACTTGAAGCTAGCTATCTTTGTCTGTTTGAGTTCGATCTCGTCTTCATGGGCGATCAACTGATGCAAGAGTGAGTTATATGTCGCCAAGTTCTTGGAGCGGTCATGCTCGACCCTGTATGGCGCATCGGACATCACCTCCATCCGGCTGATCAGTGATTGCAGCACGATTAGCGCTGCGTCTGTGTCAACGCCCGGATTAGCTACTGCCGACAGGCATTCAGGAGCGGCATATTGGGCAAGTGGTCCAAGTGCCTCAGGGAACTGATGCCATGCTGTCTCACGAGTGGCATCGATGAGGGCATGAAGGGCACTAGCGTCTTTTTCTTTGACCGCATGCTGGAAGGCGGCGAGCATTTTGTCGAATTGTGGATCGCCTAGCAGCGTACGCCCGGTAATCGCGAGCAGCGATGCCATGGCATAGTTCTGACCGTCTTTGTAGAAGTCGTGCCCTCGCTCGTAATACCAAGGTTCGACGGCGTAATCGCAAAACATCAGAATTAGCAAAAACCGTTTGTCACAGACATAGGTGACGCTCTTGTGGTCAGCCAACAGATCGCGCAACAGCGCGAGCAAACGGGGGCGATTGCCAGAGCGGCGGGAGAGAGCTCGGTACTTTAGCTCGCTCGCCTGCAGTTTGGGGAAATGTTCACCGATTAGTCGTGCAGCATCGTCGTCGCTTATGGCTATGGCCGCTGCGCCTTGGAAGGGCTGGTCAGCGTTGAGCAGGTCGAAACCAGTATAGCCGCTCTCATCGATCCTGTAGCATTCCATATGACGATTAGACGCAACCGGCTCGCGGTTAGCAAGCAATTGAGCTGGCATTGTCTGATGCGGCCCTAACCGTCAGATATGACGTTTAGCGTGAGATTAGCTGCCAAATATGACGGTTAGCGATCCGAATGGTGGTGATTGATAGGGTCGGCTAAGTGCACGGCCGCGCGTCGTTTAGCATGTCATTGATAGCGGTCCGTCGTGTCTGCCGGTCAAGCGTGTACGTATTTCGTCTGAACTCGACCCCTTCAAGAAGCGCCTTCACATAGCCCGACACCGTATCGGCGGCCATGATCAAGGTTGAATCCAGTGTGTGAACGTACTTGCTCGTGACCGACCCTTTGGCATGACCAATGAGCGCGGCGATGGTGATCTCTGTAAATCCGAGGTCGTTGGCGATGCTGGCGAAGCTGTGCCGAAGAACGTGGGGTGTGACATCCCAGAGTGGCGTGTCCGCGAAGAGCTTCTTCCAGCTTTGCGGAAAGTTTCCGACGGCGTTGTCTTCGCCCTGGCCTGGGAAAACATAGGTGCCATCCCGTTTCAGGCGGGCGGCCTCAAGATAGTCGATGACCGGAAGGCCGACCGGTCGCACGGATGCGCCTTCCTTGCTGTCTTTCAGACGCAGGCAACTGCCTTCGATATCGACCTCGCTCCACCGCAGACTGATGATCTCGCCACGCCTACAGCCGGTCAGGGCGATGAGACGGAGGATCTCGGTGTGTATGCCGAAGTGGCTGTCATGCTGCACGTCCTTAAGAATGCGACCCAGCGTCCGGTACTCCGCTTCACTCAGTCGTCGATCGCGCACCTTGTATCGCGGCTTTTTTAGGCCGTGGGTCGGGTTCTGGTCGATGATCCCGGCTTCGATTGCGTAAGTGAAGATGCCGCCGAGGAGGCCTATGGTGCGGATGGCAGTGCCACGTCCGCCGCGCACGATCGCTTTGCCGCGGAGCTTCTCCGTCTTCATCACGACGCGCGTCTTTCCGGCGATGATGTCCTTCATCAAATTGTTCATGTCCGGTTTGGTGATGTCCTTGATCCTCCGCGTGCCGAGCAAGGGGATGATGTGACGGCGGATGCGACCGACGTCTGTCGCGACGGTGGTCGCTTTCTTGGGACGACCGCCTTTTCCGAGAACCAAGCCTGCCTCCATATCGGCGATGTACTGCTCGCAGAGCTCCCGAACGGTCACGGCGCGGCGCTCCTCCTCACGCTCGGCAGCGGGGTCTTCTCCCTGAGCGATCTGGCCGAGCAATGCCTTTGCTTCACGACGTGCCGTTTCGGGTGTCCACACACCATGGATTCCTATCGTGTAGCGCCGGGATCGACCTTTTGCTCTATACTGGATGAGGTAGCTACGCTTCCCTGAGGGATAGACACGAAGACCGAAACCTGGCAGCTCGTCATCCCAGATAACGTGGCCTTTGCTCCGCGGCTCGACTGCCTCTACAAACCGTTTGGTCAGTTTGGTCATGCTCCCGTCCTTCGGAAGCCCCGATTTCGAGTAAGCACCACGCAAGCACGCGGACGGAAATCAAGGCGTATTCTCGGATAGAGACTTCGGAGCTTCGTTTCTGAAAAGCAATATATTCCAGGTGGTTATCGTGCTCTGGCGCGCCCTATCGTGCAATTCGGATGGGTCCTTAAACCAACTCCGAAGGCAGAGGTCGCAGGTTCGAATCCTGCCGGGTCCGCCACGATTTCCCGTATCTCGCCCAATTCGCTCAGCTCACCCGCTCCGACGGGCGACGGGGGCGCGCACCGGATTTACCCGTCTCTGCCTTGCTCCCGCTGACGGGGGCACCATGTTGCTCTCAACGATGTATCGACATGGCATGCAGACAGCATGATGGGGAGCCGGTGAATGGAAGCCTTTCTTGACCTGCTGTCGCAATACGGCCCCTGGATCTATGCGCTTCTGTTTTTCTACTGCGCCCTGAAGAGCGGCGCGCTGCCGCTGTTCGGCGGCTATGCGGCCTACGCCGGCGCGCTGGACCCGGTGGCGGTGGCGGTCGCCACGTTCGCGGGCGGTTATCTGGGCGATGAAATGCGGTTCGCACTGGCCCGCCGCCATGGTGCCGGCGTCATGGGCCGCCGCGCCTTCACCCGAAAGGCGATGCATCGCGCCCAGGCCCTGATGGCCCACTATGGCATCTGGTACATCTTCCTGTATCGCTACCCCAAGGGCATGCGGACCATCGGCGCACTGCCCGTCGGTCTCGGCGAGATGCCCTGGCGGATATTCTCACCCGTCAACGCGGCATCGGCGGCACTCTGGACGGGTCTGCTGGTGGGCGGCGGCTATTTCTTCGGCGGCATCATTGCCCGGGCCGTCGAGACCAACTGGGGCATCTTCAGCGTCGGCCTGCTGGTGATCTTCGTCGCCCTGGCCGCCCTCGGCTGGTGGCGGGTCAACCGGCTGGCACGCACCGGCCCCGGCGGCGCAGACGGCCTTCGGGAAACCTGATCCGGATCCGGGCTTGAGTGAAAATCGCCGTCGATTTCTCTGGAACGCTCTCGGATTAATGAACAGACTGCGATTTCGACTTGAATTCCCGGGCGGTCATTCGCAATTCCGGGATACCACGTGGCATGAACAGGGGAAAACAGATGAACGGGTTTCTGGCAACAGGCGTAGCGGCACTGACGATCGCAACGGCGGTCGTGGCGGCGGCGGGCACAGCCAATGCGCAGACAACGGCGGGAGCAGGGTGCACCGTGGCGCTGGAAGATCCCCGTCCGGCCTACACGCCGAACGGTATCCGGCTGGGTGACCTGGTCGGCGAGATCCGTGGCGACGACGAGGCCGTGACCGCCCATGTGATCGAATCCGGCAGCGGCCCCTACGGCATCATCAAGAGCCGCCATGCCCTGCCCCCGGAGTTCGTCACGATCGCCGCCGGACGCGCGCTGGTGAAGGTCCGCGGCACCGAGGACTTCGAAGGTTTCCCGAAACCGTCCTGCTAGGGCGGAAACAGTCTGAATGGAACCATTCAGACTGTTTTCAAGAATGGCAACTACCTGTGCGAGTTGCGTTATTTCGATTTCATGGTGATTCCATGAAAACGAAAAACGCTCTAGCCAGGCGTCATTCGACCTGCACGGATCAGGGGCTCCATCGCGACTGCGGCGGAGCCCTTTTTCCGTGTGCGTTGCAGTCGGACGGCGTATCGGTCGCAGCGTCAATCTGACGGGAAGCCGTGGACCCGGCCCGGGTTAGAGTGTGCAGGCTGAAGCAACCCCGGACGACATGCGACATGCGTCTTTCCGCCAGACCAGCCTACGCCTACCGCACCGATCCGAATGTGCCCGCGTTCGACGATCATGGCCCGGTGGTCTTCATGGACGGCGACTGTGCGCTCTGTTCCAGAGGTGCACGGTGGATTGCCAGACGGGATACCGATGAACGCTTTTCGATCTGCCCGATCCAGAGCCCGCTCGGGCAGGCCATGCTGATGCATTTCGACATCGATCAGACGGATCCGGAAACATGGATCCTGCTGCACGAAGGCAAGGGCTACACATCGCTTGACGCGATGATCCGCGTCGGTGCCCTGCTCGGCGGTCCGGGGCACCTGTTGACGGTGCTCGCCCCCCTGCCCCGGGCGTTTCAGGACTGGATCTACCGGCGGATCGCGAGAAACCGCTACGCGCTGTTCGGAAACACGGACATGTGCGCAATACCCGATCCCGAGCTGCGCAAGCGGCTGGTGCAATGAAGGCGCTGATCGTCGGCGGAACAGGCGAACGTGGACGCTATCTGAACTTCCGGAGCCCCTCCGGTTGTGCGGGTGCCATTGCCTGTGCCGCACGACGGCCGACCTTCTGTTCGCGGTAGAACGTATAGATGCCGGTCGCGACGACGATGGCGGCGCCGGCAAAGGTCAGAACGTCCGGCACGTGACCGAAGATGATGATGCCGGTCAGGATCGCCCAGATCAGGATCGTGTAGCGAAAGGGCGACACGAAGCCGACATCGCCGGTGCGCATGGCCGAGATCGAAAACAGGTAGCCGCCGATCAGGAAGCACGCGCCCACTGCCAGAAAGCCCAGCGGCGCGGCCTGAAGCGGTTTCCATTCGTAGAAGGGCAGCATGACGGCCCCCATGGTCGTGATGACGGCAGCCGTGATCATTGCCGCCAGAACGGAGGGGACGTCGCTGGACAACTGGCGGGTCAGCAGGTCCCGCAGGACGATGAATCCGACGGCGGCCAGCGCCCAGAAGGCGTGCGCGTCGAACCCCTGCAACCCTGGGCGTACGATGATCATCACACCGGCGAAGCCGACAAGGATGGCGCTGTAGCGCCGCCAGCCGACGCGCTCGCCCAGGAAGACGGCTCCGGCAAGCGCAACGGCCAGGGGCAGCGACTGCAGGATCGCGGTGGCGTTGGCGATCGGCATGTTGAACAGCGCTTGCAGGAAACAGTAAGTCCCGCCGACCTCGCCGATGATCCGGAAAACCAGGATCCGGCGGTCGCGCCGCCCGACGGCTTTCCGGAAAGCGCCCTTGCGCCACGCCAGCAGAACCAGCAGCGATGTCGCGACCAGACCGCGGAAGAAGATGGCCTGCGGCAGGCTCACTGCCTCCCCGGCCAGTTTGATCAGCGCGTCGTTGATGCCATACCCCGCCATGCAGAGCATCATCAGCGTGGCACCACGCATGTTTTCGCTGGTCATCTTCATGCTGCGATAAGGCGCGTGTCCCTATCGCGGTGCAAGCGGAATTCCCGAATGGCGCCTATTTGATCGCGGCATCCGTGAAATTGTCCAGCGCGCCGGCGATCTTCTTCAGCACCTCGTCGCGACCTTCAATAGCGTGACGCTGTTTCAGGTACATCGGATCATTGTACACCAGCCAGACCTTGCCATCGTCATCGCGATAGGCGACCGCTTTCTGGGGCAGGTCGATCGCCGTGGTCGCAGCGGCCTGCATCAGCGGCGTGCCCAGCTTCGGATTGCCGAAGATCAGCAGGCGTGTGGGACGAAGCGCCAGTTCCGCGCGTTTCGCACCGGCGCTGTGATCGATATCCGCAAAGATGGTCAGCCCCTTGGATTCCAGGGCGGCCTTCAGCTTGTCGATGGTCTGATAGACCCCGTTGGCGCTCTGCTTGCGGATCAGGCCATCTTCGGCCGCCGCAGCGACGGAACTCAGGCCCGCGATCATGCAGGCGGCGATCAGAAAACGTGCGAATTTCATCAGTTCTTCCTTTCGGTTTTCGGTTCCGATGCTGACGGAAAGAGATACCGGGGACAACCGCGGTGCCGTTCACAAGCGCTCTATCAGTTCATCGGAAACGCTATTCAGTGCCGCGTCGCCTCGCCTGGGCCTCCTTGAAGCGGGCGGCCCCCTCCCGGAACACGCCTGACGCGTTCAGCAACGCGTTCTGCTGTGCCCCCGCCGTCAGCGCCTCGGACAGCGGTGCGGTTCGCGCCAGGCGATGGTTTTCCTTGGTGAGCGCCATGGCTTCGCCATCGACCGCGAGCAGCCGGTCGATCCATGCCCCGGCCAGGGAGTCAATCGCGGCCTCATCATCCGAGATTTCATTGATCAGCCCCATCTGCCAGAGCCGCTCGGCACCGACCATGTCGCCGAACATGAGCAGTTCCAGCGCCATCCTGCGACCGACCAGATGCGTCAGGATCGGCGTGTTCACCGCCGCCGGGAACCCGTTTCGCATCTCGGCGGCACCGTACTGCGCGCCGGGTGTGGAGATCACGAAATCACACCCCATCGCCAACGTGAATCCGCCGGCGACAGCGTACCCTTCGACCACCGCCAGCGAGACCTTGCTGCTGCGGTCCAGCACCCGGAAGATGTCCGCCCAGAGCCTGTCCGTGGCCATGATCTCGGCCAGCGGTCGGGGTGCCATGTCGCCGGACAGATCGCGGCCCGCGCAGAAATTTCCCCCTGTTCCGCGGATCACGATCAACCGGCATTCGGGATCGGCATCGGCAGATATCACGGCGGCATGTATCGCCGCCGACAGCTCGGGCGTCAGGGCATTGCGACGTTCGGGCCTGTTCAGTGTGAGTCGCGTCGTTGCGGCTTCGCGGACGACATCCAGCATCCGGCGTCCTTCCCTGGTTGTACTTCGATGATCGCCGCATGATCCGCTTTCCGGGGGTGAAAGCGAAGCGCTGATTTCAGGCATTTACCCAGCTCGCCTCTCCATAAATTAAAATAATTCTAATTCGTATTGACGGTGAGCATGCGAGTCCCATATACGGCCTATCGAACAAAACGTTTCAAACTCAGACAGGAGAAACGACATGCGTGTCCCTTCCGTTACCTTCAAGACCCGTGTCCGCGACGAGTCCGTCGAAGGACCGAATCCCTTCCGCTGGCAGGACCGTACGACCGACGAGATCTTCAAGGGCCGGCGTGTCGTGCTCTTCGGCCTGCCGGGCGCATTCACGCCGACGTGCAGTTCGACGCATCTGCCCCGGTTCGAGGAACTGCACGAGACCTTCATGAAGGAAGGTATCGACGAGGTGATCTGCGTGTCGGTGAACGACGCCTTCGTGATGTATCAGTGGGGCAAGCACATCGGCGCTGAAAAGGTCACGCTGCTGCCCGACGGCACCGGCGAGTTCACGTCGAAGATCGGCATGCTGGTGAAAAAGGACAATCTCGGCTTCGGATATCGCAGCTGGCGCTATTCGATGCTGGTCGAGGACGGCGAGATCGTCGAAACCTTCGAGGAACCCGGCAAGGGCGATGACGTGGACGGCGATCCGTTCGAAATCTCCGGTGCCGACCATATGCTGGATGTCGTCCGGAAACGGAACAGCCAGAAGGCTGCCTGACGCCAGATCCGAACGCGATCAGAACAAGGCCTCCGCAAGTCATGCGGGGGCCTTTTTCTTGCCTCACTGCCCTCTTGGGCAAGCGCACAGCCAATGCGATAGTCCCGCCATGGACCATGCGGATACAGACAGGGAGCGCCTGGCGCGACTGCGCCTGATACGCAGTGAGAACGTCGGACCGGTGAATTTCGGGCGGCTGCTGGCCCGGTTCGGGTCGGCGGTCGATGCGTTGGATGCCCTGCCGGACATCGCGGCGAAGGCAGGACGCAGGAAGCTGAGGATCGCGACCGATGCCGAGGCCCAACGTGAATGGGAGGCCACCGAGAAGTTCGGCGCCCGGTTCCTGATGCTGGGCGACCCGCTCTATCCGCCCCTGCTCGCAGCCGCCGAGGGCGCACCGCCCGTTCTGGCCATACAGGGCGATATCAAGCATCTCTCCTCGCCCGCACTGGCCATTGTCGGCGCGCGCAACGCCTCCGCCAACGGGCGGGCGCTCTGCCGGAAGATCGCGGGTGAACTGGGGCGGGCCGGTCTGGTGATCGTGTCGGGTCTGGCGCGCGGCATCGATGCGGAAGCGCACGAGGCGAGCATCGAAACCGGGACGATCGCCGCGATTGCGGGCGGTATCGACGTCATCTATCCGCCCGAAAACCGGAAACTGCACGAGCGCATGGCCGTCGAGGGGCTGATTGTCGCCGAATCCCCGTTCGGCACGCAGCCCCGCGCCCGCCATTTTCCAAAACGCAACCGGATCATCTCAGGCCTGTCACAGGGCGTGCTGGTGGTCGAGGCGGCGCTCCGCTCCGGCTCGCTGATCACCGCGCGGCAGGCGGGGGAACAGGGACGCGACGTCTTCGCGATCCCCGGCTCACCGCTGGACCCCAGGGCGCGCGGTGCCAACCGGCTGATCCGCGACGGTGCACGTCTGGTCGAAAGCGCCGACGATATCCTGGAGGAACTGGGACCCCAGGACCTCTTCGTCCTGCGCGCGCCGACGGCATCACCGGAACCGCGGGCCATGCCGGCGTCGGAACCGCTGAAGCCCGGCGACGAGGATCAGGCGCGCCGCGCCATCCTGGAATCCCTGTCGGTCGAACCCACCGACGCCGACGCCCTGATCCGCGCCACCGGCCTGCCCGCACCGGTCTTCAATACGATCATGCTGGAACTGGAAATCGTCGGTCAGGTCCAGCGCCATGCGGGCAACCGGTATGCGCTCGAAAAGGCCTGACTGACCGTTCTGTGAAGACGCCCCGTTGACACGGATTCACCCTTTCCCCATTTTCCAGATCATCAACAGGGCCTCAGCGCCCTTCCTCCAGCATGTTGGAAATCATGGACGTCGTCGTCGTCGAGAGCCCCGCAAAAGCCAAGACCATCAACAAGTACCTGGGCTCCGGGTACAAGGTTTTGGCGTCGTTCGGGCATGTGCGCGACCTGCCGTCCAAGGACGGTTCGGTCCGGCCCGAGGAAGATTTCGAGATGACGTACGAGGCCGATCCCAAGTCGGCCAAGCATCTGAAAGCCATCGCCGATGCGGTCAAGGATGCCGACAAGCTGGTGCTGGCCACCGACCCGGATCGCGAGGGCGAGGCCATCTCCTGGCACGTGCTGGAAGCGCTGAAAAAGCGGCGTGCGATCAAGAAATCCGTCGAAGTCGAACGCGTTGTCTTCAACGAGATCACCAAGAAGTCGATCCTGAACGCGATGGAGAATCCGCGCGACATCGACATGGATCTGGTCAACGCGCAGCAGGCCCGGCGGGCGCTGGACTATCTGGTGGGCTTCACCCTCAGCCCGGTGCTCTGGCGCAAGCTGCCGGGCGCACGGTCGGCGGGTCGTGTGCAATCGGTCGCCCTGCGCCTGATCGTCGAACGCGAACTTGAGATCGAGAAGTTCAAGCCGCGCGAATACTGGTCGATCACGGCCCGGTTCAAATCGGAAGACGGCTCCGAATTCGAAGCCCGGCTGGCCCGTGTCGATGACGAGAAACTGGACCGGCTGAGCATTTCGACCGAAGCCGAGGCCAGGGCGCTGGTCGAACGCGCTCTGAAATCGAACTTCCGGGTCGGCGAGATCGAAACACGGCAGACCAGCCGCCGTCCCGCGCCGCCCTTCATCACCTCGACCCTGCAGATGGAGGCATCGCGCAAGCTGGGCATGGGCGCGCGGCAGACCATGCAGGTCGCGCAGAAACTGTACGAAGGCATCGAACTGGACGGCGAGACGGTCGGCCTGATCACCTACATGAGGACGGACGGCGTGCAGCTGGCCGCCGAAGCGATCGACGCCATTCGGGAGACCGTGAACGCCGAATACGGCACATCCTTTCTGCCCTCGCGCCCAAGGCACTATGAAACCAAGGCCAAGAACGCGCAGGAAGCCCATGAAGCGATCCGGCCGACCGACGCGTCGCGCACGCCGGCGCAGATGCGGCAGTTTTTGAGCGCCGAACAGCACAAGCTTTATGATCTGATCTGGAAACGCACGGTCGCCAGCCAGATGGCGGACGCGAGACTGGCCCAGACCGGCGTCGATATTCCCGGCGACGGCGGCAACATCGTGTTCCGCGCGACGGGCACGGTCGTCGAGTTTCCCGGTTTCCTGAAACTGTATGAGGAAGGCCGCGACGACGCGAAGGACGACGACGACGACAAGCGCCTGCCCAAACTGACCGAAGGCGACGGTCTGGAGCGCAAGGCCGTCGATCCGGCGCAGCACTTCACGCAGCCGCCGCCGCGCTATTCGGAAGCGACACTGGTCAAGCGCCTGGAGGAACTCGGCATCGGTCGTCCCTCGACCTATGCCTCGATCATCTCGGTGCTGCAGGACCGCGAATACGTGAAGCTCGACAAGAAGCGCTTCATGCCCGAGGACAAGGGCCGCGTCGTGACCGCGTTCCTGTCCAACTTCTTCCCGCGCTACGTGGAATATGATTTCACGGCCTCGCTGGAAGAGGAACTGGACGACATCACCTCCGCCAAGATCGAGTGGAAGGAGGTGCTGCGGCGCTTCTGGAAGGACTTCAAGGCGTCGGTGGACGACACCAAGGAACTGCGCATCACCGAGGTTCTGGATGCGCTGAACGATTTCCTCGCGCCGTCGCTGTTCCCGGAAAGGGAAGATGGCTCCAACCCGCGGGCCTGCCCCAACTGCGAAGGCGGTTCGCTAAGCCTGCGCCTGGGCAAGTTCGGCGCGTTCCTTGGCTGTTCGAACTATCCGGAATGCAAGTTCACCCGCCAGTTGGGCGGCAGCGAAAACGACCAGAAAGCCGCCATGGAAGGCGACCGCGAGATCGGCGTGGATCCGGCCACCGGCGAGATGATCTGGCTGAAGGTCGGCCCCTACGGCCCCTATCTCCAGCTCGGCGAGGCGGAAAAGGGCGGGCCGAAGCCCAAGCGCTGTTCCTTGCCCAAGGGTCTTGAACCGAACGACGTGGACCACGAACTGGCGATCAAGCTGATCGCCCTGCCGCGCGAGATCGGGCCGCATCCGGAATCGGGCAATCCGATCACCGCCGGCATCGGGCGTTACGGACCATTCGTCGAGCACGAGAAGAAATACGCGAACCTGCCCGACTGGCGCGAGGTGCTGGATATCGGCATCAACCGCGCCGTGACCGTGATCGCCGAGGCGAAGACGCGCGGCGGCCGGGCAGCCCCGAAGGCGCTGAAGGACCTGGGCGAGCACCCGGATGAAGGCGGCGAGATCAAGGTGCTGGAAGGCCGTTATGGACCTTACGTGAAGCACGGCAAGATCAATGCGACGATTCCGAAGGACATCGACCCGCAGTCGATTTCCATGGAGGAAGCCGTGCGGCTGATCGCGGAACGCGCCGCCAAGGCGGGCACCAGGAAGAAGGCTGCGCCGAAGAAGAGAGCGGCAGCCAAGAAGAAACCTGCCGCGAAGAAGAAGGCGGCACCGAAGAAAGCTGAGGGCGAGTGACCGACACCCCACTCCCGACGAAACAGGAAATCCGAAAGTTCATCGATGAGTCCGGCGGTACTGCCGGCAAACGCGAAGTCAGCCGTGCCTTCGGCATCAAGGGCCAGGACCGGATCTGGCTGAAGAAGATCATGAAGGAAGTGACAGCCGAGCGGGCGGTCGAGACCAAGGACAAGGGCCGCCCACCGGGCCGGCTGCCGCCCGTTTCAGTGATAACCATCGTCGAAACCACCCGCGACGGCGACATCCTGTGCCGTCCGACGACATGGGACGCAGACGCCGAAAGCCCGCGCATCGAACTGGATCCGGACACGGTGCGCGGTCCCTCCCCGAAGCCCGGCGACCAGTTCCTGTGCCGCCTGCACAAACGCCGCAGCGGCTACGAAGCCCGTGCCATGAAACGGCTGGAGATCACGCCGCGCACGGTCACCGGTGTGCTGCAGATGGTCGGTGCCGAAGGCCGCGTGCAGCCGACCAATCGCAAGCTGCGGCAGGAGATGCACATCAAGCCCGGCGATCTGGGCGGCGCGAAATCCGGCGATCTGGTGATCGTGGAGAGTCTTCCGGGCCGCCCCATGGGACCGCGGCTGGCGAAAGTCGTCGACGTGCTCGGCAGCTTCGACAGTCCGAAGGCCATCTCGCTGCTGGCCATCGAGAACCATGACATTCCCGACAGCTTCCGCCCCGAAGCGCTGGGTGAAGCCGCCGAAGCGCAGCCGGTCACCGGACTGAAGGGCCGTGTCGACCTGCGCGACATCCCGCTGATCACCATCGACCCGTCCGATGCGCGCGACCACGACGATGCCGTCTGGGCCGAAGCCGACACGGACCCGAAGAACGAGGGCGGTTTCCGCATCATCGTCGCCATTGCGGACGTCGCGCATTACGTCCGCCCCGGTTCGGCGCTGGACAAGGCGGCACAGGAACGGGGCGTATCCACCTACTTCCCCGACCGCGTATCGCCGATGCTGCCCGAAGCACTGTCTGCCGATCTCTGCTCGCTGATGCCCGGCGAAGTGCGGCCCGTGATGGCCGTCGATATGGTGATCGACCGCAATGGCCGGAAGCTGCGCCACAAGTTCATGCGCGGACTGATGCGCTCGGCCGGCAATTTCGCCTATGAAGCCGTACAGGCCGCGATAGAGGACCGTGAGATCGCCGATGGCATCGGACCACTGGTCGAGCCGGTTCTGAAGCCGCTCTACGGGGCCTATGCCGCGCTTGAGAAGGCACGCGCCAAACGTGGCACGCTGGACATCGAAATGCCCGAACGTCGCGCGGAGATCGGTGCGGACGGTTTCATCCGCGCCATCGTCCCGCGCGAGCGGCTGGACGCGCACAAGCTGATCGAGGAGATGATGATCCTCGCCAATGTCTGCGCGGCCGAGACCCTGGAGCGCCGCGGCAAACCCTGCGTCTACCGCATCCACGAGCCGCCCGACCGGGAGAAGCTGAAGGGGCTGAAGGAGATGCTGGACACCCTCGACATCCCCTTCACCATTGGCGAGAAGGTCGAGCCGAAGACCTTCAACCGCGTGCTGCACAAGGCGAAAGGCACCGACGCCGAAGCGATGATCAACGAGGCGGTGCTGCGCAGTCAGACACCCGCCTATTACGGCACCGACAATCAGGGTCATTTCGGACTGGCGCTCCGCCGCTACGCGCATTTCACCTCGCCGATCCGGCGCTACGCCGATCTGCTGGTCCATCGTGCTCTGATCGACGCGCTGAATGCCGGCAACGATGGGCTGGGCGCGATGAAGATTGAGGAGATCCAGGATCTCGCCGAGATGGTATCGGCACACGAACGCCGTGCGATGCTGGCCGAACGCGACGCCATGGACCGCTTCACCGCCGTCTTCATGCAGGATCAGGTCGGCGCGCAGTTCTCGGCGCGCATTTCCGGCGTCACCCGCGCCGGACTGTTCGTGACGCTGACCGAGACGGGGGCCTCAGGCCTCATCCCGATGCGCAATCTGGGCAGCGATTTCTACGACCTGGACGAAGACCGGAAGATCCTGCAGGGCCGGAGCACCGGCAACACCTACCGGATGGGGCAGCCTGTCAGCGTTCGCCTGAAGGAAGCGGCACCGGTCACCGGCGGCCTGCTGTTCGAAATGCTGAACCAGCCCGCGTCGAAGGCCCGGCCGGGCGGCCCGCGCAAACAGCAGGGGCGGCCGCGCAACCTGCCCAAGCGCGGCGGCAAACCGAGTCTGAAGAAGAAGAGCAAACGGCGGTAGCATGAACGTCACGATTGCCGGATGCACCTTTTTCAGAGCCCTGGAACGACCCAGCACCAAGGGGAGAAACCGATCATGACCGAACTGGGAGCCAACCGCCGACGCGTCTACCTGATGCGTCATGGCGACGTCCGCTACTATGACGATCAGGGCCAGCGCGTCGCAGACCCCGACAAGGTGCCGCTGACCGATCTGGGCCACAAGCAGGCCCGGGCCATGGGCAAGGCGCTGTCGGACATCGAATTCGATCGCGCTGTCTGCACGGGTCTGCTGCGCACGGTGCAGACAGCCGAAGGCGTGATGGAGGGGCGCGCCGAACCGAAGCTGGAGGTCATTCCCCGCCTGCGCGAGATCAAGTCGGGCGGCGGGCAGATGCTCAGCCGCGAACAGTCGCTGACGGACATGGTCTATGCATTCGAGCGGGCCGCCGAGCCTGGCATGCGTTTCGCGCTTGGCGAACCCTTTGCCGATTTCTACGCGCGGGTCAGCGAGGCGATCATGGAATTGCTGATTGAGGATGACTGGAACACGATGCTGCTGGTCGCCCATGGGGGCGTGAACCGCGCCGTGTTCTCATGGCTGACCGGCGGCGGACTGGAAGGCCTCGCACGGTTCGAACAGGACACCGCATGCCTCAACATCATCGATCTGGACGTGAAGGATGGCGAACTGGAGCGCTATTTCCTGCGTCTGATGAACTGGCGACCGGACGAGCCGTGGCGGCTGGCCGACCGGCGGACCAATCAGGAACGTTATTTCAGCCAGCGCGCCGATAGCTGACGCGGACGCTTGCCGCTGCGGTCGACGGGCGTTAGGTGTAGTTCCTGAGATTTCAGGGAGTCACAGCCATGAACGCGCCGGTCACAACCGCCTATTCGGCATGTCCGCACGATTGTCCCTCTACATGTGCGCTGGAGGTCGAGGTGCTCTCGCCCACTCACATCGGGCGCGTGCGCGGGTCCAAAGACAACACCTACACCGATGGCGTCATCTGCGCGAAGGTCGCCCGCTATGCCGAACGGGTACACCATCCGGACCGGCTGACCAAACCGATGATCCGCTCCGGTCCGAAGGGATCGGGACAGTTCCGCGAGGCGAGCTGGGACGAGGCCATGGAACTCACCGCGTCGAAGCTTCTGGAGATCGAGGCGGAACACGGTCCTGAAGCGGTCTGGCCGTATTTCTACGCCGGTACGATGGGCCTGGTGATGCGCGACGGCATCAACCGCCTGCGTCACGCCAAGGGCTACAGCCGCATGCACGGCACCTTCTGCACCTCGATGGCCTTCGCAGGCTATATCGCGGGTACCGGCAAGCTCGCCGGCGTCGACCCGCGCGAGATGGCGAAGTCCGATTGCGTGGTGATCTGGGGCACCAATCCGGTGAACACGCAGGTCAACGTGATGACACACGCCATCAAGGCCCGCAAGGAACGCGGTGCCAAGATCGTCGCCATTGACGTCTATCGCAACGGCACGGTCGAACAGGCCGACATGGGGATCATCCTGAAGCCCGGTACGGACGGGGCGCTGGCCTGCGCGGTGATGCACATCGCCTTCCGTGACGGCTATGCCGACCGGGAATACATGGCCCGGTTCGCCGACGATCCGGCCGGCCTGGAAGCGCATCTGAAAACCCGCACGCCGGAATGGGCCGCCGAGATCACCGGCCTGCCTGTCGAGGAGATCGAGGCGTTCGCGAAGCTGGTCGGCACCACGCCGCGCACGTTCTTCCGGCTCGGCTACGGCTTCACGCGCGGGCGCAACGGCTCGGTCAACATGCACGCGGCGCTGTCAATTCCCGCCGTTCTGGGATCATGGCAGCACGAAGGCGGCGGTGCGTTCCACAACAATGGCGCCATCTATCACTGGGACCGGTCGCTGATCGAGGGACTGGATGCGCCGAAACGCAACAGCCGTATTCTGGACCAGTCGCGTCTCGGTCCGATCCTGAACGGCGACCGACGCGATCTGGGCGACGGGCCGCCGGTGATGGGCCTGTTCATGCAGAACACCAATCCGGCCATGGTCGCGCCCGACCTGAATCAGGTGCACAAGGGTCTGATGCGGGAAGACCTGTTCACCTGTGTCCACGAGCAGTTCATGACCGAGACCGCGCAGTTCGCCGATGTCGTGTTGCCTGCGACCATGTTCCTGGAACACACCGATCTCTACCAGGGCGGCGGGCATCAGCACATTCTGCTGGGACCGAAGATCATCGACGCGCCCGAGGGATGCCGCAGCAACCACGATGTCATCGTCGAACTGGCGGAACGTCTGGGGGCCGAGCATCGCGGGTTTCAGATGACGCCCGAGGAAATCATCGACTGGACGCTGACGAACTCCGGCTGGCCGGGGTACGAGGAACTGAAGGCCCAGCGCTGGATCGACGTGCAGCCCGATTTCGAGACATCGCACTTCCTGAACGGCTTCGGCAATCCGGACGGCAAGTTCCGTTTCAGCCCGAACTGGGGCGAAGCGGCTCCTCAGGGCTTCGGCCCGGAGGGTGCACCGGGAAGCATGCCGGCGTTCCCCGACTACTGGGCCCGCGAGGACAAGGCGACGGATGAGCGTCCCTTCCGCATGACAACCAGCCCGGCACGCAACTTCCTGAATTCATCCTTCACCGAAACGCCCACGTCGAAGAAGCGCGAAGCCCGGCCGACGATGAAGATCGGTCAGGCCGACGCGGATCGTCTGAACATCACGGACGGGTCGCTGGTGCGGCTTTCGAACGAACGCGGTTCCGTGCGGCTGCATGCCGAGATCGAGGAAGGCCTGCGCGGCGGCGTGGTCGTGGTCGAATCGGTCTGGCCGAACGCGGCCTTCGTCGACGGCATGGGCATCAACACGCTGACCAGCGCCGAGCCCGGCGCACCCGTCGGCGGGGGCCTGTTCCATGACACGGCTGTCAACGTCGAAGCCGCATAGCAGAGTCGGACCTGTCATATGAGTTTCAGCCTGAGCGGCTTCTTACAGCGGTGGATCATCGCCCTGATTCTGGTGATGGTGACGTACAATCCGACACCCTACAATTTCGTCAGCTGGGTGATGTCGGATCTGGAGGCCGACCTGCCCTACAAGGCGCTGGCCGGTCTGGTGCTGCTGGTGGGCTATGTGATCTTCCTGCGCGCCACCTTCCGATCCATCGGGATCGTCGGTATCGTGCTGGTCGCGGCCTTCTTCGCGGTGATCATCTGGATCCTGGCGGATTTGCGCGTCCTGGATCCCGAAAACGAGATCCTGCTGATCTGGGTATCGCTGCTGGCCATCACGACGACCATGGCGATCGGCGTCAGTTGGAGCCACGTGCGGCGCCGTATTTCGGGCCAGGCCGATGTCGACGACGTGGATGCCTGATACGCTTGACACGGGCTGCGACCTGACTATGTTCCGCCTTTCAGATTTCCAGCTTTGAGAAGAGACGATCCATGGCAAAGCCCGTCGTTCAGAAGATCAAACTCGTGAGCAGCGCCGGTACCGGCTACTACTACGTGACCAAGAAGAACCCCCGGAACCTGACCGAGAAGATGGTCATGAAGAAGTACGATCCCGTCGCGCGCAAGCATGTCGAGTTCAAGGAAGCCAAAATCAAGTAAGCCTGCCCGCAGGCTTGAAGAGATGCTGAAGGGCTGCGCGTTGCGCGGCCCTTTTTCGTTTCACATCAGCGTGTTACCACGCAATACGATGGTTTTCGTACTGACTGGTATATTTTTGATCTGATTGGTATAGTTGTCGCCAGACTCTGGGAGGAACTGCTGCCATGACCATGAAGAGTTTCGACGGTTTGCCGCGTGAGAATCTTGAGACTGCGCTTGAGGAAGCCGACTACCGGATCCTGCCACTGATCCTGTTCCAGTTCACCGGTGATGAGAAATGGCTGGAAGCGCCGTACCGACCCAAGCGCGACGTGAAGCTGATCGCGGACGAAGATGCGGGACTTCCCGACGATGTGCGGGCCGAACTGAGAGAAGCCGCGCTCGACGTCCTGACGCAGCCCCGCATCACGGCCCGGGTGGCCGATCCCGGCGACGCGCAGATGGTCCGGATGATGAGCGTGGCTCAGGGCGAGGCCATCCCGGAAGAATACGCGCCCATGATGCGCGAACAGATCGGCCTGCAGGAACAGACCAGCGACTGGCAGCGCCCAGCAAGCCGGACCAGGCTCGACCGCTATCCGGCGCTCATCGTCGGTGCAGGGGCCAGCGGGCTGGCGCTGGCATCGCGCCTGAAGGCGCTGGACATTCCGTTCACCATCGTCGAGCGCAACGATCGTGTCGGCGGCACATGGTACGAGAACAGGTACCCCGGATGTGGCGTCGATACGCCTAACCACGCCTATTCGTTCTCGAACGCCAGTCCCTACCCCTGGAAGCGCTATTTCTCCGAGCGTGACCAGTTGCATGACTATCTCGAACGTTCGGCGCATGAGTTCGGACTGATCGACGAGATCCGCTTCCACACCGAGGTCATGAATGCACGGTGGGTCGAACAGGAAGGCGTCTGGGAAGTGAACCTCTCGACACCTGATGGGTCCGAGACACTGAAGACCGCGGCTCTGGTCAGCGCGATCGGCCAGCTCAGCCTGCCGTCCATCGCGCCCATCGACGGCATCGACGATTTCGAAGGCCCGATCTTCCATACCGCGCTCTGGCCCGACGATCTGGAGTTGAAGGACAAGCGCGTCGCCATCATCGGCACCGGCGCATCGTCGATGCAGGTCGTGCCGTCGATCGTCGACGAGGTTGCGGAACTGCAGATTTATCAGCGCACCGCACAATGGGCGCGCCCGATCCCGCGCTATCACGACGACATCGGACCCGGTGCTCAGTGGCTGCTGGAGAATGTGCCCTATTACGCGAACTGGGTGCGGTTCACGATGTTGTGGCGCTACGGCGACGGTCTGCTGCCGACACTGTTCATCGATCCGGACTGGGAACACCCCGAGCGATCGCTGAACCGCGCCAACGAACGGCATCGGATCGAGATGGCCGAGCACATCAGGAAGGAACTCGCCGACCGACCCGATCTGATCGAGAAATCGATGCCGGACTACCCGCCCTACGGCAAGCGAATCCTGCTCGACAATGGCTGGTACAGGGCCATCAAGAGGCCGCAGGCGGAACTGATCACCGATGACATCGACCGCATCACGACAAAAGGCATTCGCACGCGCGACGGCACCGAGCGGGAAGCCGATATCGTCATCATCGCAACCGGCTTCAAACTGTCGCTGATGGCGGCGCGCCTCAATCTGACCGGGCGCGACGGCATCAGTCTGGAGGACCAGTGGGCCGACGAGGATGCACGGGCCTACCTGGGCATTTCGGTTCCGAACTTCCCCAACATGTTCATCATGCAGGGTCCGAACACCGGCCTGGGCCACGGCGGCAGCGCGATCTTCATCGCCGAATGTCAGGCCCACTACATCACGCAGGCGCTGAAGCTGATGATGGACGGCGGCCCCGAGGTCCTGGAGGCCACGATGGACGCCCAGGAAGACTGGTGCGCGAAAGTCGACGAAAGGCATGAGAAGATGGTCTGGTCGCATCCGGGCATGTCGACCTATTACCGGAACAAGGCGGGGCGCGTGTATTCGGTCACGCCCTTCCGCCTGGTCGACTACTGGGAGATGACGCGTGAGGTGGACCCGGACGCCTATCGGGGCGATGATCGCCGCTCGAAGGCAGCCTGAGGAAACCCGCATGCCCCGTCTCACCAGAGAAGAACGCGAAACCTTCCTGCAGGAAAAGCGCGTGATCATGAAGATCGCCGTGGTGAGGCCGGACGGCAGCCCGCTGGTGACTCCGCTCTGGTTCATCCATCACGACGGTGCCATCTGGTTCACGCCGCGCGAAAAGGCGGAGTGGTTCGCCTGCCTGCGCAACGATCCACGCGTATCGCTGGTGATCGACGAGCAGCCCCTGCCCTATCGCAAGGTCATGATCGACGGCGTCGCCGAACTGGTCCACGACGTGGGCGAGGATGATGCATGGCGCGACCTCTACCGGGACATGGCACGGCGCTATGTGCCCGCGAAGGATGCGGACGATTATGTCGACAACACGATCAACGAACGCCGGGGACTTTTTCGCGTCGTGCTGGCCGATGCAAAGGTCCGTACCTGGCGCCTGCCGGTCGGTGACGAGCCCGGCGAGGGCATCTGGCACAGTCGCTACTATCAGGACGAGAAGATCAGTTTCGACACGCGCAAGCCTGCCTGATCGGAACAGGGCGCTTCAGTCGTCCGCCTCGGGCGTGAAAGCACCACGCATCCGGTCGCGGTAGTCCCAGCTCATCATGCGGTCGGGCGCGATACGGATCGCGACTTCCCTTTCGTCCCGGTTCAGCAGCCAGTCGGCAAAACCGTGATCCGGGGCGCCGCCATAGCGGGCATAGAGTTCGCGCAGCAGACCGTCGCCATCGTCGAGAATCTCCGCCCGGCCCTGTCCGCGAACCCCAAAATAGGGCGGCATTTCCCGCGCCACCTCGAAGCCGCACACGGGATCCTTCTTCAGCGATTTCACGACCGCGGCATTGTCCGTCGATGCGCACCACAGCGCACCGTCACGCCACAGATACCAAAGCGACACCACCATGGGTCCGCCTGAAGTTCCGGCTGCTGCGAGTCTGACCGGCAGGCGCGTCTCGCCCAGATAGGCACCGATTTTCTCTTCCGACCATGGTCCATTCAGCTTCATCGTTTCGTACCCGTGTCAGTACTGGAGGTGATAATCATGCTGCGCATCGTCCATTTGCTGCCTGTCGCGATCGCATTCGCTCTGCTGTCTGCATGTGCCGAGCCTGAACCGCTCGACCCAGAAAGCGTCAATCCCGCGTGCGCCGGATATGCCGGCGGTTACACCGAGCGATGCTGACTAGAGCGTTTTTCGTTTTCATGGAATCACCATGAAATCGAAATAACGCAACTCGCACAGGTGGTTGCCATTCTTGAAAACAGTGTGAATGGTTCCATTCAGACTGTTTCCGCCCTAGTTCTGCTTGCCGAACCTCTTTTCCAGTTCTGCACAGCGATCTGGTGTCTCCACCCGGGATGTGAAGATGACAATGTCGAACTGATCCACCGCCTCGAGATAGGCCATGGGGTCGGTTTCGCCGTCCACCGCCTCGATCAGGCCGATCGACAGAACATTCCGTTCCGGCTCCAGATAACGCGGCACACCCCGGTCCGCCCGCACATGGCCATTGCCCGCGATCAGCACAGCCCCGTCGCCGACGTCAGCCTCCAGCAGGCTGGCGGCCATCACAGCATCCCGCCCGCGCTGCACACTGTTCATCGGCCCCAGCATGCCGTCGGGCATGAAACCGCAATGGCTGTCGACCAGATCGGCGTTCAGCGCGGTTTCATCGTTCTCGGTCCAGCGGGCCTTGCTTGCCAGCGTACGGGAGGTCGGATCCGGCAGTCCGGAAAATCCTTCGCGGGCCACCGATCTGACGTACGCGCTGTCGATATTGCCGGCATATTGCTTCAGCCCTGCATCCATCGCGACTTTCGCGATCGGCTGATAGAAGACCCAGTCCGGCCAGCCGCTCGCGTCCCAGTTCAGTGCCGCGCCCAGACCTGCGGGCGTCGCGCTGTCACCCGACAGGTAGGCGGCAAGCACCGCCTCCTTCGAAAAGGGAATCATCTCCCACACGACGGCGGGTTTTCTGCCGTCGGCGGCAATACCTTCCAGTATCCGCGCCTGCATACGATGGTGGGCCGGATTGTCGTGTTTCTCGCCCAGCATCACGAAGCGCGCCGCGCGGGCCTCTTCCAGAACATCCTCGAACGACAGGCGGTCGCCTGTAGACGGGTTCAGGATCGCTCCCTCAAGTGAGGTCTCGGCGGCCTGGGACGGTGCCGGACCCGAGCACCCCACCGTCAGGGTCGCCATCGAAATGGCCAGACCGGCTAAAAACAGTTTGAGCATCGTTCAGTTCATCTCCTGCCGGCCAGCACCCAGGCGTGCTCGCAGACCTCTGATCTGGGACATGTGCGGGTTGACCTCAAGGGCACGATCGAAGACGAGCGCCGCCGAACGATCATCGCCGTTGCGCAGACATATCTGCCCGAAGCCCGCCAGCGCGCCGAAGTGTCTCGGTTCTCGCAGCAGGGTCTCGGCGATATCAGCGACGCTTTCGGCATCCCGCCCCTGCAGGAAGCGCAGCGTCGCCCGCTTGTTCCAGGGCTCGGCCCAGTCGGGCCAGCGCTGAAGCAGTACGCTCAACCCCTCTTCGGCGTCATCGTCGCTGCGGGCCGCAATGTGACCAATCACCCGCTCCATCAACTCCGCAGGCTCTCGGTCATGATGATCGTGCCAGACGGCCCAGATCAGGTCCTCGATCTCGAAAGGCAGATCGGCAGACGACGGATCTGACAGTTCCCTGAAGAGCGTTTCCAGCCGGATTGACGAGACAGGTCGCGCCGCCACGTCCAGCATGACAGACAGCGCGTGATGTATGCTGCTGTGAATGTCGGTCATCCGTCGGCCTGTACTTCGTCGAGACCGATTGCCAGCAGGGCGGCGGCAATGCTCATACCCGCGAACAGGAACAGCACGAAAAGCGTTCCGAACGCCGCTGCGAGGACTCCGACGCCGGACGCCGCGAGCAGCAGCACGCCGATGATCGTGTTGGACAGCGCCGTGTAGGCCGCGCGCGTATCCTGCGTGGCCATGTCGGTCAGGTGCGTCGACCGGGCAAGCCGAACGCCCTGATAGGACAGCATCAGCACGAACAGCAATCCGGGCAGCAGGAAGGCCAGCCCGGCATTCCCGGTGATTTCCGCACCGGCGGTCGTCAGCAGGGTCGCGGCAGCCAGCACGCCGGAGGCAATCAGTGTCTTGCGGCTGGATCGGTCCGACAGGCGCCCCCAGACATAGCCGCCGATGATCGCGGCAACCGACGACGCAATGACGAACTGGCCCAGATCGCCCAGTGACCGCGCTTCATCGGATCCGGTCAGGGCCAGCAGGTAAGGCGGTGCCAGCGCCGTCGACACCAGCAGTCCGCGGACTGCGATGAAAAGCACCAGCTGACGATCTTCGGTCAGCAGGCCGAACTGCTGCACGGCGACGCCGAACGCATTTCCACCGCCCTCCGTCGCGCCTTTCTCTTCAGCGAGTGTCGTGAAAACCAGTGCCGCAAAACCCCACAGACAGGCTGCAACGAACAGTGCGATGGCAATCGTGAGCGGTTCCAGCGGAACGATCTCGAATCCGATCAGAATTCCGAACAGAAGCACCCCGACCGCCGCAACGCTGCCCGCCGTGCCGGTCGCCGTGCCTCTGGTGGATTTGGAGACCGTCTTGCCCAGCACGTCCTTGTAGCTGACCGAGCACACACTGCGGCCGATGGCAAAGATCGCCACCAGCGCCACGATCACCCATCCGGCGGTCGCACCTTCCAGTGTCAGTGCCGCAGCGCCGACGCCGGCAGCACACAGACCCTGAACCACCGCGCCCGCGGCCCAGACCCATTTGCGCTGCGGCATGGATCGGATATAGGCCGCCGTGAAAAGCTGAGGCAGCAATGCGCCTGCCTCGCGCAGGGGCACCAGCGCACCGGTCAGGTAGACCGGCACCCCGAGCGCGCCCATCAGCCACGTCAACACGAGCTTCGGGTCGAAAATGCCGTCACCCAGCTTGGTCGATGACAGGGCCACAACATGCCGCATGAAGTTCTGCGGCTGATCGTTGCAGGCGCTTTCCGGGATGTCCTTGCAGACGCGCCCCTCGTCATCCGCTGCCAGCAGACCGTAGGCCCGGGAGATGACTGCCGACATCATGATCCCGACCGTCAGTGATCGGCGATCTCGCCGTCCTTGAACAGAAACTCTTTCAGAAAGCCGTCGAATTCGTCGCTGTTGCGGCGGATCCATTCGATCACCATGGCCGCGTGCTCCATCTCCTCTCGCATGTTGTGCAACAGGATTTCCTTCAGCGATTCATCATCGCAATCGTCGGCCCGCTGCTGGTACCAGTCGACGGCCTCCATCTCTTCCATCAGGGAAACGATCGCGTGGTGCATGTGCAGCGTCTTCTTGCTGAGACGTTCGCGGGGGGCGTGAAGTCCTTCACTCGACATGGTGTTCTCCTCAATCCGTTATGTGATCCCGCGCCGAATATGACCTGAAACGCGCGCGCTTCTAAGAGACAGAATGGCGCAGACCGTCCGCTTCATTCGGTGACCGGCGGACCATGACGGTCAGAATCTCGAAAAGAATCTGTCCGGCTGTCAGCGCAGTGTTGGTTGATGGGTCGTACTGCGGGGCAACCTCGACCACATCGCCACCGACGATATCGAGACCATCCAGACCGCGCAGAATGCCCTGTGCCTCGCGCGGCGTCAGCCCACCCACTTCGGGCGTACCGGTCCCCGGTGTGAACGCCGGATCGATGCCGTCCACATCGAATGTGACATAGGTCGGCCCCGCGCCGACGACCGCGCGCGCTTTCGCCACGACCGCATCGATGCCCATCCGCCCGACATCCTCGACATGCAGCACCGTCATCCCGGCGTCGTAGGAAAACTCCCAGATCATCTCCGAGGATCCGCGGATGCCGATCTGGATGCAGCGTTCCGGGTCCAGCACGCCGTCCAGCACGGCCTGCCGGAACGGGCCGCCATGGTGAAACTTCGAGTAGTCGTACTCGCCGCCGGTATCGCAGTGGGCGTCGATATGCACCATGCCGAGCGGTCGATCCGCGCCGAGCGCCCGCATGATCGGATAGGTGATGGAATGATCCCCGCCGACGGAGAGGGGCCGCACTCCTGCGGCCTTCACGTCCCGGTAATAGCTTTCGATATCTTCCATGCACATGTCCAGGCTGAACCGGCTGCGAAAGGGCACGTCACCGACATCGGCCACTGTCATTTCAGCGAAAGGTGCACGCTTCAGGACGTGGTGGTAGGGACCGATCCGCTCGATGTCACGCAGGGCACGCGGGCCGAAGCGCGCACCGGGGCGGTTGGTCACCCCCAGATCCATCGGCACGCCGATCAGGGCGACATCCAATCCGTCGAGCCCTTCGGCCATCTTCGCATCCAGCAGGGTCGGAATGCCCGAATAGGGCGGCTTGCGGCGCTGCGGGTCCGCGAAAACCAGGTCGACGACCTTTTTCATGGCCGGATCGTGCACGTCCCCGCCCAGCGCGTCGGCATATTTCTCTCTCAGTCGGGCAAGTCTGTCAGCATCCATGGCCGGGACCTCTCAGGAACGAACTCCGCAGCGACGCACAGTGACAATGATGCCCGCTGTTGGCCAGTTGTGCCTTTCTGTCATGCGCGCGCATTTCCATCTCCTCCCGATTCTTGCTAGTCGTAGGCAGACATTCGCAGCCCAGCGCAACCCGAATGAACTCTACGACGCCGGAGGCAAGCAGGACACAGTGTCTATCCTGTCAAAACATCCAGAGGTCCAGACCGGACTGCCCGCCGCAGACGAGAAGGATACGGCGTTCGAAAGCCGGATCATCCGCGATGGTGCCGCCTACTGGGATCGGCTGCGCGGCGAACGGCCATACCCGTTGCGCCGGGACGTCGATCCGCTGACGATGCCCCGGCACCTGCTGCCCTATGTTCTGCTGATCGACATCATCAGCACGAATCCACCCGATTTCAGATGGCGGCTGATCGGCACGCATGTGACCGGTGTGATGGGACGCGATTCCACGGGACGGGTCTGGAGCGAGTTATACTCCGAAGAGCATTTCGAGACACTCACCATCGGCCCCAGGACCGCGCTGACAACCGGTCAGCCTTGCCGCACCGTCGCCGGCGCGCCCGACAACGAGCGGAACTTCATCACGCTGGAGAGTATCGATCTGCCGCTGTCCACCGACGGCGTGGCGATCGACATGCTGCTGGCGTTCAGCCATTGGCAATGAAACCCGCCTGACAGGGGTTCTGCCAATTGCCTCTCATGACGCCATCGGCTAGAAGGCGGCTTCCCCCTTGTCCCTCGGTCGGAGAACATGTCCATGGCCTATCAGTACGTCTACACCATGCAGGGATTGTCCAAGACCTGGCCCGGCGGAAAGACTGTCCTGAAAGACATCCACCTGTCGTTTCTGCCCGGCGCGAAGATCGGCGTCCTAGGTATCAACGGATCGGGCAAATCGACGCTGCTGAAGGTGATGGCAGGCGACATCACCGAGTTCAACGGCGAGGCCTGGGCGGCCGATGGCGTAAATGTCGGCTATCTGCGTCAGGAGCCGGAGCTGGATGAAGCCAAGAGCGTCCTAGAAAACGTGATGGACGGCGTGGCTGAAAAGAAAGCCATTCTGGACCGCTACAACGAGGTCTCCATGAAGTTCGCGGAACGCATGGACGACGACGAGATGAATGCCACCATCGAGGAACAGGGCAAGCTGCAGGAACAGATCGACGCCATGAACCTGTGGGATCTGGACCGCGAGGTCGAGATCGCCATGGACGCGCTGCGCTGCCCGCCCGGCGACTGGAGCGTGGAGAAACTGTCGGGCGGTGAACGCCGCCGTGTCGCGCTGGCCCGTCTGCTGCTGTCGCGCCCCGACATGCTGCTGCTCGACGAGCCGACCAACCACCTGGACGCCGAAAGCGTGCTATGGCTGGAGCGGTTCCTGGACGACTATCCCGGCACGGTCGTGGCCGTCACCCATGACCGCTACTTCCTGGACAACGTCGCCGGGTGGATTCTGGAACTCGACCGTGGGCGCGGCATTCCCTACGAGGGCAACTATTCCGGCTGGCTGGAACAGAAGGAAAAGCGCCTGAAGCAGGAAGAGCGCGAGGACAAGTCACGTCAGCGCACCCTGGCCAAGGAACTGGAATGGATGCGCCAGAGCCCCCGCGCCCGGCAGGCCAAGTCGAAGGCCCGCATCTCGGCCTACGAGGAACTGCTGTCCGCCGACAGCGAGCAGCGTCGTGCCGACATGCAGATCTACATCCCGCCGGGACCGCGTCTGGGCGGCAACGTCATCGAGTTCGACGGCGTCTCGAAAGCCTTCGGCGACAAGTTCCTGATCGACGATTTCACCGCCAAGATCCCGCCGGGCGCCATCGTCGGCATCATCGGTCCGAACGGTGCGGGCAAGTCCACCATGTTCCGGATGATCACAGGGCAGGAAGAACCGGACAGCGGCACCATCAAGATCGGTGACACGGTCAAGCTGGGCTATGTGGACCAGAGCCGTGGCGCACTGGATCCCAACAAGAATGTCTGGGAGGAAATCTCCGACGGGCTGGACGTGATCGAACTGGGCAAACGGCAGATGCAGTCGCGCGCCTATGTCGGCTCGTTCAACTTCAAGGGCGGCGACCAGCAGAAGAAGGTGGGACAGCTTTCGGGCGGTGAGCGCAACCGCGTGCATCTGGCCAAGACCCTGCGTTCGGGCGCAAACGTCCTGCTGCTGGACGAACCAACCAACGATCTGGATGTCGAGACCCTGCGGGCGCTGGAAGAGGCACTGGAGAGCTTCGCCGGCTGCGCGCTGGTCATCAGCCATGACCGCTTCTTCCTGGACCGCATCGTCACACACATCATGGCCTTCGAGGGCGACAGCCACGTTGAATGGTTCGAAGGCAACTTCGACGACTACGAAGCCGACCGCAAACGACGCCTGGGCGACGATGCCGACCAGCCGCACCGGATTCGCTACAAGAAGCTGGTGGGATAGAAAATAACAGGCGTCGCCCCGCTTCATCCCCGATCGAACGCAGTGAGACCCGGGGATCGGGTGCCGATTGGAGATCTGTCCTGAACCCGATCCCCGCGCTTTGGCGGGGATGACACAACTGGATTGCCCGTAATTCATGCCCCCCATTCTCCACCTTCGTGATGTCCACCTGACCTTCGGCGGCAAGCCCTTGCTGGACGGTGCAGAACTGGCTGTCGAGGCCGGAGAGCGGCTGGCGCTGGTCGGACGCAACGGGTCCGGCAAATCCACACTGCTGAAGATCGCCGCCGGTACGGTCGATGCGGACGAGGCCGACATCTTCCGCCAGCCCGGCACCACGATCCGGTATCTGCGGCAGGAACCGGATCTGGCCGGTCATGCGACGGTGATGGCGTATGTGCAGGCCGGTCTGACCGGGGGCGACGATCCCTATCGCGCCAGCTATCTGCTGGAACAGCTCGGCCTGACCGGCGACGAGGATCCGGAAAATCTCTCCGGCGGCGAGGCGCGACGCGCGGCGCTGGCTCAGGCGCTGGCCCCCAATCCGGATATCCTGTTGCTGGACGAACCGACGAACCATCTGGACCTGCCCGCCATCGAGTGGCTGGAAGCCGAGCTGAAGGGCATGAATTCGGCCATCGTGATCATCAGCCATGACCGCCGGTTCCTGCAGAACCTGACGGGCGCCGTGATCTGGCTGGACCGCGCGACGACCCGGAAGCTGGAAAAGGGCTTCACCCATTTCGAGGCCTGGCGCGACGAGACCATCGAGATGGAGGAGGAACAGCTCCACAAGCTGGACCGCAAGATCGCGTCCGAGACCGACTGGCTGCACAAGGGCGTCACCGCCCGTCGCAAGCGCAACATGGGCCGCCTGCGGGCGCTGCACGATCTGCGCGACACCCGGCGCAACTTCGACCGCGCGCAGGGCAAGGTGCAGATGGAGGCGTCCGAGGCGCAGGCCTCGGGCAAGCTGGTGCTGGAAGCCAAACGCATTTCCAAGACCTACGACCAACGTCCCATCGTCAGCGATTTCAGCCTGCGCGTGCTGCGCGGCGACCGGATCGGTGTCGTCGGTCCCAACGGCGCGGGCAAAACGACGCTGCTGAAGATGCTGCTGAAGGATCTGGAGCCCGACAGCGGCACCGTCCGCATCGGCACCAAACTGGAAGTGGCGACGCTGGACCAGCGGCGGGAAAGTCTCGACCCGGACATGTCGCTGGGCGATGCGCTGACCGGCGGCGGCGGCGATCAGGTGATGGTCGGCGACACGCCGCGCCACGTGATCGGCTACATGAAGGACTTCCTGTTCGACCCGAAGCAGCGGCCCACCGCGATCTCGGCCCTTTCCGGCGGGGAGCGGGGCCGTCTGATGCTGGCCCGCGCCCTCGCCCGCCCCTCGAACCTGCTGGTGCTCGACGAACCGACAAACGATCTGGACATCGAAACGCTGGACCTGCTGCAGGAAATCCTGTCCGACTACGCCGGCACGGTGCTGCTGGTCAGCCACGATCGCGACTTCATCGACCGGATCGTCACCTCGACGGTGGCCTATGAGGGGGATGGGCGCTGGCAGGTCTACGCCGGCGGCTATACAGACATGATGCGGCAGCGCAGGGCCAGCACTCCGGAGAAGGCCCGATCCTCGGCGCCGTCGAAGAAGAAACAGCCGACCACCGCAGAGAACCGGAAACCAGCGCCACGCCTGACGAACAAGCAGAAGTACGCGCTGGAGAAACTGCCGGGCGAAATCGCAACGCTGGAAAAGAAGGTTGGCAGGTTGCAGGCGGAGATCGAGGATCCCACGCTGTTCACCCGGGATCCGGACCGTTTCAAGGCGGTCACGGTCGAACTGGAAGCCGCCCTCGCCCGCCACTCCGCGGCGGAAGAGGAATGGCTGGAGATCGAACTGCTGCGCGAGGAAACCGAAAGCTAGACGGTCTCGACCGGCGTCCGGGCGACGACGATGATGCGCGAGATGGCAATCACCAGAAAGGCGACGGTGACGCTGATCTGGTCCGTCAGATATTCCGACAACAGGATGTAAAGCGCGCCGCCTGCCAGCGAGAGCGTGGCGTACAGATCCTTGCGCAGGACAATCGGCGTGAACCCGCACAGCACATCCCGGAACATGCCGCCCCCGATCCCCGTGATGCAGCCGAGCACGACGGCGAAATGGGCCGGAATGCCGTTGGCCAGCGCGACCTTGATGCCGACCAGCGTGAACAGCGCCAGCCCCACGGCATCCAGATAGGCCAGCAGCTTCTGCCGCCGGCCCGTCCCGATCGCCATCCGCCGCGCCAGAAAGAAGGTGATCAGGCCGACGGGCACTGCCGTGGTCAGGTAGGTCACATCCTGCAGCCAGAAAACCGGCGTCGCCCCGATCAGCAGATCGCGCAGCGTTCCGCCGCCTACGGCTGTGACCACGGAAAGGAAGATGGCCCCGACGGGATCGAATTCGCTGCGTACGGCCTGAATCGCTGCCGATGCCGCCATCACCGCTGTGGCCAGCACGGTCAGAACCAGAATGAGGGTTTGCAGGCTGTTCAGCACGGCGCACAGACAGGAAAGCGGGCGCGGTTCAAGTCCTACTGCGCCTCGATCCGGTCATAGGAAACGAAGGACAGCGTTTCCCCGTTCGCCGGATCAATCCTCTGGGCCGCGAGCACGAACCCGAGGCGGGGTGAATAGGCCTGCCGGAACACCAGCCGGGTAAAGCCCAGATCCGTGTCCTGCAGCAGCATGGCCACGTCATACTCGCAATCGCCCACGGCCAGCGTCCGGATGCTCTCGACCGTGATCCGGTGCGTGCCTTCGAACTTTTCCTGGCCGCGCATGTCGACCGTAACGGGGACCGAAATTTCCTGACCGACGGTAAAGCTCCAGAAATCATCCGGGATAGGCCCGAAGCTCTGGCGGATGAGGCCGCTCTGGTCCGCACGGATCACCGGCAGGAGACCACGATCGAACCGGGTCTGAACCTGGGATGTCTTGCCATCGACCACGGATGTGGTCTTGACCATGATCTGGCTGCCATCACGCTGCACATCGGCCTTGATGAAAGGCTGATCGCGCACGACGGAGAAGCTGTTAGCGCCCGGTTCGGGGCACTTGCCCTGCTGCGCGGCTGCCGGAAATGCAGCAACGGCTGCCACTCCGGCCAGACATGCCAGACCGGCAGCCCGGGACAAGAAACTCATACGCATGTCATCACCTCAAACGGGATCAATCGGGCCGGCGCGCGCGCCGGAACATCTGCTGGCGCTATTCAGCAGCTTCGGGACGGCGCGCGTTGCTGACCAGTTCCAGGATTTCCGCAGCCGCAGCCGGGATGTGCGTGCCTGGTCCATAGATGCCCGAAACACCCTGCTCCTTCAGCATCTCGTAATCGCCCGCCGGAATCACGCCGCCGCAGATCACCAGAATGTCCTCGGCGTCCTGATCCCTCAACGCCTGCATCAGGGCCGGCACCAGCGCCTTGTGCCCCGCTGCCAGCGACGAGACGCCGATCACGTGCACGTCGTTCTCGACCGCATCCCGTGCGACCTCTTCGGGCGTCTGGAAAAGGGGGCCGACATCGACATCGAAGCCGATATCGGCGAAGGCGGTGGCGATGACCTTGGCACCACGGTCGTGACCGTCCTGCCCCATCTTCACAACCAGCATGCGCGGGCGGCGGCCTTCGGCCTCGGCAAAGGCCTCGATATCCCTGCCGATCTTGGCAAAGCCCTCGTCGCCCTCATAGGCGGCCGCGTAAACCCCTGAGACCGAGCGGATCTCGGCACGATGACGGCTGAAGACCTCTTCCATCGCATCGGACATTTCCCCGACGGTCGCCCGCGCGCGCGCCGCGTCGACGCACAGCGCAAGCAGGTTGGCATCGCCGCGGGCCCCTTCGGTCAGTGCCTTCAGCGCGGCCTGACAGGCGTCCTCGTCACGGGTTTCGCGGATGCGCTTCAGGCGCGCGATCTGCGCCTCACGGACCTTGGTCGTATCGATGTCGAGCACGTCCGGCGAATTGTCCTGCGTCGGCTTGTACTTGTTCACGCCAACGATGACTTCTTCGCCGCGGTCGATGCGGGCCTGACGCTTGGTGGCCGACTCCTCGATCCGCAGCTTCGGCATGCCTTCGGCCACGGCCTTGGTCATGCCGCCCAGTTCCTCGACTTCCTGGATCAGTGCCCAGGCGTCCTCGGCCAGCTTGTTGGTCAGCGCCTCGACGTAATAGGAACCGCCCAGCGGATCCACGACCTTCGGGATGCCCGTTTCCTCCTGCAGGACGAGCTGCGTGTTCCGCGCGATCCGTGCCGAGAAATCCGTCGGCAGCGCGATCGCCTCGTCCAGCGCATTGGTGTGCAGTGACTGCGTCCCGCCCAGCACCGCCGCCATCGCCTCGATGGTCGTGCGCATGACGTTGTTGTAGGGGTCCTGCTCGGTCAGGCTGACACCCGAGGTCTGGCAATGCGTGCGCAGCATCGTCGAACGTTCATCCTTGGGATCGAACTGGCTGACGATGCGATGCCACAACAGGCGCGCCGCCCGCAGCTTGGCCACTTCCATGAAGAAGTTCATGCCGATGCAGAAAAAGAAACTCAGACGCGGGGCGAACTTGTCGATGTCCAGGCCGCTGTTCACCGCGGTGCGGACATATTCCAGACCGTCCGCCAGCGTGAAGGCCAGCTCCTGAACCTGCGTCGCACCGGCTTCCTGCATGTGGTAGCCGGAGATCGAGATCGAGTTGAACCTCGGCATGTTCTCGGCCGTGTAGCCGATGATATCCGACACGATCCGCATGGAGGGCTCGGGCGGATAGATATAGGTGTTACGAACCATGAACTCCTTCAGGATGTCGTTCTGAATGGTTCCGGCCAGCTTGTCCGGCGTCACGCCCTGCTCTTCCGCCGCGACGATGTAGCCGGCCATGCAGGGCAGCACCGCGCCGTTCATGGTCATCGACACCGACACCTGATCCAGCGGGATCTGATCGAACAGGATCTTCATGTCCTCGACGGAATCGATGGCGACACCCGCCTTGCCCACGTCGCCCATGACGCGCGGATGATCGCTGTCATAACCGCGATGGGTGGCGAGATCGAAGGCAACCGACAGCCCCTGCTGGCCGCCTTCGAGATTACGCCGGTAGAAGGCATTGGACTCCTCGGCGGTCGAGAAACCCGCATACTGGCGGATCGTCCAGGGCCGGTTGGCATACATGCTGGCGCGCACGCCCCGGACATAGGGTGCAAACCCCGGCAGGCTGTTCAGATGATCGATACCGTCGGTGTCCTCGGCCGTGTACAGCGGCTTGACGTCGATGCCTTCCGGCGTGTGCCAGGTCAGATCGTCGAGGCTGCGACCGCGCAGTTCCTTCTCCGCCGCCGCACGCCAGTCATCTATCGATTTCTTGTCTGAGCCACTCACGTTCCATCACCCGCTGCATTTTTGGATATCCCACACATATACAAGAGGCGGCAGGCAGGCGCAAAGCCGCGATCGGCAGCGCCTGACGTGCAGGCGCTGCATGGCGGCAAAGCTTGCCGGGGCAACAGTCACGTTCTGGATGCCGGATCGTACCGCCTTCTCGAATTGCACCGGAAAGTCGCGTCCGGACCGTGTCATCCGTCACAAACGCCGAATCTCCGAGTTGGCACGCGGCTTGCTGAACTGGTTTTCGAAAATCACGAAAGCCGCTTGGTCACAGTGGCGCAAAGACCTGGAGAAAACACATGTACTATCTGCTCGTAGCTGCCGCCGTCGGAATTGGCACCCCCGCCTCGGATCACGGCCTGGAAACCATCAAGGACAATGTCAAGCCCGCTTCCGAGCTGACGACCTATGACATGCAGCGGATCAACTACAACGTCCGCAACTGGGAAGCCGAGATGCAGGCGGAGGCGACCGTTCATTTCGGTGCCTACGACAGCCTGGAAGCCTGCAAGGCCGCCCGTGCCGAACTCCGCATCGCCATGCGCGAAGCCGGCAACTACGAACAGATGCGCTCCAACTGCTTCGAGAGCAAGGAACAGGTTGCCAGCAACTGATTGACAACATGCCACCCGGACAGCCCGGGTCGCAAGTTCAACGTGAAGGGCGGTCTCGCATGAGGCTGCCCTTCACCGCTTTCAGCACCACTTCGGATCAGCAGGCGGCAGCCGCATCAGTTCCGCGAGCCGTGAAAGGCTAGCCACTTCGCTGGCCGCACCGGCCTTGACCACGGCACCCGGCATGCCCCAGATCAGGCTGGACTGCCGGTCCTGCACGGCGACGGTCGCGCCGGCGTCGGTCAGCGCACGCGCGCCGATCGTTCCATCCTCACCCAGCCCGGTCAGCACGATGCCCAGCGCCTGCGATCCATAGAGGGCCGCAACCGACGCGAACAGCGGATCGATGGCGGGCCGGAAAAAATGAACCGGCGGCGCGGTCGAAAGGCGCAGTACCGGCCTGGCGGAACGGCGTTCCACCAGCAAGTGAAACCCGCCAGGCGCCAGATAGACCCTGCCGGCAACCGGGACCTCTCCGTCGACGGCTTCGTGACAGAACAGTCCGGTCTGGCGGCTCAGGGTCGCAGCGAGAATCGCCGTCAGGTTGCCCGGCATGTGCTGGCAGATCAGGATCGGAGCATCCACGCGCCCGCGGGAAAGCGACAGCAGTTCGGCGATGGCTTCAGGGCCGCCGGTCGATGCGCCGATGGCGATCACCTTGTCCTGCACCATATCGCCGCCATGGCCGGTTCTTCCGCGGTCGACAGCCCCGGGCACGACTCCGCGGCGCGGGGCAGGTCCTCGCATGGTTTCAGTGGTCAGGTTCATGTTCCCATCGCCGGTCTGCAGCAGATAACGTCCCCTGGAAACCGCGAGACCAACGCACACCAAACCCTTCGGCGCGGGTTTCCAGGGGGTGCATTGTGTCGGAACACCCTTAAGAAAGCGTTCGGTCCCAGCCGTCTGCGGGCCGTCAACCGCGTTCAGTAATCCTTAATCGCCGATGCGGCACTGTATGGAGGTGGAAATTGAACTGATACCAGTCCCCAAGACCCGTCCAAAGGCACAGTCAACGAAATCTGTGCCGCTCGATCTCACACGTTTCGACTTCAAGCACCGGGTCTTCGGTCTCCACGGTGCGGTCATCTCCCTGTCCACCGACCGGAAGGCGGTTCTGAACATTCCCCTCGGTGACATTGATGCGGCCATGACGCTGGAAGTCGTGAAGAAGGAATTCGGTATCACGGCGGACACGGAAGACTATCAGCTTCTCAATGCAGCCGAGAAGGCGCTGAAGTTCGTCAAGCACATCGCGCCGGGAGATGCCATCCCGACCGAGATCATCGACGGCACCGCCTCCTGGAAAATCGACGACCAGCACTACGACCGGGCGCGCGACAAGCTGATGCTGCGCCTGGCTTCCTGGGCGACACAGCAGGACCTGACCGAGGCCACTGCGGCGGCCCTGCCGCGGATGATGGAAAATCCCGAACTGAAGCAGCACATCCAGAAGGGTTTCAGCGACGCCGCCCGCCTTCTGCAGCTCGACGACAGCGAACAGGTTGTCAGCATGCTGGAGCAGATGGGCCGCGAGATGGCCTATATCGAGGCGCTTCGCAGCTATTACGGCTGGATCGCGAAACTGCCGAAGGACATGGATCTGGTTCAGACCACGCTGAAGAACGACCGGCAGGCACTGGAAGTCGCGCTGCGCGCCCGCCAGATCGTCGCCGTCCCCATCCGCGAATACCGCATCATTTTCGAGGGCGTGGAAAACCAGTTCACGGAGGTCATGTCCGCGTTTCAGGACCTGCCCTCGGTGATCAGTTACATCCGTCGCGCGCGGGATGTACTGCATCGCGACACGCTGGTCTGGGGCGAAGTCGAGCCGGTCTGGAAGAAGACCGACCTGCGGGCCGCCGAACCGTCACGCGTGGCGATCAACGACATGTACCGCTTTCTCGCTCAGAACTTTCTGAAGAACGAGGGCTGGTGACCCGCGGTCTCAACTGCTGAGATCGCTGATTTCCCGATCCAGGGAACGGGCCTTGCTTCTCAACTGGTCGAGTTCCGACTCCAGCGCCCGTTCCTGGGCCTTGTTCCCGGACGCCGATGCCGAAAGCCGTCGCAGCTCGGCTTCCTGAATATCCCGGTCGAGATCCCGCACCCGGTCGCGGAGTTGCTGCTCCTTTGCCCGGCTGATCCTGTTCTCGGCCCGCGCGCGCGCGATCGCCTGCTCCTGGTCCCGGACCTGCCGGTTCAGGTCCACGATCTGCTGTTCCTGCATCTCGCGTTCCTCGGCCAGCGCCTCCTGGTCGCTCTTCAGACCCAGATTGGCGTCCTGTGCCGCCTGCTGACGCTGTTTCGCCTCCTGCACCCGGCGTTCCGGCCCGCCCGAAAGCGCGTCGGCCTTCTGCTGGGTATAGGTCGTGCAGGCCACAGCCATCATCAGGACCGACGCCATCATGCCTGCGCGGCTGAAAAATCTCAGATACATCATCCAATCCTCACGGCACGGTTGATCTGTTCAAGCTCGTTACGTTCGCGTTCCAGGGCTGCGATCTGCTGATTCATCTCCGAAATCTCCTGTCGCAGGGCTGTCGTGTTGCGCCCTTCATTGGTCAGATCATCAGCGACATCCTGATAGTTCTCACGCTCCTTCTTCAGGCTGGCGATCGTCTCGTCCATGACGTCGATGTTGGATTCCAGGCGTTCCTTTTCGATCCGCAGTTCGTCCTGCCGGGCCTGATTCTGCGCGACCTTGATCTGCACGTCGCGGATGCGTTCCCGGTTCTGCTCGACCACCTTCTTCGATGTGGCGACCAGCCGGCGCAGCTTGACATTCTTCTCTTCCATCTCCTGCGTGACCAGATCGATTTCACGCACCTGCTTGCGCGCTGCTTCCTGCCGCTTTGCGACCAGATAGCCATCCACGGCACCCACCGCCGCGCCGACACCGGCCAGAACCGCGCAACGGCCCAGCGAATTGTTGTTCCCCAGCAGCGCGCCCACCACGCAAAGGCCGCCAAGCAGCGCCGCGCCGGTGGCCGCGCCCCCGAAGACCGTCTCGTTGAAAATCTCCGCATCTTTCCGAAGCGCCCGCTCTTCCGGCGTCAGATTCGGATTGTCCGCGCTGTCGGAAGCCAGGAAATCGAACGGATTGGACTGGCCTGTATCGCCATTCGTGGCACACCCGCCAACCAACACCGACAGCGACAGAAGGCCGACAGCGACCCCCCTCCCGACGGTTCGAAATGAAAGATCCATACCCGTTCTCCTCTACTCCTCAGCCGCTTTCGCCAGCTGCTTCAGCGACGTCAGCACATCGTCCCGGGCCTGCGTACCGGACGTGCGCACTGCCTCGACATGGGCCAGCACACCATCGGTCAGCGGCGGCAGCGTCGTCAGCCCCCGCGCGCGATAACCCGCCTTCAGCGCACCGGCCTGGGACGACAGCGTGGCAGGGCCATATTCGCCCGCAATGGTTGTCAGCCGGTCCATATAGTAACCCAGATTGAAGTCCAGCACCTGCTGATCCTCGTCACGGTTCTTCTCGTAGCGGCTGCGCCGGTCTGCATCGCCGGTCGATCTGGCCAGCTGCGCCCATCGGTCGACGATGCGGATATCGGTCGTCACGCGACGGGCGGCGAAGACCGCGTTCGACAACAGTTCGCGCGCTGCCCGGTCGCGCTGTTCGTTGCGTGTGCGAATGCTCTCGGCGATCACCACGGACAGGTTTTCCAGCCGACGCTTCACCTCGGCATCGGCAGTTGCGTCCGCCAGCGCACGGGCTTCCTTCACGGGATCCGCCTGTTCGTCCGCAAGCTTTCCGGTGTTCGACGGCGCTTCATTCTCCTGCGGCAGCTTCTCCCAGTCCTTGCGGACGGTATCAATGCTCGCGCGGCTCGGCAGGGCCGGTGCGGTCATGACCAGCCGGAAGCCGGCAGTATCGGGCCGCCGGATGCCGCGTTCATCGACCGGCGGAAATTCCTCGCGATCGCTGGTCCGGACCTCGGTCGGGCGGGTGCGGTAACTGCCGCCGCGCAGCGCAAACCCCCCGGCCCGGCCATGCAGCCGTGTCACGACATTCAGCCGGAAGGGGTCGATGGTCATCTCGGCGGCATTCCCCAGCATGTCGTGAATGCCCAGCGGGTTCGATGCCCGGGTGCCGATCAGGTTCAGTTCGCGATAGGAATTGCCGTCGTGGATGACGTGGGCATCCAGATCCTTCTGCGGAAACGGCAGCCGGTCGGAGAACGCGCTGGGGCTGACCTTGCTGCCGCCGCGCGCCGCATATTCCCATTCGGCCTCGGTCGGCAGCCGCAGAAACCCCGGCGCGCCGTCCTCGAACGGCACGGCATCCTTCCGGTTCTTCAGCAGCCAGTCGGAATAGCCTTCGGCGAACAGGGCCGCCTCCGCCCAGGAGACACGGGTGACCGGCATCTCAAGATCGGCATCTGCCGGGTCCGGACAGGTACCGGACAGCGCCTGGAACTGCATCTTCGAGACTTCGTACTTGCCCATATAGTAGAAGCGCGAGTTCTCATCCGTGCGATCGGAAAACGAGCCGGCCAGCCAGGCGTTGCGCCGGAACTCGGCATAGGCCTGCTCTTCCTCAAGCGTACCCATGGTAAAGCGCTGATCGTCCAGCAGTCCGGTGCTGGGCACCTGCACCTTGCGGAACGCCATCGCTCCGCCGCAGGGCATCGGCAAGATCAGATCCCCCTCCAGCGGTGCCGGATTGTAGCTCTCGGTCTTCCAGTCCGCAGCGGCGGCCGCAAACGGAACGACCAGGACCGTCAGGGCGAACAGCGATTTACATATCGCGGATTTCATCGCTCGGCTCCAGACGGTTGAAATGAACACCGATCAGCCCGGCGGGCAGCAGGGAGAACAGGACCACCACCCCCGCACCGCTCAACATCGCGGCAAACGTGATGCGGCACGCCTCACCGGTCGCCCCGAAACTGCCCGCGAAATACTGGTTGATCCACGTCGCAGCGCCCCATGAAAGCGCAATTCCCGCGAGTATGCCACTGGCGGCGAGCAACAGCCCCTGAAACACCGGGAACCCGATCAGCCACGACCGGCCATAGCCGATCAGCGACAGCATCGCGATGGTCCGTCGCTTGCGCGCCGCCGCCGCCCACTGGATCGCCGCCAGACTGCCGGCAAGTCCGACGACGCCCAGCACGATGATTGCCTGCAGCACCGCACTGATGTTGCTGTCCAGTTCGATGGCCGATCCGATACGGGCCTCCTGCGCGCTGACGCTCAACCCCTGGTCGGTGCGCAGCCATGCGGCCAGTCCGGCAACATCCTCGATCCGGCGGGCGTAAAGCCGGAAGTTCGGGAAGACATCGCGCGTCGCCCGCGCCTCTCCGGTCTCGAATCCCAGCTCCGGCGCGGCGAAACCATCGCGGAATGCCTCGATGGCCTGCAGCAGTTCGGGTCTGACGAAGACGACGGTTCCGCCATGGGCCTCGGGTCTGGCAATGTCCCGCACGAAGGCATCCAGTCCCGCCGCCTCCACGCGTCCGTTCGCCCTGCGGCGCTCGACATCCAGGAACAGCCGGTCGCCGACCTTCAGTTCGCCCTGCGATGCGACGGCAGCGCTGATCAGCACATCGTCCAGCGCATCCAGGTCGACACCTTCCGGCGCGAATACCGGGTCGCCCGGGCCGGTCGGTGTCAGTGAGACACGCATCGGGCGCGCCCCGTCCCTGTCCGCGGGCGTGATCTCGACCTGCGCTGCGGCAAAGCGGGTCGACGGCATGATGAACGCCACGTCCTCCCGATCCCGCATCATACGGAACCAGTCCGCGTCGAAGCGCTTGGCGCCGGTCGCGTCCAGGGTGATACGGCGCATCGCGGGGTCCGCACGCAGCCGGTCGAAGATTTCTCCGACGACGCCCGACTGAAGCCCGCTGAGCACCAGCAACGGGGCCAGCACGGCCGCAATGGCCAGCGTGACCGCGAAGGCGATCGGCCATTCGTCCAGCAGGTCCGACAGGGCCAGGCGGCCCAGATGCACGGGACGCAGTCTCATGCCGCCACCCGCTCGATCGAGGATGTCCGGGTCGCCGGATCATGGATGCATTCGACCAGTTCAAGACCGAAGCAGCCGGCGAGATCCCGGTCGTGCGTCACCACGATCAGCGCCGTATCGGCCTCCGCTGCAGCTTCGGTCAGCAGGCGCATGACCTCTTCGGCGTTGGACTGATCCAGCGAGGCGGTCGGTTCGTCCGCGAGAACGATGGACGGTTCGTGCGCCAGTGCCCTGACGACCGCGGCGCGTTGCCGCTCGCCGATGGAAACCTGCCGGGGCTTGCGCGACAGCAGGTGCGAGATCCCCAGCTGCTCCGAAAGCCGCCGGATCGGCCCGCCGCCGGACAGGCCCAGCAGCCGGCGCGACAGCATGGCGTTCTCGAAGAGGCTGAGGAACGGGGCCAGCCCGCCGGTCTGCAGGACGTATCCGAAATGCCGCGCGCGCAGACCCGCCAGCTCGGCGCGGCGGTTATCGCGCCAGAGTTCGTGGATGGGGCGCAACTCGCCGTTGGCCCTTGAGAATGTCATCGATGCGGCGCGGTCCGGCCTGAGAGTCATGGCCAGCAGATCGAGACAGGTGCTCTTGCCCGAACCGCTCTGGCCGACGATGGCGATCCGTTCACGCGGCCCGAGTTCAAACCGCTCGATCAGCAACCGGAAACCATCTCCCCGATGCCGTTCCACCTGCCTGAAGTCGATCAGGGCATCGGGCATGGTCAGGGAAGCGCGTCCAGCGGCACCGGATACACCCGGTCGCCTGCGTCGTCACCGTCGTTCAGCGCAATCCAGCGGTCGGAATCATCGTGGAACCGCTGGTAGAGACGGATCTTGGAATTGACGTCATCGATGATCGACTGCTGCTCGCCGACACTCATCCTGATCCAGTCATCCTCGGTCAGCGACATGATGCGGCTCTGATAGGGCAGCCCCTCCAGATACTCGCCCATCAGTCCGGTCGCGGCCAGGTTCCGCACATCCCCCTGCCCGACCTGATTCGGATCGCGGCCCATCGCGGTCGCGGCACTGCGCAACTGATTGAAGAAATCGCCGGGATCGATCTGACCGGCGTCCAGCGCGGTGACCGTCGCCTGCATCGTCCGCTGAAGATCGCTCAACTGGTTCTTCGACAGCAGCAGCCGCACCGAAAAGGCCGGCACCGTCGGATCGGCGAAGTCGCGATCCGATGCCCAGGCCTCGAACATCGGCGGGGCCTTCGATCCCGAGACGCGGCCCAGATAGGCCAGCGCCATCGCCCGGCCCACCTCGGCAGCGGACTGACGCAGATCGTCGTCGGTATCACCGGACGGTGCTGCCGGTGCGTTGGCGATGTCGCTAGCATCCTTGGCATCACGCGTCTGGCGGACCTGTTCGACCAGCGCATCGGCCAGGGACCCGACCTTGCGCTCGAATGCGGCGGGATCGCCGGACGGCACCGGATAGTAGAGTGAGCGGCCTGAATCGAGACGGCTGAGTTCGGTGTACTGCGCTTCGGCCTTCGCGTGATCATCCGCGCCGACCGGCGTCTTCAGATGCAGCACGTACATCGCCGTCGGCAAGGCCTTGCTGCCTCCCTGGATATCGCGCCGCATGTCGGCGGCGGTCAGCGGCAGGGTCGCGATCGGCGAGGATGCGTCCCGCGCGCTCGCATCCGTGATCAGCACCAGGTAGCGCGCATCGAAGCCCTGCCAGTCGATCCGCCCCATGGCGTGATCGATGGCGGCAAAGGCGTCCTCCGAGAAAGCGCGCGTGGACACCTTCGAGGCACTCAGCGGTTCAACGGCGGTCTGGAAGTCCGTCGTGCTTTCGATCTGGTTGGGATCGGCAAAGGTCCGGGTCAGATAGCCCACACCCTTCACCTTGGCCGGGTCATCGCGATATCCGACGACGCCGAAGCGGACCTTGTCCTTCAGACCGGCGTCGGCAACCTTGTCCAGGACCTCGCGCATAACCTTCCGGGTCCGGCTGATGTAGGGCTGCATGGAGCTTGACGCATCGATGACGAACACCACGCCCGCCCGGAACTCACCAAGAGCTTCCAGATTCTGGCGCGTGTTGAGCAGTTGCAGTTTCGGCGCATCATCGCGCGTGACACTGGCGATGCGGACCCCCATGGCCCGCTTGCGGCCCGGCAGGCGCTTCGGCTTCGCTTCCAGCACCGGCAGCATGTAGAACTCGTTGGCGAAATCGACGTAGGCCTCCGGCTCGATCGACAGCACCGGACTGTCTTCGGGCAGGGTGCGTTCGTCGGCCCGTTTGCGCGCCTCTTCCGCCCGCAGCGCCAGGTTCGGATCGTTCAGCCACCGGTCCAGCGAAGCCTCGTCTTCCAGGAACAGCACCCTGTCCCGGTTCCCGCGATCGGTGAAGGCCAGCACCAGCGCATGATCCCACGGCACTGTCGCGCTCTCGGGCAGAAATCCGGAGACCGTGCCCTTCGCATCGGGACCGACTTCCAGATAGGTCTGGCCGCCACCATCCACCGGATGCCGCTGATAGATGTAGAGAACCGTGAACGGGTCCAGTGCCCGCGTGCCGGGGCCGCCGGGCCCCTCGGCCAGAGAGGCGTCCGGTCGAGTCAGGATCTTCTGATAGAGCGCCGTCTTGCCCTCAAGCAGCAGCGGGCGGCGATCCTGTGCGGAAACAGCCATCGGTAACGCGACAACAAAAAACATCAATATCAGAAGGATACGCGCGATCATTCAAGCAACTCCTTCGCTTTTTCATTGCCTGCCTCGGCGGCTTTTCTGAGCCAGAAGACAGCCTGTTCCGGGGCATCCGGTCGATCCACGAGACCCTGTTTCAGCATCTCACCCAGACGCGCCATCGCCTCGACAGTGCCCAGCTTGGCGGATTGTTCGTACCAGTCGGCGGCCACGCGCGGGTCCGCCTCCGGAATCACACCGGTCGCGGGGTCATGCGTTGCCGGATCGTAGTATTGAGCCATTCTGAACTGAGCCTGACCATCGCCCTTCTGGGCGGCGTACTTGGTCAGAAGGAAAGCCGCCTGATGCTGGTCACCCGCCGTGAACCGATCCGCTTCGTCCAACGCCCGGTCGGGCGCGGGCTTCTGCTCCAGAAGAAACGCGCGGGCCCCCTCAAGCGTCAGCGGCACTTCCACAACATCGGGTGCAGGATCGCCGGCGGGCGTCTCGGCGACCGGCGGCGGATCCTCGGCCACCGGTTCGTCCGGCGCGTTCAGCAGGAAGAACCATACAGCCGCGCCGATCGCGGCAATCAGAAGCAATACACCAAGAATCCACCACAACACGCTGCTGCCTCTGGATTTTTCCTCGTCGGAGACTGGCGGATCGGGATCTGTGACCGGTTCAGCCTGTGCCTCGGGTTGCTCCTCTTCCATCTCGGCAAAAGCCGCCAGCGGGTCCGGCTCAGGTGCCGGATCGACCGGCGTTTCCTCGACAGGAGCCGCCGAGGCAACACCCGCATCTTCCGAGGGCGGCGGCGGATTGGACGGCAGCCGCATGTCGATCCAGATCATGCGGTCTTCGACCGTCTTTCCCGTGCCGTCCCGGAACGTCACCGCGTAGGGCTGGAATGGCTTCAGGTGCCAGGTGGCTGCCGGGCCCAGTTCGACGGAAAAGCCAGACCCCGCTTCAGCGGCGGACGCGCCGCGAAACCAGCGTTCAGCCGGCACCCAGGCGTCGGCACCCGCCCGGGACGGATCCAGATGCCGGTCGGCCCCGTTCTGACTGGATGTGATCCGGATCTCCAGTGTATCGGGATCCAGCCCCGCCGCACCGACCGCCGTGAGACGGGCCACCCCCGCCGCATGGTCCTGATCCTGCTCGACCCGTACCGGCATTGCCCTACTCCGCCCCGCTGCCCGACATGAGTTGGTCCTTCACATCGATGGTGGTGATGATCCTGCCCAGTTCCCGATTGTCCGCATCCGAGATTTCCCGGCCGGAATCATGGCTGACGTTGTCGACACCCATTCTGCGCAGGGCGACGCCCCAGTCGACGAAGAACTCACGTTCCAGCAGCGCGCGCGACTTGCCGACCTCGATGCCCAGCGTGGTCGGCGGCGGGCTGAAGATCGACCGGACCGGATCGCGGGGCGCTTCCGGGAATTTCGGACGCTCCGACTCGGGCGCGGCACCGAACCCCAGATAGCCAACATAGTCGTTGATCTCGTAGGCCGCGATCCGCACGGCACGGTCGGCGGCATCTTCCCACCGGGCGCCTGCGGTCAGCGTTTCGGCCCGCACGGATTCCGCGATGGAATCGGGCAACCCGTGACGATCCGCGCCGACAATCAGATCATCGACGATCTCGCCCACGATCTCGCTGCTCATGCCCAGCGCGCGCAGGCTGGCGTCATCCTGCTGGAAACGCCTCAGACGCGCCGTCCAGGCGTTGATCACCCGGTCGGCGAAGATCTCGGGCCGCTCGCGCCGTTTTGTCAGCGGCGCAGCTTCGCCTTCGCCGGAGTCGGCTGTTTCGGACGCCCACGGGTCATCGTCCGCCCAGGGGTCCGCATCGCCGCCGGCGTCTTCGCTGTCATCGGCCTGCTCGGCAGCCAGATCCTCTTCCCGCATCGCCGCGACATTGAAGAAGATGCCCCGTGCATCGGTCTCCGGCAGTTGGAGCTGGTCGATCAGATGAGCGAAATTCCGGTACTCCTGTGTGCGGACGGCCCCCAGCAGCGCCTTGCGGACCTCCTGCAGGCGTTCATCGCGTTTGCGGCGCGCATCATCGCCATCACCGTGATGGAACCGCTTCAGTGCCGTCTCCAGCCGCGTGACGGCCTCCAGAAGCCGTTCCGTGCCCTGACGGCGCTTCAGGTTCGGGTCCAGCACATCCGACAGGCGCTCGACCAGATATTCGACGCCACCGTCATTCGGCTGCATCGCCGCATCCCAGACCCTGTCGCGGTCATTGAAATGCTTCGCGACCAGTGCCGAACCGTGAAAGGCATCGCGATATTCGCCGATGACCTTCGACGACTGCGCCGCGGGCCCGGATTCCACAAGCCGGTCCACATCCGAATAGTCCATCAGATGAACCTGCTTCATCCCGGGATTGCGCAGGAACACCGTATTGGCGAACGGATCGCCGTCCCAGTCCTCGGTCCAGCCGTCCTTGCCGTACAGTTCCAGGAAGGATGCGTGCAGCCGCCGATCCCACTTGCTGCGCCGCGAGTCGGCATCGTCGCCGCCCTTCTCCAGGAACTCCAGATCGAACTTGGTCAGCACCAGGAACAGGGCGTTCTTGACCCGCGCACGCACATCCGGCGTCGCACCGTGGGTCGTGTCGATCCATGACCTGACCATGCCGGCCAGGTCCTTCACCTCCTGCACGCTGGGCGGCATGCACAGCAGCATCGCCGTCAGTTCCAGTTCGCTGGTATAGCGCTGGAACAGGTAGGCGATCTTGCCGCGCAGGAACAGTTCGCGAAGCTGCTTGTCGCGGTCCGCCTCCACCGGCGGCAGATCGTTCAGCTTCAGCCGCGACCGGGCACCGGGGAAATCGAGCAGGTCGGTGTGTTCGAAGAACGGCCAGGGTGCATCCACCATGACCAGCTTCACCTCGGCGATCAGCGCCGTCAGCGTGGCACGCGGCAGGCTGGTCGGTGCCGCCGGTCCATCCGCGTGAACGGGCTTGATGGCAACCGTGTCCTGCGCATCCTCTTCCGAGTTCAGCCGCGAGAGCACCGCCACATCGATGATCGTGTTGGGGCGCGGCGGCTCGCCGGTCTCGCGCGGAATAAGCCCCGCCAGGGCTGCGCGGGCCTCCGGCGCATTTCCGATTGCTTCCAGCGCCTTGGCCAGCGAAATGAACAGGTCGGTAAAGGGTTGCAGATCACCCCACAGCAATGCGAACAGCTTCGCCCGGGACGGGATCGGCAGCCGCCCGCCAATGCGGATCACGGCATCCCAGTAGTTGGCACGGTCCAGCGCGCCAACCCGGCTGCGGAAATGCTGACGGAAATATTCGGCGAGGTCGAACAGTTCGATCTCGTCCAGATGATCCGCGGCCTGCGCGCTGGACCGGATACCGCCTTCCAGTTCCCGGATGGTATCGCGGATCGCCTGTTCGTCCGGCAGTTCGAGCGTCATGTTGTTGGGATCGAAGTCCGACAGGAAGCTGTTGGCGATGATCTTCACCAGATCCATCTCGCTCAACAGCCGCAGTTCGACCGGAAACTCCGGATCGGCCTCGCCGCTGTGGCGCGTGAACCGGGAAACGAGCCCGGTGGATTCGCGATCACCCGCCGGATTGATCTCGCGCAGGAAGTCTTTGACATCGCCCGCAAAATCGATCTCCAGCGGCGCGTCCTTGCGGCGCGCCAGGGCGGAGACGAGATAGGACTTGCCGGCCTGGCTGGGGCCAAACACCCCGACGCAGTTGCGGCGGTCGAGCGCCCCGCCGATCCGCCGGGCGGCCAGCCGGGCGCGCCGCGTCGTCTCGATCAGGCTGTCGGCCTCGTTGGCGACGCTGGCCGACGATCCGCGTACCTTGTCGATCCAGAGCCGCGCATCCGCGCCGCCGCTGCTCAGCCGTTCGACCGCCTCGGAAATCTCGCCTGTGCTTGTCTGATCCACCATTGCCTGCCCCTACCTGTTCAGCAGGATACCGGTGTCGAGCCAGTAACCGTCCTGGTTTTCGATTGTCTGCAGCCGCAGCCGAAGCTGGTTCGATCCGACCGCCCGCCCCTCCGTATCCTCGATCCTGTCGATGATGAAGGAGTCAACGATGCTCTTGTTCTCGCCCCGCGTGTTGCGCCTGAGAGTGACACTCAGGGGCGTGCGCGGATTCAGCTTTGCCGCGATGTCGGGACTGGCGTAATCGAGGCTGTACAGGCGGCTGCCGGGCCACCAGTCGGCGTCGAACTGCCTGAAGCCCAGGGTCATCGGCCCCCGGAACTCGAACGGCTCCTCCGGCAGTTCGTAGTCCTCGTTCTCCAGATCCAGATCGCGATAATACACATCGTCATCACGCAGTCGGTTGTCGCGGTCCAGCTTGCCGAAATAGCGCGCGGTCGACTTGGTCGTCAGATGGTCGGAACGGAAGTTGAAGTTCTTCAACCGGCCCTCGCCCAGCAGGCACAGCATGGCACCGACGGCCGCCGTCGTCTTCGGGTCGGAGATCGTCGCCGCAAAATCGCGGAACGGATACCACGACCCGGCCCGGAAGCTGTGCAGCGGGATCACGCGGTGCGGCGGCAGGGCCATACTCTCGGTCAGGATGTCGGCGACCGCAGGCATCCGCGACGGCCGGCCGGACAGGATCAGCACGTCGGCACGGGCCCGATAGACGATTTCGGCAAACGCCTGCAGCATCTCCAGCACGACACCGCGCACGGTGAGGTCGATGGCACGCGGCTCGATCGGTACGGTCACATCGGCCAGGTCGAAATCCGTTGCGCCCTGGCGCCGTGCGCTTTCGTTGACGTGCCCGACAACCGACAGCCCTGCCTCGCCGCCATCGCCGAACAGATCGCCCAGCCGCAGACTGGCCTCGTCCGCCGCACTGACCCGGTCCCAGTTCTCGTAGATGCCGATGAGATGAAGCGCCGTGGGCAATGCGACATGTACGGCGAACTGCTGCCGCAGCAGTTGCTCCTCGATGTCCATGTCGCCGCGGTCGCCGCCGAAAAGCTGCTGCGCGAGGAACTCGGCACGATCGCCCAGCCCGCTCTCTTCGAGGCGTTCGATGATCGGCGGCAGCACATGCTCGCGGATGATCTGAAAGGCGATATCGTCACCCGCGAGGCTCATGCCCTCCCGGAATATCTGTTTCGGGAACAGGGTGACATTCGCGCCCTTGCCCTCGACCCTGAACGCCGAGACCACGAGGTCGGTCGTCCCGCCGCCGATATCCAGCGTCGCCAGCCGGAAGTCGTCTCCGAGACTGTCATCGGTACGGTTGATCGGCAGGCGGCTGCGCCTGAAGAAGGCGCGCGCATCTCCCGAATAGGACTGAGCGATCTGACTGTAGAGATATACCGCCTGCGTGGCGCTGGCCTCGTCCCAGTCGATGCGGATCTCGGGCAGTTCGACGCCCGGCGACGGCTGCAGCACCGGCGCGCCGGTTTCCGCATCGTTCACGACCTTTGCCTGTCCGAGGCAGAGATAGACGAGGTCGCGCGCAGCCTCGGCCTGCTTCTTCAGGATCTGGCGCTCGGCCAGCGGCAAGGCCGTCGGCATCGTCATGATGACACGGCGCAGCCGCCTTGGCAGGTCGGCGTTGCGACGCCTGAGGCGGTGCGCCGCCGAATTCATCATCACCAGGGTCTGCAGGAAGACCTCGGTCAGCGCGAACGACATCAGGTGGCTGCGGGCGTAGACCGCGCGGAACGACGGAAACCGCCGTTCGTCATGCGGCGAGACATGATCCGGCACCTTGTGCAGGGGCTCGCCCGCGTCATTGACCAGCGTGGTGAAGAACACGCCGGTCGCGGCGGGGGCATGTTCACCGTGCAGCGCCGGACTGTTGAAGCGCCAGCCGTCCTGGCGCGGATCCTCGTCCCAGAGATAGCGCTTGGGCGATGACATGCCCGTCGCGCCTTCGCTGCCGCGCCGGAGGCCGGCCAGGCGCTGCGCCTCGGGTCCGATCCGCGCCACCGTGGGCCATGAGAAGGCGGTCGGACGTCCGCTGGTCAGCGAGATATCGTCCTTGCCGAAGCTCGCCCGATTGAACTCGATGCGGCTCTCGAACGGGTCGGAGTAGACATGCACGGGATCGGACAGATCGCGCAGTTGCACCTTCACCGCCTGGGTGATGTCGGTGCCGGTTTCGTCCGGGTGTGTCTCGATCAGCATGCCGCAGGTGCGCGAATTGCCCACGTCGAGCACCAGGTCGACGTCGATGGGCGTGGGACGCGGTTCGGTCACGCGGTCGATCATCCGGACCTTCGGCGTCAGGTCCAGGTCGGACAGCAGATAGACCAGCGCCTTGTAGCGGGCGATCGCTTCCTTCGGGCCTTCCAGCCGTTCCGCCACCTGCTCGTCAGTAGCCGGACCGGAGCTGCGGCGGCGCTTCGCTTCCTCGCGGGTGACCATGTCGCGCACGGCCTCATGGCACCATTCCGACACCCACGGCTCCTGCACGAACCAGTTCAGGGCCTTTTCGGAGCGGCAGATGGAGAACACGGCACCGCGCTGCGCGTCGTTGTCGGATGGCGCGAGATAGGCCTCGCCTTCCCGCTGCGGCAGCAGATGGGTGTCGAAAGCGACCAGCACGCGGTGATCGAAACCGTTCTCGTCCGGCTCGTCCAGCTTCTTCAGATAGACACGCGCCCAGTTGGTGGGTCCGTGAAAGTAGTCGCCGCCCTGCTCTTCCCGCAGCATCGGCAGGGGCGTCCAGACGTCGCCGAACGTCTCCAGCAGCTTCTTCAGATCGACCTCATAGCTGCTGGCCGCGCTTTCGTCGTCGCTGGCAATCCGGATCGGTGGCGTTTCGTCGCCGGCCTTGTCGTGAAACCCCCAGCTTGTCTCCACACCCGCGGCACGACCGCCCGCGAAGCCCAGATCAATGATCTGGACGCCACTGGACGGCACGAGGGACAGAACCGGCGGTCGTTTCAGTAGGGTCGCGAGAGGCATGGGCGCTGATCGCCTTCTTTGAATTCACACTTCAGCCTGTGTAGCGCAAATCGCGCCGCAACGGAAAACCTCATGGTTGCCCGCCACGATTGAGATCAACCTTGAAACGGTTGCCGTCGGCGTCGGTTCCGATGCATTCGGCCTTGCCGGATGCATCCTTGGTGCAGACCGTGCGCGAACGCTTGAAGGACGACCCGTCGCTGCATTTCAGGTTCGATTTCTCTTCGACCCGAAGCTTGCCATCCTTCACCGTTGCCTCGGCCGGTGCGCGGCAGGTGACACCGTCGGCGCGCCGGATGACGGCTTCGCCCTTGCCATCCTTGTCGAACTTGTACTCCTGCGTCAGCTTCTGGCGGGTCTGCGTATCGACAAGACCGCTGTCGCTGCGCCACTGACCCTGCATGAAGTCGGCAACGCCGTCCTGGGCGTTCTCGGGAATCGCAGGCGGTTCACCCGGATCCGGTGCAGACGGTTCCGGGCCGTCGTTGCCGTCGCCCTGATCGGGGGCCGGCGGCTCCGGCGTTTCAGGTGGCGTCGGTTCGTCAGCTGGGGTTTCCTCGGGTGCGGGCGGCTCAGGTACTGCCGGCTCCTCGGCAGGCTGTTCGCCTTCCGGCGCGGGCGCATCCGGGTCGACCGCTTCCGGGCCAGCCGGATCGACGGGGGTTTCGCCCTCGACAACGGGGGCGTCACCTTCCTCAGGCACCAGCACCCCCCCTTCGCCCTCGACCGTAGCGTCGGGCACGATGACGCCGTCGCGGTCGACGATCACGCCGTCCCGCTCGATCAGCGCCGGATCACGCGGACCTTCGGGCAGCGGGTCCTCAACCACCGGTTCGTCCACGCCCACCGGTTCCTCGATCCCTGCCCGGTCGTTGTTCTCATCCACGACGGGCAGATCACCCGGCCAGAGCCACCAGAGCAACAACGCCAGCAACAGCAGCAGCGGGATCAGCAGCCACCACCAGGAAAAGCGGCGGGCGGGGGCGGCACCGGCGACCGCAGCGGCGGCGGGAGCCGCCGCACCCGCGACACGCGGCGCGGCCGTCAGGGTTTCAAACGGCGGATTCTCCTCCTCGCGAAAGCCCCAGAACGTCGAGACCGGCTGATCGCCGACAAAGTGCAGATGCCGGTCGTTCGGTGTCCGCAGGGCCTGTTCCATCACCGCCACGAACGCCTTTGCGCCGCGCGGCTCCTTGCCCTGCTTTTCGTAGGATTTCAGTTCCGAAAGATAGGTATCGAATTCCGATTTCATGACCTGAAGATCCAGCGCCCGCGACGCCTGCTCGTCTTCCGGCAATTCGGACCAGCGGCGCGGCTCGCCCTCGACGGGCGAAACCCAGGCCACGCGCTTGCCCTGCGGATCGATCTGCGGAATGGCGAAGAAATTGGCGTACTTCGGTCCCAGCCGCTGACTCAGCGCAGCCTGAAGCTGAATGTGGCTCTGGTACACCGGCTGCCCGAAAGCGCCGAGCGGCTGGTAACGATCAAGCTGTTCCTCGGCCAAAACCGGCCCGGTCCGTTCCTCGGTCACTTTACTGCTCCGTTCACGGGTTACACCGGCTCGCGTCGGGCTGGCCGGTCGCCTGCTGCATTTCCTGATTCATCTGGTTCGCGTTCCGGGGCGTGAAGACGCGCCCGCCGGTCACATTCGCCACACATTGCAGCACCGATGATCGCCCGCCGCTCAGGTCGATCACATTCACCTTCAGCAGCGGCTTGCTGGCCTTCAGCGCGCGCGCCGCAGCACAGGGATCGCCGCCGCAGGTGTCCTCGCCGTCGCTGACAACCACGACCGTGGCCGGACCGACGGATTTCGCGGCATTGCCCGCGCGGCGGATCGAATTGGCCAGCGACGTGCCCCGGCTGGGGGTCACCCCCTGCACACGTGACAGCAGCGTTGGTCGCTGGGAATAGCTGTATTTCTGCGGCGTCGAGGTCTCGCCGCAATCGGTGAACGAGACCAGGCCCGTCTTGATGTCCTTGTGCAGGTTCCGGACAACACCGGTGACAGACCGTTTCGCGGCATCGATCCGCGAGGAGGCACCGGGGAAGCTGTCCTGCATCGATCCGGATCCATCGATCACGATCATCACTTCCGGTCGCTGGGTCGGGGTCCAGCCCGGCTCGCACAGGGTCGGCTCGGGGTCGGTCTGAGAGGGCAGTTGCGCAATCTGCGGCGGCTTCTCGCTGACACGGGGCACCTCGTCGGGCAGCAGCGGGCGCTGTCTTGGGCGCACCTGCGGGACCGGCTTCGGTTCCGGTGCAGGCGCGGGCTCCACGACCTTCGGCGGTTCCTCGGGCGGTTTTGGCGGCTCGATAACGGTGACCCTCGGCTCGGGTTCCGGTTCGGGCGGCGGCAGGACGGCACGCTCCTGCGGGATCACCTCGCACAGGCCGCCCAGTTCATCGCGCAGGGCCTCGGCCTCGGCGAGTTCCTCACGCAGGGCGGCGAGACGGTCGCGCGCAGCCGGAACAGGGTCTTCGACGTCGGGAGGCGGCAGTTCGCGTTCCACGATCTCCGGTTCAAGCGGTTGCATCAGCAGCCAGATCAGATAGCCGAGACCCAACAGCAGCAGGACCGGCAGAAGCCAGGCCATGACACCGGCACCCCCGCCGGAACGGCGTTCGGCGGCATCGGACGCCGGGCCAGCTTCGGCAGCCGCTGCCGAACCGGCGGTCGCGGTCGTGGCGGCGGCGGCCGGGATCGCGGCAGCCGCACCCGCCAAGGGTGCCGCGGCCAGAGGTTCGGGCTGTACGGGATCAAGGACCGGCACATCCTGCCCTTCGGCGGCGTGTCCCCAGTTCACCAGGACGGGCTGGCCGTCAGCCGCGTGAAGCGCATCGAACCCGTCCGGCGTCACCAGGGCCAGCCGCATCATGTGCCCGGCAATCCGCCCGGCGTCGCCTTCGCCGCTGATCTGTTCGGCCAGGCGTTCGATTCGCGCAGAAAGCACCTCGAACGAAGCCCTGACGGCGTCCTGCTGATCAGGCGGCAGTGCCGAAAGCGGCACCAGCCTGGCCCCTTCGGCATCCGCCCAGTTCATGTCGGTTGAGCTGTCCGATCCGGCAGGCACCGCCAGCAGCCGGGCTGCATCAGGTCCGATGCGGTTCCGCAGGATGGCGGCAATCTGCTCACGGGATTCCGAGACGTCACGCCCGGCTGTGCCAAGACGGTTCAGGTCGGCGTTGCTTGTCCTGATCGTAGACAGATTATCGTTCCGTTTCTTCCTGATACGGCAGGGCGCGTTGCAGTTCCGATGTGGCAAACCTACGTTAACGGTTCAACCTGCGGAAGTGATCATGCGTATAACTGACCTGACTGAACTGCCGATGAACCTGCGATGAGCGCGGTCGAAACACACGATCGGCACCGCGGCATTCCGGCCTTCACGGCCTGGTGGATCATCTCCCTGCTCGCAGCGCTCGGGATCGCGGTGGCCCTCTATCTGCTGTTGACGCGGGAACCGGAGACTGTCGTCAGGGACGTGCCTTCGTCGCAATCGGGCGCCCCCAGCGACGAGATGCTGGCCGAGGTGGCGAAGCTCGACGCGGAAAGCGGCGAACTGTCAGCCGAACTGATCACCGTCCTGAAGTTCGTCGCGGCCTACGAATGCCCACCGGGCACGGCCCCGTCCGACGTCGCCCGTCTGGAAGCATTGAAAGCCAAGGCCAACGCGATGCTCGGTCGTACGGGCCAGGGACAGGTGCAACCCGCCGCGCCTCAACCGGCTGTCGCACCGCAGGATCCCGAGTTCCGACCGGCCCCCACGGGTGAGGCGCTCGCCCGTCCCGTCTCAGAACTCTCCCAGTTGCTTGAAAACGCGGTGGTCTTCATCCTGCCGGTGAACGGCGGGCGTGTCTCGGCCACGGGCACCGGTTTCTTCATCAGCCGCGATCTGATCGTGACCAACCGCCACGTCATTGAATCAGCCGATCCGGAAACCGTGATCGTCACCAGCGATGCGCTGGGCGATATCGTGCGGGCCCGCGTGATCGCGACCTCCCCGCCCGGCAGGCCCGGCAATCCGGACTTCGCCCTGCTCAAGACCGAAAGACCGGTTGCGCCGTCCACGCTGCCGCTTGCCGGTCAGGTCGACAAGCTCATGAACGTCCTGGTTGCCGGCTATCCGGGCATGGCGCTGGGCACCGACGCGGGCTTCCTGCGACTGTTGCGGGGCGATCGGTCGGCAGCTCCCGACATGCACCAGAACGGCGGCGAGATCCGTTCGACCCAGGACCTGGGCGCCACGACATCGATCATCCACACCGCCGACGTGCTGGGCGGATACAGCGGCGGGCCGCTGATCGATCTGTGCGGCCGCGCGGTCGGCATGAACACCTTCATCCAGGTGGACCAGAAGCAGACTGCCAAGTTCAACAGCGCGCTTTCTGCCAAAAATATAGGCGATTTCCTCAACCGGAACGGGATATCGATCCCGAATGATAATCGCGTCTGCAAGTGATCTTGCACGCCGATCTTGATGCCATACCGCATCGATACACAATATGTTGTCAATTTTATGATGCTGCTCACATATTGTCGTCCGCCGACGTGGTATCGAAATCACACATACAATCTGGCATCGGGCTTGCTGCGAATGGTTCTGAAAGACCAAAACCGGCTCTGATCGTTTCATTTCGCCAAATGACTGGCGATTTGGGAATCGGGGATCAGGCCGGAATAGAAAGATTTGCAAAGGGCCTCGTTTTTCATGCGCATTCTGGTTGTCGATGACAGCAAGGCGAACAGGAATATTGCCAGGGTTCTGCTCGAAAACGCAGGGCATGTGGTGGCCGAGGCCGAGGGTGGCGCGCGCGCCATCGAGCGGGTTTCGACTGAGGCGTTCGATGTTGTGCTGATGGACATTGCGATGCCGGATGTTGACGGATTGAGCGCGACCCGCGCGATCCGCGCACTGAAATCTGCAGCAGCGAGCATCCCCATCGTGGCCTGGACGGCGCACGACGTGCCGGGCATGCGCAGTCAGACCTGCTCGGCCGGCATGGACGCCTATCTGACCAAGCCAATCATCCGCGCGACCCTGCTGTCGACGATCGACGCCTTCGATACACGGGCCGGTCTGCAGCAGTTCCAGGACCCCAAGATCGCCAGCACCTGATCGCGACCGGAACCCGTTTCTACTTGAAGCCCACCGCGAAGCCGTCATCCACGCGGATGACCGAGCCGTTCATGAAGCGGCCCTCGTCGCCCGCCAGCAGCAGCAGCGCACCGTCCAGATCGGCGGGCTCCCCGACCCGCGGTCGCGGAAAGCGTTGCAGGAACGCCTGTCCGGCCTCGGTCTGCCAGTAGTCGGCGTTCATCTCGGTCTCGATGTAGCCCGGACAGATCGCGTTGACATTGATGTCGTGCCGCGCCCATTCCAGCGCCATCGCCGTGGTCATCTGGTCCAGCGCGATCTTCGACATGCAGTAGATCGACAATTGTCCGATCACCCGATGCGCCAGGGTTGAGGAGATATTGATGATCCGGCCGCCGGACTTGCGTTCGATCATGGATTTTCCCACTGCCTGGGCCATGAAGAAGGCCCCCTTCAGATTGGTATCCATGACGAAATCATAGTCTTCCTCGGAAATCCGCTGGATCGCGGACGGTGCCGTGACCCCCGAGTTGTTGACCAGGATATCGATCGGACCGAGCGCCGCCTCGACTTCGGTCACCGCACTGTCGATCTGCTTCAGGTCGGTCACGTCCAGCGCGGTCGCGAAGGCCTTGCCGCCCGACGCCTCGATCTCGGCCACCAGATCATTCAGCCGCTCGACGCGCCGCGCCGCGACACCGACCGCCGCACCGGCCTGGGCCAGCACCCGCGCAAAGTGCGCACCCAGCCCCGAACTCGCCCCGGTTACCAGTGCCGTCTTGCCATCCAGCCGTCGTGCGTCGGTCATTGTCTTCTCCAGCAGAACTTCCATGTCATGGTTGTAACCTAACTGAGTCGGGCTAGAGTATTGGCATGAATATCGACATTGTTTCCGACACGATCTGCCCGTGGTGCTACATCGGCAAGCGCAAGCTGGAAGCGGCGCTGGCGACACGTGATGACATCGAGGTGCAACTGGGCTGGCGTCCGTTCCAGTTGAACCCGGAGATGCCCCGCGCCGGCATGAGCCGTGCGGCCTATCTGTCGGCCAAGTTCGGCGGTGCCGAACGGGCGAGCCGGATCTATGACAACATTCGCCAGGCGGGCGCGGAACTGGGCATCGACTTTCGGTTCGACCGGATTCAACGCACGCCCTCGACGCTGGATTCGCACCGGCTCGTGCGCTGGTCGCTGGCCGACAACCTGCAGAACGAGGTCGTGCAGCTTCTGTTCGATGCCTATTTCGAGAACGGTGAGGATATCGGCGACCGCGACGTGCTGGAACGGATCGCCGCCGAGGCGGGTATGGATGCCGCGACGGTCCGCCGGCAACTGGATGACGACACGGACCTGGAACTGGTCAAGCAGGAAGATTCCATGGCGCGCTCGATGGGCATCAACGGCGTCCCCTGCTTCATCATCGACCGGAAGTACGCCGTCTCCGGTGCCCAGGATGTGCCCGTGTTCCACAAGGTCTTCGATCTGGCGCTGAACGAGGCCGTCACGCCCGAAGACGCGTCGGTGGGATAAGCGGACCTACGCGGCTTCGGCCTGTTCCACGATCTTCGCCAGTCCGCGCACAAGCTGCCTGACCCCCTTGACCCGGGCCGGCACATCATCCCATCCGCGCAGATAGACCAGCGTGTGGTCAGGCCGCAGCTTGGCCGTTCCCGACTGGCCGGAGATGAAGCGCACCAGACCGCCCGGATCGGGAAAGCGGTTTTCCCGGAACGTCACGGTCGCGCCCTTCGGCCCTGCGTCCAGCTTGGAAATGTTCGCCGTCCGGCACAGGCGCTTGATCGTCATGACCTCGAACAGGCTGTCGACCTCGGGCGGCAGTGCCCCGAACCGGTCGATCATCTCCGCGGCGATCGATTCGATCTCGTCCGTGTCGGCGACATGCGCCAGGCGCCGGTAGAGGTCCAGCCGCGCCGACAGGTCGGGCACGTAATGTTCCGGGATGAGGACCGGGGCGCCGAGATTGATGTTGGGCGACCAGCTCTGATCGTTCGCGGCGTCGGTCGCGCCCTTCGCCTCGGCGACCGCCTCTTCCAGCATGGACTGATACAGTTCGACGCCGACCTCGCGGATCTGGCCCGACTGTTCCTCGCCCAGCAGGTTGCCTGCCCCGCGAATGTCCAGATCGTGGCTTGCCAGCGTGAAGCCGGCCCCCAGCTGATCCAGCGTCTGCAGCACCTTCAGCCGTCGGTCGGCGGTATCGGTCAGCCGCTTGTTCGCCGGCACCGTCAGATAGGCGTAGGCACGGGTCTTGGAGCGTCCGATCCGGCCGCGCAACTGATACATCTGCGCCAGACCGAACATGTCCGCGCGATAGATGATCATCGTGTTGGCGTTGGGCACGTCCAGACCGGATTCGACGATGTTCGTCGAGACCAGCACGTCGTAGGTGCCATCGTCGAAGGCGTTCATGGCGTCTTCCAGGTCGCCGGTCGCCATCTGACCGTGCGCGACGACGAATTTCACTTCAGGCACATGATCCGTCAGGAACGCTTCCACCGTCGACAGATCGGAAATGCGCGGACAGACGAAGAAGCTCTGTCCGCCGCGATAATGCTCACGCAGCAGTGCCTCGCGCGCCACGACCTCATCGAACGGCATGACGAAGGTTCTGACCGCCAGCCGGTCCACCGGCGGCGTGGCGATGATCGACAGGTCACGGATACCGGTCAGCGCGAGTTGCAGGGTCCTCGGGATCGGTGTCGCCGTCAGTGTCAGGACATGGACGTTGGCCTTCAGTTCCTTCAACCGCTCCTTGTGCTTCACGCCGAAATGCTGCTCCTCATCCACGACCAGCAGGCCCAGCCGCTTGAAACCGACCGTCTTGCTCAGCAAAGCGTGCGTCCCGATGATGATGTCGACCTGGCCCTCTTTCAGGGCTTCCCTGGTCAGCTTCGCATCCTTGGCCGCGACCAGCCGGGAAAGCTGTTCGATCCGGACGGGAAAGTCCCGAAACCGTTCCCTGAAGGTCCGGTAGTGCTGACGCACCAGCAGAGTCGTCGGCGCAACCACCGCGACCTGCACGCCCTCCATCGCCGCGATGAAGGCCGCACGCAGCGCGACCTCGGTCTTGCCGAACCCCACATCGCCGCATACCAGACGGTCCATGGGCCGCCCCGAACCCAGATCGTCCTGAACCTGTTCGATGGCGCGGGCCTGATCGTCGGTCTCGTGATACGGGAACCGGTCGCAGAATTCCTGGAAGGCCCCCGCGGGCGGTTCCAGCACCTGCCCCTCGGCCAGTTCACGGTCCGCCGCCACCTTGATCAGGGCTTCCGCCATGTCCTTCAGGCGCTGCTTCAGGCGGGCCTTCTTGCTCTGCCAGGCCCGGCCGCCGAGGCGGTCCAGCGTTGCGGTCGAGCCGTCGCCCGACCCGTAGCGGGAGAGCAGTTCGATGTTCTCGACCGGCAGGAACAGACGGTCGCCGCCCTCATAGGTCAGCAACAGACAGTCGTGCGGCGCGTCCGCGACGTCCAGCGTTTCCAGCCCCTGATAGCAGCCGATGCCGTGATCCGCGTGGACCACCAGATCACCGGGCTGCAGATCCGACGCATTGGCGATGAAGTTCTCGGCCCGGCGGCGCTGCTTGCGCTTGCGCACCAGCCTGTCACCCAGCACGTCCTGTTCCGAAATCACGACGACTTCGGCATTCTCGAAACCGTGTTCCAGCGGCAGCACGGCCAGGCCCACGACCTTGGGATGCAGGCTCATCGCCTCGGCGAAATCATCGACATCGGCAAGCGCGGGCACGCCGCCGTCACGCAGCATCCCGGACAGACGCTGCCGCGCACCGTCCGAGTAACTTGCCAGGACAACACGCCGATCCTCGGCCAGCACCGTCTCGATGTACTTGATCAGGGCTTCATAAACGTTCGCGCCCGGCACGGCCCGTTCCTGCGCGAAGTCCCGGCCCTGGCGGCCGGCGAGATCGCGCACAGCGGGATCGGGCCGATCGCTGACCGCAAACGGCGTGAGCGCCGCCACCGGTTGTCCGGCAAGTCCCTCGGTCCATTCGCCCGCGCTGAGGTAGAGCTGATCCGGCGGCAACGGTCGGTAGGTCGCGCCTGTCGCGGGACTTGAAACGTCGGCGGCTTCCTTCCGCGTCGTGTAGTAATCGGCGATCGCCTGAAACCGGTTCTGGGTCGCATCTTCGGACAGATGGTCCAGGATGAAGACGGCATCCCCGGCATAGTCGAAGACGGTTTCCATGTCCCTTTGGAACAGCGGCAGCCAGTGTTCCATGCCCGGAAACGGCCTGCCTTCCGAGACGCTCTCGTAGATCGGATCCTTCTCGGCGCGATTGCCGAAGATTTCGCGGTATTTCGCGCGGAACCGGTTACAACGGCCTTCTTCCAGTACCATTTCGCTGACCGGTGTCAGACGGAACCGCCTGATCTTGCGCAGGGTACGCTGCGACATCGGATCGAAGCGGCGCAGGCCGTCCAGTTCGTTGCCGAACAGGTCGAGCCGCACGGGATTGCGGTCATTGGGCGGGAAAATGTCGATCAGGCCACCGCGGATGGCAAACTCGCCGGGTTCCATCACCGTGCCGGTGCGCGTGTAGCCCTGATGCGTCAGATAGGCGACCAGTTCCGCCTCGTCGACACGCTGCCCGACGGACGCCCTGAAACCGCCGCCCCGCACCTCGTCGCGCGGCAGCAGGCGCTGCGTCACGGCGTTGACCGTGGTGAGCAGAAGCCGCCCCGACAGGCCCTTTTCGGCGATCTCGCCCAGCGTGCGCATCCGTTCGGCCAGAATCAGCCGGTTGGGCGACGAACGGTCGTACGGCAGGCAATCCCATGCGGGCAGGATCAGGGGCTTCAGGGACGGCGCGAAGAACTTCAGCAGATCGCGAACAGCCGTCAGGCGCTGGTCGTCACGTGCGACAAAGACCGCACCAGCCTCACGAGACCGGGCCAGTTCCGCCGCGAAGCGCGCATCGAGTCCTTCCGGGGCGTTCTGGACAAGGGTCCGCCCCGGTGCCGCGAAGGCCCCGGCCAGTTCTTCCGTCACCGCATCCGCCACTAGGCTGATGTGGCGTAGTTGAAGCGCACCAGGAGGCGCGAGACCTCATTGTCGAACTCGGGCGGCACCGGTTTGCCGCGGACGACCCAGGCCATGATCTCCGGATCCCCCGCCGCCAGCAGTTCCTCATAGAGATCCAGCTGGCGTGCGCTGAAGGTCGGCAGGTTCCGCTCGGCAAATCGCGAGAGGATGATGTCGGTTTCCTTGGTTCCGGTATAGGTCGACCGGTACATCAGCTTGCGCCGCCTGACATCCAGATCCTGGTTCGTGTCCGACATGTTTTCCGTCCGCGTCTGGTAAAGTGCGTCAGATATAGTGCCTTGATCGCATAAAGTCAGCGGACGGCTTGTCACGGACAGTATCGCAGGACCATAAAGCGATATGCGACCGGAAGTGCTTTTCCCCCTGTTCCAGCCCGTCACCAGCCTGAAGGGCGTAGGACCGCGCGTCGCCGCGTCGATGGAACGCCTGGGTGTTACGCGAACGCTGGATCTGGTGTGGCTGCTGCCCACAGGCGTGGTGGACCGCACCTATCGGCCCGCGCTGGAAGACGCCGAGCCGGGCCGGATCGTCACCCTTGAGGTCGATATCGTCGAACACCGGCAGGGACATGGCCGCCAGCCCTACCGGGTGATCGTGACCGATGGCACGGCCAGCGCGGCACTGATCTTCTTCCATCCCCGCAAGGACTGGCTGAACCGGATGTATCCGGCGGGCGAACGCCGGATCATTTCCGGCAAGCTGGAACGGTACGGCGAACAGCTGCAGATGCCGCACCCCGATCATGTCATTGATCCCGGTTCCGGAGAGACGGTTCCGGCAAACGAACCGGTCTATCCCCTGACCGCCGGACTGGCGGCGAAGACACTGCGGCAATCGGTGGAACGTGCCGTCTCGAACGTGCCGGCCCTGCCGGAATGGCAGGACGCCGCATGGCTGGCGCAACGCGGCTTTCCGCCCTGGCTGGAGGCGGTGCATGCCGTCCACAGGCCCGACGGCAGCCCCGACAGCCTGGCCCGGCAGCGCCTGGCCTATGACGAACTGCTGGCCAACCAGCTCGCCCTGTCGCTGGTACGACGGAACCTGAAGAAGCGTGGCGGGCGATCGATCCCCGAGACAGGCCGGATCGCCGGTACGATCCGCGCAAACCTGCCCTTCTCGCTGACCGGCGCGCAGGAACGCACCCTGTCCGAAATTCTTGCGGACATGGCATCTCCGCACCGGATGCTGCGTCTGGTGCAGGGTGATGTCGGCAGCGGCAAGACGGTCGTGGCGTTGCTGGCTGCCGCGACCGCAGCGGAAGCGGGTCTGCAGACCGCCCTGATGGCACCGACGGAGGTTCTGGCGCGTCAGCATGAACGCTCGCTGGCGCTGATGGCCGAAGGATCGAACCTGCGCATCGCCTGTCTGACCGGTCGCGACAAGGGGCCCGATCGGGCGCGCATACTCGACGACCTGAAGCACGGACGGATCGACCTTCTGGTCGGCACCCACGCCCTGTTCCAGGACGGTGTCGATTTCGCCGATCTCGGTCTGGCCATCGTCGACGAGCAGCATCGCTTCGGTGTGCATCAGCGGATGATGCTGACCGACAAGTCGAAACATCCCGCCGATATCCTGGTCATGACGGCGACGCCCATTCCGCGCACGCTGGCCATGACCGCCTACGGCGACATGGACGTCAGCCGCATCGACGAACGCCCGCCGGGACGCACGCCGGTCGACACGCGCGTGCTGCCCGCCGAACGCCTGCCGGAGATCATCGATCGGCTGCGGGACGTGCTGGCGCGCGGCGACCGTGCCTACTGGATCTGCCCGCTGGTGGAGGAGACCGAGGAAAGCGAGATGGTCGCCGTCGATGCGCGGCACCGCGAACTGTCGCAGCATTTCGGCGCCCGGGTCGGTCTGGTCCACGGACGGCTCAAGCCCGAGGCGAAAGACGCCGCGCTGCAGGCGTTCGCCGACGGCCGGACGTCCCTGCTGGTGGCGACGACCGTTGTCGAGGTGGGCGTGGATGTGCCCGAGGCGACGATCATCGTCATCGAGGACGCGCAGAACTTCGGGCTGGCCCAGTTGCACCAGTTGCGCGGGAGGGTCGGCCGGGGATCGAAGCCGAGCGTATGCCTGTTGCTCTACCGCACACCGCTGGGCGAGACCGCCCGGAAACGGCTGAAGACCCTGCGCGAGACCGATGACGGATTTCGCATTGCCGAAGAGGATTTCAACCTGCGCGGCGCCGGTGAGTTGCTGGGCACGCGTCAGAGCGGCCTGCCCGCCATGCGCCTTGCCGTGCTGGAACGAGATCAGGAACTGCTGGCCGCAGCCCATGACGATGCACGGCTGATCCTGGATCGGGACCCCGACCTGAAGCATTCGCGCGGCGCGGCCCTGCGCGTGCTGCTGTATCTGTTCGAACGCGACGCGGCGATCCGCTATCTCAGATCAGGATGATTGCTTGCGGCTTTGGCTGTCCTGCTCGAATTCCTTTTCGATCAGGGGCTTACCGTCCGGCGGAACGACGACACCGACCGAAACGACGTACTTCATCGCCTGCTCCACGCTCATGTCCAGCACGTGGACGTCCTCGCGGGGAATGAACAGGATGAACCCGGACGACGGATTGGGCGTCGTCGGGACATAGACGCTGACCAGATCGAGTCCGGTCTGGCGCACCACCTCCCCCTTGGTATCGCCCGCGACGAAGCCGATCGTGTACAGCCCCCGGCGTGGATATTCGACCAGGGCGGCATGCTTGAACGAGTCGCTCGTGTCCTTCAGCAGCGTTTCGAAGATCTGTTTGAAAACATTGTAGATGCCCCGGATGATCGGCATCCGGTCGACCAGTTGCTCGCCGATGCGGACGATGGTGCGGCCCAGAAGATTCGCGGTCAGCGCGCCGATCAGGGTCAGGCCGACCACCGCCACGATCACGCCCAGACCCGGCACACTGAACGGCAGGTAGGTTTCGGGGCGATAGGCGACAGGCACCAGCGGGATCACCACCTGATCGACCCATTCGATGAACGACCAGGTCAGATAGATCGTGATGGCGATCGGCGCGGTGACGATGACACCGGTCAGGAAGTAGTTGCGAATTCGTGTCTTGAAGGGTGAACGGGGTGTCAGCACACGTTCCTTGCTCGGTTTTCTGTTCCCGGTTTGCCCGCTCATTTTACGCTTTTACTCCGGTTGCGCGCGTGATCGTGTCCGTGCGGAATGAGGCCGGACTGTGATATGCAATGCATGCAGTCGATCAGCTTGTGCCACATCAGCAAGTGTGTGCCATATCATATGGTCATTCGGCAATGCATGGGAAAGGCCCGCTCACCGGATCGGCATCGAATTGCAGGCCGAGCTAGGGTGTTGCAGACCCGTCGAAGAATTTTCCCGGCCCACAGGAGCAGCAGCACGTGAGCAGATCGGACACCAGCGTTCAGATGGCGGGCCTGTCGACCGCCAATCCAAAACACGTCCTGCATCAATCGGAAGTGGCGCGGCGTGCCGGCGAACTGTTCGGCGGTGCGCTGCCCAGTTTCGAACGCCTGCGCCCGGTTTACGAGAACGCCGAGATCGAAACCCGCCACTCCTGCGTGCCGATCGAATGGTACAAGGAAGTGCACGGCTTCGGAGAACGGAACCGGCTGTTCATCGAGAACGCGGTCGATCTGCTGGAAGAAGCCGCGCTGGCCGCGCTGGACAAGACCGGTCGCACGGTGGACGACATCGATGGCATCATCGCGGTCTCGACCTCGGGCATCGCCACCCCCAGCCTGGATGCCCTGCTGATGGAGCGGCTGGCGCTGCGGCGCGACGTCGAGAGGCTTCCGATCTTCGGACTGGGCTGCGCCGGTGGCGTCGTCGGTCTGGCCCGCGCGGCACAGATGGCCCGCAGCCAGCCCGGCAAGCTGTACCTGTTTCTGGTGGTCGAGCTTTGCGGGCTGACCTTCCGCAGCCGGGATTTCACAAAGAGCAACGTCATCGCGACCGCGTTGTTCGGCGATGGCGCGGCGGCGGCGCTGATCGGAACCGGTGTGGAGGGCGATGCCACCTTGCTCTGCGCCGGGGAGCATACCTGGGCGGACACACTGGACGTGATGGGCTGGGATGTGACCGATGACGGGCTGTCGGTGATCTTCTCGCGCGATATCCCGACCCATGTGCGCACGATGATGGGGTCCGCGATGCACGCCTACCTGCAGCGGGAAGGTCTGTCCCTCGACGAACACCGGCATTTCCTGTCGCATCCGGGGGGCGCGAAGGTTCTGGACGCGCTGGAGGAAATCTTCGAACTGCCTGAAGGCGGGCTGAAACAGAGCCGCGAGATCCTGCGGAATTTCGGCAACATGTCGGCGGTTACCGTCCTTTTCGTGGTCGAGGCTGCCATCCGTGAAGGGCTGAAAGGCCGGGCCCTGCTTTCGACGCTGGGTCCGGGTTTCACTGCCGGGTTTCTCAGCATGGATCTGACATGACCGTCTTTCACGTGGTCTTGGCGGCCCTGATCGTTCAGCGCCTGGCCGAGCTCTGGCTTGCGAACCGGAACACGAGACGTCTGTTGGCCGACGGCGCAACCGAACACGGCCGGGCCCATTACCCGCTGTTTGTCCTGCTGCACACCAGCTGGATCGCGGCGCTGATCTGGTTCGCCCCTGCGGACGCCGAGGTGAATCCGGTGCTTCTGATCGCGTTCGTGCTGTTGCAGGGCGGCAGGATCTGGGTGATTTCCACCCTCGGTCGCTACTGGACGACCCGGGTCATCAATGTGCCCGATGCACCGGTCATTACAGGAGGGCCCTACCGGTTCGTGCGGCATCCGAACTATCTGGTGGTGATCGGCGAGATCGCGGTGGTGCCGTTGATGGTCGGCCTCTGGCAGATCGCCCTGGTATTCTCGATCCTCAATCTGATGCTGATCGCCTGGCGCATCCGGATCGAGGATCGCGCGCTGCAGGACCGGCGGGATCGTTAACTGCACGTTAGGTGATGGGAAGCCATGCTGGTATGAAGTATCCTGCTCCCTCACAGGATCCAGCGTGTTGTAGTATAATGAGTTCAGAAAATCGCAAATGTCCGCCGTTCCCAAGCATAAAGACATCAGTGCCGTGACCTCCTCCGCGGATCGCGGGCGGTCATCTGATGCCGCACGTCTTGAAGACTTCATGGCCATCGCCAATGAATGGTTCTGGGAGACGGACCATACGCATCGCTTCACTTTCGTTTCGAACAAGTTCACGCAGATCACCGGACTCGACGCCGCCAGCTATATCGGCAAGAGCCGCGTCGACATGGGGCTGATGCCGGATACGGAGGAAGGCAAGGCCCATCTGGAACTCCTCGCCGCCCGCCAGCCGTTCCGGGACTACGTCTACCGGCGTCAGACGCCATCGGGCGCCCGATGGTTCAAGATATCCGGTGCACCGGTCTTCGAGGGAACAAGGTTTCTCGGATACCGGGGAAACGGCATCGACATCACCGAACAGGTCAAGGCCGACGAGGACGCCACCCGGGCCCGATCGCGGCTGGAACTGACGCTGAGTTCGACCAACGAGGGCCTCGTCTTCTTCGATACAGACGACCGGTGCGTTATCGCCAACGAAAACTACCTCGATTTCTTCGACCCCGAACGAAAGATGGTGAGGATCGGGGATACGTTCGAGACGATCATGCGCCGTTTCCTGGAGAACGGTCTGGTCCCCGAAGCCGCGACGGATGCCGAAGGCTGGCTGGCACGCCGGGTCGAGGCGCACAAGGCGGGTGATTTCAGGACGGAAACGCTGATGAGCACGGGGCAATGGTTCCGGATCAGCGAGCACGCCATTCCCGACTTCGGCACGGTGGCCGTCTATACCGATATCACGGATCGCAAGCGCCGCGAGATCGAGCTGCGCGCCCAGACCCGGCTCATGGCGTCGATCTTCGCGAACGTGCGTCAGGGCATCTGTGTCCTGGACAAGGACCTGCGGGTCCGCACGGTGAACGGTCGGTTCAGCGAACTGCTCGGTCTGCCGACCGGCCTGGTGAAGACGGGCAGTCACTATGACGAAATCATCGCGTTCAACGATGCCCGCAACGAATTCGGCGACGACGAAGCCGAAAAGAGGCGGGTCCGGAACTTCATAACGATACTGAGGCGCCGCCAGCCGCACCGGTACCAGCGCCAACGCCCCAACGGCACGGTCGTCGATGTCGAGGGCATTCCCCTGCCCGATGGCGGGATGGTGGTCGCGGTGTCCGACGTCTCCGACCTGCATCGGATGCTGACCCGGCTGGAAGAACGTGAGAGCCGGTATCGACACCTGGTCGAGAATAACCCGGATGCGATTCTGGTACATCGGCACAATCAGGTCGTCTACGCCAACCCGGAAGCCGTCAGAACCTTCGGGGCGCCATCCCACAGCGCACTGATGGAAACCGCACCGTCCGACCTGATGCATCCCGACGACCTGCATCTGATCGAGGCGCACGTGCGCGAGATGATGAAGGAAGGCATCGGCAGCCGCCGTGGCGCGACCGGCTTCAGGGCGGTACGCATGGACGGTCAGATTTTCGAGATGGAGACGGAATCCTCGATCATCGAATTCGATGGCCTGCCGACGGTACAGGTCATCGCACGCGACGTGACCGCGCGCATGAGAGCCGAGCAGGATCTGATGCGCGCGAAAACCGAAGCCGAACTGGCGAGCCGCGCCAAATCGGAATTCCTCGCCAACATGAGCCACGAACTCCGGACTCCGCTGAACGCCATCATCGGCTTCTCGGAGATCCTGGAAAAGCAGATGTTCGGACCGCTGGGCAACAGCAAGTACAATGATTACGTCAGCGACATATACGAGAGCGGTAGCCATCTTCTGAGGGTCATCAACGATATCCTGGATCTGTCGAAAGCCGAATCCGGCCAGTTCTCGATCCGCGAAACCCGGTTTTCGCTGCGGACGGCGATCGCCGCATCCGTCAGGTTCTTTCACGAGCGCGCGGCCGCGAAGGAGATCCAGCTGGATATCGAGGAACCGGAGGGCGAGATCGAGTTGCATGCCGACGAGCGTCTGGTGAAACAGATCATTCTCAATCTGATGTCCAACGCCCTGAAGTTCACCGAATCAGGCGGCACCATCCGCGTGACGTCCGAACTTGGCCCGGAATGGCTGACCGTGAGCGTCGCGGACGATGGAATCGGCATCCCGGCAAACCGGGTCGGACAGATGTTCGAGGCCTTTTCGCAGGGCCACACCGGGCTGTCGCGAAAATACGAGGGCACCGGCCTGGGACTGCCCCTGTCGCGCTCCCTCGCCGAACTGCATGGCGGAACCGTCGAGATTTCCAGCACCGAAGGCGTCGGGACGGAAGCGGTATTGAAACTCCCCGTTGCACGGGTAAACACACCGGAAAACATCACGAGATAATTTCGTTGCATTAGGTGCTTGGATTCTTCCGCTACCCGCTGGTAGTGTTCAGTCAACAACAAGAACGACTGCGCATTGGGGAGGGCTATGACAGCGGTGCAACAGGCATCGACGTCCAGCGACGTCATTCTGGAAGTAGACGGCGTGTCGAAGTTTTTCGGCGGCGTGCGCGCTGTGGCAGACGTCTCGATCGACGTGCCACGGGGTTCTATCTTTTCAGTCATCGGACCGAACGGGGCAGGCAAGACATCACTGGTCAACATGATCAGCGGTTTCTACACGCCCAACAGCGGATCCATCGATTACAACGGAAAACGGATCAACGATCTGCGCCCGAATGAGCGCGCGGAGATCGGTATCGCGCGAACGTTCCAGAACATCGCCCTGTTTCGCGGCCTGAACGTTCTCGAAAACCTGATGCTGGGACGGCACGTGCGGATGAAGTCCGGCGTGCTGAGTTCGTTTCTCTACTGGGGACCGGCACAAAGGGAAGAGATCGCGAACCGGAAGCGCTGCGAGGAGATCATCGATTTCCTGAAGCTGAACGACCTGCGCAAGCAGTCGACCGGCGCCCTGGCCTACGGTTTCCAGAAACGCGTGGAACTGGGCCGCGCGCTGGCGCTGGAGCCGGAGCTCCTGCTGCTGGACGAACCCATGGCCGGCATGAACCAGGAAGAAAAGGAGGACATGGCCCGCTATGTCCTCGACGTGAACGAAGAGCTGGGCACGACCATCATTCTGATTGAGCACGACATGGGTGTCGTCATGGACATCTCGGACCATGTCGCGGTGCTGGATCAGGGTGAGAAGATCGCCGAAGGCACCCCTTCGGAGGTTCAGGCCAACCCGGCGGTCATCAAGGCCTATCTCGGCACATCTAACTGACAGGAGGATCCTGACGGATGTCTGACACGGACACACTCGCCAGCCTGCTGCTGGAAAACGAACAGAAACGCGGCGACAAGCCGGCCATGCGCGAGAAAAATCTCGGCATCTGGCAGACCTACACCTGGTCCGATTACATTCGCAACGTGCGGGAATTCGCGCTGGGACTGAAAGCGCGCGGTTTCGGCCCCGGCGACAAACTGTGCGTCGCCGGCAGCAACCGCCCCCGCCTGTACTGGGCGGAAATGGCTGCGGTCTGTCTCGGCGGCACCGCCGTCCCCGTCTATCAGGATGCGATCGCTTCCGAACTGAACTTCGTGCTGAACAACGCCGAAGTGAAGGTCATCGTGGCCGAGGATCAGGAGCAGGTCGACAAGATCATGTCGATCCGCGAAGACCTGCCCGGCCTCGAACTGCTGGTCTTCGACGACGGGCGCGGTCTGCGCGGCTATGACGATTCCATCCTGAAGAGCTTCGAGGACATTCAGGAAGAGGGCCGGCAGCAGAACGCCGCGGATTTCGAGGCTGCCGCCCGCGCGGTGAAGCCCGAGGATATCGCCTTCATGTGCTACACGTCCGGCACGACGGGCAATCCGAAGGGCGTGATGCTGTCGCATCGCAATCTCGTGACCTCCGCCCGGATCTTCCTGGAGAATGAGGACGTCCGCGAGAGCGACGACTTCCTCTCCTACCTGCCGCTGGCATGGGTCGGTGAAGCCCTGTACGGCACCGCCGTCAGCATCGTGGCCGGATGCTCGTCCAACTGCCCCGAAGAACCCGAGACGTTCCGCCGTGACGGCCGGGAACTGGGTGCGACCGGCCTGGTTGCCGCCCCCCGGAACTTCGAGATGATCCTGTCCGAGATTCAGGTGAAGGCGAACGATGCCCCGCCGTTGAAGAAGTGGGTCTACAACACGTTCAAGGATGCCGCCGTCAAGGCCGAGAACCTGAAGGCGGAAGGCAAGCCGGTGCCGACAAGTCTGAAACTGAAGAAGGCGCTGGGCGAGATTCTGGTCTATGGCCCCATCCGCGACCAATACGGCTTTCGGCGCGCGCGCTGGTGCTATGTCGGTGGCGCGCCGCTGGGCCCCGACACGTTCCGCTATTTCCGCGCATTCGGCATCAACCTCAAGCAGCTGTATGGCTCGACCGAGGCCTGCGGGACGGTGACCCTGCAGAAGGACGGCCACGCCTCGCCGGACAATGTGGGCAAGCCCTGCCCCGGCATCGACGTGAAGATCGCCGAGAATGGTGAGGTTCTGGTGAAGAGCCCGGGCATCTTCGTGGGCTATTACAAGAACGAGGAAGCCACACGCGAAGCCATCGACGAGGATGGCTGGTTCCATACCGGCGATGCCGGGATCCTGGAAAGCACCGGTGAACTGACCATCATCGACCGGGCGAAGGACGTGGGCAAGCTGGTGGACGGCTCCCCGTTCGCACCGCAGTTCGTGGAAAACAAGCTGAAGTTCAGCCCCTACATTTCGGAGGCCGTGTCGTTCGGCCACGAGAAGCCGTTCGTCTGTGCGATGATCGCGATCGACTACAACACGGTCGGCAACTGGGCCGAGAAGGCGGGGATCGCCTACTCGAACTATGTGGACCTGTCGCAGAAGCAGGAAGTCCGCGACCTGATCCATGACGAGATCACCCGCATCAATCCATCGCTGCCCGCCGTCAGCCGCATCAAGCGGTTCCTGCTGCTGGCCAAGGATCTGGATGCGGACGACGCCGAGGTGACACGCACACGGAAGCTGCGGCGCGGCTACATCGCCGAGCATTATGCTCCGGTGATCGAGGCCTTCTACGGCGGCGCGAACGAGGTCGATATCGAGACCGAAGTAACTTTTGAAGATGGCCGCAAGGCCACGATGGAAGCGCACCTGACGATTCAGGAAGCGGCCTAGAGGGGAGGCTTTTCACCGTGGACATGTTTGCAGTCTGGTATTTCGTGGAATCGACCATCAACGGCGCGTTGATCGGCTTGATGTACGCGCTCGTCGCGCTCGGTTTCGTCCTGATCTACAAGTCGACCGACGCGATCAATTTCGCACAGGGTCAGTTCATCATGATCGCCGGCATCATGGTCGCAGCGCTGGCTGCCGACTACGGCGTGCCGATCTTCCTGGGCTTCATCATCGCCCTGGTGTTCATGATCGTCTTCAACGTCGCGCTTGAGCGGGTGGTCCTGCGCCCGATGATCGGTCGGCCGGTGGTTTCGATCATCATGGCGACGATCGGTCTCGCAGCCTTTCTGGAAGGCCTGTTCCCCATGATCTTCGGGTCATCGACACGCTCGCTGGATCTCGGCATTCCGAACGATCCCTGGATCATCGGCGAGGTCTATCTGACGCCGATCAACGTGGTGGGTGCCGCGATCGCCGTGATCTTCTTCGCCGGCTTCACCCTGTTCTTCATGAAATCCCGCAAGGGCGTGGCCCTGCGCGCGGTTGCCGACAATCACGGCGTCTCGATGGCCATGGGCATCAACGTCGAGATGTATTTCGTTCTCGCCTGGTCGATGGCCGGTGTCGTGGCGGTGCTCGGCGGCCTGCTCTGGGGCAGCGCCATCGGCGTGGACAACACGCTCGCGGTGGTTGGCCTGAAGGTCTTCCCCGTGGTCATTCTGGGCGGCCTGGAATCGATCAAGGGCTGCATCGTGGGCGGCATCATCGTCGGGATCGTCGAGGCATGGGGCGGCACCTATCTCGATCCGGCCATGACGCAGGAATGGTTCCGGGAGTTCTTCCCCTTCGAGGGCGGCGGGACCAAGGACTTCCTGCCCTATGTGTTGATGATCATCGTGCTCTTCTTCCGTCCGTACGGCCTGTACGGCAAGAAGATCATCGAGCGCGTGTAAGGGGGCAGCAGCATGTTTCATCGCGAGAGCGGTTACTACAAGAGCACGTATGCGGCCGATCAGGCCCTGTATCCGCTGCCCATTTCGAAATTCACCATCGTCGCACTACTGGTGATCTTCTATGTCGTTGCACCGGCGATCGTCGGCGACCGCTACATCACCCTGCTGAACCTGGTGGGCATCGCGGTTGTCGGGGCCCTGGGCCTGAACATCCTGCTCGGCCTCACGGGACAGATCTCGATTGGTCATGCTGCGTTCATGTCCGTGGGTGCATATACAGCTGCGAACCTGGCAACCCGACTTGATCTGCCCTTCTGGATCACGCTGCCGGCGGGCGGTCTGATGGCCGCCTTCATCGGCATCATCGTCGGGTTTCCCTCGGTGCGCATCAAGGGACTGTATTTGGCGATTTCGACATTGGCGGCACAATTCATCATCGACTGGATCATCATCCACACGCCCTCCATATCGGGCGGCTTCGCGGCATCCATCCAGGTGCCGCGTCCGGTGCTGTTCGGGGAGGAACTGGATAGCCAGCGTGAGCTGTACTACTTCATCCTTGTCGTCGCGACGATCGCGATCATCGCGTCACTGAACATCGCACGCAGCCGTGTGGGACGGGCCTTCATCGCCATCCGCGATCAGGATATCGCGGCCGAGATCATCGGTATCAACGTGCGCCGCTACAAGCTGACGGCGTTCGCGATCTCGTCCTTCTACGCGGGCGTGACGGGTGTACTGTTCGTCTATTATTCCGGCGTGGCGAACAATGAATTCTTCCCGCTCGTGGTATCGATCGACTATCTGGCCATGGTGATCATCGGCGGCGCGGGATCGGTCCTCGGCAGTATCTTCGGCGCGATCTTCGTGACCATCCTGCCGATCGGCATCGACCAGTTCATGACCAGTGTCGGCCCCCTGTTCACCGATGACATCGGTGCGCTCGCCGGCATCAAGTCGCATCTGCGCCTGATCATCTTCGGCGGCCTGATCATGTTCTTCCTGGTCGTCGAACCGGACGGACTCAACAGGCTCTGGCTGAACATCCGGAACTATTTCCGGGTCTGGCCCTTCTCGTACTAGAATTCAAAGAATTCCGCCTCGACAGAGACAGGCGGATAACCCCAGGGAGGTAAACAAATGAAACGTCTCTTCAAAACACTCACCGCGGCGGGCGTGATCGCCGGTGCGGTTGCGGCGTTCTCCGCCGCACAGGCCGGTGAAATCGTCATCGGTCAGTTGAATGACCGGACCGGACCGACCGCCAATGTCGGCGTCGGCATGGGCACCGGCTACAACGACTACATCCGCCTGATCAATTCCAAGGGCGGCGTCGAAGGCCACACGATCCGGATGATCGAGGTCGACAACCAGTACAAGGTGCCGCCGTCGGTCGAAGCCTACCAGCGCTTCAAGTCCGAAGGCGCCGTCCTGGTCGGCCTCTACGGTACGCCGATCACCCAGGCCCTGACGGCGGATCTTCAGAAAGACAAGATTCCGGGCACGTCACCGGGTTTCGGTACCGCCGCGTCGGCGGATGGCGCCAGCTATCCGTTCCTGTTCCCGGCGGCCGCGAGCTACTGGTCACAGGCCGGTGGCGCGGTTCAGTTCGCCAAGGATGAGCTCGGCGGCGAGCTGAAGGGCAAGAAGATCGCCTACCTGTTCTACGACAACCCGGCGGGACGTGAAGGCCTGCCCGTGATCCGCAAGCTTGCTGAGATCGAAGGATTTGAATTGCAGGAATTCCCGGTGCCCGCACCGGGCGTGGAAATGTCCAACCAGGTTCGTGACATCTCGCGTCGCTTCAAGGCCGACTTCGTGATCAGCCATCTGTTCGGCCGTGCACCTTCCGTGCAGCTGAAAGAGTTCAACCGCGCCGGCTATCCGCTCAGCAAGGTTGTCTCCTTCGTGTGGGGCGCTTCGGAATCGGATATTGAAGCCGCTGGCGGCTTCGCCGAGAACGTCGGCTACAACGGCATCCAGTTTGCCGGCGTGGGCGACGATTTCCCGATCCGTCAGGAGATCCGCGACATGTACAAGGCGGCCGGTGAGGAACCGCCTGCCGAGATGGACAAGACCGTCTTCTACAACCGCGGCATCCTGACCCAGGCGCTGCATGTCGAGGCGATCCGCAACGCCATCAAGGCGAACGGCGGCAAGGCCGACATCACCGGCGAACAGGTGCGCGACGGTTTCCACCAGATCAAGGACTTCTCGCTGGGTGGCCTGATCCCGCCGCTGAACCTCGGCGGTGGCGACCATGAAGGCGGCGGCTGGGTCCGTGTCTTCACGGTCACCAAGGACGGCTACGCCGCGAAGACCGACTGGTTCAAGGGCTATCGCGATGTCGTCTTCGAGATGATCAAGGAAGACGCTGCTCAGAAGAAGGAATAGCAGCGCCTGATATTTCCGGACCGGTGCATGCGCCGGTCCGGAGTTTGACAATTTTCACGACAGACTGTTTTTCAAAGGGGCGGCAGATGATCGTCATCAACAACATCGAAGTCGTCTATGACAATGTGATCCTGGTGCTGAAGGGCATCTCGATCGAGGTCAAGCCGCAGTCGATCACCACCATTCTGGGGGCGAACGGCGCGGGTAAATCGACGACGTTGAAGTCGGTGTCCGGCCTGCTGCGGCCCGAACGCGGCGAGGTCACGCGCGGTTCGATCGAGTTCGAGGGCGAGCGGATCGACAAGCTGCCGCCGCATGAGGTCGTCAAACGCGGCATCGTGCAGGTCTTCGAAGGCCGCCGGATTTTCACGCACCTGTCGGTCGAGGACAATCTGCTGGCGGGTGCGCATATCGTGCCCGACATCAAGACCGTCCGCGAAAAGATCGACATGGTCTACACCTTCTTCCCCAAGCTGAAGGAACGCCGGTCCGGCGAGGCCGGTTACCTTTCCGGCGGCGAGCAGCAGATGCTGGCCATCGGCCGCGCGCTGATGTCCGATCCCAAGGTCATCATGCTGGACGAACCGTCGCTGGGCCTGGCGCCGCTGATCATCGAGGAGATCTTCGGCATCATCCAGCGCATGCGCGAGGAAGCCGGCGTGACCATCCTGCTGGTCGAACAGAACGCCAATCTGGCCCTTTCGATCGCGGACCATGGCTACGTCATGGAGAACGGATCGATCGTGATGGAAGGCCCCGCCGAGCAGCTGGCCAACAATTCGGACATCAGGGAATTCTACCTGGGCCTGGGCGAAGGCGGCGACAAGCGCTCCTACCGCAACGTGAAGCACTACCGTCGGCGGAAACGCTGGCTGTCCTGAGTCCGTTCGGCGTCCGGGCGGACACCGCCCCGTCGCAGCCTGTCACCTAATACCTTTCCGGGCAGACCGCAGTCGCCCGTGGTGGCGTTGTCCCGTCAGCCCTTCACGGCCTGCCGGATACCTTCGGCCATCAGCTGCGGATCGACCTCGCCGTTGAAGACAGCGATGTTCTTGCCGTCCGGCCCCATCAGATAGATGAAGTTGGAGTGATCCATCAGGTAATATTCGTCGTCCTTCTGGCCCGTCTGCTCGACCGGCGTATAGAAAACCCGGTAGGCGCTGGCCATCTCGGTGGTTTCCGCCTCGGTTCCGCGCAGGCCGATCATCCTGGGGTGGAAGGCCTCGACATAGGCCGCGATTTCTTCCTGCCCGTCACGTGACGGATCGACGGTAACGAACACCGGCGTCACCTTTTTACCGGCTTCCCCGGCCAGATCTAGGGCCACGGCCATGTCCTGCAGTTCGGTGGGGCAGACGTCGGGGCAGAATGTGTAGCCGAAATAGATCAGCGAATACCGGCCTTCCATCATCTTCTCGGTCACACGCTGCCCGGTATGGTCGGTCATCGTGAAAGGTCCGCCCACGGGCACGGCGCGGCTGACACCCAGTCCGCCCGCGACCTGCGGTTCATTCCTTGCGAGATTGAGAAGGATCGCACTGACGCCGACCACGGCGGCAATGACCAGAATAATAATTCCGGCAATCTGAGAACGTTTCATAGCGCTTGTGATACAGCCGGAAAGGCGCACAATCATGATGACAAGCGGTCGCAAGGGGGGAAACGCATGAGGCTGGAGGATAAAACCGCGCTGGTCACAGGCGCTGGATCAGGGTTCGGTGAGGGCATCGCACGGCGATTTGCCGAAGAAGGCGCGGCGGTCATGGTCGTCGATATCGATGCGGATGCGGCGAAGCGGGTGGCCGAGGAGATCGGCGGCGACGCCTTTGCCCACACAGCCGACGTCGCCGACAGCCTCAGCGTCAAGGGCATGTTTTCCCGCGCGCGCTCCCGCTTCGACGGCAGGCTGGACTGTCTGGTCTGCAACGCCGGTGTCCCGCAGCGCAACGGTCCGATGTGGGAAGTCGACGAGGACACCTTCGACCGAATCTATGCGGTGAATGTCAAGAGCCTCTACTACGTCGCGCAGCATGGGCTGGACCTGCTGAAGGAGGAAGGCGGATCGATCATCGTCACGTCCTCGACCGCCGCCGAGCGCCCCCGCCCCGGCCTGACCTGGTACAATGGCTCCAAGGGTGCGGCATCGGTCATCACCAAGTCGATGGCGCTGGAACTGGCACCCTACAAGGTCCGGGTCAACGCGATCCATCCCGTGATCGGCGATACGGGGATGGTGTCGGAGTTCATGGGCGGCGAGGACACACCGGAAATCCGAGAGAAATTCGTGGCCACCGTTCCGCTGGGTCGCATGAGTACACCGCTCGATATCGCCAACGCCTGCCTGTTCCTGGCATCCGACGACGCGGTCTTCATCACGGGCACCTGCATCGAGGTTGATGGCGGACGGTGCGTCTGACCACGACGATCGCGCCCGCGCCGGCGGACTTCGATCGCTGGCCCGAGGTTCTTGAACTCCTGCGCGACGCGTTCGCCTACATGGCTGACCGCATTGACCCGCCGTCGTCGATGAACCGGCTCGATCTGGACGGCCTGCGCGCGAAGGCCGGGCGGGAAATCGCCCTGATCGCCTGGCAGGGCGACGAGATCGTGGGCTGCGCCTTCCTCGATCCAAGGCCCGACTGCCTCTATGTCGGCAAGGTCGCGGTTACGGCGCAGGCACGCGGTCAGGGGCTGGCGCGGCAGTTCTTCGAACAGGCAGAGGCCATGGCCCACGAGCGCGGCCTCGCATACCTTGAGTTGCAGACGCGCGTGGAACTGCTGGAAAATCACGAGACCTTCCGCCGGCTGGGCTTCGTGAAGACCGGCGAAGATGCCCACGCCGGCTATCGCCGTCCCACAAGCATCACCATGCGCAGGCCGACAAAGCCTGCCCTACGCCCGCACCGTCCTGTCCCTGACTGAATCACCGACTCCCGGACTGTCACCCCCGGTTTATCCGGGAGCCTTCCTGAACTGCGGTGTTCGCCGGGTTGTTCTTCGCCCCCGCACGGAGGCGGGGGTGACACCCTGTGCGTTTGGCCCTTTCAATCAAAGGCTGGAACGCTCTACCCGAAGTAGGCTTTCAGCTTCGCCGCGGCGTCATCCAGCAAGCCGTCCTGCTTGCTGAAGCAGAAACGCACGAAATTGTCCGGCGCGTCCGGCGATGCGTAGAAGGCGCTCACCGGCACGGCGGTGACACCGGCTTCGGTCGTGATCTGGCTGCAGAAATCGACATCGCTGCCATCGAACCCCAGGCTGCGGATATCCGCGTTCAGAAAATAGGTGCCCTCGCACAATGCCGGCGTGAAGCCCGCATCGGACAGGCCATCGCGGATCCGGTCCCGCTTGGCCTGCATGTCCGACGACAGGCTGGCAAAATAGGCATCGTCCTTCATCAGGCCGAACGCCACGGCCCGTTGCAGGTTCGGCGGTGTCGTGAACGTCAGGAACTGATGCGCCTTGGCGATCCGCTGCAGGATAGGCGCAGCAGCGGTCATGTAACCGACCTTCCAGCCGGTCAGCGAAAAGGTCTTGCCGGCGGACCCGATCTTCACCGTGCGGGCGCGCATGCCGGGCAAGGTGATCAGGGGCACATGATCCTGTTCGTCGAAGACGATGTGCTCGTAGACCTCGTCACACACCGCGAACGCGTCGTGCGCGATCACCAGATCGGCCAGCGTGGTCAGTTCTTCCCGGCTGAAGCGCTTGCCCGCCGGGTTCAGCGGATTGTTCAGCAGCACCAGCTTGGTCTTCGGGCCGAACGCCGCCTGCAGCGCATCCGCCGGCACCGCCCAGTCCGGCGGCGATAGCCGGATCAGCTTCGGAATGCCGCCCGCACGGCGGATCATGGGCAGATAGCAGTCGTAGAGCGGCTCGAAGCAGATTACCTCGTCGCCCGGCTCGATCAGGGCGAGAAAACAGGCGGCCAGGGATTCCGTCGCGCCCGAAGTCACCATCGTTTCCGTCTGCCAGTCCACATCCAGGCCGTAGAACCGCTTGCCATGTGCCGCCACCGCCTGGCGCAGTTCCGGCACGCCCATCATGGGCGGATACTGGTTCGGCTGATCTTCCAGTGCCTCCGCCGCCACCTTGCGGACATCGGCAGGGCCGTTGTCGTCGGGAAATCCCTGCCCCAGATTGATCGATCCATGCTCGATCGCCAGACGGCTCATCACTTCGAAAACGGTGACGCCATATTCGGCCAGAATGCTGTTGCCCTGCTTCATCGACTGCTTCTCTGTTTCCTGCTTGCCGGTTTCCGATCCAGCGCCTCGCACAGAACGAGGTAGAGTTTTCCGACGTCCGCGCTGAGGAACACGCTGAGCAGAAGCCCTTCGTGGTCGGATTCGTCAACCGCGAGCATCACCGATTCGAACTCGTTCAGGTACAGATCGACGTTGCGGCGGAAGTCGCCGTCACCTTCGTACAGGCGTGCGATCTCCCTGCGGTTCGCGCGACTGACCAGACGACGGGCAAACAGGCCCCTGTCGCCGCGATAGTACTTCTGCCACTGCGCCTCGGTGTCCTCGCTGTCCAGAATGCGGTGCAGATCCAGCGCCAGCGAGTTGAGCCCTTCGGCGACGTAGGACGCCGATTGCAGAAAGCGCCGGTCCCGATCGGTGCGCGCCTTCTCGTCCAGATCACGGGCGGTTTCCGCAGCCTTGCGCGCGGACTGGTCCAGCCGCGCGGCCTGTCCTTCAAAGGCGCGCGTTGCCAGACCGGACTGCATGGTCGCTGCCTGTGAAGCGCTGGCGATCGCGGTCGCCTGTTCGCCCAGGGCCTTGCGTGCCCGGCGTGCCGCCTGTTCGGCCTGCTCGACCGATCCGGCAAAGGCCTCCCGCTGACGCATCAGGGATTGCGCCGACTGCTCGGCCACCCCGGCGATCTTCGCACCGGCCTCGGACGCCGTCGCGACATCCTTCGATATCCGGTCGGTGGCATCGCCGAGATCCGCCCGCAACGCGTCAGCGGCCGCATTCAATGTCCGAACATGATCGAGGAAGTCCGAAGCGCGCGCCCTCAGATCGTCGAGTGCCGCCGCCGTCGAGGCCCCGAAGGCTTCCCGTTCCGCCACGGTCAGGTCGCGCATCTCCGACAGCCGCGCCTGCTCCCGCTCGAAGCTTTCGGCAAGCAGGGTCGCGGCTTCGGCTGCGCGTTGCTCGGCTGCTTCGACGGCTGCGATCCTGTCACTCAGCAGGCGGTCCAGCGCCGCGCCCTTCTCGTCGAACCGGGTCGTGATGACCTCGGTCCGCTCAAGCTGGCTGTCGAGTCTCGCAGCGACGGCCTCCGCCGTCTCCGCCGCTTTCTGCTCGCCCGATACGAACGCCGACATCCGCGCGCGGGTTTCCTCAAGGGTCGCGTTGAACCGCGACAGGCCGGACCCGACCTCGTCGGCCATGCGCCGGTTTTCGCCCGCGAAGGCATCCCGCTCGGTGGACAGGCGTTCGATTGCATCGCGGCTGCCGGTTTCCAGCTTTCCGATGATCTCGGTCACCGACTGGCCCGTCTCCTTCAACGCCTCCGCCGAGACCTGAAGCCCGCTGGCGCGCGGCAGGGCCGCCTCAAGGGCTGCAACGGCCTCCTGCATCGCCGCGACCGCCGCCCGCGCGCGCGCCTCTCCCACTTCGGATGACTGCGCGATGCTGCGTGCCGAATCCTCGAACGCGACCTGCGATGACCGGTTCAGATCCGTCAGCGACTGCATGCGATCGGCAACCGTCTGAGCGCGCTGCAGGATCTCGGCCTCGGTCTCCTGCCCCAGGGACTGCAGCGCAGATGTCCGGATCTCGATCTCGCTGGCCGCGCCCGCAATGCGTTCCGCCGTCTGGCCGCCGGCGATCCGGATGGTCTCGATGCGCTGCTGCAGATCTGCCGTCGTCGCGGAGATATCGGTATGCACGCGTCCGGCCTCGGCCACCAATGCATCCGTGCCGGACAGCAGCGTGTCCGAGGTGATGCGGGCCAGTTCGGTGGATTCGCGCACCTTGTCAGCCATGGCCGACATGGTTTCCGACAATGACGCATCGGACTGTTGCGCCTCGGCACTGAGGCGGGTCAGCAATGCCGAGATGCGGTCGCCCTGCCCCGAAAGCCCGTCCGCGGACCGTGACAGCGACGTCAGCACCGCCGCCCCTTTTTCACCCATGGCTTCGCCCCGGTCCGCCAGCAGAACCGAGCCGGTTTCCGCGGCATCAATCAGTTCGGCGACCTTGCCGTTCAGGCTTTGCGAAGCCGTCCCCAGGCCCGTGAGTACAGCCTGCAGGCGCTCGGCATTCACGCCCGCCGTATCGGCGATATCGTCCGAGGTACTGCCCAGTTTCGCCGCCTGAGCCTCAAGCGCGTCAATCCGGCCCTTCAGCCTTTCGACGGTGTCGTCGGATGCGCTGGCCAGATCGACCATCCGCTGTTCCAGTCCGGCCACGACGCCGTTCAGTTTCTCACCGATTTCGGCACTGGTGTCCGTCAGCAGCGCGCGCTGGTCATCCAGCGCGCGCACGGTCGCACGCGCGAAACCGGTGGCCTCTGACAGGCGCGCCGTGAACCCGGCGAGGCGATCGGCTGTCTCGCCTTCGATCCGACCGGTGAAGGCCTCGATCTTTTCCGCCGCATTGTCCAGCAGGGCCGCTCGCGTACCCCAGGCCTCCGACAGGTTCGCCAACCGTGTCTCCATCTCGTCGACCTGGGTCACGGTCGCCGCCCGCGCGGCCGTCAGCCTCTGCAGCGAAGATGCGCTGCGACGTTCCAGTTCCTCGGAGGCCGCGGTCAGATCGGCCGATCCGTCCAGCAGATTCGCGGTGACGGTCTGGCCGCGCGCTTCAAGTGCGGCGAGGTTCTGTTCGACACCGGCCCGGATCGTTAGCGCGACATCCCGCACGCGCTGATCCAGCGCGCCGAAGCTTTCACCGGCACCGGTCACGGAATGATCGATATCCTTGAGGATCAGCGCCAGTTCCGCCGAGGCCTCGTTCAGCCGGTCGCCCGCCGCCGCCGACTGGTCGGATGCCCGCGAAACCGACCCGGTCATCTGTTCCGCGCGCTGTTCCAGATCGCTGAACAGGGCCGTCAGCGAGCCCGACAGCTTGCCATAGGCCTGCTCGGCGACCTCGGTGATGGTCTCGACCCGATCGGCGACCGTTTCCATGCGCGTTGCGGTATCGCGCTCGATCCCCGCCGCGGCTTCCCGCATCCGTTCGGCTACGGCATCGAAACTGTCCGCCCGGTCGGCAACCGCATCGGAAAGCTGGGTCAGCCTGCCCTCGGCCCTGACTGTCGCATCCTCCAGATCGCGCACCGAACCGCCAACATCGCCGACCGCGCGGTCCGTTCTCTCGACGGTGTCAGAGACGGCGCGATTGAGGCCGCCAACCGTGCGCGACAGCTCGGCCAGCAGTTCGCCGCTGCTCTCGGTCAGCGATTTCATGCCGGAATGGCTGCGGGCCGTCTCCGCCTGGACCTCCGACAGGACCGATTTCAGTTCACCCAGCCGCAGCGCCAGTATGTCGGCGGTCCCACTACCCTGTGCCTCGCTCTGTCGTGCCTGCTGCTCCATCAGGGCGATCTGGCGATTGAGGTCGCGTGCGGCACTGCCGATGCCCGTGACCACCGCATCCAGCGTTCCGCCGGACCGCTCCGCCGCCGCCTGCGCGAAGGAAGCGGCCTCCCGGATGCGTTCTTCCAGCGCCGAGATCCCTTCCTCCGCGACCCCGGAGAGGTGGGTGATCGTCGCGGTGATCTCGTCGTGCGAGCGCGCGAAACGTTCCTGCGTCGCCACGATCTGACGGGCCGAGGCCCCCAGTGCGGCGCCGGCCTCCATGACGCTTGCCGCAGCGGCATCGGTCTGATCCACCGTTTCCCCCGCCAGTTCACGGACCGACGACACCTGATCCGCGAACCGGTCGACCGCCGATCCCATCCGGTCCGCCGTCGCGGAAAGCACCTCTTCGGTTTCCCCAGCGCTGACGTTCATGCTATCGAGCGACGCCGCAAACTGGGAAAGCCGCTGATCCAGCCGCTGCGCCGCCTGATCCGACGAACGGATGGCGCCGCTGACCAGCGCACGCAATTCTTCGGTCCGTGTGCCGACCGCGTCACCGGCCTCGGCAAGGGCGGAACGCATCTCGGTACCGACCGCGCGCAGACGCACCGCACTGCCTTCAACACCCTGGCTCGCATGTCCCGCCTGCTCGGCCGTGCGCACGATCTCCTGATTGAGTCCCTCGACGCGATTCCTGAGTTCCTGCGACGCGTTGTTCAGACGCCGCACCGTCTGTTCGCTGTCCTCGCGCAGGCGCGTCATGGGCTGATCCACAACCGCCCCGATTTCATGCGCCCGCCTGGTAACCATCTCCACGGTTTCGGTCATGGCCTTCGCCTTGGCGTCCAGCGCGACCGAAATCTCGCTGGCGCGGCGTGCCGCGGCCTCGACCGCGGCCGCAAGCTGGTTGGCATCGGTCCGGCCCATTTCGCGCGTCTGTTCGCCCAGCGCCTGCAGGTCGGTCAGCAACTGGCGCTGTTGACTGGCTGCATCCTGAACCAGGCCCGAGACCTCGGCGCTGCGCGCACCCGCCTGCTGCGCCAGCGCGGACATCTGCTGCGTGCCCGTCTCGATACGGCGGTTCAGCTCGTCCGAACGGGCCAACGCATTCGACAGTTCGGTCTCGACCGACTGGCTCATCCGCCGCAGGGCCATCGCGGCCGCGTTCAGCCGGGCCTCGGCTTCCGCGTCCGGCCCGCTGACGTCGGAAAGCACCTCAAGCAGCGCGGCGCGGCTGCGCTCGGTCTCGAAGCCGCGCCAGAACACAGCCCCTACCAGCCAGGCAAACATCGGCGGCAGGATGACCGCCAGCAGCACCAGTGCCACCTCGTGCGGCAGCATCAGCAACAGCGATCCCAGCCCGGCGATCATGCTGAAATAGAGGATCGCCACCGCGAACCAGGCAATCGTGACACCGGTCAGCAGCAGGGCAACCTTGCGCCGACGGGCCGCCACCGAGGACCCTGAAGCCGCCTCGGATTCAGCCGGGACATCGGCCCCATCGACACGATTGCCGGTCCATTTCAACAGCATCACCCTACTCTCCGTCCTGCTTGCGCTCGTGTGCCGCCCCGGCCTGAACGGACATGCCGGTGTCCGATCCATGCGCCGACTGCGCGCCCAACAACCTGAAAAGTTCCTCAGCATTCAGCGGCTTGGCCAGAAATCCGTCCATGCCCGCCTCCAGGCAGCGGTCGATGAAGGTGCCGCCGGGATGGGCCGTCATGGCGATGATCCTGATCTCGCCGGTCGCGCCCGGCATCTGGCGGATGGTGCGCGTGGCTTCCAGCCCGTCCATTTCCGGCATCTCGACATCCATCAGCACCAGATCGTACGGCAGGGCACGCAGCGCCTGCAGCGCCTCGCGTGCGCTGCCGGCCGCGACGGCCTCGTGACCCGCCATCTCGACGATGGAAACCGCCAGCTTCTGATTGACCGCGACGTCGTCGACCACCAGCACGCGCAGACTCCTGTCGGGGGAATGTTTCGGTCTCCGGATCGAGCCATCGCCATGCACCGTGTCCTGTGCCGCCTTCCCCGACAGCGCCCGGTGAAACGCGTTGCGCCGCAGCGGCTGAAGCAGGCGCGTATCGAACAGGGCGTCTTCATCTTCCGACACGGATTCGATGACACCGACCGGCACCGTCAGGATCAGCCGCTGGTCCGCATGGTCTGGATGCGCGCGAAGTTCTCGCGCCAACCGTGCCGCACCGCCCTCCACCCGCCAGTCGATCACGACGCAGTCGGTGTCCCGGAGGTATCCGGCCATCTCGCCGAGAGAAGTCGCCTCGACGACATGTGCGCCCCAGTCGCGCGCGTACCGCGCCGCAGCGTCACGGGTCCTGCCTTCCGGACCCGCGAGCAGAACGCGCAGGCCTTCCAGCGATTCCGGATGGCGTACGGTCTTGCCTGAACGGATCGGCATATCGACCGTGAACAGGGTGCCTTCGCCGGGCGTGCTTTCGACACTGATCTCGCCGCCCATGGCATCCACCAGCCGCCGGGAAATCGCCAGCCCCAGACCCGTACCACCATAGCGCCGCGAGATACCGCCTGCCTGGCTGAAAGGCCGGAACAGTCGCGGCAGCGTTTCAGGATCAATGCCGATACCGCTGTCGCGCACCTGGATGCGCAGCACCGAGCGCGCGTGGGGCGCAAGATCGACCGACAGGTCCACCGCCCCGTCTTCGGTGAACTTGATGGCGTTGCTCAACAGATTGAGCAGCACCTGACGCAACCTTCCGGCATCCGCCGTGATGATGTCGGGCACATCCGGACCGATATGACTGGTCAGGCTGAGGCCCTTTGCCTGCGCCCGCTCCGCCATCAGCCCCGCTGCGCCCTCGATGGTCTGGGTCAGCTCGAAGGGGCTCTCGTCCAGATCGATTCGCCCCGATTCAAGCTTGGTCAGATCCAGAATGTCATTGATCAGGTTGAGCAGCGCGTCCGCCGATTCCCGGATGATCTCGCCATAGGACGTCTGCTGGGCTGTCAGCTTTGTGCCCAGCATCAGCCCGGTCATGCCGATGATGCCATTCATGGGTGTGCGAAGTTCGTGGCTGATCGTGGCGAGGAACTCCGACTTGGTGCGGTCCCCGGCTTCCGCGGACTGACGCGCCGTCTCAGCCGCCCGGTGCGCCGCCTCCAGCCGTTCGATCAGATCGATGTTCTCGAACCGCAGGGCGAAGGATTCCCGGAAGCGGCGATGCAGCACGCGCAGCCATCCCATCATGCCGATCAGGCCCAGCGCGCCCAGGAGCGCGGTCACCAGGCTGATCCTGTCCCCGTTCAGCGCGAACATCACGATCAGGGGCAGGGCCGCCGGAAACGCCAGCGCCATGAAGGCTGGCGGATAGAGCGCACGGTGCATGATCACCGCGAACAGCGATCCCACGGTCAGCAGGGCGAGGAAGGCCTGATACGGATAGGAGCCGGGATCGAAGTATCCGGCCAGCGCCGGTCCCCAGACCAGCCCGACGAATCCCGAAAGCACCGTGTAGCGCAAGCCCCACGCCTCGGCATTCGCAGGTACCGGGTCCGCCGCCTCGAAGGCGCGCCGAAGCCGCATCCCGACGATGACAAAGATGGCCGTTCCCACAATCAGCAGCACGGTCGGCCAGATCGGCGCGCGGTCCACGTAAACCATCGCCAGAACCGCGATGAAAACGAACGGGCTGGTCCTCAGCTGTCCGGACTCCCGGATCATCTCCGAGATCATCTCCGCCCGGACCCGCGCGTCCCGGTCCAGAGATGGCGAATCGCTGCGGCCATCGGCGTCCCGGCGCAACGAGACATCGACATTCTGAAGCACAGGTTCCCTGCGGTTTCCCGACGCGTCGACGCTGCTCATCGCTCGAACGCCTCCCAGCCCTGATCAAGCCCCCCTGATCCCTGCCCTCAACCTGTCATGACTGGGTCTTTCAGGCAATGAAGTTGCGGGGGAACGAGCCGGCGCTCACCAGGCTGTGTACCCGCCATCGACGACCGTTTCGGTGCCGGTCACGAACTTGCTCTCGTTGGACGCCAGATAGACGACCGCATGGGCGATGTCGTCCGGTTCGCCCAGATGGCCGACCGGGTGACGACCGGCGATATGGGCCCGGATCTGATCGGGCGCTGGCTGCCGGTTCACGGCGTCGATCACCATCGGCGTTTCGATGTAGCCCGGATGGATGGAATTCACACGAATCCCCAGTCCGGTCTGGGCGGCCTCGACGGCGGCGTGTTTCGTCAACAGCCGGACACCGCCCTTGGACGCGCCATAGTGGGCGGTTCCGACATTGCCGACCATGCCCAGGACAGACGAGACGTTGATCACCGATCCGCCTGGCTTCATGCGCCGGAACGCCAGACGCGTCCCCAGAAAGACCGCATCCAGATTGACGTCCAGCACCCGACGCCACTGCGCCAGTGAGGTTTCGGCCAACGCCCGGTTTTCCCCGACACCGGCATTGTTGACCAGCACGTGGAACGCGCCCGCCGCGTCGGCGATCCGGTCCCACGATTCCTCGTCCGTGACGTCCTGCGCGAAGGCCTGGGCCTGTGCGCCGATATGTGCCGCCAGTTCGTCCGGCGCCTTCAGATCGGTCAGGATCAATCCCGCACCGGCTTCGGCGCAGCGCAGGGCCGAGGCCTTGCCCAGGCCCGACGCCGCACCCGTGATCCAGATGGTACGACCCGCCAGCCTGTCGCTGCTCACGAGACCGCGCCCGAAGCTTTCAGCCGCTCGATCTCATCGGCGCTGAAGCCCCATTCGGACAGTGCGTCAGCCGTATCCTGACCCGGATTGGGCGCGACAGTCGGCGTTCCCGCAGGCGTGCGCGAGAAACGGGGCGCTGCGTTCGGCTGTTGCACGCCCTCGACCTCAATGAAGGTATTGCGGGCTGCGTTGTGGGGATGATTCGGGGCTTCGTCCATATCCAGGATCGGTGCGAAGCAGACGTCCGTGCCCTCCATGATCTCGACCCATTCGTCGCGGGTCTTCTTCCTGATCACGGCGGCCAGCTTCTCCTTGTACTCCGGCCATTTTTTCGGGTTCATCTGATCCGGCATATCGTCCGGGCTCATGCCCGTGCGCTCGATCAGTTCCGCGTAGAACTTCTTCTCGATCGAGCCGATGGAGACATATTTGCCATCGCTGGTCTCATAGACGCTGTAGAAGTGTGCGCCGCCGTCCAGCAGGTTCGCGCCCCGCTCCTGAATCATGCGGCCCGCCGCCTTCATTCCGTAGATCGCGGTCATCAGACTGGATGCACCATCGACCATGGCGGCATCGACCACCTGACCCTTGCCAGAATTCTGGGCCTCGATGTAGGCCGCCAGGCAGCCGAACGCCAGATAGAGCGCGCCACCGCCGAAATCACCGACCAGATTGAGCGGCGGAACCGGCGCGCCGCCGGTGTCGCCGATGGCGTGCAGCGCACCGGTGATCGCGATGTAGTTCATGTCGTGACCGGCGGCGTGCGCGATCGGACCTTCCTGCCCCCAGCCTGTGACACGTCCATAAACCAGCTTCGGATTGCGCGCCCAGCATTCGTCGGGACCGAGCCCCAGACGCTCGGTCACGCCGGGCCGCATGCCCTCGATCAGAATATCCGCCTTCTCGACCAGCGACAGGACGGTCTCGACGCCTTCCGCCATTTTCAGGTTGGCGGCGACAGAGCGTTTGGAACGATTGAGCAGATCCCATTTGGCTGAACCGCGGTCGATCCCCAGATCGGCGGCGGTCTGGCGATCAATGCGGACCACGTCCGCGCCGAGGTCGCCCAGCAGCATCCCGCCCATGGGGCCGGGACCAATGCCCGCCAGCTCGACTACCTTGATTCCGCTCAATGGTCCCTGACCGCGCATGATTTCGCCTCCCCGCGAATGAATGAACTGCGGGGCAGAGTGGCGGATTACGTGCCGCGGCTCAAGGCAACTCTGCGCAGATCAGAACCGCAGCACAGACCGGCCTGCGTAGATCGCGTCCGGCCCCAGCATGTCCTCGATCCGCAGAAGCTGATTGTATTTGGCCGTGCGGTCGGAGCGGGCCAGCGAACCGGTCTTGATCTGTCCGCAGTTGGTGGCGACCGCCAGATCGGCGATGGTCGAATCCTCGGTCTCGCCCGAACGGTGCGACATCACCGCCGTGTAGGACGCATGATGCGCCATCTCGACGGCTTCCAGCGTCTCGCTGAGCGTGCCGATCTGGTTTACCTTCACCAGGATGGAATTGGCAACGTCGCGGGCGATGCCGTCGGCCAGCCGCGCGGGGTTGGTCACGAACAGGTCGTCGCCGACCAGTTGCACCCGGTCCCCCAGACGTTCGGTCAGCGCGGCCCAGCCCGCCCAGTCGTCCTCGGCGCATCCGTCCTCGATGGAAATGATCGGGTAGCGTCCGCACAGATCGGCGTAGTAATCGACCATGCCGCCGGCGTCGAGCGACTTGCCCTCACCCTCAAGCGCGTACTTGCCGCCCTTGTAGAACTCGGTCGAGGCGGCATCCAGCGCCAGGAACACGTCCTCGCCCGGCAGATAGCCCGCCGCTGCGATGGAAGTCATAATGAAACCAAGCGCTTCATCGGAACTCTTCAGTGACGGCGCGAAGCCACCCTCGTCGCCGACATTGGTGTTGTGGCCCGCATCAGACAGGCGTTTGCGCAGGGCGTGGAAGATCTCCGCGCCGCACCGCAGGGCCTCCGAAAAGCTCTCCGCGCCAACCGGCATGATCATGAATTCCTGGATGTCGATCGGGTTGTCGGCGTGCGCGCCGCCGTTCAGGATGTTCATCATCGGCACCGGCAGGGTCCGCGCCGAAACACCGCCGACGTAACGGTAGAGCGGCAGGCCGAGGGCATCTGCCGCTGCCTTGGCACAGGCCAGGCTGACGCCCAGAATGGCGTTCGCACCCAGGCGTGCCTTGTTCGGCGTGCCGTCCAGTTCCATCAGCATCCGGTCAATGGCCAGCTGGTCGCTGGCATCCATGCCGGACAGGACGGAGAATATCTCGCCGTTGACGGCCTCGACGGCATCCCGCACGCCCTTGCCGCCGAAGCGGTCGCCGCCATCGCGCAGTTCGACAGCCTCGTAGGAGCCGGTCGACGCGCCGGACGGCACGGCAGCACGCCCGTAGGCACCGCTTTCCAGATGCACATCGACTTCGACCGTGGGGTTGCCCCGGCTGTCGAGAATTTCACGGCCTACGATGTCGATGATGGCGGTCATCGGAACCCCCTGATCTGGCGATAATGGTTGCGGTTACCCGACGAACGCCGGGCCGGAACATCTCGTACCCCAAGGCGCTGAAAATCACAAAGGGCGAGATAAATCCCGGGCAATGCGCCACACCCGCCGAAATCTCCGGTGGCGTCAGAGCGCCTTGGTCAGGGCGTCATACTGCTTCAGGGTCGCGACCAGCGCCTCAAGCTCCTGTACGGGCACCATGTTCGGCCCGTCGGAGGGCGCGTTGTCCGGATCCTGATGGGTTTCCATGAAGATCGCCGCCACGCCGACCGCCGCCGCCGCGCGCGCCAGATAGGGCACCATGGTCCGGTCGCCGCCGGAACTGCCGCCCTGACCGCCCGGCTGCTGCACCGAATGGGTGGCATCGAACACGACCGGGCATCCGGTCTGCTGTGCCATGATCGGCAGGCTGCGGAAATCGGTGACCAGCGTGTTGTAGCCGAAGCTGGCCCCGCGCTCGCAGACGGACACATTGGTGTTGCCCGTCGAAAGGATCTTGTCGGCGACGTTCTTCATGTCCCAGGGGGCCAGGAACTGCCCCTTCTTCACGTTGATCGCGCAGCCTGTCTCGCCGGCGGCCAGCAGCAGGTCGGTCTGGCGGCACAGGAAGGCCGGGATCTGAAGCACGTCGACCGACGGCGCGACGATCGCGCACTGCTCGGCGGTATGGATGTCGGTCAGCACCGGCAGGCCGACGGAAGACCGGATCTCCTCGAAGACCGCCAGCGACTTCTCCAGCCCCAGTCCGCGCGCGCCCTTCAGGCTGGTGCGGTTGGCCTTGTCGAAGCTGGACTTGTAGATCATCTGCACGCCGGTGCGCGCGCCGATCTCGCGGATCGCCGTTGCCATCTCGATCGCGTGGTCGCGGCTTTCCAGCTGGCAGGGACCGGCAATGATCACCAGCGGCAGGTCATTGCCCATGGTCACCGATCCCGCAGTCATGCGGCCGGGTGCAGGTGTCTTCGCGCTATCAGGCATGGGTCAGACCAGTCGTGACTGTTTCACGGCCGCCTCGATGAACGAGGCGAACAGTGGATGTGGGTCGAACGGCTTGGATTTCAATTCGGGGTGGAACTGCACGCCGATGAACCAGGGGTGATCTTCCAGTTCCACGATCTCGGGCAAAAGCCCGTCGGGCGACAGGCCGGAGAAGGTCAGGCCATTGGCCTCCAGCACCTCGCGGTAGTTGACGTTCACCTCGTAGCGATGCCGGTGGCGCTCACTGATGAGGGAAGTTTCATATATTTCAGCGGCTTTCGATCCTTCCTTCAACTCACAAGGATAGCGCCCGAGTCGCAGGGTGCCGCCCTTGTCGTCCCTGTTGGTGCGTTTTGCGGTGATGCCGGTCTCGGTTTCCCATTCGGTCATCAGCCCCACCACCGGGTCCTGGCACTCCCCGAACTCGGTCGAGCTGGCATCGTTCAGGCCGACCAGGCTGCGGGCCGCCTCGACCACCGCCATCTGCATGCCGAAGCAGATTCCGAAGTAGGGCACATTGCGGGTGCGCGCGAACTGCACGGCCTTGACCTTGCCTTCCGCACCGCGCTCGCCGAAACCGCCGGGGACCAGGATCGCGTGCACATCCTCCAGCCGCTGGACCGCCGCGCTGTCGTTCTCGAACAGTTCGGAATCCAACCATTCGATATCGACACGGACATTGTTGTGGATGCCACCGTGACGCAGGGCTTCGGCCAGCGACTTGTAGGCATCCGGCAGGCCGATGTACTTGCCGACGATGCCGATCTTGACCGCGCCCTCGGGACTGCTCACCCGCTCGCCGATCCGCTTCCAGCGCGTCAGGTCCGGCTCGTCGTTCGAATCCAGACGGAAATGCGCCAGCACCTCGTTGTCCAGCCCCTGCGCGTGGAACATGATCGGCGCGTTGTAGATGTTGTCGATATCGGGTGCCTGGATCACCGCCTCGGCGCGCACGTTGCAGAACAGTGCGATCTTGCGGCGCTCGCCCTCGGGAATGCCGGTCTCACAGCGGCACACCAGCATCTCCGGCTGGATACCGATGGAACGCAGTTCCTTCACCGAATGCTGCGTCGGCTTGGTCTTCAGTTCGCCCGCCGCCTTGATGTAGGGCACCAGGGTCAGGTGCACGAACATGGCGCGGTCACGGCCAAGCTGCTGACCCAACTGGCGAATGGCTTCCAGAAACGGCAGGCTTTCGATATCGCCGACCGTGCCCCCGATTTCGACCAGCACGAAATCATGGCCTTCGGTGCCCGCCTGGATGAACTCCTTGATGGCATCGGTGATGTGCGGGATCACCTGCACCGTCGCGCCCAGATAGTCCCCGCGCCGCTCCCGCTCGATCACCGTCTGATAGATGCGCCCCGTCGTGACATTGTCCGACTGCAGCGCATCCACACCGGTGAAGCGCTCGTAATGGCCCAGGTCCAGATCGGTCTCCGCCCCGTCCTCGGTGACGTAGACCTCGCCGTGCTGATAGGGGCTCATGGTGCCCGGATCGACGTTGATGTAGGGGTCGAGCTTGCGCAGGCGGACCGTGTAGCCCCGCGCCTGCAACAGCGCGCCCAGAGAGGCTGACGCCAGTCCTTTGCCCAGAGAGGAGACCACGCCGCCGGTGATGAAGATGTACCGCGTCATGGACCTTCCCCTTAACGGATAATGCGCGCACGAAAAAGCGCCGATCTCGCGACCGGCGCCGGATGTCCTGTTTTCAGTAGGTTAGTCTGACTGCGGAACGACGGGGCCGCTCGGCAGAACCGGCTGTTCCTGAACCGGCTGATCGAGAATCGATCCCGATTCGCGATCGCCGCCCACCAGAATCGCCAGAATGATCGAGGTCGCGAAGAAACCGGCCGCAAGCACCGCCGTGCCGCGCGTCAGCAGGTTCGCCGTGCCCCGGCCTGACATGATACCGCCCATGCCGCCGCCACCGCCACCGCCGCCCATGCCGAGCGCACCGCCTTCGGAGCGCTGCATCAGGATGATGCCGATCAGGGCGATGGCGATCAGGACGTGGATGACAAGAATGACTGTGACCATGGGGTGTTCTGTTTCCAGGCTGTTTGGATCGGACGCGCGCTTTTACACATTTGGGGACGCTGTGGAAAGGGTTCAAACCCTGTTCACGGGCGCGGCGAATGAGCCCGACCGATCAGGGCGCGGCTGCAGCAATCCCCAGAAAGTCCTCCGCCTTCAGGCTGGCACCGCCGACCAGTGCGCCGCCGACGCCCTCAACCGCCAGAATCTCGGCGGCGTTGGAAGGCTTTACCGAACCGCCATACAGGATGGCAGGCACCTGCCCCTGGACCATTTCTCCGGCGATCTCGGCGATATGGCGGTGTGCATTCTCGATATCCGTCAACGAGGGCGTCAGACCGGTGCCGATGGCCCAGACCGGTTCATAGGCGATGACGGTGTTCCCGGCCGTCGCGCCCGCCGGCAACGAGCCGCGGATCTGCGCCGCCAGCACGGCGTCGGTTTCGCCCGCCTGATGCTGAGCCTCGGTCTCGCCGATGCAGACGATCGCGGTCAGCCCGGCCCGGATGGCGGCCTCGGCCTTGGATTTTACCAGCGCGCTGTCTTCCAGATGGTCGGTGCGGCGTTCGGAATGGCCGACGATGATGTGGCTGCACCGCGCTTCGGCGATCATCGCGGCGGCGACATCGCCGGTATGCGCGCCGCTTTCCGCGACGTGACAATCCTGCGCGCCGACAGAGACCCTGTCCGAAAGCCCGGCCTTTGCGAAAGCGCCCATCAGCGGGTGAATGAAGATCGACGGCGGGCAGATCAGCAGGGAGACCTCCCCGGCCTTTCGGATGTTCTTCGACAGTGCGTCGGCAAAGCTTCCGATATCCGCCAGCGATCCGTTCATTTTCCAGTTTCCGGCGATCAGCATGCCATCACTCCCGCATTGTTGATGATTTGCCGTTGCATAACCCGGAAAAGCTGCCACGTCACCGTCTGGCAGCAGTTGCGGGCGGGCAATGTGGCGACTAATGTCCGCCAGCCATTCTCAAGATGCGGAGCCGCGTACCAGTCATGATGCAGAACGCCCAGAAAGGCATGACCAAATGGGTCGTGCGTGCCCTGCTTGCCCTCCTGATTCTCAGCTTCGCGATGTGGGGTGTCGCCGATTATGTCACCGCACCCGTGAACCCGCCCGTCGCCCACGTCGGCGACCGCGAGATCCGCAGCAACGCCTTCATCAACGAGGCACAGCGGCGCATTCAGGCCGTACGGCGTCAGCAAAACCGACCCATCGACACGCAGACGGCCATCGCAGCCGGTCTTTACGCACAGACCCTGTCGGCACTGATTGATCGCAACGCGCTGCTGGCCCAGGCGGAAGACTGGAATCTGGGCGTTTCGGATCAGGCCGTGGCCGCGGCCATCCAGTCCGACCCGGCCTTCCAGGGTCCGGCGGGCAATTTCGACCGCATCCGGTTCGACACGATCATGCGGAACGCGGGCTTCAGCGAACAGCAGTTCATCGAAAGCCTGCGCGAGGACATGATCAACCGCCAGATCGAGTCCACCATCACGGCCGGGCTGCAGGACGGTCAGGATCCGCTGGCCCGTGCGATTCTCGCCTACCAGCTTGAGGCACGCGACGTCAGCTTCATCGAGATTGCCAACGACCAGCTGGCCAGCGCGAGCGAGCCCGCCGAAGACGAACTGAAAACGTTTCACCAGGACAACCCCCAGCTTTTCTCGTCGCCCGAGCGCCGCAGTGCCAAGGTTCTGCACATCACGGCGCAGGACCTGACCGGTGATCTGGTGATCGACGAACGTCCCATCCAAACGGCCTACGAATCGCGGATCGCCGAGTTCACCACGGCGGGTACGCGGGCCGTCAAACAGGCCATCTTCCAGACCGAGGAGACCGCCAGCGCCGCGATGGCACGCATCAACGAAGGCGTCACCTTCGAAACCGTCGTGCAGGAAGCCACCGGTGCGGCCCCCATCGATCTTGGCGTCGTGCGTTCGGGCGAACTGCCGGGCGAGGTCGGGGACGCGGCTTTCGCGGCGGAAGCGAACACCGTCACCGGCCCTGTCGAGAGCACCTTCGGGTGGCATCTGATCCAGGTAGGGGACGTGACGGAAGAGGTCGTGCAGCCGCTTGATGAGGTGCGCGAAACCATCATCAGCGACCTGAAGCTGGAGGAAGCTCAGTATCGGCTTGTCGAATTCTCGAACCGCATCGAGGATGAACTGGCCGGCGGGGGCCGCGTCGCCGACGTTGCGGTCGCGCTGGAGATGCAGGCCGAGGACCTGCCGCCAGTCGATCGGGCCGGTCGGACGGCGGAAGGCGATGCCGTCGCGGCAGATCTGCCGCCCGAAGCCCTGCAGATACTCTTCGGCACCCAGCCCGGAGACGAACTGATCGCGCAGGAACTCGACGACGGGTCCCTGCTTCTGGTCGAACCGCTGACGATCGCCGAACCCGCCCTGCGCCCGTTCGACGAGGTGCGCGATGATGTTGCCGGCGCCTGGAAGCGTCAGAAGCTGGCCGAACTGGCCGCCACCGAGCGGGCCCGGCTGATGGAGCGGATACAGGGCGGCGCAACGCTGGCCGAGATCGCCGCCGAACTGGAAGTCGAGATCGAAACCGTCGAAGGCATCACCCGCCAGAGCGGCGCGCCCTCACTGGCCGGCGAGGCACGGCAGGCCGCGTTCAGCGCCTCCGCCGGCGAGGCCGTGTCCGGTGCTGCACCGACCGACGGCAGCCAGTTGATCGCGACCGTCGATGCCATCAAGCCCGCCGAGATCGATGAAGATGACGCGCAGGTCGGCGTGCTGACGCGCACCATCGGCGAGGCCTTCGCCGAGGATCTGATGTCGCAGTACCTTGAGGCGCTGCGCGAGGATGTGGGCTACAGCATCATGGAGCCCGCCTACCGCCAGGCCGTCGATCCGAACAACATCTACCTGAACTGATCCGATGAGCTTCACGCCGAGTCTGCAGGACTTCCAGAACCGCTACGATCAGGGAGACGGCCAGGTCGTCTATACCGAAATCGTGGCCGATCTGGAGACGCCGGTTTCCGCCTACATGAAACTGACGGACGGACGTCCCAACTGCTTCCTGCTGGAATCGGTCGAGGGTGGCGCGATCCGCGGCCGCTATTCCTTCATCGGCATGAAGCCGGACCTGATCTGGCGGGCGCAGGGCAACAGGGCGGAGATCAACCGTTCGGCGCGTTTCGATCCGGATGCCTTCGAACCCTGTCCCGATCCGACGCTGGAAAGCTTCCGCAAGCTGCTGGCGGAAATCCACATCGACCTGCCGCAGGAACTGCCCCCCATGTCAGCGGGCCTGTTCGGTTATATGGCCTATGACACGGTCAAGCTGATGGAACGTCTGCCGTCGGGCAACCGCGACGCGCTGGGCGTGCCGGATGCGCTGTTCGTGCGGCCTACCGTGATCGCCATCTTCGACAGCGTCCGGGACATGGTCACGATCGTCACGCCGGTCTGGCCCGAATCCGGTGTGGGCGCGCGGCAGGCCTATGCCCGCGCCTGCGAGCGGCTGGCCGATGCGGTGGCCGATTTCGATCGCGCCCTGCCCCACAACCGCAGCGCAACGGAAGACATCGGCACCCTGCCCGAACCGACGTCGAACACGACGCGGGCCGAGTATCACGCGATGGTGGAACGCGCGAAGGAATACATCCGGGCGGGCGACATCTTCCAGATCGTGCCGTCGCAGCGTTTCGAGGTGCCGTTCACGCTGCCGCCGCTGGCGCTCTATCGCGCGCTGCGCCGCACCAACCCTTCGCCCTTCATGTATTTCCTCGACTTCGGCGATTTCTCGGTTGTCGGGTCCAGCCCCGAGATCCTGGTCCGGGTGCGCGATGGCGAGGTCACCGTGCGCCCGCTGGCGGGCACGCGCCCGCGCGGCGCGACACCCGCCGAAGATGTCGCGCTGGCGGAGGACCTGCTGTCCGATCCGAAGGAACTGGCCGAGCACCTGATGCTGCTGGACCTGGGGCGCAACGATGTCGGGCGGGTCTCGAAGATCGGCTCGGTGAAGGTGACCGAGAAGTTCGTCATCGAGCGCTACAGCCACGTGATGCACATCGTCTCCAACGTCACCGGCGAACTGGATGACGAGAACCATGATGCGCTGGACGCGCTGATCGGCGGCTTTCCGGCCGGCACGGTCAGCGGCGCGCCGAAGGTCCGCGCGATGGAAATCATTGAGGAGCTGGAGAAGGACAAGCGCCATCTCTATGCGGGCGGGATCGGCTATTTTTCGGCAGACGGGGCCATGGACACGGCCATCGTGCTGCGCACCGCCGTCGTCAAGGACGGCGTGATGTATGTGCAGGCCGGCGGCGGTGTCGTCGCCGACAGCGACCCGGAAGCCGAATATCAGGAGACCGTCAACAAGGCCAAGGCCTTGATGCGCGCCGCCGAAGAGGCCGTCCGCTACGCCAACCGCAGCGGCAACATGCGCTGACGCGTGCCGGATCAGGCCGCTGACGGCGGCTTCGGTGCCCAGGGTTTGTGCTTGTGCAGCCAGTGCGCGGACAGATCGCGGCGCGGCAGCAGATAGCGTGCCGGGTCGCGTCCGAAGACCTGTACGTCGATGATCTCGCCGATCTCGACCATGCCCCACGCGCCGGTCGGCTTGCCCGCGGTGGTGAAGCTCTCGGTCAGGGAGTGGATCGTCACATAGGGGATGCCGTCGATCACATTGACCGCGTTCCAGTGGGTGTGGCCCGCCAGACAGAGTACCACCACGCCGCTGCGCTCGATGATCTCGCGGGCCGCCGCGCCCTCGGTCTCATAGCCCGCGTACTGCGGCAACCGCTCGAAATAGAAATTGCCGACCATCGAACCGTTGTCGAGCGGCGCATGGGTGCAGATCACGGTCGGGCGGTCCGTCGCGGCGAGGTCGGCCCGCAGCCAGTCCAGATCGCCCTCGGCAAAGTGGAAGCCCCGCTCCCGCGTCAGGTGGGTGTGAGCGTTCCAGATCACGATGTGGAAGCCGTTCACGTCGAACGAATAGCTGTCGAAGCTGCGCTGGAAGGCGTTCTCGGCCTCGGCCCGGCTGATCTGGTGATTGTCGTGATTGCCCAGCAGATGCGCCGCCTCGATCCCCGCCAGCCCGAACTGCTCGGCCACCTCCCGCTGCAGCGCGATGTCGGTGTCGTGGTCCACATCGTTGATGCGGTCCCCCAGCTCGATCACCGCATGGGCATCCACGGCCTTCATCTCCGGCAGCAGGTCGCGCAGCAACCGCACGGCGGCAGTGCCGATCTTCGTGCCCTGATCGGGTCCGTGGTGAATGTCAGCGATGAGGGCGAGGCGGAGGGTCATGGTCATTGCCTCACATGCGAACTGTCACCCCGGCCTTGTGCCGGGGTCCAGCGCCGAGTCCCACTCTGGACCGATATGGCCGGATGGACTTCTTCCCGGTTCCCGGCACAAGGCCGGGATGACGTGCAAGCATCAGCAAGTGCCAACGAAACGCCTCGCTATTTGATAAACGCTTCAACCCGGTCGCAGAAGTCATCCAGCCGATCGTGCTGGACCCAGTGCCCCGCGCGGTCGTAGGTGACGACTTCGGCGTTGTTGAAGTGTTTGATCCTTCCGTCCTCGACCGGGTTCGAGGCCCAGCTGTCGGCACCGTAGACCAGCAGGGTCGGACAGGTGATGCGGCCCCAGAGGTGCTGCAGGTCTTCTTCGGGCATGTCATAGGGCGGCCAGTTGCGGACGTAATTGTCGAACTTCCAGGAATAGGTGCCGTCCTCGTTCTGGTTCACGCCCTGCACGGTCAGGTGGCGGGCCTGTTCGGGCGAGAGGTGCTTGTTCTCCTCCTGCATGCGGCTGAAGGCGTCTTCGATGGAGGCGTACTTCCGCGGGCTGCGGCCCGACGAACCGCGCACGCCGTCGATCCAGTTCCGCAGGCGCAGGTCGATGGTCTCGCCCGCGCGCTCGGCGATCACCTTCGGCGACGGTCCCATCCCCTCGATGGCGACCAGGCGGCGGACGTTCTCGGGATAGAGGCCGGTGTAGCGCAGCGAGATATTGCCGCCCAGCGAGTGCGAGACGATGGTCACCGGTGCCAGACCCTGCTGATGGATCAGTTGCGCCAGATCGTAGACATATCCCAGCATCGTGTAGGTGCCGTCGGTCGACCATTCGCTGTCGCCATGGCCGCGCAGGTCCGGCGCAATGACGTGCCAGTCGTCGCGGAAGCGCTCGGCCACCCAGTCCCAGTTGCGGCAATGGTCCCTGCCCCCGTGGACGAGCAGCAGCGGCGGCTTGTCGTGATTGCCCCAGTCCACGTAATGCAGGCGCATCCGCTGCGAGAAATAGGTGCGGGACGTCGGGCCAACGGTGCTGAGAGGCATGGGTATCTTCCGGAATCGGTATCAGGTCCACCAAGGTTATCGCAAGCCTGACAACAATAACACCAGCCCGCTGCGGGACTTGATCCCGCAGCCCAGTCCGACGGATGCGCCCGGCTGGGTCCCGGGATCACGTCCCGGGACGGCGGAGAGTGTGCGAGATCGTCCGTGCAAGTATTTTCAGCGCCCCCTAAACTCTGCGCACGAGGGAGGAACGACGATGACCGATCTACCACTCAGCGGGATACGCGTGCTGGACCTGACGCGGGTTCGGGCGGGCCCGACGGCGGTGCGGCAGTTCGCGGACTGGGGCGCGGACGTGATCAAGATCGAGGTGCCGGACAGCGCGGGCGGCGACGGCGGACTGGGCGGACCGCGCAAGGGCCCGGACTTCCAGAACCTGCATCGCAACAAGCGGTCGATGGAGCTGAACCTGAAGTCCGATGCGGGCCGGGCCGTGCTGCTGAAGCTGGCCGAAACGGCGGACGTGGTGGTCGAGAACTATCGCCCCGACGTGAAGCATCGCCTGAAGATCGCCTATGAAGACCTGTCGGCGGTGAACGAAGGGCTGATCTATGTCTCGATCTCCGGTTTCGGACAGGACGGGCCCTACGAGAAACGCCCCGGCGTCGACCAGATCGCACAGGGCATGGGCGGCCTGATGTCGATCACCGGGGAGCCCGGGCGCGGGCCGATGCGGGTGGGCATTCCGGTGGCCGACCTGACGGCCGGTCTGCTTGCGGCACAGGGCGCGATGATGGCGCTGATCCAGCGGGCGCGCACCGGCAAGGGCCAGTGGGTGCAGACCAGCCTCTTGCAGGCGCAGACCTTCATGCTGGACTTTCAGGCCGCGCGCTGGCTGATGGACGGCGAGGTCGCGGGCCAGGTCGGCAACGAACATCCGACCGGCGTACCGACCAACGCCTACCCCACCGCCGACGGCTACATGAACGCGGCGCCTGCCGGGCAAAAGCTGTACGAACGCTTCTGCCATGCCATCGGTGCGGCGGACCTGATCGACGATCCGGACTATCTCGACGGCGGGCAGCGCTACCGCAACCGCGATGCGTTGAACGCGCGGATCGCCGACATCCTGAAGACCCGCACGACGGCGGACTGGATCGAGACCCTCAATGCGGCGGGCGTGCCCTGCGGCCCGATCAACAGCATCGACCAGACTTTCGCCGATCCGCAGGTGCAGCACCTGGGCATGGCCCGCGCGGTCGAAGATGGTGGGCCGGAACTGAAACTGGTGGCACAGCCGATCACCCTGTCGGGCAGCGACCCGAAACTGTGGCGGCGCGCGGGCGACAAGGGCGCGGAAACCGGCGACATTCTGGCCGAGGCAGGCTATGAAACCGACGAAATCGAACGGCTGCGCCGGGACGGCGTGATCTGAAACCCGATCACGCGTCATGCCGGGCTTGTCCCGGCATCCGGTCGAACCTATGACTTGCGGCAACGCCGCTCCGGATCCCGGCACAGGGCCGGGATGACGGCATCCGAAGGCGGCACGACCAACGCGACCGGGGAAAACACATGAAACTCGACACGACCAAGATGCTGGCGGAGAAGGACGGGGCCATCGGCTGGATCACCTTCAACCAGCCGGAAAAGCGCAACGCCGTCTCGGTCGAGATGTGGGCGGCCATCCCCGCGATCATGGAAGACTTCCTGGCCGACGACGCGATCCGGGTCATCGTGCTGAAGGGCGCGGGCGACCGGGCCTTCATCGCGGGCGCGGACATTTCCGAATTCGGCGAGAAGCGCAATTCACCCGAGACCACGAAGCTGTACGATGCGATTTCGGGCAAGGCGCAGGCGGCCCTGATCGCGTCGCCCAAGCCGGTCATCGCCATGATCAACGGCTATTGCATCGGCGGCGGGCTGGCGGTTTCACTGACCGCGGACATTCGTATCGCCGCCGACAACACGCGCTTTGCGGTGCCCGCGGCACGTCTGGGGCTGGGCTATGCCTGGCAGGGGATCAAGCGGCTGATCGGCATTGTCGGACCGTCGTTCGCCAAGGAGATATTCTTCACCGCGCGGCAATTCGATCACGAGGAAGCGCGGATGATGGGCCTGGTCAACCGCGTCGTCCCCGCCGCAGAGCTGGAACAATATGTGCGCGACTATGCCGGGCTGATCGCCGAGAACGCACCGCTGACGATGAAAGCGGCGAAGATGTCCGTGGACGAGCTGCTGAAGGATCCGGGAAGCCGCGATCTGGATGCCTGCGACGATGCCATCATGGCCTGTTTCGCCAGCGCCGATTTCGTCGAGGGCCGCACGGCCTTCATGGAAAAACGCAAACCGCAGTTCAAGGGACGCTGAACCGGATGGCCGATGCAGACAAGATCGATGCCCTGTTGAAGGAAGCCAGCGACGCCATGCGCAACGGCAAGGCGAAGGTCGCCCTGCGCGCCGCCAAGCAGGTGCTGGAGGTGCAGCCGCGCAGCGCGCCCGCGCTGTTCATCTCCGGCATGGCCGAGCAGGCGCGCGGACGTACCGACATCGCGCTGAACTTCCTGCAGATGGCCGCCAAGGCCGATCCGTCCGTGCCTGAGATCCAGTTCAATCTGGGCGTCTTTCTAGGGTTGGCGGGACGGACACTGGAATCCGAAGACGTGTTCGAAGGGCTGCTGAAACGCCTGCCCGACGATGTGAACGTGCTCGCCAACCTGGGACGGGCGCAGTACGCCAACCGCAAGTGGCTGGCCGCCGCCGAAACCCTGAAGAAGGCGTTGAAGCACGCGCCGGGACATGTCGGCATCCTGGAACAGATCGGCGCCTCGCTGCAGCAGGCCGGCGATGCGGACGGTGCTGAAAAGGCCTATCGGCAGGCCCTGGTGATCAGCGCGGAAAATCCGGACGTGCATTTCAACCTCGGCACCGTGCTGAGCCGCAAGAACGATCTGGAAGGCGCGCTGTCCGCCTATAAGGAAGCCGTGCGCCTGAACCCGAAACACGCCGCGGCGCAGCGCAATCTGGGCCACCTGTTGAGCAAGGCGGGCCGGTTCGAGGAAGCGATCGAGCCGCACCGCCAGGCCTCGCGCAGCTTCCAGAACGACCCCAACATCACCTACGATCTGGGCTATGCGCTGGCTGTCTCCGGGCGGACCGACGAGGCATTGAAGGTGCTGGGCCGGGCGCTGTCGACCCATCCCGGCTCGTCCGACTTCATGAACATGCTTGCCCTGACGCACTTCAGGAACCGCGATCCCGAAAGCGCGCTGGCCTTCGCCGAACAGGCGCTGGACGCCCGCCCCGGCGACAATACCGCGCTGGCCTACAAGGCCATGGCCCTGAACGAACTCGGACGCCACGATGAAGCCCGGTCGATCTACGATATCGATGGTCTGGTTCTGGCCGAGATGGCTGCCGCGCCCGAGGGGTTCGATTCCATTGAGGCGTTCAACACGGCGTTCGTCAGCTATATCGAACCGCACCCCAGCCTGTCCTATTCCCCCCTGAACCGTTCGCTGAAGGGCGGGCAGAGCACGCGCGAACTGCTGGACGGCGATGATCCGGTCGCGACCGCGTTCCGGTCGATCATCGAAACCGCGACGGCGCACTATCGCGCGGCGCATCCGGTCGATGCCGATCACCCGTTTCTGGCCCGCCGTCCCGAAAAGACCGAGATCGCATGCTGGGCGAACATCATCGACCGGGGCGGCTTTCAGGACGTTCACTTCCATCCGCCGTCCTGGTTGAGCGGCGTCTACTATCCGAAGCTGCCCCGGATCATGGAAGACCCCGCCCGGGAACCGGCGGGCTGGCTGGAGTTCGGGCGCGCCTACTACATGCTGGACGCGCAGAATGAACCGCCGGTCCGGCTGATCCGGCCGCGCGAAGGACTGATTGTCCTGTTCCCGGCCTATTTCGGTCATCGCACGATCCCGTTCGAAACCGACGAGAAACGGATCAGCGTGGCCTTCGACATCATGCCCGCCGATCGCGCCATCGGCTTCTGAAGACTTACGCAGTTACTACAAACCGCGATATTCAATTGATCGGGCAACCAAAAAACACAGCGTTTCGCGGCTGACGACGCCCTCAATTAAACAAATGTTAAACCGAACAGCGTCCTATCCCTTCTGACAACTTGCCCTCACGGCATGGATCGGAATGGACCTGCCACAACGATGACCCACGCACCGAATTTTTCAGAAGCGCGGATACTGATCGGCCATCAGAGCACGATCACCTCCAAGCTCTATGATTCGATCCTGCGCGGCTTCGGCATCCGGCACATCGAACTGGTCGGAGACGTGAAGGCCGCACGGCAGGCGCTCGCGGGCGGCTGGATCGACCTGGCCATTCTGGACAATTCCCTGGGTGCCGATGACACGCGCCGCATCGTGGCGGAAATCCGACGCAGCGAAACGGCGACAGCGCGGGAGATACCGATCCTGCTGACCTACGGCCATTCCCGCTACCGGGACGTTCTGGCGTCGCGAGACAGCGGTGCGAATATGGTCATGACGACACCGCTGACCGCCACGGCGATCTACGACCGTCTGGCATGGCTGGCACTGAAGCCGAGACCCTTCGTCGAATCGGAACCCTATTGCGGCCCGTGCCGCCGGATCAACGTCGACCGCATGGGGGCCGCAAAGGCGCGGCGCGCGACGGACGTGCGCAATGCCGATCCAGCAGACCGGACGGCAGCCGACAGCGAACTGGCAATCGTCGGATGACGCAGGCCCGGGAAGATGTGCGTATCGACACGACCACGGTCTCCTCGTTCGCGAAGATGGCACGAAAACCGGGCGGCAAGTCGCGTGCGCAGTGCCTGGCCGACGCGAACACGGCGATTGCGGCCATGTCAGGTCAGGCGCTGAACCGCATCCGCCTGAACCTGGAATTTCTGCGCGAACGGGGCCGACAGTGCGCCGACAGCGATGATTTCCCGCACGCAGCCCTCGCGCAGGCCTATGCGCGCGCCGTGGAGATCGTCGAGATCGCGTCGTTTCTGCAGATCGGAAAGATATGCGAGATCGCCACCAGCATGAGTGAACTGATCTCGCGCATGCAGGCACAGGAAGTCTTCTGCCACGAATCATACACCGTTCATGTGGAGGCCCTGCGCATCGCGATCGCATCGCCGGAGGAGACCAGTCCGGCACTTGATGACCTGATCGCCAGACTGGGTCTGGTCGTCGAACAGCTGTCCGACCCGGACGCCGAACTGAAGGAGCAGGCCACGGCCTGAGGCCGCGCTGCCGCTTCGATGCAACCCGCCCATGTCGGCGGAACGGTGTCGTTCCCTCCCGCCACGCACTACGCTCAGCACGACTGTCTTCCAGATCAGGAAAGTCTCGTGTGATGAGTACGCCCCCAAAGGCCCTGAGTGTTCCCGCAATTCGCGCGCGCAAGGGCAAGGTGCCAATCGTGGCGCTGACCGCCTACGACCATCCGACCGCCTGTGAGATCGACGATCTGGTCGATCTGATCCTTGTCGGGGATTCTCTCGGCATGGTGGTCCACGGCCTGCCGAATACGCAGGGCGTGACAATCGACATGATGGTCCTGCACGGCAAGGCGGTGGTGCGCGGCGCGTCGCATGCCCTCGTCGTCGTGGACATGCCGTTCGGCACGGTCGAGGAGAGCCCGGAGACGGCCTTCCGCAATGCCACCCATATCATGCGCGAAACCGGCTGTTCGGCGATCAAGCTGGAGGGCGGTCAGGAAATGGCCCCCACGGTGAAATTCCTGACCGAACGCGGCGTTCCCGTGCTGGGCCATGTCGGCCTAATGCCGCAGAAGGCCGCGATGCTCGGCGGGTTCCGCACGCAGGGCCGCAAGACCGGCATGGCGGAGAAGATCATGGCCGACGCAAAGGCCATCTGCGACGCCGGTGCGTTTGCCATCGTCATCGAGGGCACCATCGAGCCGCTGGCCCGCGAAATCACCGAGACGGTATCGACGCCGACCATCGGGATCGGCGCATCGCCGGCCTGCGACGGACAGATCCTGGTGATCAACGATCTGCTGGGGCGCGCCAGCGATTACGCGCCTAAATTCGTCAAGCGTTATGCCGAGCACGCGACGGGTGCCCGGGAAGCGGTCGCCGCCTATGCTGACGACGTACGCACCCGCCAGTTTCCCGGCAAGGAGCACTGTTTTGAATAGCTGCACGGATCAGGTGACGGTGTCCGACCCGGCACCAAAGTGTCATGCCCGCCTTGCGCGGGCATCCGGCGAAGGCAGCGACTCGCGGCAGCGCCGCACCGGATCCCCGCGCAGGGCGGGGATGGCCATATGAGTTTACAGCAGGGTCATCCATCGACCGCCAGCGGTCTGGGACGCGGCATCTACGCCATCCTGTACGCCTTCTTTGACGCAGACGGCGCGCTGGACCGTGACGCCATGCGACGGCAGACGGAAGCCTGTATCGCGTCCGGCGCGCACGGCATGGCGGCGCTGGGACTGGCAACCGAGGTGCACAAGCTGACGCCGGCGGAGCGGCTGGACGTGATGCGCTGGCTGATCGAGGACACGGCGGGCCGCGTTCCGGTTTCCATCACCGTCTACGGCAACCAGCCGCCCGAGCAGATCGCCTTTGTCGAGCAGGCGGCCCGACTGGGGGTCGACTGGGTGATACTCCAGCCGCCGCGCGACCGCACGGTCAGCGAGGCCGAACTGCTTTCCTTCTTTGCGGAAGTGATGAACGCCAGCCCCCTGCCCTGCGCGATCCAGAACGCGCCGGCCTTTCTGCCCAACAGCCTGTCGGACAGCGGACTGGTGCGGCTCGCCGAACGTTGTCCGAACTTCACGCTGCTGAAGGGTGAGGGGTCAGCACTGGACATCCGGGCGGCCATCGAAGCGACCGGGGACCGGCTGGATGTCCTCAATGGCCGGGGCGGACTCGAGCTGACAGACAATTTCCGAGCGGGCTGCAGCGGCATGATCATCGCGCCGGAACTGGCCGATGTTCAGGTCCGCATCTGGGAGATGCTGCTGTCCGGCGACGAGACCGGGGCCGAGAAAGTCTACGCCGATATCCTGCCGCTGGTCACGTTCCTGATGCAGTCGGTCGAACAGTTCATCTGCTACGGCAAGCGCCTGACCGCACAGCGCCTGGAACTGGGCCCCGTCCACGACCGCGCGCCAACTCAGGCGCCAACCGATTTGGGGCTGGACTGCCTGAAACGCTACGCGGCGGGGCTGGAACCCTACCCGCGACCCATGGCGTAGAATTCGTCGTTCGGGCGCATGGACGTGAAATTCGCGACCCGGTTGCTGAGACCGAAGAAGGCCGTGATCCCGGCAATGTCCCAGATGTCCTCATCATCGAAGCCATGGCCGCGCAGGGTCTCGAAGTCATCGTCGTTGATGCTGCGGCTGTCGAGGCAGACCTTCATGGCGAAATCCAGCATGGCCATCTGACGCGGGGTGATATCGGCCTTGCGATAGTTGATGGCCACCTGATCGGCGATCAGCGGGTTCTTCGCCCGGATACGCAGGATCGCGCCGTGGGCGACGACACAGTACTGACAGCCGTTCGCCGCAGAGGTCGCCACCACGATCATCTCCTTCTCGGCCTTGGTCAGGTTGCCTTCGCGCTCCATCAGCGCATCGTGCATCGCGAAGAAGGCGCGCATCTCGTCGGGCCGGTGGGCCATGCCCAGAAACACGTTCGGCACGAATCCGGATTTCTCCTGCACGGTCAGGACCATCTCCTTCAGGTCATCGGGCAGGTCGTTGATATCGGGCACGGGATAGCGGCTGATCGCGGCATCGGTCATGGGAGATCACTTTCTGTTGGTCATCGCTGTTGACCTGTCTATCGTCCGCATCATCTGGACAATCAACCTTGCAGGCCGTCGCACCGACGCAAGCCTGCAATGCAATATGAGGGATCGCCACATGAAACTGCTGCACGCCCAGAACTCACCCTATGCCCGCCGCGCGCGGCTCACCGCCCGCAAGTCCGGCCTCGACATTCAGGAACTGGACGTGTCGAAGGATCCGGAGGCGCGCAAGGTTCTGGAGGCTGCGGGTCCCAGTGCCAAGATTCCCGGCCTGTTGCTGGATGACGGCACCTGCCTGTGCGAGACGCTGATCATCACCCGCTATATCGACGCCCAGAGTGCAAACGACCTGATGGACTACACACCGAAGCTGCTGGAGATCGAAGGCATCGCATCGGTTCTGATGGACGCCACCTACAAGCGCAGCAAGGAACGGCTGGCCGAGGACGGCGTGCCCTCGCCCACCGTACTCAAGACCGAGACCGACCGGATCGCGCGCTGCTACGACGCGTTGGATGCGCGCCTTTCGGGCAAGCCCGCAGAGATCAACCTGGCGACCATCGCTGCCATCTCGGCACTGGGCTATGCCGACTGGCGCGGTGCGGATGATGAATGGCGCAAGGGCCGCGACGGGCTTGCCGCATGGTACGACGCCATGATGCAGGACAGCGACGTCGCTGAAACCGCGCCAGTGTTCTAGGACCACCGATGAAGCTCTTCTACACGCAGAACTCGCCCTACGCCCGGCGGGCGCGGCTGGCGGCCCGGTTCTCCGGGCTGCCGGTCGAGGAAGTCGGTCTCGGCAGCATGCGGGAGGGTGGCGGCGAGGTGCTGAAACAGTACGGTCCGGGTGCGAAGGTCCCCGGTCTGCTGACCGACAGCGGCGTGTACCTGACCGAGACGCTGATCATCACCGGCTACCTCTGCGAGAAATCCGGCGGCAGGTTGATGAGTTTCGACGAGCGGCTGCTGGAACTGGAGGGCCTGGGTCAGGTGCTGACGGATGCGCTCTACGTTCGCAACATGGAGCGCCAGAAGACGGACTGCCCCCCGTCCGTCGCCATCGTCGGGAAGGAAACCGACCGCATCATGCGCTGCTACGATGCGCTGAACGAGCGGCTCTCCGGCAAGCCTGCGGACATGAACCTCGCGACATTCTCCGCCGTCGCGGCCCTGGGCTATGCCGACTGGCGCGGCGCGGACGACAACTGGCGCGGCGGCCGCGAAGGACTGGCGGTGTGGTTCGACGCCATGATGCAAGACAAGGACGTCGCGGAGACGGCACCGGTGTTCTGATCGGCGCTTCCATGCACTCACAGGTGCACCGAATACCGATCAATCCAGTAATTGACTGAGCCGACATCTCCCCGACGGGTCACCCCCGCCTCCGTGCGGGGGTCCGGGGCGGCTTCGCCGCAAGTTCATCGGTTCGCCGGATGCCCGCGCGCGGCGGGCATGACCCGCATGAGAGGTTCAACGGCCTCAGATTGCCTTTGGAACGCCGGCATCCATGCAACGAGCCCGAGGCGAACAGGTACTCAGAACAGGCCGTCGATCTCTCCGGCGTCATTGAGCATGATCTGCTCGGCGGCCGGGACCTTCGGCAGGCCGGGCATGGTCATGATCTCGCCGCACACCACCACGATGAAGCCCGCGCCCGCCGACAGCCGCACTTCGCGGATCGGCAGCGAATGGCCGACCGGCGCGCCGCGGCGGTTCGGGTCGGTCGTGAAGCTGTACTGGGTCTTCGCCATGCAGACCGGCAGGTGACCGTAGCCGTCGGCTTCCCACTTCTTCAGCTGATTGAGGATCTTCTTTTCCGCGATGACCTCGTCGGCGCGATAGATGCGTTTCGCGACAGTCTCGATCTTTTCGAACAGCGGCATCTCGTCGGGGTAGAGCGGGCTGAACTGCGACACGCCGCTGTCGGCGATCTCCACGACGCGGTGCGCCAGATCGGTGATGCCCGCAGAGCCTTCCGCCCAGTGCCGACAGACGATGGCTTCGGATCCTTGCGCCTCGACATAAGCCTTCACAGCCGCGATCTCGGCATCGGTATCGTTGACGAAGTGGTTGATCGCGACGACGGCCGGAACGCCGAAGCTCTTCACGTTCTCGATGTGGCGGCCCAGGTTCGCGCAGCCCTTCTCGACGGCTGCCACGTTCTCAGCGTTCAGATCGTCCTTGGCGACACCGCCATTCATCTTCATCGCGCGCACCGTCGCCACGATGACCACGGCGTCCGGTGCCAGCCCCGCCTTGCGGCACTTGATATTCATGAACTTCTCGGCACCCAGGTCCGCACCGAACCCGGCTTCGGTCACGACATAGTCTGCGATCTTAAGCGCAGCCGTGGTCGCAGCGACGGAATTGCAACCGTGCGCGATGTTGGCGAACGGGCCGCCATGGACGAAGGCCGGATTGTTTTCCAGCGTCTGCACCAGATTGGGCTGCATCGCGTCTTTCAGCAGCACGGTCATCGCGCCGTCCGCTTTCAGGTCCCGGCAATAGATCGGCTTCCGGTCCCGGGTATAGGCGACGATGATGTCGCCCAGGCGCTTCTGCAGGTCTTCCAGGCTGGTCGCCAGGCACAGGATCGCCATGACTTCCGATGCCACGGTGATGTCGAATCCCGACTGGCGCGGATAGCCGTTGCCGATGCCGCCGAGACTGTGCACCACATCGCGCAGGGCGCGGTCGTTCATGTCCAGCACCCGCCGCCAGGCCACGCGCCGGGCATCGATGCCCAGATCGTTGCCCCAGTGAATGTGGTTGTCGATCATCGCCGACAGCAGATTGTGCGCCGAGGTGATGGCGTGGAAATCGCCGGTGAAATGAAGGTTGATGTCCTCCATCGGGATGACCTGCGCGTAGCCGCCGCCCGCCGCGCCGCCCTTCATGCCGAAGCACGGACCCAGCGAAGCCTCGCGGATACAGATCGCCGCGCGCTTGCCGATGGCGTTCAGCCCGTCGCCCAGGCCGACCGTCGTCGTGGTCTTGCCCTCGCCCGCCGGGGTCGGATTGACGGCAGTGACCAGGATCAGCTTGCCGTCCTGTTTGCTGCGATTGGCCTCGATGAATTCCTGACTGATCTTGGCCTTGTCATGGCCGTAGGGCAGCAGGGCCTCCGACGGAATGTCCAGCTTCGCGCCGACTTCCTGAATGGGCTTCTTGTTCGCCTCGCGGGCAATCTCGATATCGCTCTTGTGGGCCATGATGATCGTGTTCCCTCAATCTCCGCCGCCTGTGGCGCGCAGTTAATGTGTCTGTGATGTTCCGGGCTTACTCAGCCGCGACAGGGCTTGACGCTTTCTCGACGCGGACGGCGGAAAACTTGAATTCGGGGATCTTGCCATACGGATCCAGCGCCGGATTGGTCAACACGTTGGCCGCGGCCTCGACGAAGGCGAAAGGCATGAAGATATTGTCTTCGGACACCGCACGGTCCGCGCGCACCATCACTTCGACCGAGCCGCGACGCGTCGACAGACGCACCATGTCACCCGGCCAGAGGTCCAGATCCTTCAGGGTCTTCGGGTTCATGGAACAGGTCGCCTCCGGCTCCAGCCCGTCCAGAACGGTCGCGCGGCGCGTCATCGACCCGGTGTGCCAGTGCTCAAGCTGCCGCCCGGTGATCAGCACCATCGGATATTCGGCGTCGGGCACTTCGTCCGGTGCGACGATGCTGGCGGGCGTGAACCTGGCCCGACGATCCGGGCGCGGGAACCCGTCACCGAACACGATCGGCTGCCCCGGGTCTTCGGGCGACAGCGACGGGTAGGTGACCGCGGACTGCGCTTCCAGCCGGTCCCAGGTGATGTTGTCGAACGATTTCATCGACCGTTTCATCTCGGCGAAGACCTCTTTCGGGTGGGTGTAGGTCCAGTCCAGCCCCAGCCGCTTGGCGATCTCGATGGTGATCCACCAGTCCGGCTTCGCGTCACCCGGCGGCGCGACGGCGGGCCGGCCCATCTGCACCTGGCGGTTGGTGTTGGTCACGGTCCCGGCCTTTTCCGCCCACGCGGTCGCGGGCAGGATCACGTCGGCATAGTTCGCCGTCTCGGTCAGGAAGATGTCCTGCACCACCAGATGCTTCAGCTTCGCCAGCGCATCGCGGGCGTGCTCGACGTCAGGATCGGACATGGCCGGGTTCTCGCCCATGATGTACATGCCGCGGATGTCGCCCGCATGCACGGCGTCCATGATCTCGACCACCGTCAGGCCCTTCTCGCGTGAGAATTCCGCCGACTGCCAGATGTCGGCGAACATCGACCGCACGCCGTCATCGCCCACGGGCTGATAGTCGGGCAGGAACATCGGGATCAGACCGGCGTCAGAGGCCCCCTGCACATTGTTCTGCCCGCGCAGGGGATGCAGGCCCGCGCCCGGTCGTCCGATATGGCCGCACATCAGCGCCAGCGAGATCAGGCAGCGCGAGTTGTCCGTGCCGTGAATGTGCTGGCTGATGCCCATGCCCCAGAAGATCATGCCCGCCCTGGCGCTGGCGAAGGTCCGCGCCACGTCACGCAGCACCTCGGCATCGACGCCGCACACCGGTGCCATCTTCTCCGGGCTGAAATCCTTCAGGTGCGCCTTCTGCGCGTCCCAGTTCTCGGTGAAGGCCTGGATGTACTGTTGGTCGTAGAGTTCCTCCTCGACGATCACATGCATGATCGCGTTCAGCATCGACACGTCCGTACCTGGCCGGAACCGCAGCATGTGCGTGGCGTGACGGCCCAGGCCGACACCGCGCGGGTCCATGACGATCAACTTGCCGCCGCGCTTGGCGAACTGCTTGAAGTAGGTCGCGGCGACGGGATGGTTCTCGACCGGATTGGCGCCGATGACGATGGCGCAGTCCGCGTTCTCGATCTCGTTGAAGGTTGCGGTCACGGCACCGGAGCCGACGTTCTCCATCAGCGCGGCAACGGACGAGGCATGGCACAGCCGCGTGCAGTGATCGACATTGTTGTGCCCGAAGCCCTGCCGGATCAGCTTCTGGAACAGGTAGGCTTCCTCGTTGGAACATTTGGCCGAACCGAACCCGGCAATCGCCCGCCCGTCAGTCTCCTGCTGCAACTGCCGCATGCCGCCGGCGGCCTTGTCGAGGGCCTCTTCCCATGTCGCCGGGCGGAAGTGCGTGGAGAGGTCGTTCGGATCGACGTTCAGCCCCTTGGGCGGTGCGTCGTCGCGGCGGATCAGCGGCGTGGTCAGACGGTGCGGGTGATCGACATAATCGAAGCCGAAACGACCCTTCACGCAAAGACGCTGCTCGTTCGCCGGACCATCGACGCCGTCGACCCAGGCGATCCTGTCATCCCTGATCTTGAAGCTGAGCTGGCAGCCGACGCCGCAATAGGGGCAGACCGACTTCACTTCGCGGTCATAGTCGGCACTGTCACCCCGCTCCCCGGCATCCAGAGCCGTCGCGGGCATCAGCGCACCCGTCGGACAGGCCTGCACGCATTCACCGCAGGCGACGCAGGTGCTGTTGCCCATCGGATCGTGGAAATCGAAGGTAATCTCGGATCCATGCCCCCGGAAGGACATGCCGATCACGTCGTTCACCTGAACCTCGCGGCAGGCCCGGACACACAGGTTGCAGTGGATACAGGCGTCCAGGTTGACCCGCATGGCGACGTGGCTGTCGTCCAGCAAGGGGACACGATCCTGTTCCAGGGCTGGATACCGGCTGTCAGAGACATGCTGCATGTCGGCCATGGACCAGAAGTGGGACGACCGGTCGTGCGCGTCGGCGCGTTCCGGCTGGTCCGCCATCAGCAGCTCGATGACGCCCTTGCGCGCGCTCTCGGCCCGGTCAGAAGCCGTGTTGACCACCATACCCTCGGACGGGGTACGGATGCAGGAAGCGGCCAGCGTGCGCTCGCCGTCGATCTCCACCATGCAGGCACGGCAGTTGCCATCCGCGCGGTAGCCCGGCTGATCCGCGTGGCAGAGATGCGGGATCAGGATGCCCTCGCGCTTCGCCACGTCCCAGATGCTCTCGTCGGCATCAGCAGTGACCGTACGCCCGTCCAGTTCGAAAGCGATCCTCTCGGCCATGCTCAGATCTCCTCCGGGAAGTGTTTCGCGGTGAGTCGGATCGGGTTCGGCGCGGCCTGTCCCAGACCGCAGATGGAGGCGTCTTCCATCACCTGGCAAAGGTCTTCCAGCAGGCCGGTGTCCCAGCGGTCCTGTTCCATCAGCTTCACGGCCTTCTCGCAGCCGACGCGGCAGGGTGTGCACTGGCCGCAACTCTCGTCCTCGAAAAAGCGCAGCATGTTCAGCGCCGCCGCCTTCGCACTGTCCTTGTCCGACAGCACGACCACCGCCGCCGACCCGATGAAGCTGCCATGCGGCTGCAACGTGTCGAAATCGAGCGGCACGTCATCGATGGAAGCGGGCAGAAGTCCCGAGGACGGACCGCCCGGCTGATAGGCCTTGAAGGTGTGGCCATCCAGCATGCCGCCGGACGCTTCGATGATATCCAGAATCGTCGATCCGGCGGGCAACAGTTTCACGCCCGGTTCCTTCACCCGCCCCGAGACCGAATAGGACCGCAGCCCCTTCCGCCCGTTCTTCTCGACCGACGACAGCACCTCCGGTCCTTCGCGCACGATACGCGCGATCCAGTGCAGCGTTTCCACATTGTGAACCAGCGTCGGACGTCCGAAGACGCCGACCTCGGCGACATAGGGCGGACGGTGCCGGGGCAGGCCTCGTTTGCCCTCGATGCTCTCGATCATCGCGCTTTCCTCGCCGCAGATATAGGCCCCTGCCCCGCGGCGCAGATCGATATAACCGGGCGCGACGATCCCGGCTTCTTCCAGCGCCATGATCTCCCGGCCCAGAATCGCCAGCACCGCCGGATATTCGTCACGCATGTAGATGAATACCTGCGCGGCCTCGACCGCCCAGGCAGCGATCAGCATACCTTCCAGAAACAGATGCGGCGTGCGTTCCAGATAGTAGCGGTCCTTGAAGGTGCCCGGCTCGCCTTCGTCGCCATTCACCGCCAGGTAGCGCGGCCCTTCGTAGCCGCGCACGAAGGACCATTTCCTGCCCGACGGAAAGCCCGCTCCGCCCAGCCCGCGCAGACCGGACGACAGCACCGTCTCCTGCACCTGATCCGGCGTCTCCGGTCCGTTGCGAAGTTCCACCAGCCGCGTATATCCGCCCGCCGCCGAATAGGCCGCAAAAGTCTCGTAGTCGGGCACATGCGCATGGGTATCGTCCGCGTCGATGGCGGCCTCGACCTTGCCGGCGGTCGCATGGTCGATGTGATTGTGGCCGATCTCCAGCGTCGGCGCGGTATCGCAACGCCCCATGCAGGGCGCGCGCAGAACGCGGACGTCATCGGGATTCATGCCGCCGGCAAGCTGCTTCAGCAGATCCTGCGCACCCGCCAGTTCGCACGACAGGCTGTCACAGACGCGAATGGTCAGCGGCGGCGGCGGGGTCTCACCCTCCTTCACGACATCGAAATGCGCGTAGAAGGTCGCGACCTCATGCACTTCGGCCATGGACAGGCGCATCTCTTCACCAAGGGCACGCAGATGTGCCGCCGACAGATGCCCGTAGCGGTCCTGGATCAGATGCAGATGCTCGATCAGCAGATCGCGGCGGCGCGGACGGTCGCCCAGCAGCGCCTGCACTTCTTCCAGCGCCGCCTCGTCAAGCTGGCGGCCTTTCGGCGTGCGGCGGCCCTTGCCCTTCCCGGATTTCCAGACGCCCTTGCGTTCGACACCGACATTCACGGGACATTCTCCGCCACTGAGGTTCGCTCTCGGGTCTATGCGCCCGTCACGCCACTGGCAATATGTTCCTCACCGACGTTTCCACAGCGTCAAGGAACGACTCCGCAGATGATGTGGGCGACATCAGCAGGAATGTATCCGCCTCTTCGCGCACGATGATAACCGAAAGATGTTCCATCACCGTCCGGGTCGCGCTGCCGACGGTGAAGACTTCCGGATGCAGGTCCAGCAGACAGATACGTTCCAGCGCATCGCGCGATCGTGCGCCGGCGATGCGCAAAATGGCCCAGCCGTCCGACTGATCGGTCAGCCAGCCGGCCTGTCCCAGCTTCGCCCGAACTGCGGCAACGGCATCCGGTCCGTCGTGATCGAACAGCATGAACGCCTGATCGCGCGCCATACCCAGCAGACGCGTGTCGCCATCGACAGTGGATTGACCGGTTTCCGGCCAGTCCAGACCGAAACCGTCCCCCAGACATTGGGCCAGCGCGGCTTCCTCACCCTGAGACGGTGCAATCGCGACCAGCGACAGACCCGTCGGTTCGGTGATGGATATACCGCCGATGGTTGTCGAGTATCCGCCAAGCGGTGTTGTCGCCATGAGCCCCCGATCAGCCACGCATCCGCTCCCCTTCGGGATCGATGAAGTGCGGAGAGACGATCTCCACCTCCATGTCCGCCTTCCGCAGCGGGTCGATGGCCATGACGATCTCGCCTTCGCGCGCCGCGCCGTTGCGGATGAAGCCGAGGCCGATGGAGTGACCGAGTTCCGGCGAAAAGGCGACCGAACTCATCCAGCCTTCGTCATTGGCCATGACCGGCTCGATCCCCTTGCCGACGAAATGCGCGCCGGCCTTCAGTTCCCGCGCGCGATCCACGGGCCGGAAGCCCATCATCCGAAGATCATCCTCCGCCGTCAGCGCCGCGCGGTCGCACAGCACGTTGCCGACCGCGTCCTTCCGGCGGGACACCATGCCGTCCATGCCCAGATGACGCGCCGTCGTCTGCCCGTTCAGTTCGTTGCCCGCTGGATGGCCTTTCTCGACACGCATCACGCCGAGCGCTTCGATGCCGTAGGGCACGACGTCGAACGCCGCACCGGCCTCCATCAGACGGCGGATCAGGGAGTCGCCATAACGGGTCGGCACCGCGATTTCATAGGCCAGTTCACCGGAGAAGGAGATTCGGAACAGACGCGCCGGCGTGCCGCCGCAGACCGAAACCTCGCCGCAGGCCATGAACGGAAAGGCATCGTCCGAGATGTCGTGTTGCTCATCCACGATCTTCCGCAGCAGCCTCCGCGCGTTGGGGCCCGCGACCGAAAACTGCGCCCACTGCTCGGTCGCCGAAATCAGATGGACGTCCAGATCGGGCCAGATGCACTGGCGGTAGAATTCCAGATTGCGATGGACCAGCACCGCGTTGGCTGTGGTTGTCGTCATCACATAGTGATGCTCGGCCAGCCGGGCGGTCGTGCCATCGTCGTAGACGAAGCCGTCCTCGCGCAACATCAGGCCATAGCGCACCTTGCCGACCGGCAGCCTGGCGAAGGGATTCGCATAGATGCGGTTGATGAAGTCCGTCGCGTCCCGGCCCTGGATCTCGATCTTGCCCAGCGTTGTCACGTCGCAGACGCCCACCGATCGGCGGGTCTGCGTCACCTCGCGATCGACACTCTGCCGCCAATGGGTTTCGCCGGGCTGCGGAAACCATTGCGCCCGAAGCCAGAGCCCGGCCTCCACGAAGACAGCGCCCTGCTCCTCGGCCCATCTGTGACTGGGTGTCCTGCGGACCGGCTGGAAATGTCTGCCCCGCGCCCGACCGGCCATCGCGGCAATCGGCACCGGCGTATAGGGGGGACGAAAGATCGTCGTGCCGGTCTCGGCGATGCTCTTGCCGGAGGCTTCCGCGAGAACGGCCAGACCGCCGACGTTCGCCGTGCGCCCCTGATCGGTGGCCATGCCCAGCGTGGTATAGCGTTTCACGTGCTCGACCGAACGGAAGCCTTCAAGGTGGGCCTGTTTCACGTCCTTGACCGTCACATCGTTCTGCAGGTCCAGCCATGCGCGGCCCTTGCTGTCGGCGACATGCCAGAAGGCAGAGATCGACATGCGCTCGTCTTCGGCTTCCGGCACCTCCGCGCCACCGCCCGCCGCCGCGCCTTCACGCAGGGCCGCCGCCAGACCGAGCGCGCCGTTTGCCGCGCCGGCGACGGTCATGCCCGGCGGCAGATCGGTGCCCGGCACGAAGGCGGCGATCCCGTCGTCCCAGACCGGTTTGCCGCGATGATGGCAGGTCAGATGCACGTTGGGGTTCCAGCCGCCCGAGACCGCCAGGCAATCGGTCTTGATGACCTGCCCGTTGCCCAGAACGATGGCGTTCAGTTCACGCCAGCCCCGGGTTTCGACGATGCGACCGCCCATGACGATCACCGCGTCCTTCGGTCCGGCCAGCGGCCTGCCTTCACGGCTGTCGATCACGGCGGCGATCCCGATACCCTTTGCCGACAGGTCGTTTGCCGTGCGCCAGCCGTCGTCATTGTTGGTGAAGATCGCCACCCGTCTGCCGGGCGCGACGCCAAAACGGTTCACGTAGGTGCGCACGGCCCCGGCCAGCATGATGCCGGGCCGGTCGTTCTTGCCGAAGGCGATGGACCGCTCGGTCGCGCCCGCTGCCAGCACGGACCGTTGCGCCGTGATGCGCCAGAGCACCTGACGCGGCTGGCCCCCGTCGTCCGGCAGATGGTCGGTCATGCGCTGCAGCGCCCCATGGATGCCATGGTCGTAGACGCCGTAGACCGTCGTCCGGCCGAGCAGGCGCACGTTCGGCATGCTGGCCAGTTCCGCCTCGGTCCGGGCGGCCCAGTCGCTGCCCGCCATCCCGTCGACCTCCAGCGTCTCGGCGTTCAGACGGCCGCCGAATCGGAAATCCTCGTCGGCCAGAATGACTCTCTGCCTCTTGCGCCCCGCCGCCAGCGCAGCCATCAGCCCGGCAGGCCCGCCACCGATGACCAGCAGATCGCAGTGCAGGTACCCCTTGTCATAGGTGTCCGGGTCCGCCTCGCCGGAAAGGGCACCCAGCCCGGCAGCACTGCGGATGGCCGGCTCGTAGACCTTCTCCCAGAAGCTCTTCGGCCACATGAAGGTCTTGTAATAGAAACCCGCCGAGAGGAACGGGGCGACCAGGTCGTTCACCGACAGCAGATCGTACTTCAGCGACCCGCGATGGTTCTGGCTGCGCGCTTCCAGCCCGTCGAACAGTTCCGCCACGGTCGCCCGCGTGTTCGGCTCGGTACGCGCGCCGCTGTGCAGGGTCAGCAGCGCGTTCGGCTCTTCCGATCCGGCGGAGAAGATGCCTCGCGGGCGATGATACTTGAACGACCGTCCCACCAGCCGCACGCCATTGGCCAGCAGGGCCGACGCCACCGTGTCGCCAGGATGACCGGTCAGCCGGTTGCCGTTGAAGCTGAACGACAGTGCCCGGCTGCGGTCGATCAGGCCGCCATCGATGCGAAACGGCTGGGTCATGGCCTGACCCCGGTATCCCGGAATGCGAACGAGCGCGGCCCCGGGCACACAGGGTCAATCCCGCCTCGCGCGGGGATCCGGTCGGCCTGAGCGCCCGCGACCGCTTGCTCACCGGACGAAAGCGCTTCACCGCCTGCCCGGATCCCCGCGCAGGGCGGGGATGACCCGAAGGAGAGATATTCGCGGCAGAGGGAAATCACCGCCCCCGCGCCTTCGCGACATCGCGGGCCAGTTCGACGTTCAGGATCTCGTGCGTCAGGGTGTTGCGCGTGACCACCAGCCACGACCGGTCGCCCTGCTCATGGAACCAGAGCTCGCGGTGCGCGCCCGCCGGGTTGTCGCGCAGATAGACATAGGCATGAAAGCGGGCCTGCGCGTCCTCGGCACCGTGCTCGGGGCGATGGATCAACGACGCATCCCCGAGGTAGGTGAACTCCGAGGCATCGCGCGGGCCAAGAAGAGGATGATCGATGATCATGATTGCTGCCTCGACAAGCTCATCCCAAACACATACCCGTTGCGGGACTTGATCCCGCAACCCAGTACGGCATCGATCCAGTGCTGGGCTCCGGGATCAAGTCCCGGAGCGGGCTGGTGTTTCCGAGCCGGATTCACTTACCACTCCCTCAATGCAGGTTCGGCTGTGCGCCGCGCCCGGTCTCGTCGATCAGATGGCCGGTGCGGAAGCGGTCCAGCCGCATCTTTTCGGCCACCGCATGCGGTCGCCCTGTGGCAAGCAGATGCGCGTAGCACCAGCCGCTGGCGGGCGTCGCCTTGAACCCGCCATAGCACCAGCCACCGTTGAAATAGAGGCCCTCGACCGGAGTCCTGTCGATGATGGGGGAGCCGTCCATCGACATGTCCATGACCCCGCCCCACATGCGCAGCATCCGCGCCCGCCCGATGGCCGGCATCATGGTCATGCCGCCTTCGCAGACATGCTCCACCGTCGGCAGGTTGCCGCGCTGGGCATAGGTGTTGTAGCCGTCGATGTCGCCGCCGAAGACAAGCCCGCCCTTGTCGGACTGCGAAATGTAGAAATGCCCGGCACCATAGGTGATCACGCCCGGCACGATGGGCTTCAAACCCTCGGACACGAAGGCCTGCAGCACGTGGCTTTCGATGGGCAGCCGCAGGCCCGCCATGGCCATCACCCGGCTGGACGATCCGGCGACGCACGCGGCCACCTTGTTCGCCCGGATGGTGCCCCGGCTGGTCTCCACGCCGGTACAGACGCCGTTCTCGATCAGCAGGCCGGTCACCTCGCAGTTCTGGATGATATCCACGCCCCGGCTGTCGGCACCGCGGGCATAGCCCCAGGCCACCGCGTCGTGGCGGGCCGTCCCGGCGCGCGGCTGATACAGTCCGCCCATGATCGGAAAGCGGCCGTTCTCATGATCCAGGAACGGCAGCATCTCGCGCAACGCATCCCGGTCCAGCAGCACCGCATCCGCCCCCGCCATCAGCATGGCATTGCCACGCCGCGCGTAGGCGTCCCGCTGGGCGTCCGAGTGATACAGGTTCACGATCCCGCGCTGACTGACCATCGCATTGTAGTTGAAGTCCTGCTCCAGCCCCTCCCAGAGCTTCATCGACCATTCGTAGAAGGGTTCGTTACCGGGCAGCAGGTAGTTGGAGCGGATGATCGTCGTGTTGCGGCCGATGTTGCCCGACCCGAGCCAGCCCTTCTCGATCACGGCAACGTTCGTGACGCCATGTTCCTTGGCCAGATAGTAGGCCGTCGCCAGCCCGTGCCCGCCCGCGCCGATGATGATGACGTCATAGGACGGCTTCGGGTCCGGGTGACGCCATACCGGCTTCCAGTTCCTGTTGCCGGTCAGCGTCTGTTTCAGGATCTGCAGCGCCGAATAGCGCATGGGGCCGCTCCGCCAGAGATTTCTCCGCCCAGAGTGCGCCAACCCCGCACCGGCTGACTATCCCAAATCGGACACCGCCTGTCGGAAAAGAGACGCCTTATCGGGGACGTCCGTCTACTTGCCGCTGATCTGCGCCATGAACTGCTCGCCCGTCAGGCGGGGCACGCTGTCGGCGAAGTCATAGCGGTCGGGCTTCGCGTCGATGTAGATATGCTGGTGCAGTTCCATTTCGGACGCGTCGTCGAAGGCCTCGACCGCGACAGCCGTCAGCAGATCCGGATCGCTCGCCATCCGGAAGAACAGGCTGGAACCGCATTTTGTGCAGAACCCGCGCTCGGCCCATTTCGATCCCTGGTACCAGCCGACGGCATCCGCGCCCGCGGTATAGGTCGGTGCGCCTTCGCACTGCACCGCCATCCACGGCCCGCCGGCCCAGCGGCGGCACATGCCGCAATGGCAGGCGTGGAAATGCGGCGTCGAGACAGTGATCTCGAACTTCACCGCGCCGCACAGGCAGTGGCCGCGCTTCGTCTCTCCGAACATGCTTGTCTCCCCTTCGACATAATCTGCCGTTATCCTTCCCAATACCGGAGCGGGACGCAACAGGAGGTAGTTCCCAGATGAGTGCACGTGAGGATCAGGCATTTCTGGACGCCGCCGCCGCGCAGGCCGACCTGCATCACCAGTATCTGCTGGGCCTCGAACTGATGGTCGCGTCACGCGAGGGACCGGAGGTCATCGGCGAATGGATGTTCTGCCTGTTCCGCAGCCAGCACGAGGCGAAATTCCTCTCCAGCTTCCGCAAGCTGGGGCTGGAGGGTCAGCCGGACGCGGTGGCGTGTGCCAGATACCACGTGCTGTCGAACGGGATCGGCGGCGTCGGTGTCGAGTATATGGAGGAATCCGACCGGAAGGCCTGGGTCCGGTTCCGTTATCCGCGCTGGATGTATGACGGTGCCGCCATCTGCGGCGTGCCGGTGGAGGCCAGCCGGGGGTTCCTGCGCGGCTGGTACGCCCAGAACGGGGTCAGCCTGAAGAACCCGCGACTGGGGTTCGTCTGCGTGTCCGAGGACATGACCGCACAGTTCGGTTTCTGCGGCTATTTCAGGGAATACGATCACGATCTGACCGAGGACGAACGCCTGCAGTTCCGCCCCGACGAACTGCCGCCGCCGTTCGATCCGGACGCACAGCCGGCACCGCCCGCCACCGACTGGAACCCCGTCAGGCTGGCCAAGGCCGAACGCAACTACGCCTGTGAATACATCCGCAACGGCATCCGCGAACTGACCGCCGTGCTGGGCCGGGAACGGGCTGTCGAACGGGCCTCGCTCGCCGCGCGCCTGACCGGACTGCAGCAGTTCCCACGCATGGCCGCCGCCGTCGGCAACAGGGATGCCGGACCGGGCGAGGCCGCAGACTTTCTGGCGAAGATGTTCCGCGGCATGGGCGACGAGGCCGATGTCGAGGTCGCCGCCGACGGCACCTCGGCACGCGTCACACAGACCGGCCACCGCATCGCGCGCGACCTGCCCGACGCGGAAGCCGACGTGCTGCTCGCCTGCTGGAACGAGATCTGGGTCGGTGCGGTACATTCCTGCCGCGACCTGATGGATGTGGCGGTGACGCGGGAGGATGGCAGGACGGTCTGGGAGATCGGGTTGCGGCGGTGATCCTTCTTGAGACACCGACTTCGGCGGATGCACACAAGACTTCCTCTCGCCACAGCGGGTCACCCCCGCCTTGGGCGGGGGGCCTGGCAAAAAATACGACGAGAAGCTCAGACATGCCTGCGAGGCGCGGCAGTCGAAGCGGACATCAGTGGCATCAAGCGGTGATCGAGGATGGAACCGGCACCACCCAAAAAGGGCACGGATACAAATGATTGATATTTCAGGAAAAATGGTCGGAGCGGCGGGATTCGAACCCACGACCCCCACACCCCCAGTATGGTGCGCTACCAGGCTGCGCTACGCTCCGACGCGGCGGACCATAGTCGCAAACAGGTCGCGTTTCAATCGCCATGGCATGCAACCGTTTTCGGGGCCGCGGGAGTCGCGCGGCAGGCCTCAGGCTGAACTGGACTGACCGTCATTCGAGCGGCTCGCAAGCGCCAGCAGACCGGCCTTCAGGCCTTCCAGTTCGGTCCGCAGTTCGTCGATCGCGCGCAGACGGAGCGCTGACAGTTCCTCGACCGGTTTGGCAACGGCCTTCGACGTGCCCTGTTCCTTGAACAGCTGCTGCACGCCCTTGATGGTGTATTTGTCTTCGTACAGCAGCTTCTGGATATGCTTCAGGAAATCGACGTCTTCGGGCCGGTAGTAGCGTCGGCCGCCGCCGCGTTTCAGCGGCTTGATCTGCGGAAACTTGGTCTCCCAGAATCGCAGCACGTGCTGCTGCACGTCCAGTTCTTCGGCAACTTCGCTGATGGTGCGGAACGCGTTGGGTGACTTGGCCAAGAATGCGGTGTCCTGTCAGGTTCGGGCTTCAGCCGCGCGCGGGGCGGCCCAGCATGCCTTCGTTGATGGCGTCCTTCAGCACATGGCTGGCGCGAAACACCAGGACGCGGCGCGGCTCGATGGGCACTTCCTCGCCGGTCTTCGGGTTACGACCGACACGACCGCCCTTCTGGCGCACCTGAAAGCTGCCGAACGAGGACAGCTTCACGGTTTCCCCGGCGGCAAGACAATCAGAAATCTCGGCCAGAATGGATTCCACCAGTTCCGCGGATTCGTTCCGCGACAGACCAACCTGTTGATAGATCGCTTCGGCAAGCTGCGCCCGCGTTACCGTGGAGCCTTCCATCGCACCCTCCCTCACGTCGCTTGCTCATGCGGACGTGACCAAAACACATTACGCGCGAAACGGTCGGCAGAGTCAAAGGGTTGCGTCACAAATCCGTCGGGATTCTTGATTGCCGTGGCAACTTGCCTACCAGCGGACCAGAGCCGATCCCCAGGTGAAACCGCCGCCCATCGCTTCCAGCAGCAGCACGTCCCCGCGACGGATGCGTCCGTCCGCCACAGCGGCGCTGAGCGCGAGAGGCACCGACGCGGCGGAGGTATTGCCGTGCTGATCGACGGTCACGACGACCTTGGCGGCATCGAGGCCGAACTTCCGGGCGGTGCCGTCCAGGATACGCTTGTTCGCCTGATGCGGCACGACCCAGTCGATGTCGCCGGGCTGCATGCCCGTGGCATCCAGCGCCTCATGGATCACAGCGGACAGATTGGTCACGGCGTGCCGGAACACTTCCTTGCCCGACATGCGCAGGTGACCGACGGTCTGGGTCTTGGAAGGTCCGCCATCCACGTACAGCAGATCATGGTGCCGTCCGTCCGCATGGATGTGCGTGGTCAGGACACCGCGGTCCCCGTTCCCCCCGGCACCCTGCTGGCCTTCCAGCACCACGGCACCCGCGCCGTCGCCGAACAGGACGCAGGTCGTGCGGTCGTCCCAGTCGAGAATCCGCGAGAAGGTTTCCGCGCCGATCAGCAGCGCGCGCCTGAACTGTCCCGCCTTCAGGAAGTTGTCGGCTGTGGCCAGGCCATAGATGAAGCCGCTGCAGACCGCCTGAATGTCGAACGCGGCACCTTTCCGGACGCCCAGCCGTGACTGCACGGTCGTTGCCGTGGCCGGAAATGTGTGGTCGGGCGTCGCCGTCGCGACGATGATCAGATCGATATCGGACGCATCGACGCCGGCGGCGTCCATCGCCTTCCGCGCGGCCCCGACAGCCAGATCGGAGGTCGTTTCCCCCTCCGCCGCGATATGGCGCTGCTTTATGCCGGTACGGGCCGTGATCCATTCGTCGGACGTATCGACCATATCCGCCAGTTCCGCGTTCGTCAGGACACGCTCGGGCAAATGCCCGGCACAACCGGTGATCACGGATCGGATCATGCGCTCTCCACCTGTTTCAGGCCCTGGGCGTCAAAGCCCTTGTCCTGGAAGTCTTTCGTGATTCGGTCGATCATACCATCCTGAACCATGTCGGCGGCAAGTCTGAGTGCCGACGCGAAGCCGGTGGTGTTCGCGCTGCCGTGGCTCTTGACCACGACACCGTTCAGCCCCAGGAACACGCCGCCATTGTATCCGTTCGGGTCAAGCCGGTCCTTCAGACGCCGGAAAGACCCGCGCGCGATCCAGGCACCCGCCCTTCCGGCCCAGGTCGCCGTCATCGCCTGCCGCAGCGTGTAGGCGACCATGCGTGCCGCACCTTCGTGGCTCTTCAGGGCGACATTGCCGCTGAAACCGTCGGTGACGATCACATCCACGGTGCCCTTGGTGATGTCATTGCCTTCGATGAAGCCGTGATAGCGGAAATCCGCACCCTCCAGCGCCCGCAGCTTCTCCGCGGCGGCGCGGACGACCTCGTTCCCCTTCAGCTCTTCCTCGCCGATGTTCAGCAGGCCGACCGTCGGCGTCGAACGCCCCAGGACAGCCCGGCAGAAGTCCGCCCCCAGGATCGCGAACTGGGTCAGGTTGGTTTCGTCGCAGTTCACGTTGGCACCCAGGTCCAGCATGACGCTTTCGCCGCGCATGGTCGGCATGAAACCGGCGATCGCGGGCCGGTCTATGCCACTGACAGGTCTGAGGGAAAACAGGGACATGGCCATCAGCGCGCCGGTATTGCCGCCGGAAACGGCCCCCTGCGCCTCGCCGTCCCGGACGGCGTCGATCGCCAGCCGCATGCTGGTGTTCTTGCCGCGGCGCAGCGCCTGCGACGGTTTCGCGTCCGCCGCCACGACATCATCGGTGTGGCGGACCTCGACATAGTTCTTCATCTCGGAATCGAGATGGCGCGCGATCCTGTCCTTGTCCCCGAACAGGATGAACCGGATACCCGGATATTGCAGGCGGGCGGGACGTAGGGCTTCGACCACGACGCGAGGCGCATGATCGCCTCCCATCGCATCCAGCGATATCACCATCGAAGTTTCCATCTCAGCCCCCCGGGACCGGTGGACTTCAGGCTACGTCGCTGCCTTCGGTCACTTCGCGATCCTTGTAGTGTCCGCACGATGCACAGACATGATGCGGACGCTTGATTTCGCCACAGTTCGGGCACTCGTTCGTTGCCGCCGCCGACAGCTTATCATGCGAACGTCGCATGCCACGGCGCGAACTGGAAATCTTGCTCTTGGGTACAGCCATTGTCTTCGTTCCCTGGTTATCCGGTCAGTTGCCGGAACCGTTGTCCTCGGTTTCGTCGTCTTCCAATTTCTTCTTCAGCTTTGCCAGCACCGCAAACGGGTTCTGACGCGGCTCCGCTGTCACGCTTCCGGGCAGTTCGGCATCCGGTCGCCGGGGCCATGGATCCAGGCCCAGCGCCAGATGCTCCGCCATGGCGGCACCAATATCAATCCGGTCATCCACCATCGGTTCTGGCGGATCGTCTTCGTCATTGATATCGACGACGTTTGGCTCGGCAGGCACAGAGGATGCTGGCGTGTAATGCAAGCTGACCCGCTCGTCAACATCCGAGCCCACCGGTTCGAGGGTGACCACGCAGGATTGCACGACATGACCGGTCAGCTGGAAATCAACGAAAACCCCGTCCTCGGCAGGCCAGACCCGGCCCTCGGCCTTCACCCGATCGACCGAGATCACATCCAGCCGCTGTTGCAGCGCCGCGCGGGCCGCATCGTCGAAGACGTGCGAGAAATGCGTCCCCCTGGGGCTCAGTGCGCTGACATCAAGCCAGTGCGACACAGCCGGATCCTCGCGTCCTTCATTCATGTACGCCTCCTTCGGGCGGCGGCGGAAACGCCAGATCGCCCGCCAGCACGGCGTCCTCGCCGAGTTCACCCAGGCGGACGTCCTGAGCGGTCACATAGGCTGTCATCGCTTCAAGCACCGGCTCGGACACAGGCCCTTCCCGATAGAGGTTGCGGCGGATCGCGGCCGCCAGGGCATCCCCGTCGCCTTCATCCAGTGCCGCGTCATAGGCGACGGCACGACCGTAATAGGCATGCGTCATCTTCTTGACCCTGTGGCCGATGCCGATGTCTCCGACCCCCTGAAGGCGCAGGCCCTGGTCCAGATCCCGCATGAACACGTCGAACAGCCGCTGCTGCGCCTTCTTGCTGTCGCCCGACAGGCCGCGCAGCCGACGGATCAGCAAATGGACATGGATGACCAGCAGATCGAACCGCCCGTCAAAATCATCCGCCACCGCCATATCGGTATAGAATCCGGGCGAACGCGCCTGTGTGGCGGCCACTCCGTACATGGCGAACGCCGCATCTTTCAGCGGATCGGATTTGAACAGACTCAGCAAAGCCACGATATGCCTACCAGTTGACAAGCGATGCCCCGACGGGCAATCGAAGAACACAGCTATGCTTCCCGATGCGTGCCGTCAATGGCGCGCGGAACCAGCGACAGGAAACCATGATCCGTTCAGTTCTCATTCTGATTTCCCTGCTCTGCGTTTTGACGGCCCAGGCCTGCACGCCGACGAAAATCACGCGCGGGCATCACCTGGAACCCGAGGACCTGGCCCGCATCCAGCCCGGCGTGACCACCCAGCAACAGGTTTCGGATATTCTCGGCAGCCCCTCCAGTGTGGCGACATTCAAGAGCCACGCCGATATCTGGTACTACATCTCCAAGAAATCGGAGCGCTACACCGAGCTGGACGAAAGCACCGTCGATCAGCAGGTGGTCGCCATCACCTTCGACCCTCAGGGCCGGGTCGAGGAAATGAAGAACTACAATCTGGATGACGCGCGCGACATTTCCTACGTCAGCCGCGAGACACCGACGCAGGGCGCGAAACTGGGTTTCTTCGAGCAACTGTTCAACAGCCTGCTCGGCGGCGGTCTCGGTTCCGGCGGATGACCTGCCATCCGAGCGGGCCGCATGTCTGAGAATCACACCCGGACGCCCGACGATCCTGAAAAGGAACACGAGCGCGAGGAGCGCGAGCTGGAAGCCGACGACATGGCCCGGCCCAGCGCGCCGACGGTCTATGAGGTCATCGCGCAGGACGGCCAGGAAGAGATGCATCGACCGGTATGGTCGCTGTGGTGCTCGGCCGTTGCCGCAGGGCTGGGGATCAGCATCTCACTCTATGCCATGGGGGCGCTGCGGGTTTCGCTTGACGGTGTCGCCGGAGCCGCGGCGATCGAGAAGCTGGGCTATTGCGTCGGGTTCCTGATCGTGATGCTGGGCCGGCTGCAGCTTTTCACCGAGAACACGATCACGCCGGTGCTACCGGCCTTGCGCGAGCGCACCTTCGACGCCTTCTACTGCGTGGCACGCCTCTGGACCGTGGTGTTCGCCGGCAACCTCGTGGGGACATTCTGCGCCGCCGCCCTGCCGGTCATCTTCCCCGTCGCCAGCGACGTACAGATGGCCGCCGTCCTCGACATATCACGGCATTTCGCCGACCGATCGCTGTCGCACTCGTTCTTCTCCGCCATCCCGGCCGGGTTTCTGGTCGCCGCAATGGTGTGGATGATGCCCAGTTCCAAGGGCTTCGAGATCTGGACGATCATCGTGATCACCTATGTCATCGCGGTTGCGGACACGTCGCACGTCATCGTCGGTTCGACCGAACTGTTCACCGTGCTGCTGCACGGCGAGATGACGATCACGGACCTGGCGTTGCAGATCGTGGTCACCGGTATCGGCAACATCGTCGGCGGCACCGGCCTCTTCGCCATCCTGGCCTACGCGCAGGTCAGCGAGGAACTTTAGCTTCCCGTCAGGTCAGTGCCATTTGCCGGACAGGCCGACCTCGATCAGTTCGACGCTCTCATCGATCCCGTAGAGCGCCACAAAGCTGCCGAAGCGCGGCCCCTGGGACTGGCCGAACAGCACCTCGTAGAGCGCCTTGAACCAGTCGCGCAGGTTCTCGAATTCGTGGGCCTTGCCGACCTCGTAGATCAGGTTCTGGATATCCTCGGCGCTGGACGCGGGATCGATTTCCCTCAGCCGCGTCGCCAGGTCGAGCATGGCCTCCCGCTCCTGATCAGTGGGCACGCGGTAGGATTTCTGCGGCTTCACGAAGTCGCGGTAGTAGGCGAGCGCATAGCCCACCAGTTCATCCAGCATCGGGTTGGTCTCCGGCGTCGCATCCGGCGCATACCGCGTGATGAACCCCCACAGCACCGCCTTGTCCTCGGTGTTGCAGACACTGGCCAAGTTCAGCAGCATCCCAAAACTCACCGGGCTGTCCAGCACCGGCGGTTCACTGCCATGGATGTGCCAGACCGGGTTGGCGAGCTGTTTTGCGGTGTCTTCCTGACGGTACTTCGCGTTGAACGTCAGATACTCGTCCACCGCCTTCGGGATCACGTCGAAATGCAGGCGCTTGGCGCGTTTCGGCTGCTGAAACATGTAGAGCGACAGGCTTTCGGGACTGGCGTACGTCAGCCATTCCTCGATCGACAGCCCGTTGCCCTTGGTCTTCGAGATCTTCTCGCCGTTCTGATCCAGAAAAAGTTCATAGGTGAAGCCGAGCGGCGGCTGCCCGCGCAGGATGCGGCAGATCTGTGTCGACAGCTTCACCGAGTCGATCAGGTCCTTGCCCGACATCTCGTAGTCGACGCCCAGCGCCCGCCAGCGCATGGCCCAGTCGGCCTTCCACTGCATCTTGACCGCGCCGCCGGTGACCGGCGTCTCGACCTTTCGGCCGTCCTCGCGCTGATAGACGATCGTGCCGGCGTCCACGTCGCGCTCGATGACGGGCACCATCAATACCTGTCCGGTCTCCGGGCAGATGGGCAGAAACGGGCTGTAGGTGGCGCGGCGCTCTGGCCCCAGTGTCGGCAGGATCGTGTTCAGCACGGCGTCATAGTGCACCAGGAACAGCTTGAGGACCTCGTCGAATTCGCCGGCCTTGTAGCAGTCGGTCGCCGAGCGGAACTCGTAGTCGAAGCCGAACTGGTCGAGGAAGGCCCGCAGCCGGGCATTGTTGTGATGGCCGAAGCTCTCATGCGTGCCGAAAGGATCGGGCACCTGCGTCAGCGGCTTGCCCAGATGCGCTTCCATCGCCTCGCCGTTCGGGATGTTGCCGGGCACCTTGCGCAGGCCGTCCATGTCGTCGGAGAACGCGATCAGCTTCGTCGGCACATCCGGCGCGATGGTCTCGAACGCGCGGCGCACCATGGTGGTGCGCGCGACCTCGCCGAAGGTGCCGATGTGCGGCAGGCCGGAGGGCCCGTAGCCCGTTTCGAACAGCACGTGATCCTTGGCGTTGCCCGATTTCTCCATGCGCTTGACCAGTTCGCGGGCCTCCTTGAAAGGCCAGGCATTCGATTCAAGAGCGGCTTCGCGAAGATCGGACATCGGATTTCCGTTTCAGAGAGGATGGGCGTCCGGCGTTCCCCGGACCGGGCGGAACCTAGGTAAGCCCGCCGCTCAGGTCAATTGCCGCCAAGGTTGCCATGCGCCAGAACCTCGAAGGACTGCCCCTGCTTCTGGCTGACCCGGATGCGATAGTAGCCCGAGCTGTGGATCTCGCAGAGGAACTTCTCCCCCTTGTCCGAATTGAGGAAATAGGTGACGTACAGATCGTTCCGCTCGGGCACCGGTTCGCCCTGAATCTGCGAGCCATCAAGCTGCGGAATGTTCGACAGGATATAGAGGCATTTCTGGTATCCGGGCCGTCCCTGCCGCTCCTCGGATCCCGCAAGCGCCTGAAAGTTGCCGTCGCGCACCTCGATCACGGCCTGCTTGTAGCCGCCACGGTCGTTGAAGCTCAGCACCGCGATGAACGGACCTTCGCTCACCACGCCGCTCTGCTGGCGCGTGAACAGGGCCATCAGTTCGTCTTCGTGTCCGGGCAGATACAGCTGGGCCAGCTTGCGCGCGGCGGCGCGGGCCTCCTCACGGTCGGCATGGCGCGGCGCATTGCGGCCACGCGCGTTCGGGCGCTGATTGTCCAGCCAGGTCAGCTTGACCTTCTTGGTCAGCCCGTCATAGCCGACGGGTTCGTAGATCGTCACCCGCACCGAGCGATGCTCGCCGATCAGGCAATGACGTCGGAGATCGCTGAACTCATCGCCCGCCCTTTCGACAAACCGCGCGCAGGCGAAGCCGTCCTCGATGCGCACGCTCTCGTTCCGGAAATCGGCAAAACCCTGGTTCGGACGGACGGCGGCCCCTCCCGCACCGAATGCGGACTGCCACATGCCCCTGATCGGTTCGGGCGCGCTGTCGCCAAGGGTGACGAATGCCAGACCCAGCACGACCGCAACCGCAATGATGGCAACACCAAGCTTCTTCAAGACTGTCCTCGACGCATTACCGCAAACCCGCTGCTACAGAAGCAAGAAACGAACCGGTCATCGCTCCGCCTCGTATCGCGGATTCGCGACGGACAGCTTTTCCAGTGCGGTCTGACGCAGATGCGCCAGCACCGCCGCAGGGTCGCCCATGCCCTCGCTGCGAATCTCGTCCACCAGCGCCGCGTTCAGCGCCTCCCGCGACCCACGCCGATCGAGAATCGCGGCCAGCCGTTCTGTCTCCTGGCCGGACAGCGCACAATCATTCTGCAACTCGCGACGGACGATGGCGATGGCGTTCGCCGCGACCCTGGCATGGAACCGGGGCTGCCCTTCCAGACGCGGCACGACGTCATCGCGCAGAAAACCCTGAACCGCGTCGAGAAGTTCGTCGATGGTCGGACGATCCTGCATGCTCAGCCTCTCCCTGCCGTGCGCTTCTGTACCGCTGTCACTGTCACGATGCTGCGCCGCCCACGGCTTCGATCGCGGCCTCGATGGCATCGCCCAGCCGCCCTGCGATCTCATCCATCTCCACTTCCGAGATGATGTAGGGCGGCGCCAGCAGCACATGGTCCCCTGCCGTGCCATCCACCGTTCCGCCGCCAGGATAGCAGATCATGTCACGGCGCAGCGCCTCCTCCCGGATTCTCGCATTCAGCTTCGACTTCGGATCGAAGGGAGATTTCGTCTCGCGATCCTTCACCAGTTCGATACCCAGAAACAGCCCGCGCCCGCGGATGTCGCCGATGTGCGGGGAGTTGCCCAGTCGCTCGGTCAGCCGGTTCTCCAGATAGGCGCCCTTCGCGTGCACGCCCGCAACCAGCCCATCGTCCACCAGCCGGCGGTTGACGGCCAGCGCGCAGGCTGCGGCTGCCGGGTGCCCCATATACGTGTGGCCGTGCTGGAAGGCCCCGGAACCTTCTGCAATGGTCTGGTACAGCGCCTCGGAAACGATCATCGCGCCGATGGGCTGATATCCGGCACCCAAACCCTTCGCACAGGTGAGGATGTCGGGCACAACGCCTTCCTGCTCGCAGGCGTACAGGGTGCCGACCCGGCCCATGCCGCACATCACCTCGTCCAGGATCATCAGCACGCCGTGCCGGTCCAGCACCGCCCTGATCTTCTTGAAATAGCCCGCGACCGCCGGTGCTGCGCCCAGAGACGCGCCGACAACCGGTTCGGCGAGAAACCCGGCCACCCTGCCGCTGCCGATGCGTTCGATCTCGCGGTCGAGTTCGTCGGCGAGCCGGTCCGTGTAGGCCTCGTCGCTCTCTCCGACGTGCTGACCGCGATAGGCGAAGCAGGGGCTGACATGGCTCCAGTCCTTCAGGATCGGCTGATATGGCGCGCGCCGGGCCATGTTGCCGCCGATCGACAGCGCACCGACCGTATTGCCGTGATAGCTCTGATGCCGGGCGATGAAGTGAGCCCGGTCCGGTTCGCCCTTCTCCAGATAATACTGCCGCGCCAGCTTCAGCGCTGCCTCGGTCGCTTCCGACCCGCCAGACAGCAGGTAGACACGGTTCAGATCCCCCGGTGCGGCCTCGGCCAGACGCGTGCACAGTTTCTCGGCGGCATCGGTGGTGAAGAATCCCGTGTGCGCGAAAGGAATGCTGTCGAGCTGGTCCCTGATCGCCGCGATCACCGACTGATCGCTGTGGCCAAGACAGGAAACCGCCGCGCCGCCCGACGCATCCAGATAGCGGCGGCCATCCTTCGCGACGATGAAGACCCCGTCGCCGTGACTCGCCACCGGCGGTTCATGTCCGATCTGACGCCTGAAAACATGTGTCATCGTGATTTCCCCAAGAACGTCCGCCGCTAGAACATCGCGCCCCGGGCCGTGACCGGCCAGACAGCCTCGACTGTGTCACCGCGCACGCCAACATACCAGTCATGAAGATTGACCGTCGGATCGCAATGACCCGGTATCAGCCGCACCTGATCGCCCAGCGCCGGCCCGTTGCCGTCACCGGTCGTCAGGGTGCCGTGCTCGTCCGATGCACCGGCATAGACGGCCCCCGCGAGACCGGACACGACCGGCAGACCTGAATCGACGGAGAGACATTTCAGACCTGCGTCCACGACCGCGCGGCCCGGCTGCGCAATGCTCAGCACCCCCGCGAGGATGAACAGGCTGTGTCCGAAAGTGTCGATCTCCGTGCCCCGCTCGTCAAGGTTCCGGGAGTAGTCGGCATCCATGAAGACATACGAGCCGCACTGCAGTTCGTTCCAGAGTCCGCTGGCAGCCTCGAACTCGAACGTCCCGGTTCCCGCGCCAGTGACACGCGGACAGGCAACGCCGCTGGCCTCCAGATCGGACAGAACCCTGCGCACTGCGGTGGCGCTGGCTTCGATCGCCGCGCCCCGATCCGCGTGAGAACGGACGTGCTGCGCCCGCCCGTTGTAGGCCTGCAGGCCGCCGAAACCGACACCCTCGGTCGCGATGATCTTCTGGCACAGTCCCGGCGCGTCCGCCGGATCGACGCCACACCGCCCCATGCCCACATCGACTTCCACCAGCATCTCGATATGCCCGCCGAAGTGGCGTGCCGCCTGCGCGATCTGTTCAACATTGCCCGGATCGTCGACGCAGACCCCGATGCGGGCACGGGTCGCCAGCGACGCCAGCTGCCCGATCTTGCGCGCGCCCACCACCTGGTTGGAGACCAGAACGTCGCCCACGCCGTTGGCCACCAGCAGGGCCGCCTCGGAGACCTTCTGCGCACACAGCCCCACGGCACCGGCGGCGATCTGTTTCAGCGCGATGTCCGCGGATTTGTGCGACTTCGCATGCGGCCTGAGCGCGACACCGGCAGCATCCGCCAGCTTCTGCATGCGCACGATGTTGCGTTCCAGGACCTCCAGATCCAGCAGAAGCGCCGGCGTATCGATCTCCTTGATCCGGTCCCCGACCTTGGCGGGTTGTGGCACGGTCATCGATGTTTCCCCGTCTCTGAAGCGTGATCGACGCACAATGGCGCTCGGCAGGTTCGCAGGCTACGATCCTGAACGTGGAGGCATTCCCATGACAAGCACCAACCTGATCGTACGATCTTTTCCCTCAGCCGCCGTGATCGTGGCAGCAGTGGTCATGATCTGTACCGGACACCTGGTACAGGCACAGGAAAGGAACCCCGTCGAACGCGCGATCGAGGCGGTCGTCCGGATCGATGCGGAAGTACCGGGCGACGCCCGGACAGCCGGGTTTCTGGGCACACAGCGCACGGGCAGCGGCGTGGTCATCGACGACTCCGGGCTGGTTCTCACCATCGGCTATCTGGTGCTGGAGGCCATGGCCGTGACCGTGACCAACGCCGACGGTGCGCCCGTCGCCGCCGAGATCATTGCCTATGACTACGATACGGGTCTCGGACTGGTACGCGCGCAGCAGGCGCTGGGCCGACCGCCCATCCGGCTGGGCGATTCCGCCGCCGTCGTGAAAGGCGATCCGGTCCTGGTCGCAACGGAACCCGGCATCGAAAGCGCGCAGCCCGGCGCCGTCGTCGATGTGCGGCGCTTCACCGGCTACTGGGAATATCTGCTGGAGGATGCGCTGTTCGTTTCCCCGCCGCATGCGGCCTGGCAAGGCGCGGCGCTGATCGGAGCCGAAGGCGAACTGCTCGGGATCGGCTCGCTGTTTGCGGAAGATGCGCAGCGGCGGCCAAAGAGGCTGCCCGGCACCATGTTCGTGCCCGTCAATGCCCTGAAGCCGATCCTGGCGGAACTGCTGACCGAAGGCCGCTCCGCCGCGTCCAACCGACCGTGGCTGGGGATCTTCACCTCCGATCATAGGGGCTATGTGGTAGTGACATACGTCGCCCCCGACGGCCCCGCCGCCGCATCCGGGGTGCGTCGCGGTGACGTGGTACTGGAGGTCGGCGGTCAGCGCATCCGCACGATGGCCGAGTTTCTGGAAACCGTCTGGAGTCAGGGTTTGCCCGGCGTCGAGGTGCCGCTCACCCTCGGCAGGCAGGACCATGTCGCGCGCGTCAAGGTTATCTCCGCGGACCGCTACGCCTACATGAAGCTCGACAAGACCTTCTGATTTCGGGACTTCGCGGATGAAGGCCGGGTTGCTACCCGGTTAAGCACTTGTTTACGCCGCACGGCTACAACCGGAGCGTAGTTCCTTGCTCCTTCGGGACGAGGTTCCATTTCCGAGGTCGAAAAATTCGCCTCTCAGAAGCCCGGACCGCGCAGAACGGCGCAGGTAATGAGGTGGAAACAAAGTCGAGACCGGGCATGCACAAAGGCCGTTTTCAGGTTCTGACCATCGCCGACGGACCCAGTATTCTGGACAACATCGCACCGCGCCTGAGCGTTTCCGGAGCGAGCGTCGTCGCCGAGCGGGTCATGAACGCGTCCGAAGCCGTGATGGCGCTGGACGTCGGTGAATATGACTGCATTCTCTTCGATGTTCAGGAAGACGCGCAATCCGCGCTCGAACTCAAGAACACGCTGAACGACCAGAAAATGACGGTCCCGATCATCGTGGTCGCCGACAGGCTCTCCTCCAACGACATGGTCGGCCTGCTGCGTTCTGACATTGCCGACTGCATCAACTCCGACGACCTGCGCATCGACAAGGTGGTGCGCGCGATCTGGAACGCGACGCGCACCGCACGCACCGAACGCGCGCTGTCGCTGGCCGAGAACCAGCGCGCCTTCAATGCGCTGCACGATCACCTGACGGGGCTGCCGAACCGCTCGCTGTTCTTCGACCGACTGGAGCAGGCCCTGTCGATGTCCGAACGCCAGCGCGACCCGGTCGCCCTGCTGACCCTGAACATCAACGGCTTCAACCGCATCAACGGCGAGATGGGGCACGAAATCGGCGACGTGCTGCTGCAGCAGCTGGCGCAGCGTATGAGCGAAACCCTGCGCCGCTCCGACACGCTGGCGCGCATCGGCGACGATGAATTCGCGGCCGTCCTGCCCACCGGCGCAACGATGGAGGGTGCCGAACAGGCCGCTCAGAAGTTGATCAAGGCGCTGGAATCTCCGTTCGAGATCGGCGATCACAGCTTCACCATCGGCGTCCGCATCGGCATCGCCTTCTATCCGCAGCATGCCACGCGGGCATCGCACCTGATGGTCCGCGCCGAGAACGCGATGCGCGACGGCCGCCGCACGGACCTGCGCTTCGCCATTCACTTCGCGGGCGGCGCGAGCGACGAGAGCACGCGGCGTCCGCTGGTCGAGGATCTGCGGCGCGCCCTCAACGACGGCGACCGGCAGCTTTTCGTCACCTTCCAGCCCAAGATCGACCTGGAAAAGGGCCGCATCGACGGCGTCGAGGCGCTGGTGCGCTGGCGGCATCCGACACGCGGCATGGTCTTCCCGGATGCATTCATTCCGCTGGCCGAGGACGCGGGCCTGATCGACCGGCTCACGGTTCACGTGCTCAACCATACGCTGGCGCAGCAGGCGGCCTGGCGCGCCGAGGGCATCGATCTGTCCGTCGCGGTCAATGTGTCCGCCAAGACCCTTCAGAACCCCAGGCTGCCCGGCCACGTCGCCCGCATGCTGGAGAAATGGTCCGCCGAACCCTCCCGGGTCATGATCGAGATCACCGAAAGCGCGATCATCCTGGACGTCGGGCGCGCCACGACGACTCTCGAAGGCCTGGACGCGCTGGGAGTCGGCATCTCGATCGACGACTTCGGCACCGGCTACACCTGCCTGTCCTACATCCGGCGGCTGCCCGTGCAGGAAATCAAGGTCGACAAGTCCTTTGTACTGGGCATGTCGCAGTCGCCCGATGACTGGGTGATCGTTTCGTCGCTGATCGAACTGGGTCACAACCTTGGCCTGAAGGTGGTGGCCGAAGGCGTCGAGGATCTGCGCACCCTTTCCGCGCTGACCGAGATCGGCTGCGACGTCGCACAGGGTTATTACATGTCCCGCCCGGTGCCCGCCGACGAACTGACCGAGTGGCTCGCGACCTCCGACTGGGGTCTGGAAGCCCCGTCGCTGGAATCGGGCGACAACATACACCAGTTGCACGCAAGCTGATCTTCATGACAGTTTCCCCTCTGCGTGGCGGAGGGATCGATGGTTTTCTGCAGTTTCACGGATCTGGCCGGAAAAGGCCTGTCTCGGATGAGGCAGGCGGTTCTGGCATGTGCCGTCTGCCTGCCTCTGGCAGCGCAGGCCCAGACCGTCGATCCCGGTCGCGCGGCCTTCGCCACGGGTGACTTCGAACGCGCGCTCGAAATCTGGACCGAACTGGCCGAGGAGGGCGATCTGCATGCACAGTTCAACGTCGGACTGCTGCATGACGAGGGTCTCGGCACGGCACCCGACCGCGACGAGGCCCGCCGCTGGTGGCGGATGGCCGCCGATCAGGGCCTGAGCGAGGCCGACCACGCGCTGGCCCTGCTGGAGATCGAACTGGCCGGCGACGGCAGCGGGTCCGGCGACCTTGAGACGGCCTTGTTCCATCTGAACCGCGCCGCGGACTCAGGTCTGGTGAAAGCCCGCTTCACGCTTGGCAAGATGTATGAATACGGGCTGGGTGTCGATGCAGACCCCGAAACCGCGGTCGAACACATCCGAAGCGCGGCAGAATCGGGTTTTGCCAAGGCCCAGTACAACATGGGCAAACGCTATCGCGATGGTGACGGCGTCGAACCGGACGAGGTGAAATCCACCGAATGGTTCCGCCGTGCCGCGCTGCAGGGGCACCCGGGCGGGCTGGAGCATCTGGCGCGTCGCATCCATCTGGGCGAAAGCATCAAGCCTGATCCGGTGGGCGCCATGACCTATGCCATACTGGCGGTCCGGGCGGGACATCCAGAGGCGCGCGACCTGGCAACGGAACTGAAGGGGCCGCTGTCGATCGAGCAACTGGACAGGGCTTTCACAGCCGCCAATGCGTTCACGCCGGAAGTCGTGACAGGCCCCGTCGAATAGATGCCATTCGCTTTGCAAAACCGTACTGTCATGCGACGCTGCTGCGACTGTCGAAAATTCCCCTGCGCTGAGGAGACATGATGCCGATCCACGGTCCCGATGTTGTGCTCAACAACCCCGCCTATATCCACGACACCGTCCAGATCTACGGCAAGGTCCGTATCGAGGAAGGCGTGTCGGTCTGGCCCAACGTCGTGATGCGCGCCGAGAGCCAGCAGATCGTCATCGGCCGCCGTACCAACATCCAGGACTTCACGATGGTCCATGTCGGGTCCGGTTCGGACTCGATCATCGGCGAGGACTGCTCGGTCACCCACCACTGCACGATCCACGGCTGCACCGTCGGCGATGCCTGCCTGATCGGAATCAATGCCGTGGTCGCGGATGGTGCGGTGATCGGCGACAACTGCATCGTCGGCCAGAACGCCTTCGTCCGCGAAGGTCAGAAGATCCCGGCCAATTCCATCGTCGTCGGCGTGCCCGCCGCGATCAAGGCGACCCGCAACAACGAACTGCCGAACCGCATGAACGCGTTTCTGTACTACGAGAATGCGATCGCCTACGCACAGGGCAACTACCGCCGCTGGAGCGAGGAAAGCTTCCTGCAGCTTTCGGCGGACGAGATGGACCGGCTGAAGGCCGAAATCGCCAGATCGGAGGGCAGCGACTGATGTCAGATATCGATATTCTTGCCCCATATCTGATGTTTCTGGGCGACGTGCACGATCAGCTGGCGGCCAAGACCGCAACCGGTGTGGTGCACTGGCGCAAGGACGACTGCATCGGTCAGGTCCGTTTCGAAGACTGCCACGCCGATCTGCGCCTGCCCGACATGACCATCGCCGAGGGCGCGCAGGCCGGGGCACGGACGCTGGTGATCGGTGCCGTCAATCCGGGCGGTGTGCTGCCGGACCACTGGATCGATGCCATTGTGGAGGCGCTGGAAGCCGGCATGGATGTCGCGTCCGGCCTGCATCAGCGCCTGACCAGCAGCTCCCGCATCGTCGAGACGGCGGAGCGCCTCGATCGCAAGCTGTTCGATGTGCGTCACGCCGACGGCACATTCCCGACGGGCAAGGGCACGAAGCGCTCGGGCAAGCGGCTGCTGACCGTCGGCACGGACTGTTCGGTCGGCAAGATGTACACCTCGCTGGCGATCCACGCCGAGATGCAGAAGCGCGCCATGGCCGCCGACTTCCGCGCCACGGGCCAGACCGGCATCCTGATCGTCGGCAGCGGCGTGTCCATCGACGCCGTGATTTCCGACTTCATCTCGGGTGCCACCGAAACCCTCAGCCCCACCGCCGATCCGGACCACTGGGACGTCGTCGAGGGCCAGGGATCGCTGTTCCACCCCTCGTTCGCCGGAGTCACCATCGGCCTGATCCATGGCAGCCAGCCGGACGCGCTGGTGATGTGCCATGAACCGACCCGCACGAAAATGCGGAACGTCGAGCACCCGATTCCCGATCTGCAGGCGTGTATCGACCTGCACGTCAGGGCCGCAACCCTGACCAACCCCGACGCGCGCTGCATCGGGGTCGCCGTGAACACCAGCGCCCTGGATGAGGCAGCGGCTCGCAAGTGCCTTGAGGATATCGAGAAACAGACCGGCCTGCCCACCGTGGATCCGGTCCGTACCGGTGTCGTGCGACTGGTGGACGCGCTGTCTTGAAGCGGTTGACCGTCGAGCGGCAGGAATGGCCCATACGCGGCACATTCCGGATTTCGCGCGGCACCAAGACCCGTGCCGAAGTGCTGGTGGTGTCGCTGACGCAGGATGGCGCGACCGGACGCGGCGAATGCGTCCCCTATCGCCGCTACGGTGAAACCTTCGAGAAGGTCGAGAAGCAGATCGACGACGCCACCGCTGCCATCCAGGACGGCGCGCGCCGGGCCGATCTGCTGTCGATGATGACGGCAGGTGCGGCACGCAATGCCGTCGACTGTGCCATGTGGGATCTGGAATCGCGCCTCAGCGGCACGCCGGTGCATGAACTGGCCGGCCTGCCGGCACCGGGACCGGTCACCACCGCATTCACGGTGACGCTGGAGACACCGGAAAAGATGGCGGAGGAGGCCCGCCGCAACGCACACCGGCCGCTGCTGAAGCTGAAGCTGGGCGAAGGTGATGCCGACATCGCCCGTGCCCGCGCGGTGCGCGAGGCTGCACCCGACTCCATGCTGGTTGTGGACGCCAACGAAGGCTGGAAGGCCGAGCAGTTGGAGAGCCTGTTCGAAGCCTTCGCGGAACTGGATGTGCGCATGGTCGAACAGCCCCTGCCCGCCGGCAAGGATGCAGTCCTGGCCGACGTCGACCGGAAGGTACCCGTGTGCGCCGACGAGAGCTGCCACGACAGCGCCAGCCTCGCCGACCTGAAGGGGCGGTACGACATCGTGAACATCAAGCTGGACAAGACCGGCGGTCTGACGGAGGCGCTGCGGCTGCGCGAGAAGGCCCGTGCCGAAGGGTTTCAGGTCATGGTCGGCTGCATGGTCGCGACCAGCCTGGCCATGGCGCCCGCGCTGCTGGTGGCCCAGGGCGCAGACTTCGTCGATGTGGATGGCCCGCTGATGCTGAAACAGGATCGCGAACCCGGCCTGACCTTCGACGGATCGATTGTCCGCCCCGCGAGCCGGGACCTGTGGGGATGATACGCCCCGCAGCGTCGAGCGTGCTGGCCATTGCATTCTGGATGCTGGTATCGGCCATCGGTTTCGCCGCGATCATGGTCATCATCAGGGAACTGGCTGACGACCTGCCGATCTTCGTCCTGAGTTTCTGGCGCAACATGTTCGCGGTTCTGCTGTTCGTACCCTGGATCCTGCGTGTCGGTATCAGCGGTCTGAAGACCGACCGCCTGCCGATGTTCACGCTGCGCTCGCTGTTCATGGTCGCCTCGTCGATCATGCTGTTCTACGCGGCGGTCTTGATCCCCATCGGGGAAGCCACGGCGATCACCTTCACATCGCCTCTGTTCGCTACGGTGCTGGCCGTGTTCGTGTTGAAGGAGAAGATCGGCTGGCGTAGAGGGCTGGCGCTGGCGACCGGTTTCGCAGGCATGCTGATCATCCTGAGACCGGGCGTCGAGGCCATCAGCCCCGGCGCCCTTCTTGCCATCGGGGCGTCGGTGCTGTTTGCCTATGTCGTGATTCTGGGCAAGCAGCTTTCCAGCTCGGAAAGCCCCGAACTGGTCATCCTGTTGCTGTCCGTGATCAACCTGCCGCTGTCCCTGATCCCGGCCCTGTTCGTCTGGGAGTCGCCGTCCGGAGACCAGTGGCTCTGGCTGATCGGTCTCGGCATCGCGGCCAACGTGAACATGTACGGCATCCAGCGCGCGGTCTCCGTCGGAGAGGCCAGCCTGACCCAGGTCTTCGACTTCGTCAGGCTGCCCGTCTCGGCGCTGGCCGCCTGGTGGGCATTCTCGGAAGTGCCGGACAAATGGATGTGGGCCGGCGCGGCGATCATCTTTGCCGCGGCGGTCTACACGACCCGGCGGGAAACGCAGAAGAACGCCAGGACCTGATCAGGCGACGCGGGCTTCGGAGACGTCCAAACGGGCCCTCGCGCGGGGCAGCGTGACCCGCACCGTCGTCCCCTGCCCCAACCGGCTTTCCAGGCGCAGGGTGCCGCCATGCGCCTCGGCCAGCGCGTTGCAGATCGGCAGCCCCAGACCGGTGCCCTCGATCGCCCGCGTGCGGGTGTTCTCGGCCTGCTCGAACGGACGGAAGACCTTCTCCATCTCGTCCGGGGCGATGCCACAGCCGGTATCGGATATCTTGATCTGCAGCATTCCGGCGGCGGCCTCCTCCACCGCGATTGCGATGACACCGCCGCGCTCGGTGAACTTGATCGCGTTCGTCAGCAGATTCAGCACGATCTGCTTCGCCGCGCGTTGGTCGACCCGCCCCGTCGCGTCATCGACATGCGATGCAACAGTCACGGAGATACCGGCTTCCTGCGCGCGCTGGCGCATCATGCGTACCGAGGAATCGACGATCCGGGTCACGTCATGATCCTGCCTGTCCAGCACCAGCATGCCCGCCTCGACCTTGGCCAGGTCCAGAATGTCATTGATCAGTCCAAGCAGGTGGTGACCGCTCTCGTAGATATCGGTGGCGTCCTGGCGGTACCCGGGATTGCCGACGGGACCGCGAACCTCGTTGCGGATCAGATCGGCGAAACCGATGACGGCGTTCAGCGGCGTGCGGAGTTCGTGGCTCATCTGGGACAGGAAGCGCGACTTGGCCTTGTTGGCGGCCTCGGCATCGTTCAGCGCGGCCTCAAGCTCCTGCTTGGCGAGGACAACATCGGTCACTTCCCTGCCGCTGCCGCGGTATCCGGCAAAGTTGCCGTCCGCGTCGTAGACCGGCTTGCCGCACACGCTGACATAGCGGATCCGGCCGTCCGCACGCAGCATGGCGTAGGTAAAGTCGGCGAACGGTTCGCGGCGTTGCAGCATCGCCTCATATTCGAGCACCGCCGCACGTTGTTCGGGCAAGGCGATCTCGGACCGCCGCTTGCCCAGATAGGCGGACGGATCCCTGCTGAACACGCGCCGGCAGCTTTCGCTGAAGAAGGTGAAACGCAGGTCGGCATCCACTTCCCAGAACCAGTCCGTCGAGACGTCCAGCACATCGCGCAGCTTGGTCTCGCTTTCGAACAGACGGCGCTCCGACTCCCTCCGGCGGTGATCGACCATCAGGATGCTGGAAAGCACGATCGCGCCTACCAGATAGAAGATCAGATACACCGGACCATAGCTCTGGATCATCTGAAGGCCGGGTCCGATACCGCTGACGGCCAGGAACCAGGGAATCGTCACCGCCGCCAGCAGCAGTCCCCCGAGCGCGGCGCTGCGCACGGTTTTCAAGCCGCCGCCGTAGCGCGCGATCAGCATGCCCAGCGGCACGGTCAGCGCGATGGCGCCGAGCCCTGCCCACATGCCGACACCACCCAGATGAATTCTGTAGAGCGCCGTGACGCCTCCCGCGATCAGCGCCGCCCAGGGGCCGCCGAACGGCGCGGCGAAAAGCAGGATCAGCCCGCGCTGGTCGAGCAGCAGGCCCGGCTGCGGCTCAAGCGGCATGTTCATGCAGGCCACTGATGCAACAGAAAAAATGAGACCCAGCACGCTCTGCCGGACGATGCTGTCAGCCTGTCCGAGACGCGCCCAGATCAGGCTGAGTGCATAGGCCAGGACGATCAGCAGCGTCAGATTTTGCAGGAACGCCTTCGAAAGGCTCCAGAATATGGACGCATCATCGGTGACCATCGACGGCACTCACGGCAAACTCGTTACAGAATGGGGCGAAACTATCCGCCGGCGCCCTAATGCCGCGTTAACATCCGTTCGTCATTGCGGTTTCCCGATACCCGATCTGGTTTGGCGAAACCGAACTTCGGTTTTGCCCATCTCGCGGACAGAAGCTAGTGTTCTGGCAGATTGAGGAGACAGACCGATGATGCCCACGCAACAGATGATCGACGACTTCCAGCGCGATGGCGCGATCCTGCTGCCGAAGGTTGCCGACGCCCGCTGGCTGGATCGCCTGCGTGAGGCGCTGGACCAGAACATTGCCGATCCCGGCCCCACGGGAAAGGTCTACACGAAGGAAGGCGAGGGCGGCTTCTATTTCGGCGACTACTGCAACTGGGACCGGTTCGACGGCTATCGCGACTTCGTCACCGACAGCGGCATCGCCGAGAAGGTGGCCATGCTGTTCGGTTCATCGAAGGTGAACCTGTTTCACGAGCATGTCCTGGTGAAGGATCCCGGCACCGAGAACCCGACGCCCTGGCACCACGATCAGCCCTACTGGGTGGTCGATGGCGATCAGGTCGGTTCGACCTGGGTCGCGCTGGATCCGGTCCCCGCCGACGTGGCGATGGAATTCGTTGCCGGATCCCAAATTGACGGCGGACATTTCAAGCCGCGCTACTTCCTGGATCATCGCGACTATGAAGACCACGACGGGCCGTCGGTCCCCGACATCGATGCCGACCGCTCGAAATACCGTATCCTCAACTGGGCGCTGGAACCCGGCGATTGCGTGGTCTTCCACGCCCGCACGCTGCATGCCGCGCCGGGCAACCGGGGCCAGCACCGCCGCCGCGCCGTGGCCTTTCGCTGGACCGGGGACGACGCCCGCTTCGCCCGCCGCAAGGGCCAGATGTCCCCGCCCTTCAAGGACGTCCCGCACCAGCCCGGCGACCTGATGGACAGCCCCGTGTTTCCCGTGGTCTGGCCGCCCGAACAGAGGATGATCTGAGGATGCATCTGATCGATTTCTATCGCTCGTCCGCCGCCTACCGGGTGCGCATCGTGCTGAACCTGAAGGGTATCGAGGTGACCCGCAGCTTCGTCAATCTGACAAAGGGCGAGCAGCGGGATCCAGCCTTTCGCGAACTCAGCCCGTCGGGGCTGATGCCTGTCCTGCATGACGGCGACACCACGTTGTACCAGTCACTGGCGATCATCGACTATCTGGACGCCAGGCACCCCGAACCGCCCATGGTGCCTTCGGATGCGGCAGGCCGGGCGCGCGTGCTGGGTCTGGCGCTTGCCGTGGCGGCGGACACGCATCCGCTGACCAATGTGCGCGTGCTGAACTTCGTCGAGAACGAGATGGGCGCCGGCAAGGATGGCCGCGCCCGCTGGATCGAACACTGGTGCCGCGCCTGTTTCGACGGTCTGGAACAGCGCCTGAGCCGGGAGCCGGAGACCGGCCGGTTCATGCATGGCGACAGCCCCGGCATCGCCGATAGCTGCCTGATCCCGCAGATGTTCTTCGCGCGACGGTTCGACCTGGACCTGTCCGCCTACCCCACGCTCCTGCGCATCGAGGCCGCCTGCAACGAGATGAAAGCCTTCGCCGACGCGCATCCGTCGAAGCAACCGGACGCGGTCTGACGGGTTCCGCCTCAGCCCGTCAGGTCCGCGCTCAGGAACGAGCGTGTGACCTCATAGAGCTGGTGTCGCTGGTTCTCCAGCAGCAGCGAGTGCGTGCCCCCGCCGATCACGGTGTAGCGACGGGTATCGGTGCCGGTCAGACGGTCGAAGACCGCGCGCCCCTGTTCCGGCGTCGTTTCATGATCCCATTCACCGACCACAACCTGTGTTGGGCAGCGAATCGCTGCGGGATCATAGGTCGGATTCTCCTTCAGCCAGTGCTGCATCACGTCCTTCACCACACCGGTCGGCGCGCGCAGCATCGGCGGATCATGGCGCGATGAATCGGGATCGGTCGCAACGGCATCCGCCGCCCACTGGCGCAGCCGCGCCGCCGGCGCGATGGCGGCCTTCTGATCCTCATCCAGATTGATGGTCCAGCGTTTCACGACGGCATCCGCGGTGACGGTCCGGTAGGCGCCCAGCTCGCCGTCCACCTGGATCTGCACATTGCCCGATCGCAGCCAGAGCGCGCCCGACAGCACCAGCCGCCTGATCTTCTCCGGCACCTCGCCGGCAACCTGACCCCCGATGGCCGTACCCCACGAATAACCCAGCAGATCAAGCTGGCTGATCCCGCGTTCCTTCAGAATGAATTCGATGGCCAGCTTCACGTCCCGCACAGCCTCCCCAGTATCGACGATCGGCCCGCTGGCACCGGCTGGCGCGTCCATCTCCGCAGGCCGATCCGCCTTGCCGTAGCCCAGCAGATCGATGCACCAGACATCGAACCCGCGTTCGGCCATCCAGTCCATCCAGGACACACCTTCGACCGGATAATCGAACATGACCGTCCCCGGATAGGTGGCCCCATGCACCATCAGCAGGGTCTGCCCGCCATCGCCGACGTGCTTGTTGCGCAGAAAGACATTCAGACCTTCCCGTCCACTCGCGACCCTGTGATCGTTGCTGACCATGTTCATGGTGCCCCTCCCTTTCGTTGTGCGCGGGATTGTCCCATGATTGCCGCAACGAGGGGAGAAGCAATGCTGCAAGGCTCATTCAACGCACTCGACGATCTGATCGGCCAGTACGTCTCCGACGGACGGCTGGCCGGTGCCATGGCCTGCGTCGCCGACAGTTCGGGCGTCCGGCATCTGGTCATGGATGGCGTACAGGATCGTGAGACGGGGCGTCCGACCCGGCGCGATACGATCTTCCGCATCTTCTCCATGACCAAGCCGATGACCGGTGTCGCGGTGATGATGCTGCGCGATGAGGGGCATTTGACGCTGGACGATCCGATTTCCGGTTTCATCCCCGGGTTTGCGCGGATGCAGATCATGGACGACGACGGCGCGCTGTCGGAGGCAACCACACCGATCACGATCCGGCACCTGCTGACCCATACGTCGGGCCTGACCCTGCCGCTGTCCTATGACGGACCGCTGACCGAGCATTACAAGGCCAACGGTCTGGAAGGCATGCGCTCCAGCGGCACCATGGAAGAAGTCATCGGCAAGCTGGCCAGCATGCCGATCGCGTTCGAACCCGGCACACGCTGGAACTATTCCATGGGACAGGAAGTTCTGGGCCGCCTGGTCGAGGTCGTGAGCGGCCAACCCTTCGATCAGTTCCTGCGGCAGCGAATCTTCGAACCGCTGGGCATGGCCGATACCGGATTCCACGTCCCCGCAGACAAGGTGAACCGCTTCTGCTCGGTCTATCCCGCACCCGACAAGGGTGAGAACCCGCCGCTGGACCGCTGGGACAGCAGCCGCTTTCTCAGCCCGCCCGATTTCCCCTCCGGCGGTGGCGGCCTGGTCTCGACCGTCGACGATTATCTCGCCTTTGCGCGGATGCTGGCCGAAGGCGGCAAGGGCATTCTGGCGCCGGAGACCATCGCCGAGATGCGCTCGAACCACCTGCCGGAGGGCGCCGACATGGCGGCGATGGGCGTCACCGAGTTCAGCGGCGACCGATGGAGCGGTTTCGGGTTCGGCCTGACCATGAGCACGATGGTTGATGCCGGGGCCGCAGGCAGCCGTGGGCCGGCAGGTGAATACGGCTGGTCGGGCGCGGCGGGGACCTTCTTCTTCAACAATCCGGAGCTGGATGTGACCGCGATCCTGATGACGCAGTACATGCCGTCGAAAGCCTATCCGATCCGCCGCGCCTTCCGGGATGCGGTCTATCGGGGACTGGGCCTGTGAGGGCCGCGCTGATTATCGGCGCGCTGCTGATGCTGCCTGCTGCAATGCCACATGCGCAGGAGATGGATCGCGGCGAGATGCTGTCGCTGTCCTGCGCGGCCTGCCATGGGCCGGAGGCGAAGGGCGCGGGCGCGATTCCGGCGCTGCAGGGCCAGAGCCTCGCCTACATCCGCAACCGGATGCTGGCCTTCAAGTCCGGCGAGCGGCAGGCGACCGTCATGGGCCGGATCGCGACGGGCTACAGCGAAGAGGAGATCATTGCGATGGCCAGATATCTCTCAAGCCTGAAGCCGACGGATCCATGAGCGGCATTTCACGCAGGCAACTGGGCAAGGGCGCGCTGGCGGCCGGCGTCACCATCATGGTGTCGGGCGAGGCACGGGCCGAGGATCATTTCGACGTGGTCGTTGTCGGCGGCGGCTTCGGCGGTGCGACCGCAGCCAAATACATCCGGCGGATCGACCCCAGCCTGTCGGTCGCGCTGGTCGAGCAGAAGCGGGTCTTCTACAGCTGCCCGTTCAGCAATCTGGTGCTTGGCGGTCTGAAGTCGATGGACGAGATCGGCCACGGCTACAAGACGCTGACGCAGAAATGGGGCGTGGAGGTCATCCACAAGCGCGCGAGCCGGATCAATGTCGCGAACAAGCGCATCCGCCTCGCAGGCGGACAGATCCTGACCTATGACAAGGCCATCCTGTCGCCGGGTATCGATCTTCGCCTGGATGCGATTCCGGGCTATGACAAGGCCGCGCTGGGGCTGATGCCGCACGGCTGGAAGGCGGGGCCGCAGACGCGGGACCTGCGCGAGCGGCTGCTGGCCATGGACGATGGCGGACTGGTGATCATCTCGCCGCCGACCAACCCGTTCCGCTGCCCGCCGGGGCCCTACGAGCGCGCCTCCATGATCGCGCACTACCTGAAGACCAACAAGCCGAAGTCGAAGATCCTGATCCTCGATCCCAAGCCGAAATTCTCGAAGGAGGCCCTGTTCAAGCAGGCCTGGGACGCGCTTTATCCCGGCATGATCGAGCATCTTTCCGCCGCCGATGACGGCGAAGTGGTGCGCGTCGACGCCAATACGCTGGAACTGGAAAGCGCGTTCGGCGAAATCCACAGGGGCGATGTCGTCAATTTCATTCCGCCGAACATCGCCGGTGTCATCGCCGGAAACTCGGGCCTGACCAACAAGGACGGCTGGTGTCCGGTCGATCCGGTCACCTTCGAAAGCACCGTCGCCGCAGATGTCCACATCATCGGCGACGCCGCCATCGCCGGTGAAATGCCGAAGTCGGGATTCTCGGCGAACAGCCAGGGCAAGATCGCAGCGATCAATGTCGTCGCGGCCCTGACAGGCCGCGCGCCCACGGAAGGGTCGTTCGCCAACACCTGCTACAGCCTGATCGCACCGGACTACGGAATCTCGGTCGCCAAGGTGTACCGGTCGACCTCCGACGGGATCGTCGGCGTCGACGGATCGGGCGGGTTGAGCCCCATGGACGCCAACGCGGACTTCCGCGCCGCCGAGGCCGCCTACGCCGAAGGCTGGTACCAGGCGATCACGCAGGACATGTTCGGGTAAGGCAGTCCAGCGTTGGATTGAAAAGACCGAACAACACAGGGTGTCAGCCCCGCCTCCGTGCGGGGGCAACGGGCGGTTCAGCGAACGCCGCGCGTATCAGGTATTCAGGAAGGCCCCCGGATAAACCGGGGGTGACACGCAGTGCGTTTGACCCTTTGAGTCAAAGACGGGATTGCTCAAGGTTTCCCTCATCGGCGCACGGCAGGCACCTCCACCGGCAGGCCATTACCCCGCCACGCGACGTAGAGTTCCAGCGCGAGATACGCATCCGATCCCAGCGGCAGGGGTTCGGCGATACGCTGATCGTCGCAGAACCGGAACCGGCGGTGCGCAGAGCCGACACCGGACCAGCGCAGCAGGTACGCCGGAAAACCGTTGATCTGCCCCTGGCTGAGCTGTTCGCCGCGCAGCCATTCGCCGGGCCGGTCGTCGTGGCACTGCGTACAGGCCAGATTCATCTGCCCGCGGCGCTGGTGATAGAGCGCCTCGCCCTTCCGGAAGAACGGTTCCGCGTCGCCATCAATCGCGATGGAGATCGGATCGCCTGCCGACAGGCTGCGCACATACAGGGTCAAGGACAGCAGCGGATCGGATTCGAGGGACAACGGCTCGGCGGCCATCTGATCCGTCCGGCAGCGGTTGATCCGCGCCGCCAGATTGACCACACGGCCACCTTCGACCTTCGGGAAATCGGCGGCCTTGCCGTCCAGATCGCCGTCCGCGTGGCAGTTCGCACAGGATTTGCCCGCCTGCCCTGCCGGTGTCGCAAACGCTGTTTCGCCCCGCTCGAGCCAGAACATGCCCGGATTGGCGAAATCGTCCGCCTGCATCTCCTGGATCGCGGGCGTCGCCCATTGCAGGCCGGAGATGGGAGGATCGGGCGGTTCGGCCATTGCCGAATATCCTGAAGCGACCCAGATCAGACCGATCAACAGAAGTGAGGACAGTTTCGCCATGGGCATCAGCATCGCAAACATCGACCACGTTGTCCTGAACGTTCAGGACATGGATCGCGCACTTTCGTTTTACCGGGATGTGCTGGGCTGCAACGTGGAGCGGGAAGTCGAGAGCATCGGGCTGGTGCAGATGCGGGCCGGGGCCTGCATGATCGACCTGGTGCCCGCCGACAGAAAGGTCAGCGGTCCCAACATGGATCACTTCTGCGTCCGCGTAGAACCGTGGGATGAGGCCGCCGTGCGGGCGCATCTGGAAAAGCATTCGGTCGCCGTGGATCAGGCGGGCCTGCGCTACGGTGCCGAGGGCGAAGGTCCGTCGATCTACATCACCGATCCCGACGGCAACACCGTTGAACTGAAAGGGCCAGCGGTCTGAACCACTGGCCCCGTCAAACTCTTGCGCTGTATGCCGCCTGCTTCCAGACGACGCGTTCCACTTATTTCTTGGCGGCGCGTTCCACACGACGTTCCGCGATACGCGCGGACTTGCCGCGGCGGCCACGCAGGTAATACAGCTTCGCGCGGCGGACCTTGCCATAGCGCACCACGTCGATGCTCTCGATGATCGGCGAGTAGAGCGGGAACACACGCTCAACACCTTCACCGTAGGAGATCTTGCGCACCGTGAAGGCCGAGTTCAGGCCACGATTGCGCCGGGCGATGCAGACGCCTTCGAAGGCCTGCACGCGCTGGCGGTTGCCTTCCGTGACGCGCACGTTCACACGCACGTTGTCGCCGGGCTGAAAGCTCGGGATTTCCTTGCCTTCGGTGACACGGGCGATTTCGGCCTGGTCGATCTCGTCAATCAGATTCATTGGTCTGTCCTTCTTCCTTTTTGTAACGCCGCCAGAGGTCCGGTCTCCGCTCCCTGGTGATCCGCTCGGCTTCCGCCTTGCGCCAGTTCCGGATGCGGGCATGGTCGCCGCTCAACAATACGTCCGGAGGGGTTTTCCCCTCCCATTCCCTTGGCCGGGTGTACTGCGGATATTCCAGCAGCCCGTCCGTAAAACTCTCTTCCGCCAGCGTGTCGGCGTTCCCGACAACCCCCGGCAACAGCCTCACCACCGCATCCAGCAGCGCAAAGGCCGCGAATTCGCCACCCGACAGCACGAAGTCGCCCAGGCTGACTTCCATCACCGGACGGGCTTCCAGCACCCGTTCATCGACCCCTTCGAACCGTCCGCAGATCAGCGTTGCGCCGCCCCCTGCCTTCAGTTCCCCGACCAGCGCCTGATCCATCCGCCGCCCGCGCGGGCTGAAATAGATCAGCGGCCTGCCGGCCACATGGTGGGCATCGATCGCAGAGGCCAGAACATCGGGCCGCATGACCATGCCCGCGCCACCGCCCGTCGGGGTATCATCGACCGAGCGGTGTTTATCATGAGCATGGTCCCTGATGTCCACCACTTTCAGCGTCCAGAGCCCGGTTTCCAGCGCTTTTCCCGACAGGGCGATGCCCAGCGGCCCCGGAAACAGGTCCGGGTAGAGCGTCAGGACCGTCGCGTCGAACCCGGCGTGGGTCATTCAGAGTGCTCTTCCGCCTCCTCTTCGCTGTCCATCACGTCCATCTCGTCGGGCAGGACGATCTGCAGCCGCCCGTTCTCCAGATCGACGACGGGCACGACCTCGCGGGTGAACGGCAGCAGGTACCCCTTGCCCTTCGACGGCTTCACATCCAGCACATCGCCGGCCCCGAAATCATAGATCGCACGCACGGTCCCAAGCCGCTGACCTTCGGTCGTCTCTGCCGTGAGGCCGATCAGGTCGGCATGGTAGAAGTCTTCCTCGGCTTCAAGCTCCGGCAGCGCCGACCGCTCGGCATACAGGCCGGTTCCCTTCAGCGCTTCGGCGGCTTCGCGCTTCCGGACACCCTCGATCTCTGCGATCACCCCGTCCTTCGTCGAACCGGTGATCCTGATCTCGAACCGGCGTTCGCCGGATTCATCGCTCAGCGGGCCATAGCTGCCGACCGACCGGGGCTCCTCGGTAAAGGTCTTCAGGCGCACGCGACCGCTGACGCCGTGGGCGCCAGTGATCGCAGCCAGAAGAACCCGGTTCTCAGCCATGAAAGGACGCGCAGGCCATCGAGCCTACGCCTTCTCCTCGGCACTCTCTTCAGCCGCAGCTTCTTCCGCCGGTGCTTCCTCGGCAGGGGCTTCCTCTGCCGGGGCTTCCTCAGCGGGTGCCGCTTCGGCATCGGCCTTCGCCTGGGCGGCCTCTTCTTCCTTCATCTTCGCTTCATCCAGGCGTTCCTGGGCCTTGGCACCCGGCTTCGCCTTCTTCGGATTGTTGCGGGTCTTGGCCTCAATCACGCCGGCCTTCTCAAGGAACTTGGACACGCGGTCCGTCGGCTGCGCGCCGTGACCCAGCCAATGTTTGGCGCGATCCAGGTCGATCTGGACGCGGTTCTCGTCGTCCTTCGGCAGCATCGGGTTGTAGGTGCCGATCTTCTCGATGAAGCCGCCATCGCGCATGGCGCGGGCATCGGCAACGACGACACGGTAGAACGGACGCTTCTTGGCGCCGCCACGGGACAATCTGATCTTGACAGCCATTCTTGTTCTCTCCTTGGATGTTCGGTTTCGTTCGCCGCTACATGCGCGGCAGGATTCCCGGGAGCCCGGCACGCATCATGCCGGCCTTCCCCATTTTCTTGACCTTCTTCATCATCACCGACATCTGCTTCCACTGTTTCAGGACGCGGTTGACCTCGGGCACGTCGACGCCGGAACCGGCGGCGATGCGCTTCTTGCGCGATGAATTGATCAGCTTCGGATTGCGGCGTTCCTTGGGCGTCATCGATCCGATGATCGCTTCCTGCCGCTTCAGCATCTTCGTATCGATATTGGCGTCGGCGAGCTGTTTCTTCACCTGCTTGGCACCCGGCAGCATGCCGGCGAGACCTTCCAGGCCGCCCATCTTCTGCATCTGCTGCAGTTGGCCACGCAGATCTTCCAGGTCGAACTGACCCTTCTTCATCTTCTCGGCCATCTTCTGGGCTTCGGCCTCGTCGATGGATTCCTGTGCCTTCTCGACCAGGCCGACCACATCGCCCATGCCCAGAATGCGGTTCGCGATCCGGTCGGGGTGGAACCCCTCCAGCGCGTCCAGCTTCTCACCGACACCGATCAGCTTGATCGGGCGGCCCGTCACGGCACGCATCGACAGCGCGGCACCACCGCGTCCGTCGCCATCGACGCGGGTCAGCATGATGCCGGTCAGGCCGATCCGCTCATCGAACTGCTTTGCGACGTTGACTGCATCCTGACCGGTCAGCGCATCGGCCACCAGCAGGGTCTCGTGCGGACCGACGGAGTCGCGGACGGCCGCGACTTCGGCCATCAGCTGTTCATCGACATGCAGGCGGCCGGCGGTATCCAGCATGACCACATCGAAGCCCTGCAGCTTCGCCGACTGCAGGGCGCGTTTGGCAATCTCGACAGGCCCCTGCCCCGGCACGATGGGCAGGGTCGCCACATCCGCCTGCTCGCCCAGAACCTTCAGCTGTTCCTGCGCTGCGGGGCGGCGCACGTCCAGCGAGGCCATCAGGACCTTCTTCTTCTCGCGGTTCTTCAGGCGCAGCGCGATCTTGGCCGTCGAGGTCGTCTTGCCCGAACCCTGCAGACCAACCATCAGGATCGGCACGGGCGGCACCGCATTCAGGTTCAGATCTTCCGACTCGCTACCGAGCACTTCGATGAGATGATCGTTGACGATCTTGATGACCATCTGGCCCGGCGCGACCGAGCGAATGACTTCCTGACCGATGGCACGCTTGCGCACTTCGTCGATGAAATCCTTGACGACCGGCAGTGCGACATCGGCTTCCAGCAGCGCCACGCGCACCTCGCGCAGCGCCTCGCTGACGTCCTTCTCGTTCAGCGCGCCGCGTTTCCGCAGCTTGCCGAACACATCACCCAGTCTGTCACTCAGGCTATCGAACATCTCGACCTCGCCTCCAAATACCGTTCAACCCGTCGCCTGCCGCAGGCATCCTCGAAGGTACGCACAACGACAAAAGCACCAGCGGACGACACTCGTCGGCTGATGTGCATCTCCCGGAGACCGGGCGACACGGAAAACTCACGCTCTCCGGTTGATGGTGGGGTTACTAGCCAGTTCCGACGGCCCGGTCAATGTGGATATCTCATCTGGACTATCGACAATCGGAGGTGGCTTGCGCTTAACTTGTACATCACAGAATGGATCCGAGCACGATCAGAACCACCAAGCAGAGACGAATATGCCCATGACCAGTCTTAGAATATGCGCTGTTATGGCGCTGGCTGTCTTCCTGAGCGCCTGCCAGACCGGTGACGGTGCCAACTTTCTTGTCCAGGACTTCACCGGATACGGAAAGAACTACAAGAAGGTCGATGTGTTCCGGCTGACACCCGGCGAGACGATGGCGCAGGTCAAGGAAAAGATCGATGCCAAGTACGAAGTCGTCCGCAAGACCGAGGTCAACGGGTATCAGCTTGAGACCTGGATGTACGAGAAATGGGATGCCCAGGTCGGTCCCGATACTTTCAAGGGCAAGTATTTCGTCTTCTTCGTGGACGGCAAGTTCCTCGACTGGAACAGCAATGGCGATGTCAGCTATATCTACAGCAGTCTGGAACGTTCCGAGCCCGGCGGCCGGAAGGTAGCCAAGAAGAAATCCGGGACGGGGACCGGCTTTGCTATCTCGCGAAACGGGCACATTCTGACGAACGAGCATGTCGCCGGCGACTGCAAGTCCGTGAACATCGTCAGAGACGGTGTCCGCTATGCCGCAACCGTGGTCGGGGTGGACCGGGCGAATGACCTGGCGCTGCTCCGGGCCGACTTCCGGGTTTCCAATCCGATGCCGCTCTCGTCACAGGCGCTGCCGGTACTCGGCTCGGCCGTGACCGTCATCGGGTTTCCGCTGAACGGCCTGGTTTCGGAATCGATGACCGTGACGACCGGCGTCGTCAGTGCGCAGTCCGGCCTGGACAACGATGTCTCGCAGTTCCAGCTTTCGGCGCCCGTGAACCCAGGCAACAGCGGGGGTCCGGTGATCAACGGAAAGGGCGAGGTGATCGGTATCGTCGTCTCGAAGCTCAACTCGCTCTACGCGGCGGCGGCAACCGGGGACTTCGCCCAGAACGTCAACTTCGGCATCAAATCATCCATCGCCGAGATATTCGTGGCCTCCCTCGGTGCACCGCTGCACCGCCCCGCGACCGACGAACGGCCTGCGCTTGGTACAGAACAGCTCGTCGCGCGTTACCGGAAGTCGGTGTTCCTGATCCAATGTCAGAACTGACGATCTCGCGGGATCAGTCGCAGTCGGGCTTTGAATAGAGCTGGACTTCCCGCAGCCGCGCGACCACGGCCAGGTCATCCGTCTCCATCGTGAAGTCACCTGACAGACCGTTCTCCCAGAAACGCATCTGGGTCTCGTAGTAGGGCGCGCCATCGGTGTTGTCGGTCCGGAAGAACGAGACCCGCGTCAGCCAGGACTTCATGCCCGCCATGGCTTCGGGCACCACGCTGTCGTCGCGGCGGCCCGCCGTGGCCGGCTGGATGAAGCTGTCGACCAGCGAAAGCTCATCGCCGTCGAACGTCTTGACGTTGTGGGTGATGTCGCCGTCCAGCGCCGCGCGGATCAGGTCGTCGGTATGCTGCAGCGGGAACAGGACCCGGCCCGGCAGGGTCAGCGTCGGTTCGCCCTCGGCCCCTTCGCGCTTGGCGTAGCTGACGACAGCGGTCTCCGTCAGCGACGGGCGCGTGACCCGACCCTCAAGTTCGACGACCGGTGTGTCGTTGAGAAGCTCGCGAATCTGGAACCTCAGGTTCAGCCCGTCGGCCGTCTCGTAGAAGCTCAGGATGGTTTCCGAGCGGATCGGTGCCCCCTGCGCGCTGACCAGGTCGAGCAGCATCCGGTGGTTGTAGGTCGTGCCCTCGCAGGTCCGGTCGTAGTGATAGACCATGCGCCCGCCCACCTGTGCGAACGCGGATCCATTGTCCCGTTTCAGCCGCTCCATATCGTAGACCGCGCGGTGCGGCGTCAGATCCAGGCCCGCGAAAGCCGGGAACGAAAGGCAAAAGGTCGTCAGAACGGCCGCAAAAAGTCGCATCGTGTGCTCGCACTCCCTGTTGAACAGACCTAACCTGAGGCCATCGACCAGCATTTACAAGGATTGGGGCCAAAGCATGTCAGAGCGGCACAGACTGCTGATCACACGACGCATGCCCGATGCCGTCACCAGGCGGGCGCAGTCGGATTATGACGCCGTGATCAATCCCGACGACCGCATCATGCCGGAAGCCGAGTGGCTGGCTGCGGCGGAGGGCAAGGATGCGCTGATGATCGCCAGTTCCGAGAAGATCACGTCGGACGTGGTCGATCGCCTTCCCGGTTCGGTCAGGATGATCGCCACCTACTCCGTCGGCTACGAACATATCGATGTGGCCGCGGTCAAGGCGAGTGGCCGTATCGTCACCAACACGCCGGACGTGCTCAACGAAGCCGTGGCCGATATCGCCATGCTCTGCCTGCTGGGCGCCGCGCGGCGCAGTTACGAGGGGCAGACGCTGGTGCGGAACGGCGCGTGGGTCGGCTGGCACGCCACCATGCTGCTGGGCAAGGATCTGACCGGTGCCCGGCTGGGAATCCTCGGCATGGGCGGCATCGGCCGTGCCGTCGCGCGGCGCGCGCGCGGGTTCGGACTTGAGATCCACTATCACAACCGCTCGCGCCTGCCGGAGGACCAGGAAGAGGGCGCGACCTTCCACGAAAGCGCCGAGAGTCTGGCGTCGGTTTCCGACTTCCTGTCGATCAGTTGCCCTTCGACCGAGGAGACCCGCGGCATGATCAACGACGATCTGATCGCCCGGATGCCGCCCGACGCCGTGCTGGTGAACACGGCGCGCGGTGACATCGTCGACGATGATGCCGTGATCGCCGCGCTGACATCGAGCAGGCTGTTCGCAGCCGGTCTGGACGTCTTCAGGGGCGAGCCCGCGCTGGACGCACGCTATCGCGACCTGCCCAATGTGTTCCTGCTGCCGCATCTGGGCAGCGCGACCGTGAACACGCGCAACGCCATGGGGTTCTGCTGTCTGGACAATCTGGATGCATTCTTCGCCGGAAAACCTTGCCCAACGGCGCTCTGACGTGCGGCACAAACTGCCCGGAGCCGGATCATCGCAGCAGTGATATTATGTAACTAACTGATTTATAACGAAATTAATAATCCGATGGTTCGGCACACGGATTGCTTCTCTCTCCGGTAGCAACTGCAAACGAACCGGAGAGACCCCCATGAGCCTCGCCATCACGCCGGACAACATCGCCACCCCCGCCCTGGACCGCCTCGCCAGCGAGATCAACGAACGGTTCTTCGCCGCCGAAGCGAACTACGACGGCGAACGGCTGGTCCTGCTGGAAAGGGTTCTGGATTTCGCGATCCATGCGGAACAGCAATTGGCCGAACAGCAACAGCGCATCGCCCAGCTGGAGACGATGACCCGCACCGACGATCTGACAGGGTTGCTGAACCGCCGCGGGCTGGAAGCCGAACTGACGCGCACCATCGCCAGCGCGGCGCGTCATCAGGACCACGGCGTGATCTGCTATATCGACATTGATGATTTCAAGGGCGTGAACGACACCCACGGCCACGCCGCCGGTGATGAAGCGCTGGTCGCCGTGGCATCCACCCTGGCCGACAACACCCGTGCCGATGACATCGCGGCGCGTATCGGCGGTGACGAGTTCGTCGTCGTCCTGACCGCGGCATCGGTGCACGACGGGTTCCGCAAGGCCCGCGCGCTGCAGTCTCGCCTGAATGCAACCACGATCCGGACCGGACAGCACACCGTACGCCTCTCCGTCTCGCTGGGGATCCAGGCCTACGACGGCAAGACTTCGGTGGCCGAGGTGCTGGATCGGGCCGACAGCGCCATGTATGCGCAGAAGCGCATGCGCAAGCCTGAACTGATCCCGATCGCGACCTGACCCGGCAACGCCCGTCAGATCACCCCAGGGGCGCGGGCTCCGGTTCGCCGAGCGCCATGTGATGCAGCGCGCCGCCAACCGCCGTGCCGTCCACCTGAACCGCTGTCCTGTCGGGAAACAGCTCCGCAATCCGGGCCAGCGCGGCGTCATCCTGCGGATCGTCCAGGCGGGGCACGATGACGACGCCTTTCGCCAGATAGAACCCGAGGTAACTGGCTGAAGCGGGCGTGATCGCGTCAGGCACCACCATCTCGATGACCTCGATCTCGCCGCCGAACGGGCTTTTCCACTTCCGCAGTCGGTCGAGATTGTCCTGCATGGCGCGGAAGTCGGGATGTTCGGGATCCTGTGGCGAGTGTATCGCCAGCAGGCCCGGGCGGATGAAGCGGCAGAACCGGCCCACGTGACCACCGCCGCCCTTCAGGCCCGTCAGTCCCTCACCCAGCCAGATCACCCGGACGATCCCGAAGAACCGCATCAGCATTTCCTCGGCCTCGGCATGGCCGATCAGCGGGTTGCGATTCGGGCTCATCAGCGTCTGCTCGGTGACCACCGCGGTACCCAGACCATCGGTCTGCACGGCACCGCCTTCCAGCACGATCGGACCGCGATAGTGCGGCAGCCCCATCAGCCGCACCAGTTCCTCGGCAAAGCCATGGTCCTCGTCGTGGACAATGTGACGTCCGCCCCAGCCGTTGAACTTCCAGGCGACGGTCTTGATGTGGCCATCGTCCGTGGTCAGAAAGGTCGGGGCCAGATCGCGAATCCAGCCGTGCGCGGACGGACGTTCCAGCACCTCGACCTTGGGCCCCAGGGTCAGGGCGGCCTCGCGCGCCACATCCGACGGTACGATCATCCGAACCGGTTCATGCCGGGCGATGGTCCGGGCCACGTTGGCAAACGCCACCCGCGACTCCAGCAGCCCGCCGGGCATCTCGGTCGGGTCCGTGGGCCAGGACATCCAGGTACGCCGGTGCGGTGCCCAGTCAGGCACCGAGAAATAACCGTCAAACGAGGGGTTGGGCTCAGGCATCTTGTTTCAGTCCGAAAAGAGTGACTGCGCGGAGTATGCCGCGCAGTCCATGTTCGCCCGGATTCTCATACACTTCCAGATCACCCGGTTCACGGACGAAAGCCTCCGAAATCCGCAGGTGACGGTCAAGCATGCCGCGGCAGACGTCGCCCCTGCGATGACATCGTCTGCCGACCGGGCCTGGCTGACAGGGCTCATGCCCGCACTATGCGATGAAGCGTGATTGCCGCCAACCGGCGGATGGGCGATAAGATGACCCATCTGATCTGCCGAGGGAGGACATCATGGCCGGAAAGATCGAAACACGTCTCAAGGAACTTGGAATCGAACTGCCCAAGGCGTCATCACCCGCCGCCAACTATGTGCCCTATGCGGTGACGGGCCATCAGGTCTTCGTCGCCGGTCAGGTGCCTTTCTGGAACGGCGAACTGATGTCCATCGGACGGCTGGGCGACGATTTCTCGGTCGAAGACGGCCAGAAGGCGGCCCGGACCTGCGCGCTGAACATCATCGCCCAGTTGCGGCAAGCCTGCGACGGCGACCTGGACCGGATCAAGCGCATCGTCAAGCTGGGCTGCTTTGTCAACTGCACGGCCGATTTCACGCAGCATCCCGTGGTCGCCAACGGGGCATCGGATCTGATGGTGGAAATCTTCGGCGATGCCGGGCGTCACGCACGCTTTGCCGTGGGTGTGAATGTGCTGCCCATGGGCGTCGCAGTGGAAATCGACGCGGTCGCCGAGATCGCGTGACGCTGCCGCACTGGATGACCGGCAGGCCCATCGCACATCGGGGCCTGCACCATCCCGGACCCGGCTGTCCCGAGAACAGCCTGGCGGCGCTCGCGGCTGCATGTGCCGGGGGCTATGCCACCGAGATCGACGTCCAGCTGACCGCCGACGGTGAGGTCGTGATCTTTCACGACTACAGTCTCAAGCGGCTGACGGGACAGCCCGGCCGCGTCGCGGAACGACGCTGGACGGACATGGCACGGTTGCGGCTGAAGGGCGGGATGCAGCATCCGCCCCTGCTCACCGATGCGCTGCAGCGTTTTCCCGATCTGCCGTTCCTGATCGAACTGAAGATGGGCAATCCCGATCTCGCCCCCGCCGTCGCGGCCATTCTGGACACACATACCGGCCCCTTTGCGGTGCAGAGCTTCGATCCGGATCTGGTGCGATGGTTCGCGCGACACAGGCCGGAATGGCCCAGAGGGCTGATCGCCTACGAAAGTCTCAAGTTCAGCCTCAGCGCGCGGGAACCGCGCTACCGACCGGAGTTCCTGCAGTATTGCGACCCGCATTTCGCGGCCTGGAACGTGAAGGACCTTCCGGCACCCGCCGCCGTATCCGAACGCCTTCCCGTCCTGACATGGACGGTCCGCACGGCGTCCGACCGGCGCCGCGCCGAGCTTCACGCGTCGAACATGATCTTCGAGGGGTTCCGGCCATGAGTCGCCCACAGCGGACAAAGCAGATCCGGTAATGTTCGTACCGGCCAAACTGAAGCCCGTTCACTTTGCGGTTCGACCCGCTGTGATCGCCAAGCATCTGGGGCAGGTGCTGACGGTCATCGCGCTGCTGAGTCTGGTGCCGCTGCTGGTATCGCTGTTCCACGGCAGATACGACACCGTGCTTCGCTACGGCATCGTCATTGCCGGACTTCTGGCCGTATCAGTGCCCTGTTCCCGACTGTCCGTCGGACGGCACCTGCAACGCAACGAGGCGCTGGCCATCTCGGGGCTGGTCTTCGTGTTGCCGCCGTTTGCGCTCGCAATCCCGCTGATGAGCTACGGCCTGAGCTATGGTGATGCCATATTCGAAGTGATCTCGGGTATCACCACGACCGGGCTCAGCGTCCTCGGCAGTGTCGAGCAACTGCCGTTCCCCTTTCATTTTGCCCGTGCCTGGCTGCAATGGATCGGCGGACTGGGCGTCATCGTGCTCAGCGTGGCATTTCTGCTTCAGCCCGGCACCGCGACGCGTCATCTCGGATTCGATCGCGCCGAAGTCGACGATGTGGTCGGCGGGATGCGGGCCCATGCGCAACGGGTCCTGATCGTCTACGCGCTGGTCACACTGCTCGGCATTCTGGCCCTGATGCTGACCGGACTGACGATCGGCGATTCCGTCCTGCATACCTTCGCCGCCATCTCCACAGGCGGGTTCTCGAATTACGATACCAGTCTCGCAGCGCTGCCGAATTCGGCATCACGCATCACGGTCATCGTGATCTGCCTGCTGGGTGCCATCCCATTCTTCCTGTTCTACGCGGTTCTGATGCGGCGGTTCGGCTCCGTGTTCGGAAACCCGCAGCTTCAGGGGTTGTTCGTCATGGTGGTGCTGACGACAGCCGCGATCTATCTGTTCCAGTGGCGCGGCGATCCGGGCGATCCGCTGGCGAAGCTCGAAATCGCCGCATTGACCGCCATCTCGGCACAGAGCACCGCCGGATTTTCCGTGATCCCCTATGACCAGTTGCAGACCGCGACCGTCGGCATGCTGATCGCGGCAATGTTGATCGGCGGCGGCCTGGGATCCACGGCCGGCGGCATCAAGATCCTGCGGCTGATGATCGTCGTGAAGTTCATGCACCTGCTGGTTCTGCGGTGTTCGGTACCTGAATCGGCACATGTTTCAACGACCCTCGGCGGGCGCCGGCTGGAAGGTGGCGAGATAGAGTCAGCCGCCGCCATCGTGCTCGGCTATTTCACGATCGCCTTCATTTCGGTGATCGTGTTTCTGGCCTATGGATACGAGCCGCTGGATTCGATCTTCGACGTGGCATCCGCAGTTGGCACGGCGGGGCTGAGCAGCGGCCTTTCAGGGCCGGAGCTGCCCGGCGTCCTGAAGGCGGTACTTTGCGTTGACATGCTGATGGGCCGCGTCGAAACGGTGGCCCTGATCGTTCTGCTGTTTCCCGGCACCTGGATTGGCAAGAGGTACAAGCAATGAGAATCGTGATCCTGGGGGCCAGTTCCCTTTCCATCTCTGCGGCAAGGCTCTTTATCGAGCGGGGCCACGAGGTGGTGATCATCGAGCGCGACGAAGACAAGGTGAAGGAATACGACGAGGAACTGGATTGCAGTTTCGTTGTCGGAGACGGCAGCCGCCCCTCGATCCTGAAGGAAGTCGGGCCGAAGAACACCGATTTTCTTTTCTGCCTGACCGAGGTGGATCAGTTCAATATCATCGCTTCGTTGATTGGCCGGAACATGGGTTTCGGGCGCGTCGTCACGAGCATTCGGGACGTGGAGTACGAAACGATCTGTTCCGAACTGGGCCTGGAGAGTCCGATCTTCCTCGACACCGCGATCTCCCAACGCCTTTCGGACATGGTGGAGGGAATCGAGACCGCGGGCCTGGCCGGCGTTCTGCGCGGCGGTCTGCGTTTCTTCACGTTCTCCATCGGCAAGGAGGATGCAGGACCGGCAAGCGAACTCGATCTGCCCGACGGGGTCCGCGCGGTGGCATTCTCGCGCAACGACACCTCCGGCATCGTTACCGAGGACACAAAGCTGAAAAAGGACGATGAAATGCTGGTCGTGGGCGAGGAGGACAGGATCAGGGAACTGCGGGAGAAATACGAAGAAGCCTCGTCAGACGACGCCGAAGAGGATGCCGGTTCCAAAGACAGCAAGGAAGGCGGTTGAGCGGCTCAACGCGCACCCAGTCTGAGCGCCCGGCCCGCCGTCAATGTTCGCGGCGGCACGGCACACTGCTCGGGGGTCAGGGGATTGCCGTTCAGACGCAGATGCAGATGGCCCTCGCCAATGGAGCCGGAGAAGTCACCGGCCTCGAAAGCATGGTACCCATTGTCCCGCGGTGTCGCACGCACCTCGCCGGAGGCCGCCTGCCCCATCCGGATCGCCGTCAGCATCGTCAGCGTTCGGGACTTCTTTTCCGTGCTGAAGGTGCCGTGATACTGGTCGGCCGCCTTGCCCATCAGCCGCGTGTCCGGCTTTTCAGCGAAGCCGGATGACAGGTTCAGTTTCATGTCCGGACCGTCCAGGATCCGGATTTCCGCTTCCGCATCGCCATTGCGGATGAGCGCCCGATGATGTCCGGGTGAGACAATCGGGACGGCGGCGTGAAAGTTCCATTCCCAGCGTCGCGGCTGAGCGGATTCCATGTGATCGAACACCAGCAGGTGACCGTTCGGCAGATACAGCAGGGTCCGCTCCGCCTTGCGCATCTCGTCACCGTAGGCCTTCGCGGCCTGCCCGGTCAGCTTCACCGCACCCGCGCAGCGCCAGTAGTCTGTCAACCGTCCGGCAGCGCCCGGATCGTCGATCGGCTGGCCCTGGCCACCGTCGTAGGTGATGGCGTTGTGTGCTCTGGTCTGGCGGGTCCAGCCGTTGTGGTGCGCCGACCGGTACCCGTCATAATATCCGCTGTCGATCAGCAGCGGCTTGCCCCGCCCCATGACCACGAACGAATTCTGGTCCGCGTGACTGTGGCTGAACGAACCGAACTGGCTGGACTTGAACAGCACGGAATAGCGGTCCTCGTCCATGACGCTGCTGTGGATCGCCGCCCAGCCGATGTCGGGGAAGATGGCCGCCGAGGGTATGGTCTCCGCGGCACGTGGCTGGTCCGGTGCGTCCAGCGTACCGCCGAACAGGCGCGGCCAGAGCAGCGCATTGGACAGATCCTCGGTGTCGTCGTCCGGGCCGCCTGCGTGGTTCTGCCATGCGGCCAGCAGCGGTTGTGCGAACTCGCTCCGGCCCCGTTCGACGTAGAGCCGCGCGATCTCGGCCCAGAGTTCCGGCCGCAGCTTCTCGCCACCGTCGCCAAACCCCGCCTGAGCGATTCCCGGCGGCGTGAAATAGGTGAGAAACTCCGCGAAGTTGCGCACCCATGCGGTCTCGAAATAGCGGAACCCGACGGCGTTCTGGATGATGTCCCAGCTGTCGACATGGTTGACGAATTCCCAGACGCCGTAGTTCACGCCGTTGGAATAGCCCCCGTCGCCGCCGCCCCACGGCGTCACGATGGTCGAGACCAGAGGGTAGGTCTCGCGGAACCAGAGAATGGCACGGTCCGAGTCACCCGCCATCATCGCCGAGATCGCCAGCACGTGTGTCGCGATCTGGAAACCGTGGCTGCTGAGCGTGAACTGGCCGAGGTTGCCCCGGTCGTTCAGCAGGAAGAAGTCGAAGGCGGCCTGGGTCCGGAATTCCACATGCCGGCGCACCTCGGCGCGCAGGCCCCCGTCCATCTCGCGATACAGGATATCGAACGCACGGGCGACGGTCTTGGCGACGCGGATGTTCAGCAGATCATCGCCCGCGTGACCGGTGCGGCCGAACGCGTCGAAGGAAACCACACCTCTCAGATAGGTCAGGCCGATGTCGGCGGCGCGTTTCCGGGTGCGTTCGTCACGATGCAGCAAATAGACCGCCAGCGCATCGTTCAGCCTGCGCATCAGCTGACGCATGTGACTGCGCACCTTGCGGCTGCGCGCGATGCCGTCCCCGGTGGCGGAGACCTGTTTGCGCAGATCAGCGAACTTCGCCGCCGCGCCCGCTTCCTTGCCGAAGCGCCGCTCGACCACGGCAAAGACGTCCTTCTGCGCGCGGTTGAGGTTGCGGAACCCCTGCGCCAGTGAGCGTGGCCGGCTGCCTTCCTCGGCGGTCGCGAAGGCGGTCCAGACGTCCGGCACAACCAGCGGAATCGCGTCCTTGCGCACCTCGAAACGCCGGGGTGTCGACCAGCCTTCGTTCTGTTCCGCATTGCGCGGACGGCCCACCTGGTCCAGTTGCCTGACCCGCCAGTTGAAGGTACCGGACGGCATCGGCTTGTCGGGGCGAAACAGGTTGCTGGTGGTGACGAAATTCAGAAACGGCTCGCCGTTGCGGTCGATGCGGACCTCGAAGGAATAGCGGAAACGGTTGGACTTCCAGCCGAAGACCGGCGGGTTCTCCAATTGAACCGAACCGTCCTCGGGCAGTTCCCGCAGTTCCTTCCTGGTCAGCGGCGTCAGCCAGTCCTCCACCTCGCGCGGGACGGTGGGCGGGTTCTGATGCGGATCGAAGACCTCCGCGGCCAACCCGGCACCCGGCGCACAGAGCGCGCCGATCAGGGCCCAGCAGAAGCGATCAGGCTTCATGGCCATCGCTTTGTTCGACGGCCTGCACAAGCGCGGCAACGACACTGCGATCCCAGACGGTGCCCGCCTGCGACCAGAGCTGTTCGATGGCATCCTCGCTGGAAAAGGCCGCACGGTGCGCCCGTTCGCTGATCAGTGCGATGTAGGCGTTGGCGAGCGACACGATCTGCGCGGTGACGATGAATTCCGCTCCCTTCAGCCCCTGCGGTCGTCCCGATCCGTCCAGTCTCTCCTGCATCTGTCGCAGGGTCTGGACCACAGGCCCGTCGAAACTGACGGCATCCACCAGATCCGCCGAAACCAGTATGCTGTCGCGGATCAGCGCGCGCTCTTCGACGGTCAGGTTCCCGGTCTTGGTCAGCAACTCCGGATCGATCCGAAGCTTGCCGAGGTTCATCAGCCGCGCCGCGGTCTCGGCGGCCATGACCTCGGTTGAATCGAGTCGCATCTGCTCCGCCATGGCGCGCGACAGCGTCGCGACACGGCGGGAGTGATGGGCCGCATAGGTGTCGCGGGCGTCGATCAGGTCGACCAGCACATTCACCAGCGAATCAAGCTGGGCCGAGCGCGCCTCACGCTCGACGACCACCTCGGTCATGTCTTCGGAGACCAGCAGCACGCTATCGCCATCCAGTGGTACATGCGATCTGAGCACGACATGGCGGCCGTCCGTTTCATGACGGTCGTCCAGGTGCTTGATGGTCTCGCGGGTCTGGCGGGCCTCGTCGTTGGCGGTCAGCAACGGGCCGGCGCGTCCGGGCCCGAACACGCCGATCAGGTCCTTTCCCTCCGCCTCGTCAGCGTCCAGACCGGTTGCCTTCAGGGCCGCCCGGTTTCCGAACAGAATGCGGTCGGACGGGTCGACGGCGAGAATACCGTTGGGCACCGCATCGGTCAGACGCTGCAGCAGATGACTCAGCCGGTCGGATTCCCGCAGCGCGACCGACAGGTCGGAGGCCGCACTGGCCAGTCGGTCGCTGATCGCATGCTTCCAGACCGCGACGACGGCTGCGGCACCCAGCAGGACAGCGAGCAGAAGCACGCCAGCCATCAGCCAGATCCGCCGCTCGCCGCCGGAAAGCGCTTCATTGCGCCCGATCATCCGAATCAGCGTCCACTCCGGGTCATTCAGAACACGGCTGACGGCAAGCACACGCTTGCCCGCAGGCCCGGTGAATTCTCCGAATCCGCCCGCACGTCCGGCGAGTTGCGTGACCGACTTGCGCGGCGTGCCGATCTCGCTCAGGCCGGTATCGACCTGTACGACGCTGTCGCCGATCCCCTGCAGCAGAAGCACGGCGGCATCACCGGCGAGGTCGCCGGGCTGGCGCAGCAGATCGAAGAACCGCGCGTCCAGCGCGCGGATGCCGACGACATATCCGATCGGGTCGGAGGTAACGCCCTCGGATGGCATCACCGGTGCACGGAAGGCGACCATCGCCTGACCGTCAGCCGACCGGAACGCGGGCGCGGTTGCAATCCGCCGACGGTTGCCGTCTTTCGGAAAGGCAAGCACGGGCGGATCCTGATCCATCGTGCGCGCGACCGGATTCGAATCCGCATCCAGCAGAACAAATCCGCCGGGGGTGCGGTCGTCGCCGGATGCGCCTTCATATCCGGCGCGCACGGCCTCTCCGACCAGCAGGTCCTCGACATAGATCAGGCGGCTGTCCACGGCCTCGGATGGCACATCCGGGTCCGCCCGGTCGATCAGAAAGAACTGGACGGCCCTGTTCGATGCCAGAGATGCGACCTCCCGGCGGCGCTGGTTCAGCCAGCCTTCGACCGCCGCTACACGGCTGTCCGCCACAATGCCCAGCCGCACTTCCCACTCCGCACGCAGGCGGTCGCTTTCATTGTCGGCATAGATCAGGATGCCCGCCATCGCGGCGACCGAGATACCGATCAGTGTGGCCAGCGCCAGAAAGGCGCGCCTCCGGATGCTCCGGCGTTCGCGGCGAATTGGATCGGCTGGCCCGGTGGCAACTGCGTCCGTCATCTGTCTGGCGCTCCGCAATACGGATGATGTGAGAGAACATCCGACTATGACCGGACAGGGTTAACGCTTCCTTTGCACCGGATTAATCGCCGGTTCAGGAAAGTCCGATTTCCCTGAGATGCGCACGCAACTCTTCCGGCAGATCGTCCTCCACCTGACCGGGCCGCAGATCGGGCGGTGCATCTTTCGCTTCCAGATAGCGCCAGCCCTGATGCGGTCGCCGCGCCCACGGTTCGGTGCGCACCAGTTCCGCGTCGAACACCAGGCCGCACTTCATGCCGTCATCGGTCTGGATACGCTCAAGGTCGATGATGCGCTGCCGCACCCGGATCGCGCCGGCGATCACCCAGTAGAGCGATCCGCCGTTCAGCACCTCGTCATCGCGGCGCGGCCGATTGCGGGTGACATGGCGCAGGATTTCGCCGCGGGCCGCGCGCGCAGCCTGATAACTTTCAAGCTGTTCGACGCGATCCACGCCGACGCACAGTTTGACCAGATGAACGCGATCAGCCATCGAACATGCCCAGCGCCTGCCACCAGAGATAGTCCAGCGGCAGCAGGATCAGCAGGGTGACGACGGCCAGCACCAGCGTCGCCTTCACCCCCTGCGCCATTGGCACGCCGCCCAGCTGCAGGCCGACGACCACGGGCGGCACCTGATACGGCAGGATCACCGTCGAGAAGGCCAGCAACTGCATCATCACCACGCTTTTCAGCGGCAGGTCCATGGCAGTGGCAAGCTCGCCCGCCAGCGGCGTCCAGACGGCAGGTACGGTCGGTGCCGTGCCCAGCAGGCTGGTAACGATCGACGCACCGACGATGGTGGCGAAGTTGCCGAAATCATCATCCGGCTGCAGACCGGCAATGGAAAGGAATGCCTCGGCGACCCGGTCGGCAAACCCGCTCGACGTGACGACGGCCCCCAGCGACAGCACGCCCGCGATGAACAGCAGCGGCCTGATCTGGATCGCATCGCCGATCTTCTCGGCTGAGATCAGACTGAACGGCGGCAGGAAACAGAGCACGCCCGCGAACAGCGCCACCCAGGCGGGCGAGACGCCGTGCAGGAAGTCGGTCGCCCACAGCGCCAGCGCGCCGACCAGAATGATCGCGAGCCGTTTTTCCTCCGGCCCCAGCCGGGTGGATACGGTATCGGCGGCACCGATATCCGGCAACCTGTCGGGAAACATGGTCCGGGTGATCAGCACGATGAAGGCGGCCTTCAGCAGTCCCAGCACAGGAAAATGCAGAAACAGGAACTCGCCATAGGTGATGTGCAGCCCGTACAGCGTGTCCGCATTGCCCAGCATCACCAGATTGGGAACATTGGCGGGCAGGATGCCGAAGCCCGGAATCACGGCGGCCAGCGCGGCGGTGATCGTGATGCCGAGGCGTCCGTTGCTGCCCGGCTCGAAACGGAAAGCCTCCGCCAGACTGACCGCCACGGGCATCAGCAGCACCACGCGTCCGGTCGATGACGGCATGACAAAGGACAGCGCCAGCGCGACCGCGACAATGCCGACGAGGATGCCGGAATAGGACACCCCCATGCGCAGCGCCATCGCCCGCGCCAGCCGCGCGCCAAGTCCGGTCTTGCCCACGGCGGACCCCAGGATCATGCCGCCGAACAGCAGCCAGAACGCGCCGGCCGAAAACCCGGAGAACACCGCCGGAGCCTCGGCAATCCCAAAGACCATGGCCGCCAGGAAGAACAGCAGCGTGGTGACATGTTCGGCCAGAATTCCCGTCGCCCACATGCCGACGACGGCAAGCGCAAGTGCGCCGCCCAGGGCAGCACCGGACGGCATCGTCGCCTCCGGCAGCGTCAGGACGAAGATCGCCGCCGCAAAGAACGGCATCGCCAGCAGATGATTGATACGAAGGGCCAAGCGTGTTCCTGCGGCATCCAGAACGAGGGAGACAACCCCCGGATTCGGGGATACCGACTATGGCTGGCGTGACGCCTTCTCGGCAAGCCCGGAGGTGCCTTCGCGCGCACGCAGCACCTCCATGACCTCATCGGGCTGGATGCCCAGGTGGGACCAGAGGATCGTCAGGTGAAACAGCAGGTCAGCGCTTTCCAGGATGGTGTCCGCGCGACCCTGCGAGACCGCAGCGAGTGCCGTTTCCAGACCTTCTTCCCCCACCTTCTGGGCGATCTTGCCGACGCCCTTGTGGTGAAGTTTCGCGACGTAGGATTCAGCCGGGTCCGACGTCTTGCGCTGTTCGGCCACGTCGAACAGGCGTTGCAGGATATCGAAATCGTTCGCCATGTGCGTACCCCCCCGCGCAACCGGTCAGTCGGTCAGATCGGACCAGAATTCCTTGACCTTGCCCATGAAACCTTCGGTCTCGGGGCTGTTCGCCCGGCTGGATGACGCCTCTTCCTCGGCGAATTCCTTCATCAGTTCCTTCTGACGCTTTGTCAGATTCACCGGCACCTCGACCTGGGTCTCGATATGCAGATCACCGTATGCACCGCCGCGCAGTTGCGGCATCCCCTTGGAGCGGAGCCGGAACTGCTTGCCGCTCTGCGTCCCGGCGGGAATGGTCACCTTGGTGCGGCCGCCGTCGATCGACGGCACCTCGACCGATCCGCCCAGCACCGCCGTCGTCATCGGTATCGGCACCCGGCAATAGAGGTTCATGCCGTCGCGTTCGAAAATCGGGTGCGGCGCCAGCGTCAGGAAAATATAGAGATCGCCGGGCGGGCCGCCGCGCGCGCCCGCACCGCCCTCGCCCGAGAGGCGAATACGCGTGCCTTCCTCGACGCCCGGCGGCACATTCACCGACAGCGTCTTTTCTTCCTCGATCATGCCCTGACCGTGGCAGTCGCCGCAGGGATCCTGGATGACCTGCCCCTGTCCGCCACACTGCGGGCAGGTGCGCTCGATCATGAAGAAGCCCTGCTGGACGCGGACCTTGCCAGCCCCCTGGCACCCGCTGCAGGTGACGGGGGCAGAGCCGGGCTTGGCACCCGTGCCGGAGCAGGTTTCGCAGTTCTTGGCCGCAGGGATCGTGATCTGGACCTGCTTGCCGATGAACGCATCGTCGAGCGTGATCTCAAGGTTGTAGCGCAGGTCATCGCCCCGGGCCGGTCCGCCGCGCCGCCCGCGCCCGCCGCCCATGAACTCGCCGAACAGATCGTCGAAGATGTCCGAGAAGGAATGCGCGAAGTCGGCACCGGACGCGCCACGCCCGCCCATGCCGCCCTGTTCGAACGCGGCGTGGCCGAACCGGTCATAGGCCGCGCGTTTTTCGGGGTCGCGCAGGATGTCGTAGGCTTCGGAAAGTTCCTTGAAGGTCTGCTCTGCCTGCGCATCGCCCGGATTCCTGTCCGGGTGATACTGCATCGCCTTCTTGCGGTAGGCGCGCTTCAGTGTCGCTTCGTCAGCGTCGCGTTCCACGCCCAGCAAGTCATAATAATCGGATCTGGCCATCAATAGCTTTTCATGTCTGCGATGAATTCAGGAGCAACCGGGAACATCTGCTGCCGAAACGATCCGCCGTGCATATCGAACACGAAGCGCTTGTCCGACCGTCCCCGTCAACCACAAAGGAAAGCGGCCCGGCAGAACCAGGCCGCTTCCATCATGCATCCGGTCAGGCCGACTTCTTCTTGTCGTCGTCGTCGACTTCCTCGAAGTCGGCATCGACGATATCGTCGTCGGCCTTTGCCTGCTCATCGCCAGGCTGGTCCGTCGACGCGCCGTCCTCGGCGCCCTCGCCCTGCTGTGCGTAGAGCTGCTCACCCAGCTTCATCGAGAGCTGTGCCAGCGCCTGGGACTTGGCGTTGATCTCCTCGACATCGTCACCTTCCAGCGCGGTGCGCAGGTCGGTGATCGCCGTCTCGATGTTCGCCTTGTCGTCGGCGGCTACCTTGTCGCCCAGTTCGGCCATGGTCTTCTCGGTCGAATTGATCAGGCCCTCGGCCTGGTTGCGGGCCTCGGCCTGCTCGCGGCGCTTCTTGTCCGCGTCGGCATTGGCTTCCGCATCCTTGACCATCTGGTCGATCTCGCCATCGGACAGACCGCCGGACGCCTCGATCCGGATCGCCTGTTCCTTGTTGGTCGCCTTGTCCTTGGCGGACACGTTGACGATACCGTTGGCATCGATGTCGAAGGTGACCTCGATCTGCGGCACACCGCGCGGTGCCGACGGGATACCGACCAGATCGAACTGACCGAGTATCTTGTTGTCGGCAGCCATTTCGCGCTCACCCTGGAACACCCGGATGGTCACGGCGGACTGGCCGTCTTCTGCGGTCGAGAAAACCTGGCTCTTCTTGGTCGGGATCGTCGTGTTGCGGTCGATCAGGCGTGTGAACACGCCGCCCAGCGTCTCGATACCCAGCGACAGCGGCGTGACGTCCAGCAGCAGCACGTCCTTCACGTCGCCCTGCAGCACACCGGCCTGGATCGCCGCGCCCAGCGCCACGACCTCGTCGGGGTTCACACCGCGGTGCGGTTCCTTGCCGAAGAATTCGTGCACGGTCTCGATGACCTTGGGCATGCGGGTCATGCCGCCGACCATGACGACCTCGTCGATGTCGCCCGCCGACAGCCCCGCATCCTTCAGCGCGGCCTTCATCGGCGCCACCGTGCGCTTGATCAGATCACCGACCAGGCTCTCGAACTTGGCGCGGGTCAGCTTCAGCGTCAGGTGCTTCGGACCGGACTGGTCAGCGGTGATGTACGGCAGGTTGATGTCGGTCTGCGTCGACGACGACAGCTCGATCTTGGCCTTCTCCGCAGCTTCCTTCAGACGCTGCAGGGCCAGCTTGTCGCTGCGCAGGTCGATCGAGTTCTCCTTCTTGAACTCGTCGGCGAAATAGTTGACCAGCGCCATGTCGAAGTCTTCACCACCCAGATAGGTGTCGCCGTTGGTCGAGCGCACCTCGAACACGCCGTCACCGATTTCCAGGATCGAAACGTCGAAGGTACCGCCGCCCAGGTCGTAAACTGCGATCATCTTGCCGTCGCCGGACTTGTCGAGGCCATAGGCCAGCGCCGCCGCCGTCGGTTCGTTGATGATGCGCAGCACTTCCAGACCGGCGATCTTGCCGGCGTCCTTGGTGGCCTGACGCTGCGAGTCGTTGAAATAGGCGGGGACCGTGATGACGGCCTGCGTCACCGTCTCGCCCAGATAGGATTCAGCAGTTTCCTTCATCTTCTGCAGGATGAAGGCCGATATCTGGGACGGGGCGTACTTCTCGCCGCCCGCCTGCACCCAGGCATCGCCGCTGTCGGATTTCACGATATCGAAAGGCGAGGTCTTCTGCGCGTCGGCAACGACCGGGTCGTTGTGCGCGCGACCGATCAGCCGCTTGATTGCAAACAGGGTATTCGACGGATTGGTCACGGCCTGCCGCTTTGCAGCCTGGCCCACCAGACGCTCGCCATCATCCGAGAAGGCGACCATCGACGGCGTCGTGCGCGCGCCTTCGGCGTTCTCGATCACTTTGGCGTTGCTGCCATCCATCACGGCCACGCACGAGTTCGTGGTGCCGAGGTCAATTCCGATTACTTTAGACATTCATGCCTCTTCATGTTTGGCCGATGCGGTAGGCCCATCAGGCGCCGCCCACATCCCCGAGTTAGACATAGTGGTTCGACAAAGGTTTGGTGCGGTCGATATCCGTGTTGATCCCCGGATACCATCCCGCCGTCGAAGGCTATATAGGTTCCGACACCATGGCTCGCAACCCGGAGACTCCCATTCAAAGGCACAAGATGCTGCGCATCGCGACGTGGAATATCGGGCAGGCCCGGCTGGGGCTCGCCGGTATCAAACTGAAAGACGCGGTAGCACATGCATCGGCACGTGCCGGACCGACCGTCGAGGCCATTTCGGCCCGGCGCGACCGGGTCGATGTCTGGTTGCTTCAGGAGGCGTATGGCTGGCAGGTCCGAAGCCTGCTCTCGCGCCTGTCGGGGTACCGCGCAATCCATGGCCCGCGCCATCTGCGCGACACCGGCCTCGCGATCCTCGTGCGGACCGGCTGGCGCGTGGGCACGCCGCGCCACATCGCGTTCCCCGCGCTCGACTGGGTCGAAATCGCCATCGCCATGAAAGGCTGTCTTTCCGTGCAGGTCGAGACGCCGTTCGGACCGCTGCGTGTCGGGAACCTGCACACCAGCTACGACGGGCGCGGACGACAGTCCACCGCGGACCGGGCGCCGCCGCACCGTCGCAAACAGATCGCCATGGCGCTGGATCTGATGGAACATGAACCGGAGATGCCGATGCTGCTGGGCGGCGACTTCAACGCCAGTGCGCTGCACGAACCGGAAACCCATGCGGTCCTGACCGGTCGCGGCTGGCGCGACCTGTCGCTGACCACCGACCGCCGGGCCGCGGACGCGTGCGCAACCTGGTCCAACGCAAACCCGCTTGTGCCCCATTCCGAAACCTACCCGGATCAGGACATCGACCTGATCTGGGCGCGAGGTCTGCCATCGGGGTGCCGGGTCGGCACTTCGACCTTCATGACCGAACCCGTGGTGAAGACAGCGGACGGCCGGACGGTTCCGCTGTCGGACCACTACGGCCTGCTGGTCGATATCTCAGCTCCCGCGTAGCCGGAAGCGCTGGATCTTGCCGGTCTCGGTCTTGGGCAGGGCGTCGATGAACAGCACGGAACGCGGATACTTGTAGGGCGCGATGGCGGCTTTCACGTGATCCTGCAGCCGTTTGGCCGTGGCATCATTTGCCTGCACCCCGTCCTTCAGCACCACATGCGCCTGAACGATCGCGCCGCGTTCATCGTCGGGCACGCCGACCACGCCGCATTCAGCAACGTCCGGATGGGACAGCAGCGCTGCCTCCACCTCCGGTCCGGCGATGTTGTAGCCCGACGAGATGATCATGTCGTCGTTCCGCGCGGCAAAGTGGAAGTAGCCGTCCGCATCGCGCACGAAACTGTCGCCGGTGATGTTCCAGCCCTCGATCACATAGCTGGCCTGGCGGTCGTCCGAGAGATAACGGCATCCGGTCGGCCCGCGCACGGCCAGACGCCCGACCGTGCCGTCCGGCACGTCATTGCCGTCATCGTCGATGATCTTCGCTTCATAGCCGGTGACGACCCTGCCGGTGCAGGCCGGACGGTGGTCATCGAACCGGTTGGTGATGAAGATGTGCAGCATCTCGGTCGCGCCGATCCCGTCGAGCATCGGCTTGCCCGTCTTGGCCATCCAGTCCTCGTAGACCGGTGCGGGCAGTGTCTCGCCTGCCGATACGGCGGCCCGCAGGGATGACAGGTCCGCCCCCTCCTCCATCGCCGCCAGCATCGCGCGATAGGCCGTCGGCGCGGTAAAGCAGACGGTCGCCTTGTAGGTCTCGATGATCTCGACCATGTTCGGCGGCGTCGCCTGTTCCAGCAATGTGGCCGTCGCGCCAAACCGCAGCGGGAACACCGCCAGCCCGCCCAGTCCGAAGGTAAAGGCCAGCGGCGGAGAGCCGACGAAGACATCGTCCGGCGTCACCCCCAGAACCTCTTTCGCATAGCCGTCCGCGATGATCAGCAGGTCACGGTGAAAGTGCATGGTCGCCTTCGGCTCGCCCGTGGTGCCCGACGTGAAGCCCAGCAGCGCGACGTCGTCCCGCCCGGTCTTCACCGCATCGAACTTGACCGGCTTGTTCAGCGCGACGCGATCCAGTTCGGCGTCATGGTTGGCCGTGCCGTCGAACCCGACGACCTTTTCCAGGAACCGGTTGCCCTTCGCGCAGGCGACCAGTTCATCCATCAGGCGGGTGTCGCACAGCGCCAGCCTGATCTCGGCCTTGTCGACGATCTTCGACAGTTCCGCCGCCCGCAGCATCGGCATGGTGTTCACGACCACCGCGCCGGCCTTGGTCGCGGCCAGCCAGCAAGCCACCATCGCCGGATTGTTGGCCGACCGGATCAGCACGCGGTTGCCGGGCCGGACGCCATAGTCCTCGATCAGCGCGTGGGCGATCCGGTTGGTCCAGTCGGCCAGTTCCTTGTAGGTGCGGCGGCGGCCGTTCCCGATCAGCGCGGTGTTGTCACCGAACCCCTGTGCAACCAGGCGATCGGTCAGTTCGACACCCACGTTGATATGGTCGGGATAGTCGAAGCCCGAGAGCAGGAAATCCGGCTGCTGGTCTTCAGCCGGCAGATGATCCCGCGCGAAGGTGTCGGTATGGCCTGTCGGGCCGAGTGTCCGGGTCGGTGAGGTCATGATCCTGCTCCCTGCTCGATCTGATCGGCGATGCGCCGGAGGCTGGCGGCCAGCGTTTGTGCCTCGCCCGACGTCACGTCGGACAGCAACGTGTCGATCCAGCGCTCGTGCTGGACAGCCTGGGCGGCAAAGGCCTCGCGCCCCTTGCCCGTCAGCCGCACCAGCATCGCCCGCCGGTCGCCCTCGACCTGCGCGCGCACCACCTGCCCGTCCGCGACCAGCCGGTCGACAATGCCGGTGACATTGCCATTCGACACCCGCAGCGCGCCCGACAGTTCACTCATCTTCAGGCCCTGTTCGGCACGATAGAGTGCCGCCATGACATCGAAACGCGGCAGCGTCGTCGCATGCTCGGCCCGCATCCGCTCCCGGATCTCGCTCTCGATCATCCGCGACAGCTTCAACAGCCGCAGCCAGAGCCGGAGCCGGTGTTTCGACGGGCTGTCATTCGGACTGCGGCGTGCGGGAGACGGCATGGCTCAGACCTTCACGGCTTGTGGTTCGATTCGCTCGGCCAGACGCCAGAGCTGATCACGACCCGCTTCATAGGGCGCCGGCCATTTCTCATGCCGGTCACCGATTTCGGCACCGGCCCGCAACGTCCAGTAGGGATCGGACAGATGCGGCCGCGCCAGACAGACCAGGTCGGCCCGTCCCGCCATCAGGATCGAGTTCACGTGATCGGGCTCGTAGATGTTGCCCACCGCCATGGTCGGGATCCCGGCGGCATTCCGGATCCGGTCGCTGAACGGCGTCTGGAACATGCGGCCATAGACCGGATCAGCCTCGACCGAGGTCTGGCCCGCCGACACGTCGATGATATCTGCACCGGCGTCCGTGAAGGCGCGTGCGATCTCGACGGCATCGTCCGGCGTGATGCCATCGTCGCCCCGCCAGTCGTGCGCCGAGATCCGGACCGACATCGGCTTCCCGTCAGGCCAGGCCGCCCGCGTGGCCCTGAAGACCTCCAGCGGATAGCGCAGCCGGTTCTCCAGTGTGCCGCCATAGTCATCCGTCCGGCTGTTCGAGACCCCGGAAATGAACGACGAGATCAGATAGCCATGCGCCGCATGCAGTTCGATCATGTCGAAACCGGCGCGCGCCGCCATCTCCGTCGCCGCGACGAACTGATCACGCACCCGGTCCATGTCGGCGCGATCCATCTCCTTCGGCGTCTGGTTACGGTCCGACCAGGGAATCGCGGATGCCGAGATCAGCGGCCAGTTGCCGTCGGCCAGCGGCGCGTCCATCTCCTCCCAGCCCAGCTGCGTCGAGCCCTTGCGCCCTGCGTGGCCGATCTGGCAGCAGATCTTCGCATCGGTTTCGGCGTGCACGAAATCGACGATCCGCTTCCAGGCCGTTTCGTGAGCAGGCGCATAGAGACCCGGACAGCCCGGAGAGATCCGGCCATCGGCGGAAACGCAGGTCATCTCGGTATAGACCAGCCCGGCCCCGCCCTTCGCGCGCTCGCCCAGATGCACCAGGTGCCAGTCGGTCGGACAGCCGTCGACCGCCTTGTACTGCGCCATCGGCGAGACCACGACGCGGTTCTTGAGGCGCATGTCCCGCAGGCGGTAGGGCGCGAACATGGGCGCGCGCACCGGCTCGTTCGATCCGATACCCGCCTGCTGCTGGAACCAGCCCTCGGCGCTCTCCAGCCAGTCCGCATCCCTCAGCCGCAGGTTTTCGTGACTGATCCGCTGCGAGCGGGTCAGCAGGGAGTAGTTGAACTGGACCGGGTCCAGATGCAGGTAGCGCTCCACGTCCTCGAACCATTCCATCGAGTTCCGCGCGGCAGACTGCAGCTTCAGGACCTCGGTGCGTCGCTCGTCCTCATACTTCGCGAACGCCCGTTCCACCGACGGTTCGCTGTGCAGGTAATCGGCCAGCGCAATCCCGCTTTCCAGTGCCAGCTTGGTGCCGGAGCCAATGGAGAAGTGCGCGGTCGCCGCCGCATCGCCCATCAGGACAATATTCTCATGGTGCCAGCTTTCGCAGAGCACGCGGGGGAAGTTGATCCAGGCCGACCCGCGAATGTGGTTGGCGTTGGTCATCAGCGCATGTCCGTCCAGATGGTCCCGGAAGATCTCCTGCAGGACAGCGATGCTTTCCTGCTGGCTCATCTCGCCGAAACCATAGGCCGCGAAGGTCTCTTCCGAGCATTCGGCGATGAAGGTCGCGGTGTCATTGTCGAACTGGTAGGCGTGCGCCCAGACCCAGCCCTTCGGCGTCTCCTCGAAGATGAAGGTGAACGCCTGATCGAATTTCTGCTGCGTGCCGAGCCAGACGAACTTCAGCTTGCGCAGGTCCACGTCCGGGCGGAACCGATCGGCGAACTCCTTGCGGACCTTCGAATTCAGGCCATCGCAGGCCACCACGACGTCGAAGTCGGCGGCACAGTCCGCCGCGCTCTGCACTTCCGTCTCGAACCGCAGATCGACGCCCAGTTCGCGGGCGCGGTCCTGCAGCAGCAGCAGCAGCCGCATCCGCCCGATCCCGCAGAACCCGTGCCCTGTCGAGACCGTGCGTGTGCCCCTGTGCACGACCGCGATGTCATCCCAGTAGGCGAAATGCTCGCGGATGGCCTCGGCGGATCTGGCGTCATTCGCGGCCAGATTCCCGAGCGTCTCCTCGGACAGCACCACGCCCCAGCCGAAGGTGTCGTCGGGCCGGTTGCGTTCGAAGACCACCACCTCGTGCGACGGATCGCGCAGCTTCATCGAGATCGCGAAATACAGCCCCGCAGGACCGCCGCCCAGACACGCCACTTTCATCCGCCACGCTCCACATGTTTGTGCATCGGGAACGACGGTATGCACGCAACTGATTTATTTCAAGTTTGAAATATTTGACCCTCAACAATTTGCGCGCCGATCTTGCGAGAAGCGGCTGCACACCGTCGGAAATCTGCGCTATGACAGGCGCATGAGCATGCAGAAAACATCCCGCCCGAACGTCGGGCTGTTCGTCACCTGTCTGGTGGACCTGTACCGGCCGACCGTCGGCTTCGCGGCGGTGAAGCTGCTGGAGCAGGCGGGCTGCACCGTCGATGTGCCCCTGACCCAGACCTGCTGCGGCCAGCCCGCCTACAATTCCGGCGACCGCAGGAGTACCCGCGAGATCGCCCGTCAGGTGATCGAGGCATTCGAGGGATTCGACTATGTCGTGGCCCCGTCCGGTTCCTGCGGCGGGATGATCAGCCATCACTATGCCGAATTGTTTGCCGACGAACCGGACTGGCAGTTGCGGGCGAAGTCGCTGTCGGCGAAGACGCACGAGCTTGTCAGCTTCCTGACCGACATCTGCGGCGTGACCGAAGTGCAGGCGAAACTGGACGCATCCGTGACCTATCACGACAGCTGCTCGGGCCTGCGCGAACTGAAGATCAAGCAACAGCCGCGCCGCCTGCTGGGTACGGTCGACGGCCTGAGCCTGACCGAACTGCCGACCGCCGAGACCTGCTGCGGCTTCGGCGGCACCTTCTGCATCAAGTATTCAGACGTCTCGCTGGAAATGGTCCGGCGCAAGGCCGACGACATCGCCGCGACCGAGGCGGACCTGCTGCTGGCGGGCGACATGGGCTGCCTGCTGAACATGGCGGGCAAGCTGAAGCGCGACAGCTCGACCGTGAAGGCGCGGCACGTCGCCGAAGTGCTGGCCGGCATGACCGACACGCCCGCCATCGGGGAGGCCGAGTAAACACATACTGCTACAAAACAAGCTCAGATTTATCTCAGCAACAGGGGAGGGGAAGGCACAACCATGACTGAATTAGTGCAGCGCAAATCTCAGCCGAAATGGAAATACATTCTCGCGTTCATGATTGCGCTGATCGCGTCAAAATTCCTTGCGACTCCATTGATTTTCATAGTTGCTTCCACAATGAAAGATTCAAATCTATCGACAGTAATTGCCATCTCTTCATTATTGGAGGCGACAGTTTGGGTGATTGTTTGGATCTCCGTATATGCGATTTTCAAATCCCTCGATGGGAAGAAAGTAATTCCATATATCTGGGTTATAGGCATCATTGCCATAATCCTTAGCTATCTGAGCCTTCAAGGGCAGACAATCGAATATCAAGGGTCCACAGGAATAGGATATGCTACCTTCTTCCTCGCTTACATTGCAGCTTTGGGGATTATCTCGAGTTATCTCGGTCGGACACCGAAGCATCCGGCAACAGGGAAATAGGGCGTAGGACGCAGAAAATGCAGACCACCTCCCACCGCTTCAGGGAATCAGCCGCCAAGGCCATTCAGGACCCGCATCTGCAATCGGCGCTGAAGAACCTGCAGACCGGCTTCGTCGCGGCCCGGCAGCGCGCCGCCGACGGTCTGGGCGAGTTCGAGGCCATGCGCGATGCGGGCGTCGACCTGAAGAACCACATCCTGGCCAATCTGGACCTCTATCTGGCCATGTTCGAGGAACGGGTCACGGCCCAGGGCGGCACCGTGCATTTCTGCGCGACGCCCGAGGAGGCCCGCCAGACCATTCTGGATCTCTGCCGCGACTACGGCGCGAAGACGGTCACCAAGGGCAAGTCCATGGTCGCCGAGGAAATCGCGCTGAACGATCATCTGGAAGCCAACGGGATCGAACCCATCGAGACCGATCTGGGCGAATATATCATCCAGCTGGCCAAGGAACCGCCCAGCCACATCATCGGCCCGGCTGTCCACAAGACCAAGGACCAGGTCTCGGACCTTTTCCACGCACATCACGGCCAGTACGGCAAGACCGAGCGGCTGACCGAGGCCGAGGATCTGGTGAACGAGGCGCGCGAGGTCCTGCGGCAGAAATACTTCGACGCCGACGTGGGCATCACGGGCGCGAACTTCCTGATCGCCGAAACCGGATCGACCATCATCGTCACCAACGAAGGCAACGGCGACCTGACCCAGATGCTGCCGAAGGCGCACATCGTCATCTCGTCCATCGACAAGGTGGTGCCGACGCTGGAGGACGTCTCGACGATCCTGCGCGTGCTGGCGCGTTCGGCGACCGGTCAGGAGATGTCGGCCTACACGACGCTGTCGACCGGCCCGAAACGCGAAGGCGATCTGGACGGGCCGGAGGGCTTCCACGTCGTACTGCTGGACAATGGCCGCTCCGACCTGCTGGGCACCGAAAAGCAGGACCTGCTGCGCTGCATCCGATGCGGCGCCTGCATGAACCACTGCCCGGTCTATACGGCGGTCGGCGGGCACGCCTATGGCTGGGTCTATCCCGGCCCCATCGGCGCGGCACTGGACCCGCATTTCCTGGGCATCGAGGAAAGCCGTCACCTGCCGAATGCGTCGACCTTCTGCGGGCGCTGCCAGGAAGTCTGCCCGATGCGTATTCCGCTGCCGAAGATCATGCGGCACTGGCGCGAGGAAGCCTTCGAGAAGGGTCTGCCGCCCGCGAAGGAGCGCTATGGCCTGAAGCTGTGGTCCTGGGCCGCCCGGCATCCGTGGGCCTATCGCCTGGGCGCGCGGGTCGCCATGCGGGCCATGGGCCGCGCGGGCAGCGTGCGCGGCGGACGGTTCGAGAGCCTGCCCTTCGCCGGCGGCTGGACCAGAGGCCGCGACATGCCGGCACCCGAAGGGCGCACTTTCATCGATCGCTGGAAGGCGGGCGATCGTGGCTGACAGCGACGACGCGCCGCTGATCGACGCGCTGCGACAGGGACTGGAAACCGGGCAGGCCCGGCTGCATGTCAGCTATCGCAGGGCGCGCAAGGTGGACGGTTTCAGGGCGGCACTGGCCGCCGAGGTGGGCGATCGTGCCGTACTGATCCGCGATCATTTCATGAAGGCCGGGCTGGCCATTCTGCTGGTCTGGTTCTTCACCTCGCAGGCGCTCGACCTGGAAGCCATTCAGGTGCGTGTCTTCGGCACGCCGATGACATGGAGCTTTCTCAGCTTCGCGCTGGTTCTGCTGGCGCTGGTCATGTTCTATCGCAGCTACATCAAGCCGATACAGGGTGGACCGATGCACCGTGCCGCGCTGTCCTCGCCCGAGCTTTTCATCCGCCTCTGGCAGGCCGGCGCGCTGGCGATCATCCTGCCGTCCGGCGAGGACCGCATCTGCCAGTCCCCCCGAGGCGAATGGCGGCAGTACATACGCCGCGCCCTGATGTTTTGACGCGTCCGGCTTTTCTTGAATTGAGGGCTTCCCGGGCGTAGGGTCCGCGCGCCCTTCAGACGGAGGGGCGGATTCCAGAACGGAGAACTACCATGTCGATCCTCGCGTCGTCGCTCAGCCGCATCAAGCCCTCGCCGACCATCGCGGTCACGGCGAAAGCCCGCGAACTGAAGGCCGCCGGGAAAGACGTGATCGGTCTCGGTGCCGGTGAGCCCGATTTCGACACGCCCGACAACATCAAGGAAGCCGCGATCAACGCGATCCGCAACGGCCAGACGAAGTACACCGACGTCGGCGGTACGCCCGAACTGCGCCAGGCCATCGTCGGCAAGTTCAAGCGCGAGAACAATCTGGACTACACGCCCGACCAGATCATCGTCGGCACCGGCGGCAAGCAGGTGCTTTACAACGCCCTGATGGCGACGATGAACGAGGGCGACGAGGTCCTGATCCCCGCACCCTACTGGGTGTCCTATCCGGATATGGTGCTGCTGGCCGGCGGCGAGCCCGCCTTTGTCGAGGCCGGACCGAACCAGGGCTTCAAGCTGTCGCCGGAGGCGCTGGACAAGGCCATCACGCCGAAGACCAAGTGGCTGATCCTGAACAGCCCCTCCAACCCGACCGGTGCCGCCTACAGCCGCGAGGAACTGGCCGCGCTGGGCGAGGTCCTGAAGAAGCACGAGCATGTCTGGATCATGACCGACGACATGTATGAACACCTCGTCTACGGCGGCTTCGAATACACCACCATCGCCGAGGTCTGCCCCGATCTGTACGACCGGACGCTGACTGTCAACGGCGTCTCCAAGGCCTATGCCATGACCGGCTGGCGCATCGGCTATGCCGGCGGTCCGGTCGAACTGATCAAGGCCATGAACAAGATCCAGTCGCAGTCGACGTCGAACCCGTCATCGGTCAGCCAGGCCGCCGCGGTCGAGGCGCTGACCGGCCCGAACGACTATATTGCCGAGCGCAACGCGGTGTTTCAGGACCGCCGCGATCTGGTCGTGCGCATGCTGAATGAGGCCGTGGGGCTGCACTGCCCGACGCCGGAAGGTGCCTTCTACGTCTACCCGTCCTGCGCGGGCTGCATCGGCAAGACCACGCCCGACGGCAAGAAGATCACGAACGATACGGACTTCGTGACCTATCTGCTGGAAAGTGCCGGCGTGGCGACGGTGCAGGGCGAGGCCTTCGGCCTGACGCCGCACTTCCGCATCTCCTACGCGACCTCGACCGAGGCGCTGACCGAGGCCTGCACCCGTATCCAGAAGGCATGCGCCGCGCTGAAATAACGTCTGATCGTCCGCTCCCCGCCGGTACCGTCCCGGCGGGGCGGGCATCATTCCAGCGCTGACGGCGCAGCCGTGCTATCGTGGCGGCATGCGCATACAACTTGGCACGACCTTCACCTATCAGATGCATCAGCCGACGCCGATGATCATGCTTCTGAACGTCCATCATTCACGCGTCGGCATGCTGGAACGGCCCGATCACCTGCACAGCATTCCCGCCGTTCCGATCACCAGCTATCGCGACAGCTTCGGCAACTGGTGCAGCCGCCTGGTGGCACCGCCCGGCCAGTTCGTCCTGACCACGGAAACCGTCATCCAGGATTCGGGCGAACCCGATCCCGTCGACATGAATGCCTGGCAGACTCCGGTCGAGGACCTGCCGCCGGACGTGCTGATGTACATGCTCGGCAGCCGCTACTGCGAGACGGACAAGCTGTCGGACTTCGCCTGGCAGCAGTTCGGCAACACGCCGCTGGGGTGGGCGCGGGTGCAGGCGATCTGCGATTTCGTGCACAATCACATCACCTTCGGCTATCAGCATTCCCGCGCGACCCGGACGGCCGCCGAAGCCCTGCAAGAGGGCCGTGGCGTCTGCCGCGACTATACCCATCTGGCCGTGGCGCTCTGCCGCTGCATGAACATCCCGACCCGCTACTGCACCGGCTATCTCAGCGACATCGGTAAACCGCTGCCCCATCCGCCCGGCGATTTCGCGGCCTGGATGGAGGTCTATCTCAGCGGACGCTGGCAGACCTTCGATCCACGCAACAACACGCCCATGATCGGTCGTATTCTGATCGCCACCGGCCGCGACGCCGCCGACGTGCCGCTGACCCACACGTTCGGGCCGAACGAACTGACGGGCTTCGAGGTCATAACGGAAGAAATCGCGGGCTGAGCGGTCCGGGTCGCTCGACGCGGGCCGGTTTCACGATCCCCGCCAGTACTCGGGCAGCTTGCGCCCCAGCCATCTTGCCAGCGCGCTGTTGACGTCGCGCGGCCTCTCCTGCGCCATCCAGTGGCCGCTTTCGACGGTATGCTCCGTCAGATCGGAGCACCATTCCCGCATCGGATCGGCAAGACGGGAAACCAGCGTCTCGCAGGTCACATCGTATTTCGCGTGGATGAACAGCACCGGCATCGTCAGCCGCCACCGGTCACGGGCCTGCTCTGCGAAGGCCTGATTGGCGTCGCCGTTCATGTACCAGCTGTCCGGCCCGAAGAACCCGTTCCGCGTCAGCGCCGCCGCGTAGGCCGCCTCCTCCGCCGCGGAGATGACATTCGCATCGCGCGGCAAGTCCGGCGCGCCGCCGCCGCCGAACCAGCCGTTGGACGCCCGCACCGATGCCGTCCGTCCCGGCTTGTCCATCACGTCCGGACTGCCCGAGCGGAACAGGATGCGGACGGTGGCGGCCGGGTCGGCCTCGAACGCCGCGCAGGCCGCCTCGAAGTTCTCCCGATAGTACAGGAAGTAGTCCCACTGCCCGACCGGGAACCGGTCCTCGGGGTAGATATCGCGGTTCACCAGCGGCGCCAGCGTCTCCGGCGACAGGGCTTCCGGAAGGTAGGGCACACACAGGTTCGCGATCCCGAGGCAGCGTTCGGGGTGGTGCTGCGCCATCGCCCAGACGACGGGCGCGCCCCAGTCATGGCCGACCCAGATCGCACGCTCGGCCCCGATGTGATCCAGCAGTTCGACCATGTCCGCCACGATCTCTTCCAGGCAATAGTCACCATGCGTGTCGTAGCAGGATGACCGGCCGTATCCGCGCATGTCCGGCGCGATGGCGCGAAAACCAAGTCCGCCGAAGACAGGCAACTGTCCACGCCAGGAGATCGACAGCTCCGGCCAGCCATGCACGAAGATGATCGGCGTGCCATCGTCCGGGCCTGAGGCCAGGTAGAAGGTCGTGTGGCGCGCGGACTTCACCGCATGTTCGGTAATCATGATGGCCTCCCTCACCCGGCGCCGCCAACCGTGCGACCGCGACCGCAGATACTACGCCCGCCGCATGGCCGCTGTCAGCAGTCCGGCACCGATCAGGAAGCTGCCGCCGATGCGGTTGACCAGCCTCAGCGTCCGGGGTTCGCGGAACCGCTCGCGCAGGCTGCCTGCGGCGACCACCCACAGTGTCACGTTCAACGCGGCCAGCGTCAGGAAGGTGGCTTCCAGGATGACGAACTGCAGCAGGCCGGGTGCCGCCGGGTCGATGAACTGCGGCACGAAGGCGACGAAGAAGACGATGCCCTTCGGGTTCAGGGCGGTCACGAAATAGGCGTGCCAGAAGATCGCCCGGTTGCCGCCTTTCGCGGTTCCGGCTGTCACGGGATCCAGTTCGGGCTTCGCGCGCCACAGCTTGATGCCCAGCCAGATCAGGTAGGCCGCGCCGACCAGCTTCAGCACGGTGAACAGGGTCGCCGACGTGGCCAGGATCGCCCCCGCCCCCAGCAGCGACGCCGTCATGGCGGTGAAATCGCCCAGGGTCACGCCGGGCACACTGGCCCAGCCGCTCGACCTACCGCGCCCCAGCGCATAGGAGACGACCAGCATCACCGTCGGCCCCGGAATGGCCAGCAGCGCCGCACTCGCCAACGCAAACGCGATCCAGAGTTCAAGCGGCATCAAAAAATTTTGAAATATAATTGAGTCATTCTCGCCCCTCTAGATCCAACTTCCTAAATATGTCGCGCACATCGGTCGGCTGCAAAGCCCATCTATACGCTGGATGTATTTCCCAATTGAATCCAAAATCTGTAAATTGATTCTGCAATATTCTATTTTGGTCAAAAAATCTTCGTATTATATGACCATCATCATCAACACGAGCGGTAATGAAATCGATTTTATAAAGAAATTCAGCCAAGGAATTTGCATCAACTCGATTACCATTTACGAAAGCGAAATTTGCCTGCCTCATGATGTTTTTTATTTTCGTCACCAATTGATCATTTGTAAAAAGATAATTGTCCGATGTTCGAGTTTTAAGCTCTTCTTTTTTTCGCTTTCTGATAGCATTTGGCTTCATTCCGTAAATTAACTGTTCTATATTTTGCAGCTCTGATCGAAACTCGTTAATTATATCTTGAAGTCTTTCTCCCGAGTACGCTTCAAATGTGCCCCGGAGGTCCATAGTGGCTATTTTCGAATGACCATTACGTTGCGCCTCTCTACCCGAACCATATAGAAGCTTTACAAGATCACGCGGCCTTTTACGCGTTAACGACAAAAGCACGCGGTGCACTGCAACATTCTCCCATTTCCCCATTCCCTGAAAACGAGATTCAATTACTGGATCAAAATATCTGGCAACCTCCCTCTGTTGTTTACAAATAAGCTCTCCCTCATTCACTGATCTGCCAAAATATGACTCAATTCTCTTAGCAAACATCACAAGTATTTCATGGTTGTTCCAAATTAACGGAATAATCTGTCTTTCTATTTTATCAGTCGATTCATCAGATGTTCTTACCAAATAATAAACATCTGACCTCAATCCCAATCGGAACTTCAATTTTTCTTCCGATCCGACAAGATCTCTTATTGCATTTAAAAGCGCTGATATTCTGACGATATCTTCTCGACGAGCTTCCCACCCCCTATCCAAATCATCAATATACACAATTATCTCACCTTTATTCATATATCGATCTATTATTTGATTGGAGACAATATCTTGGACATTCCCTCCCCTTTTTCTAAGAATCTCGTCAATCGATCTAAATAATGATTTGGCGGTTTTTCCGATATTTTCGTTAAAATTCCTCCCTTTTGTTTCTATAAAATTCTCACATATATTTGTGTAAATTACGCTCAGTATCTTGTGTTTCCAAGATTCAATTAAAGAATTAAGATCTCCCCCTGATTCCGTCGCAATACCACGCAATTCATTGGGTTGTATCCATAAAGCCATCCTATTATTTTCTACATCTTCATAATACGCCACCTTCAATAACGCACTTTTACCAACCCCTTTGTGTCCAACCAGCACCCTAATCGGACGCCCCGATGTAAGGTTCTCATAAGCCTTGTTTCGGAAAAAATACGATTTTAGACGTTCTCTAGATTCGTTTTCCGCATCTTCTGCACCAAATAGTTCATGTAATGTATTATCATCAAAATTGATCATGGTCGTTTCCACGCTCGAAATTTAGAAAATGCCCAATCCATATTATAGGCAAATTTCCAGCAGAATTGCACTCCAGCTCTTGCCGTGGCCGTCCAGGTTCAGCGAGCCGTTGACGCCGCCGTCCAGTGCATCGGTCATGACGAAGTTCAGACCATGCAGGTTGGGCAGTTCGTGGCGCGTGACCGTGCCCTTCACCTGATCGCCGAAATGGGCCTTCACGGCTTCCGCCGTCACCTGCGTCCGGACGAGGTCATAATCCGCCGGGTCGTTCACCCAGACCGAGATGTTGGAGGTGTTGCCCTTGTCGCCGGCGCGGGCGTGGGCGATCTCGCGGAGGGGAATGGTCCTGCTCATGGCCCGAACACCTCGATGCGCGTCGGCACATCACCCCGAGGCAGGAAGGCGTCGTGGGTCACGACCGAGGGCGTCACGCGTCCCCGGAAGCCGCCACCGCCCGCCGGGCCGCAGCAGAGCAGGGATTCGACCTCCCACAGCAGGTTGTCGGCCCGTTCGCGATCCATGAACCGCCCGGCGATGCGCAGGCGCACGTCGGTCTCGGCGGACGGCACGCCATAGTCCTGATGCGCGTGCAGGCTGCTGACGCCGATCAGGTCGACGCGCAGATCTTCGGTGAAGCCGTGCACCTTGCGCAGACGGTGCTCGGCGACCTCGCCCGCCAGCCGCGCGCGATCGATGGCCCCGCGCCCGGCATAGGAGACCTCGCCTTCAGCCAGCAATCCGCCGTCGAAGGCCACGGTCACCTTCAGCGTATCCGGACGCGTCGCCCCGCCCGCACCGCTGACCGTCACGCGGTCCTGCCCGCGGTCATCGATCCGCACGCCGCTGAAATCGGCGGTGACATCGGGTGTCAGATAGCGCGCGGGGTCATGCACCTCGTACATCACCTGCTCCTTCACCGTCGCCGAGGTGACCATGCCGCCCGCGTCGGTCAGCTTGGTGATGGTCACGGTGCCGTCGGCGTCGATCTCGGCGATGGGATAGCCGACCATCGCGAGGTCCGGTACGTCCTTGTAGCCGGGGTCGGCGAAGTAGCCGCCGGTGATCTGCGTCCCGCATTCCATCAGATGCCCGACCAGCGTGCCCGCGCCCATCCGCTGCCAGTCGTCACCGGCCCAGCCGAAGCGATGGCGCAGCAGCGACAGGAACATGGACGGATCGGCCAGACGCCCGCCGATCACCAGTGAAGCCCCGCTCTCGATGGCAGGCAGCAGGGCGTCCGCACCGATGTAGGCGTTGGCCCCCAGCAGGGTCCGGTCCACATCGGCGACCGTCATCGCGCCGCCGTCCAGCGGCGTCTCCGGTCCGATCCGGTCGGTTACATCGTCGCCCAGCACGGCGGCCACCGACGCGCCTTCGATCCCCAGTCCCATGGCGACTTCCGCCGCGCGCAAGGGATTGGCGACCCCCATGTTGGTGACGATGGTGCATCCACCCGCCAGTGTCAGCGGCCAGACCGCCTTCAGCCTGGTTTCAAGCTGCGGGTTGTAGCCCTTCTGCGGGTCGGCACGCCGGTCCCGGTGCCCGAAGGCCAGCGTGCGTTCGCCGACGCACTCGAACACCAGCGCATCCAGTTCGCCATCGCGGGCCAGATCGACAGCCCCGTCCAGCCGGTCGGAAGAGAACCCGGCACCGCAGCCGATACGCATCGTCCCGCTGCTCATTTGCTGCCGAAGTTCTTCCGCGCCTCGCGGGCGGCCGACATCGTGCTGGTCAGCCAGCTCTGGTCCGCATCGGCATAGCTGGCGACATGGTTCAGGGCGTTCGCCGTGGCGTTCACCGCTTCCTTAACCATGCGCACGGCGGCGGCTGGCATCTCGGTCGAGCGCAACGCCAGTTCGATGGCCTTCTCCTTCGCCTGCCCATCCTCGGCAACCTCATCGACCAGGCCCCAGTCCAGCGCCTGATCGGCGTACATGCGCTCGCACAGGATGATGATCCGTTTCGCGCGGGCCGGACCGACAAGCCGCGTCAGCCGGGGCTGGGCGCCCCATTGCAGGTTCAGGCCGATCTTGATCTCGGGCACATAGAGGTAGGCCCCCTTGCCCATCACCCGCCAGTCACAGGCCAGCGGCAGGGCGACGCCGGCGCCGACCGCCAGCTTCTCGATCGCGCAGACGGTGATCTGGGGCATGGTTTCCCAGGCCTCGCTCAGACGGACGCCCAGATAGAACCGGTCGCGCAATTGCACGTCGGTCAGACCGTCCATCTGCCACATTTCGGTATCGGTCAGGTCGGCACCGGCGCTGAAATAGTCCTTCGGACCCGTCAGCACGACCGCCTGCGTCTCCTGATCGCCATGGAAGCTGCGCGCGACTTCGGTCATCTCCCGCATCAGCGTCGGATTGAAGGCGTTCAGCTTTTCCTTCCGGTCCATGGTGACGATGGCCAGCGGGCCTCGTTTCTCGATCTCGACATTCTTCCAGCTCATTGCGTCCTCCCCAGGTGCAAGCTCGGTCTATGTTACCCGTCCACCCACGCGATGCGCAGGATATTCGTCGCCCCGGGCGTCCCGAAGGGCACGCCGGCGGTGATCACCAGCCGCTGGCCCGGCTTGGCCAGGTCCTCGCGCAGCGCGATGCGGCAGGCCCGCTCGACCATGTCGGCCATGTTGCTGGCGTCGTCGGTCAGCACCGGACGCACCCCCCACGACAGGGTCAGACGCCGCGAGGTCTCCTGTTTCGGCGTCAGGCAGAGGATCGGCATCGAAGGACGCTCCCGCGCGGCCCGCAGGGTGGTCGAACCCGAGGTGGTATAGGTAACGACCGCCGCCGCCTTGATGGTCTCCGCCACCTGCCGCGCCGCCGCCGTGATCGCATCCGCGGCGGTGGCCTCGGGCACGGCGTGCTCGGCTTCCAGGATGGCGCGATAGTGCTTGTCGTTTTCGGTCGCCTCGATCACGCCGTCCATCGTCGCCACGGCCTCGTTCGGAAAATCCCCGACCGCGGTTTCCGCCGACAGCATCACGGCATCCGCGCCGTCATAGACCGCCGTCGCCACATCCGAGACCTCCGCCCGTGTCGGGAACGGGCTCGTGACCATGCTCTCCAGCATCTGGGTGGCGACGACGACGGTCTTGCCCATCGACCTCGCGGTACGTACCAGCGCCTTCTGCAGCGACGGCACGCCCACGACCGGCGTTTCGACGCCCAGATCGCCGCGCGCCACCATGATGCCGTCCGCGATCTCCAGAATGTCGTCGATATGCTCGACCGCCGACGGCTTCTCGATCTTGGCCATGATGTGCGCCTGCCCGCCGGTCAGCTTGCGCGCCTCGGCAATATCGTCGGCGCGCTGCACGAAACTGAGCGCCAGCCAGTCCACGCCCAGCGAGATCGCGAAATCCAGGTCCTTGCGGTCCTTGTCGGACAGCGCCGCCAGGTTCAGCAGCATGTCCGGCACGTTGACGCCCTTGTTGTTCGACAGGGCGGATCCCGAGATAACCTCGGTCTCGGCCGATTTCGCATCATGATCCAGCACCTTCAGCCGGACCCGCCCGTCATCCAGCAGCAGCGTGCTGCCAACCTCCATCGCCTCGAAGATCTCGGGATGCGGCAGTTGAACCCGCTTCGCGGTGCCCGGCTTGTCATCCAGGTCCAGGCGCAGCTTCTGACCGCGCTTGATCTCGATCCTGCCGTTCTCGAACGCGCCGATCCTCAGCTTCGGTCCCTGCAGGTCGGCCAGAATGCCGATGGGCCGGCCCCGCGCCTCCTCCAGCGCGCGCACGATGCGATGGCGCTTGCGGTGATCGGCATGGCTGCCGTGGCTGAAATTGAAGCGGAACACATCGACACCGGTATCGAACAGCTTGGCGATGCGTGCCGCCGTCGATGTGCCCGGCCCCAGCGTTGCAAGGATCTTGGTCTGGCGATTACGGTGCATGAAACCTCTCCCTGCGTGACCGGACGATGATGGCACGGAAGTCGTTGACGTTGGTGAACGTCGGCCCGGTTGCGACAAGATCGCCCAGCGCCTCGAAACAGGCATGGCTGTCGTTGGCGGCCAGCATCGCCCCGAGACTGATACGGGCGTCCCGCGCCCGTTGCCATACCGTGGCATCGACCAGCGCCCCGGCGGCCTCGCCCGACCCGTCGACGCCATCGGTATCCGCCGCGATCGCCGTAATGCCGCCCGCGCCGCCCAGCGCCAATGCCAGGCCCAGCGCATATTCCCGGTTCGGACCGCCCTGCCCGCCTTCGCCCGCGACGGTTACCGTCAGTTCGCCGCCCGAAAGGATCAGCGTATCCTGGGTGTCACGCTGCAGGCTGCGGGCGAGTCGCGCATGGCGTGCGCCCAGGTCACGCGCCTCGCCCTCCAGCGCATCGCCCAGGTCCATCACCTGAAGCCCGTTGGCCCGCGCCATCTCCGCCGCCGCCTTCATCGCCTGGCCCGGCGTGGCGATCAGGCGATAGTCGGTGTCGGGGAATGATGATTCCGCCTGTGTCGGCTTTTTCAGATGTACCGTGATCGCGGGCGGCGGTGTGATCTTCCAGCGGTCGAGTACGGCCAGCGCATCGGCAGCCGACGTCGGGTCCTGCACGGTCGGGCCGGAGGCGATCACCAGCGGATCGTCCCCCACGACATCCGAAATTGCCAGGGTCACCACCTTCGCCGGGCCGGCGGCACGGGCCAGCCCCCCGCCCTTGATCGCCGACAGGTGACGGCGGACCGCATTGATGTCCTGAATGGGTGCGCCCGAGCGCAGCAGGGCCTTCGTCACCGCCTGCTTGTCGGCAAGGCTCACGCCCTCCGCCGGGCAGGTCAGCAGTGCCGATCCGCCGCCGGACAGCAGACAGATCACCTGATCGTCCGGGCCCAGCCCCCTGACCAGTTCCAGCATGTCCGCCGTGGCCTTCAGCCCGGCTTCGTCGGGCACCGGATGCGCGGCTTCGACGACGCGGATGTGCCGGGTGGGCTTGGCGTAGCCGTAGCGGGTCACGACCAGCCCCTCGACCGGCGCATGACCGGCGGCGGCCCAGGCGGTCTCGAACGCGGCGGCCATGGCCCCGCCCGCCTTGCCGCCTCCGACCACCACGGTCTTCCCCGCAGCCGGACCGGGCAGGAACGGCGCCACGCAGTTTTCCGGCCGGACCCGGTCGATCGCGGCATCCAGCAGGCGGCGCAGCAGCGCACGGTCGTCGGCGATCTGGCTCATGTGCGGCATTCCCGGTTGGCGGCGAGGCTGTGTGCTCACACAATAGATGCGGGCGGCGGTACAGGCCACCGGCATGGAGGGGGATCGAATGGGCACAGGCGAAGGCACATTCTTCTGCATCGACGGACATACCTGCGGCAATCCCGTGCGCGTCGTCGCGGGCGGTGCGCCGGTCGTTCGCGGCGGCACGATGAGCGAAAAGCGGCAGCATCTCATGGCCGAGTACGACTGGATCCGTACCGGTCTGATGTTCGAACCGCGCGGCCACGACGTCATGTCGGGCAGCATTCTGGTGCCGCCCTGCCGCGACGACTGCGATATCGGCGTACTGTATATTGAGGTCTCGGGCTGCCTGCCCATGTGCGGCCACGGGACCATTGGCACGGTCACCGCCATCATCGAACGCAAGCTGGTCGTCCCGCGGGAGGACGGTGTCCTGATGCTGGATACGCCCGCCGGTGTGGTGCGGGCGGAATACGCGCTGGAAGGGGGACACGTCGCGTGGGTCCGGATCACCAATGTACCCGGCTTCCTGCTGGAAACCGGCGTTTCGGTAGACTGTCCTGAACTCGGCAGCCTGACGGTCGACATCGCCTATGGCGGAAATTTCTATGCGATCATCGAACCGCAGGCGCATTTCACGGACATGGCCGACCTTTCGCCGGGCGACATCCAGCGCCTGAGTCCGCCGCTGCGGGACCGGATCAATGCGAAGATCGAGGCGATCCATCCGGAAGACCCGACCATCAGAGGGGTCAGCCACATCATGTGGACCGGCGTGCCCAGGCTCGAAACCTCTGACGCGCGAAATGCGGTCTTCTACGGCGACAAGGCCATCGACCGCTCCCCTTGCGGCACCGGCACCTCGGCGCGCATGGCACAGCTCTTCGCGCGCGGCGATCTGGCCGAGGGATCAGACTTCGTGCACGAATCGATCATCGGCAGCCAGTTCGAAGGACGTGTCGAAGAGGTTCTGGACGTCGCGGGCAGACCGGCCATACGCCCCTCGATCCGGGGCTGGGCACATATTCACGGCCTGAACACAATATTCATCGATTCCCGCGATCCTTTCGCCCACGGCTTTCATGTAGTGTAATAACACCACCTGCGAGAGATTCCACCGGCACGTCCTGCCAACCTGAAGGAGCGATCGACCCCGAGATGTCCGGCTTCCGCACATATTGGGTAAGTCACGATCTGGGCGAAACGCCGGAAGCGGTCCAGATTCGCGTGCAGCAGATGGCCGTGGTCGTGAACCGCGCGCCGCTGATGTTCATCGCGCTGGCCGTGAACGCCATCCTGACCGCCCTGATCGCACGCACGGACGAGAACAGCCTGTTCGGCGCCGTCTGGGCGGGGCTTCTGACCATCATGGCGACGGCCGCTTTCTTCCGCTGGCGCAGCCGTCGCAAGCAAAGACCGCCGCTGCATGTCAGTGAACGCGGCCCGCGACGGCTGGCACGCGCGGCGACGATCCAGGGTATCATCTGGGGCGCTGGCGCGGCATGGCTGATCCCGGTCGAGCCATCGCCCGAGCAGGCGATCATCGGCCTGATCATCGCCGCGATGGGCGCGGGCGGCGCGATGGTGCTCGCCACGGTCCCGGCCGCCTCGATCGGCTTCACCATCGGCTGCGTGCTGCCGCTGGCAATACGATACGTCTCCATCGGCGACCCGCTGTACCTGATGCTGTGCATCATGATCGTGCTGTATGTCGCCGTCCTGCTGACCATGGCGCGCAGCGTCTATGTCTCTTTCGCGGACATGATCAAGGCCCGGGTCGCCAATGACGCCCTGCTTTCCGAACTGTCGGTGGCGCGGACCAACCTGCTGGACGCCATCGCGAGCACATCCGAAGGGTTTGCCCAGTTCGATGTGGATGGCCATCTGACCGTGAACAACGACCGGTTCGCCCGGATGCTGGGACTTCCGGCAGAGGTGGCGCAGCCCGGCACCCGGTTCGAGACCCTGCTGCGGGCGGGCATGGTGCCTGCGGACCTGCTGGACGACATGACGGGCTACGAACGGTGGATCCGCCAGACCGTCAATGAGCACCAGTCCGGCACCAACAGCGATGTCGTGCGATTCCAGAGCGGCACCTGGATCGCCATGAACCACAACCGCACCCGCAAGGGCGGCGTGGTTTCCACCCTGCTGGATCTGTCGGCACTGAAGAACCGCGAGACCGAGCTGAGCGACGCGCTGGTGCGGGCCGAGACCGCCGACCGCGCCAAATCGGAGTTCCTGGCGCTGATGAGCCATGAGCTGCGCACGCCGCTGAACTCGATCCTCGGTTTCTCGGAACTGTTCATGATTGAGGGCTTCGGGCCGCATTCCGATCCGCGCTACAAGACGCACGCAAAGGACATCCACGAAAGCGGCACGCACCTGCTGGAGATCATCAACGAACTGCTGGACCTGTCCAAGGTCGAGGCCGGGCAGTTCGAACTGCAGGAAAGCGCGATCGATATCCCGACCATCGTCGACGGCGCCATGCGGATGCTGGTCGAGCGGGCCTCCGCGCGCAAACTCCGGTTGCGCAAGGACATTCCCGACGATCTGCCGCAACTGACGGCGGATGCCCGCGTGCTGAAACAGATGCTGATCAACCTGGTGGGCAACTCGATCAAGTTCTCGCGCCATGAGGGCGAGGTCACGATCACGGCCCGTCGCACCGACGACGACGGGATGGCCATCGCCGTCACGGATCAGGGCATCGGCGTCGCGCCTGAGGACATGCACAAGATCATGCGCCCCTTCGGTCAGGTGGAATCATCGCTGAACCGCGCGGAGCAGGAGGGCACGGGCCTGGGCCTGCCGCTGGTGAAGCGCATGATCGAACTGCACGGCGGTCACCTGGAATTCGAATCCCGGGTCGGCGTCGGATCGACGGCAACGCTGGTCTTTCCGTCCGCGCGCGTGTCGACAGGCGCTTCGGAGATCGAGGTTACGTCGCCTCCGGCGTCATGATCTCGACAGTCTCGCCGTCCCGCACCGCGCGATAGAAGCAGCTTCTGCGGTTGGTGTGGCAGGCCGGTCCGGTCTGATCGACCAGCAGCAGAATCGTGTCCGCGTCGCAGTCGTAGCGGAGTTCCTTCAGGTGCTGCCGATGGCCGGAGCTTTCGCCCTTGCGCCAGAACTGCTGTCGCGATCGCGACCAGTAACACACCCTTCCCGTTTCCAGCGTCTCGGCAACCGAGGCGGCGTTCATCCACGCCATCATCAGAACCTCGCCCGTATCGTGCTGCTGCGCGATGGCCGGAATCAGTCCGTCGGCATTGAAATCGAGGTCGTCGATAAAAGTTGGTCTGCCGCTCATCTTCCCGCTCCGCGCCTGTGCTGTACCGCAGGCTCTGTGGTTAGACGCTCGCCGCCGGCTCTTCAATCGGGAAATGGCAGGCAACCCGATGCCCCGGCGCCAGTTCTTCCAGCGGCGGCTCGGTGTCGGCGCAGACCGCCTGTGCCTTCGGGCACCGCGTACGGAACCGGCAGCCGGACGGCGGATTGATCGGCGACGGCAGTTCGCTGGAAGTCAGGTTCACCGGTTCGGGCCGGATCTCGGGGTCCGGTTCCGGCACCGATGCGAGCAGCGCCCTGGTGTAGGGATGGCGCGGATGGCGGTACAGTTCCTCCGACCCCGCCTCTTCGCAGATCTTGCCGAGGTACATGACGGCGACCCGGTCGCAGATGTTCTTCACCACCGCCAGATCGTGGCTGATGAAGAGCATGGTCAGATTGTAGCGGGCCTTCATCTCGTGCAGCAGGTTGAGGATCTGCGCCTGCACGGATACATCCAGCGCCGAAACCGGTTCATCGCAGATCAGCATCTGCGGGTCGAGGACCAGCGCGCGGGCGATCGAGATGCGCTGGCACTGCCCGCCCGAGAATTCGTGAGGCCGCCTGTTCAGCGAAATCTCCGGATCGAGCCCGACGGCTTCCAGTGCCTTGACGACGGCTCCCCGGCGGCTGTCGCGATCCCCCCATCCGATCACTTCCAGCGGTGCGCTGACGATCTCCAGTACCGTGCGCCGGGGGTTCAGCGAAGAGATCGGATCCTGAAAGATCATCTGCAGTTTCGGGCGCAGCGCCCGCAGCCTCTCCCCCTTGGCCGTGGTCAGTTCCTGTCCGCTCAGACGCACGGATCCGCCGGTGGGCCGGGGCAGTTGCATGATCGCGCGCGCGGTCGATGACTTGCCGCAACCCGACTCGCCGACCAGCCCCAGCGTCTCGCCGGACCGGACCGTGAAACTGATGTCGGAAACGGCTTTCACCGGCCCGAATTCGACCACCAGCCCTTCCACTTCCAGTACGGGATCGGTCATGCCACAGCCCGGGTGTTCAGGGGTTTGAAGCAGGCGAACTGATGGCCGGGGTCTGCGGCCTGTTCAAGCGACGGTTCAGCCGCCTCGCACCCCGCGTCCGCGTAGGGGCACCGCGGCGCGAACCGGCAGCCGGCAGACGGTGCCACCAGGTTCGGTGGCCGTCCGCCGACCGTATTGAGCACCTTGTGCGGCGGATCATCCAGGCGCGGTATCGATTTCAGCAGCGCCTCGGTATAGGGCATGCGCATGTCCCCGAACAACTGCCGGGTCGACCCGCGCTCCACCACCCTCCCGGCATACATCACGGCCACATCGTCGGTCCGTCCCGCGACCACGCCCAGATCGTGGGTGATCAGGATCAGGGCCATCTGCCGTTCGCGGGTCTGCCGCGCCAGCAGGTCCAGGATCTCTGCCTGCACGGTCACATCCAGCGCCGTGGTCGGTTCGTCGGCAATCAGCAGCTTCGGCTGGCAGGCCAGCGCCATGGCAATCGCCACGCGCTGGCGCATTCCGCCGGACAACTGATGCGGATAGGCCCTGATCCGCTCTTCGGGCTGGGGGATGCCGACCGCCGTCAGCAATTCGATGGTCAGATCGCGGGCCTCGGCTTTCGACTTGCCCAGATGCCGGATCGGGGCTTCGGAAATCTGGCGGCCGATGGTCATCACCGGATTGAGGGAAGTCATGGGATCCTGAAAGATCATCGATATCTCGGGTCCGCGAATCCGGCGAAGCTGTTTCTCCGGCAGCGACAGCAGATCCTGCCCTTCCAGCATTATGCGGCTGGACGTGCCGAGGTGTGCATTCGACGGCCAGAGTCCCATGATGGTGCGCGACAGCACCGACTTGCCGGAGCCCGACTCGCCGACGATCCCCAGCGTGCGGCCGTGGCCCAGTTCCAGATCCACCCCGTCGACCGCCCGCAGGCGCCCCTGCGGCGTGTCGAAATGCACTGCCACATTCTGCAGGGAAAGCAGCGGCCCGCTCACAGCCGGCTCTCCCGCGTGTCGCCGAGATTGCGCAACTGGTCTCCGATCAGGTTGAATGACAGCACGGTCAGGCACATGACGGCCGCCGGGATGAAGGTGATGTGCGGGGCGTCCTCCAGGAAATCGCGACCGGATTCGATCAGCGTGCCCCAGGACATCGCGGGAGGCTGAACGCCCAGGCCCAGAAAGCTCAGCACGCCCTCGACCACGATCAGCACCGCCGTCACCAGCAGGCCGTAGACCAGCATCGGCACCAGCACGTTCGGCAGCAGTTCCCGCGTCAGGATGCGGAAATCGCTCGCCCCGCTGGCCCGCGCGGCCAGCACGAACTCCCGCTGCGCGAACGCCAGCGTGGTCGCCCGCGCCACACGCGTGAACGCGGGGACCGAGAGAAATCCGAGCGACAGAATGACGTTCGTCGTGGTGGCTCCGGCGTAGAAGATCACGGCGGTCAGCAGCACCAGCGCCGGGAAGGCCAGCACGATATCGATCCCGGCCACCACGATGGCCTCGGACCAGCCGCGGTAAAAACCGGCGATCAGACCCAGACTGCCGCCCACGATCAGCCCGATCAGCGGCGAGAGCAGACCGATGAGAAGCGACGCCTGGGCCCCCTTGAGCAGACGCGCGAACACATCCCGGCCGATGTTGTCCGATCCGAGCCAGTAAGTGTGCTCCTCATACTCGCCGGTGTGCTGCATCAGTTGCTCGCCCTGCGCGCCGATCGGCTGCGCAACCGACAGGAAGTCGGCGTTGGCGGGATCGGCAATCGGCAGGAAATCGGCGGTCAGCGCCCCCAGTCCGACGATGATCAGCCAGACAACGGAAAGCCAGAACGTCAGTCCCAGCCTGCGGCGGCGACGCGGTTTCTCCTCCACCTCAGCCATGCCGCCGCTCCATCCTGACCCGCGGATCGATGACGGCATAGAGCATGTCCACCGAGAAATTGATCACCGTGTAGAATACCGCGATGAACAGCACACAGCCCTGCACCATCATGAAATCGCGGGCGAAGATGTTCTCGACTAGCAACCGACCCAGCCCCGGCAGGGCGAAAATGGTCTCGATCACCAGCGCGCCGCTCATGACGTTGGCGACCTGCAGGCCGATGATCGTCAGCAGCGTGAACGAGGCCGGGCGCAGGGCATGCCGGAACAGGACATAGGCCGGCGGCAGACCCTTGGAACGGGCCATGGCGATGTAGTCTTCCTTCAGCACGTTGATCAGGTCGGAGCGCAGCACGCGCATCAGCACGACCCACTCCCCTGCGGCAATCGCCAGCGCAGGCAAGGCCATCGAATGCAGGTTGGCCCACAGGCCCTCGTCAATACGGGTGTATTTGGACACGGGGAAGAGGTCGAGCGTGGTTGCGAACACGTAGATCAGGATCAGCGCGAAGACGAAGTTGGGGATCGAGACAAACACGAAGCCCACCGTGGTGATCGACTTGTCCGCGGGCGACCCGGCCCGGTACGCCGAATACAGACCCAGCGGGATCGCCAGCAGAACCGCGAAGACCTGGGACAGGACCATCAGTTCGATGGTCACCGGCAAACGGCTGAAAATGGCTTCCAGAACAGGCTCGCCCGTACGGATGCTTGCGCCGAAATCCCCGGAGAGACAGCCGATCACCCAGTCCCAGTAGCGGATTAGGATCGGATCGTTCAGCCCCAGTTCCGCGCGGATCCGGTTGATCTCGTCCAGCGTCGCGTCTTCGCCGGCGATTGCGTAGGCCACATCGCCCGGCAGGACACTGACCATCAGAAAGGTGATCACGGAGACGGCGAAAACGACGCCGACCAGCCGCATCAGTTTCCGAAAGACGAAATTCACGCGTGCCAGCCTTCGAAAGCCGGCACGGCTCCGGTTCGCACCATGACCGTTCCTCCCGTTGGCGCTTTCTTTTCAATCTGAAGCGCCATTGAAGGAAGTTGATCCGAAAGCAACCATTCGTTCAACCTCTTTCCCTAACAAGGTCGGTTGAACCACTGCGTACCAAACTCACCCGCAGCAGAAAAAAGCATGTCATGACACGCAATGAGATCGAACAACGGCTGATCGGTGCACACTGCCGCAGACACCACGATTACTGGTGGGAACTGCGCGCCCGCAGCGGCGATGCCATACCGACGCGCGGCATGTTCGATCCGGCCCAGGTAAAGACCGTCCTGCCCTTTGTCCTGCTGCACGATCTTTCGCAGCCGGACAAATCGATATTGCGGCTGATCGGCACCGCCATCAGCGAGCGCTTCGGTTTCGATCCGACGGGCCGGGATTACCTGGAGTTCGTCTCGGAAGACCGGCGCGCAACCGCCTACCGTGCCCTCTGGAATACCGCGACCCAGCCCTGCGGCATGCGGGTCGTCATCGAGGCGCGCTACAGATCGGGTAAGCGGACGGTCGGGGAATCGATGGGCTATCCGCTGACGGGGTCCAGGGGGCAGCCGCTGATGATGTTCGTCGATGAACTGATCGAAAAGGACGTGCACGACCTCGACCAGCGCGCCCAGCCGCTGGATCTTTTCCACGTCCGCGAACGCGATTTCGTCGATGTCGGGTTCGGCGTCCCCGAACCCGTCTGAGCCGTTCCCGGATCAGACTTTCTCAAGCGCGATGGCGATCCCCTGGCCGACCCCGATGCACATGGTGCACAGCGCATAGCGACCGCCGGTGCGATGCAGCTGGTTGACGGCCGTCAGGATCAGCCGCGCGCCGGACGCACCCAGCGGATGCCCAAGTGCGATGGCGCCGCCGTTGGGGTTCACATGTTCCGCATCGTCGGGCAGCCCCAGCTGGCGCGTCACGGCCAGCGCCTGGGCAGCAAACGCCTCGTTCAGTTCGATGACATCGATCTGGCCGATTTCCAGCCCCAGCCGTGCGAGCAGCTTTTCCGAAGCCGGTGCGGGGCCATACCCCATGATGCGGGGCGGGACCCCGTGTGTGGCCATGCCCAGAATCCGGGCCCGCGGCGTCAGTCCGTTGCGGGAGGCGGCGGCCTCGCTGGCCACGAACATCGCGCAGGCACCATCGTTGACGCCCGATGCATTGCCGGCGGTCACGCTGCCGCCTTCGCGGAACGGTGCGGGCAGTTTGGCCAGCTTCTCCGCCGTCGTATCGCCGCGGATATGCTCGTCATCGCTGACGATGATCGGATCGCCCTTGCGCTGACGGATCGAAACGGATGCGATCTCGTCCGCGAAGATGCCGTCGGCCTGCGCCCGCGCCGCGCGCTGCTGGCTGCGGGCGGCGAAGGCGTCCTGATCCTCGCGCTTGATCTGGAATTCCTCGGCCACGTTCTCGGCCGTCTCCGGCATGGAATCGACGCCGAAATTCTTCTTCATCATCGGGTTGACGAAGCGCCAGCCGATGGTCGTGTCGTAGATGTCGGCGGACCGCGAAAAGGCCGCTTCGGCCTTGCCCATGACGAAGGGCGCACGGGTCATGCTCTCGACACCGCCCGCGATCAGGAAGTCCGCATCGCCTGACTTGATCGAACGGGCGGCGGTACCCACCGCATCCATGGACGAACCGCACAGCCGGTTGACGGTCGATCCCGGCACCGATTCCGGCAGTCCGGCCAGCAGGGCGGCCATGCGGGCCACGTTGCGGTTGTCCTCACCCGCCTGGTTGGCGCAGCCGTAGATCACATCGTCCAGCGCGGCCCAGTCCACGTCCGGCTGGCGCTCCATCAGGGCGGCAATCGGCTGCGCGGCCAGATCATCGGCGCGAACCGACTTCAGGGCACCGCCGAAGCGGCCGAACGGTGTCCGTACGGCGTCGCAGATAAAGGCTTCGGTCATGTGGGTCTCCCATCGCTTCAACTGATCAGCGGCAAACCTAGAGCCTGCCGCTGAGAAATCAAAGACCACGCGTCCGTCAATCGTTCTGAACGGAGAATGAATACTGAATTGAGAGGTCGTTCACGCGACTCGCCCAGATTGTTTTCCGCAACAACAATCGAAGGGAGAATCCCGATGTCAGCATTCAGAACCCGAGCAGCCTTCGTCGTCGTCGCGACAGCTCTGATCGGCACCAGCCTGTCCGCCCAAGCGGGCGTCCTGAAACCGGTTGAGGCACAGCATGCCGGCGGCCCTGCCGGTGCCTTCCTGCACGTCGATGGCCGCGACCATCAGTTCGATATCCGGGATTTCTTCCGGCTGCTCAATCGCGGGCAGCATCACAACCGGCTGATCAGCGAAGATCGTGCCCGCCGGGCCGCCAACGCGCATACGCCGCTGCGTATCCGCAACGTCGAACGGCAGGGGCGCACCTATATCGTACGGGGTTTCAGCCCGCGGCTCGGCCGCATCGCCGTCAATGTCGATGGCCGTACGGCCAGGGTCAAAAGGGTCGATCGTCTGGGACGACGACACGCCCGCCGCGACGACACGCGCCGGCCCCGCCTGATCAGCGCGACCAGGGCGGCGCGGATCGCCGACGCCCATATCGACTTGCGGGTGCGTGAAATCACGCTGGATGATCGCATATACACCGTGCGCGGCTTCAACCGTTCGCGCGGATCCGTCGTGGTCCGGGTCGACGGGGAAACCGGCCGCGTCGTCGAAAGTTACCCTTCGCGCAACCGGACCATTGGCAGACGCGCCGAAAGGTCCGACAATGAGGTCAACCGGCGTACCAACAGAGACAGAAGGTTTTCCCGCGATTTCAATCGCTGATCGGGAAGAACGCGAACAGAAGGCAGGATCGTGTACCGCAGACTACCCATCGCCATTGCACTGACGCTCGCGTGTCTGCTGGCGGCCCCCGCCTGGGCCGCCGGCAGCGGTGAGCCGGTCCGCATCGCGCAGACAGGGATCGCACAGACAGAGAAGGTGCCCCTGTCGCAGATCGTGGAGCAGATCCGCAGCAGTGGCGGTGGCGAGGCGGCCTCGATCAAGTTCGATGAGGGCGTGTACCGGATTCTGTGGCGCTACCCGGACGGCAAGCTGCAACGTTTCGAGGCCGACGCCGCCACCGGCGACGTCCGCAAGGTGGGTTGAGATCATGCGTATTCTGGTGGTGGAAGACGAACGCGCCCTGCGCGAAGGGCTGAAGGACACACTGGAACGGGCTTCCTATGCGGTCGACGTCGCCGAGAGCGCGGAAGATGCCGCCGAGATTATGGACATCGCGCCCTTCGATCTGGTGCTGCTGGACGTGAATCTGCCGGGCGAAGACGGCATCAGCCTGCTGAAAGGCTGGCGGCGCGAGAAGAACGATGCCCCGGTGATCCTGCTCACGGCGCGGGACGGCTGGCGGGAGAAGGTCGCCGGGATGGACGCGGGCGCGGACGATTACATCACCAAGCCGTTCCATCAGGAGGAACTGCTGGCCAGGGTGCGGGCCCAGTTGCGCCGCGCCGGGGGACAGAAAGAAGCGTCCCTGCGGTTCGGCTCGCTGGAGATCGACACCGCTGCCCAGCGGGTTTTCGTCGACGGTCAGGATGTCCGGCTGACGGCGCACGAATACCGCATCCTGAACTATCTGGCGCACAATGCCGGGCGGGTCATGTCCAAGAACCAGATCATGGATCACGTGCATGATCTTGACTCCGAAGCGCTGTCCAACGGCACCGAAGTCCTGATCAGCCGCATCCGGCGAAAAATCGGTCGGGAGCGGATCGAAACCGTGCGCGGCCTGGGCTATCGATTTGACGCTGATCATCCTGCGGCCGCGTGATGTCCGCCCTCACGCGCTGGCCGCTGACCTACCGCATTCTGCTGTTGTCGGCGCTCGGTATTCTGGGCGTGACGATCATCTCCACCCTGATCGCCCGCCAGTTGCTGCAGAGCGAACTGTCGAACCTTCGGGATCGCGAACTGCAACTGCTGGCCCAGCACGTCGCCGCGGACGCCCGTGAGGGCATGAACCGGGCGGACGGCGAATTCGCCAGCTTCGGCCCGCCGCGATTCTCGGAGATCTTCTCCGGTGCCTACTGGCAGATCGGCCTGGACGCCGGCGCGCCCCTGGCCCCGATCCGATCCCGGTCGTTGTGGGACACCACGCTGCCCGCAAGCCCCGTACCGCCCGATCAGGAAGTCCTCGGAGAGATGAACGGCCCGGTCGGCCAGACGCTCAGGACGATCCGCCTGCCGATCACGTTCGAGGGCAAGCCCGCCAGCCTGACCGTCGGCCTCGATGTCAGCGATTTCCAACGGATCGAGGCGAATATCGGCCGGCTTTTCCTGATGGCGCTGGTGGCAGAGGGGTTGCTGGCGCTGCTGGCCGCAACCCTGATCGCCTTCCTGTCGCTGCGGTCCATGCGCCGCTTCAATCAGGAAATGGCGGACCTCAGGGCCGGGAAGATCGAAAGGCTGAGCGAGGATGTGCCCGACGAGGTGGCCGTCGCCGCGCAGGAGGTCAACGCGCTGAAAACGGCCCAGACCAACCTGATCAACCGCGCCCGTGAGCAGGCCGGTGCGCTGGCGCACTCGCTGAAGACGCCGTTGAGCATCATCATCCAGGCGGCGGAAAAATCGGGCACGGCCTCGGATCGGGAGGTCCGCGCACAGGCGCAGGCGGCACTCGACCATGTCCACCATCATCTGGCGCTCGCCCGCTCGGCCGGCCCCGGTGTGCGGCACGCCGTGACGCGGCTGCTGCCCGTGGTCGAGGGCATCGTCAGGGTGCTCCGTCCCCGGATCGAGGAGGCCGGCCTGCAGGTCGACACAGCCATCGCTCCCCAACTCTCGGCCAAGGTCGAGGAAGCCGACCTGCACGATGTTGTCGGGAACCTGCTGGAGAACGCCGTGCGCCACGCCCGTACACGCGTCCGTATCTCCGCAGAGCGGGTCGATGCCGCGCTGGTGCTGCGCATTGAAGATGACGGGGAAGGCCTTCACGGCGCGGGCATTGACGATGCCATGCGGCGCGGCAACAGCATGGACGGCGGACCGGGCGCAACCGGCATGGGACTGTCGATCGCGCGCGACATGGTGGAGAGCTACGAGGGCGTGTTCGAACTTGGCCGATCGGACCTCGGCGGTCTGCTCATCACGATCACCCTGGCGTGCTGATCTCCGCCGGCAGGGTCACCATGTCGCGGCAGCTTGGCGGTCGCCGCGCAGGCCCCATCTGTTTCATAAAACAGCCGGAGTAGAGTAATGGCGTTCATGAAGAAGCCGCTGAAGCGGACGATGGCTGCAATCGCAGTACTGACCACCCTGACGGTCGGGACTGCGGCCCAGCAACTGCCACAACAGATTCCCTCGCGTTCGATGCTGAACGCGAACCATTGCGACGGCGATCTGGAAATCGACGCGTGCGTCGGTGTGCTGGAATACCGCGTGGGCGATTACGCGGGCGCTGTTCGCATATGGAAGGCGCTTGCCGCCGAGGGCGATGTGGTGGCGCAGCGCAACCTGGGCTTGATGTACCAGCGTGGCCGCGGTGTGAAGCGTGATCTGGGCGAAGCAGCCAGATGGTATCGGAAGGCTGCCGACCAGGGCGACGCCGGCGCCGCCCTGGCGCTGGGTGCCATGTATCAGACCGGCAAGGGCGTCTCGCAGAACTATGACATGGCCGCCGCCATGTACCGCAAGGCGATCAGAGGCGGTTCATCCCGCGCTGCCTACCGGATGGCGATGATGCACCGCGCACATGTCGCGCGTGCGCCGGATCTGCGCGCCGAACTGAGATATCTGCGCACCGCCGCGTTTCGCGGACTGTCGGATGCCCAGATCGAGATGGGGCGCTATTTCTTCCGCCGGAACAGGTACAACAGCGACAAGGTGCGCGCCTGCGCCTTCTTCCGGTTTGCGGTCGATTCAGCCGTCGATCCGCTCGTACGCCGAGAGGCGTCGGACTGGGTCTTCCGCGTGCAGGACGACATCACGCTGGACCAGTCCTATCACTGCCGGGAAATCGCCCGCGAGTGGCGCCAGGAACTGAGCATCAACGGTGGGCGCGCGCCCTTCTGAAGCGGCGGACGCCCAACGGATGAATCAGCTCTCGATCTTGCTCAGGACCAGGTCGAGGCTCTCCTTGGCATCGCCGAACAGCATCCGGGTGTTGTCCTTGTAGAACAGCGGGTTGTCGACACCCGCATAGCCCGTCGCCATGGAACGTTTCAGCACGACCGTCGTCCGGGCGTTCCAGCATTCCAGAACGGGCATCCCCGCGATCGGGCTGTTCGGATCGTCCTGCGCCGCCGGGTTGACGATGTCGTTCGCGCCGATGACCAGCACGACATCCGTCTTGGCGAAGTCCTCGTTGATCTCTTCCATTTCCAGCACGATGTCATAAGGCACCTTGGCCTCCGCCAGCAGCACGTTCATGTGCCCCGGCAGGCGTCCGGCCACCGGATGGATCGCGAAGCGCACGTTGACGCCCTTGGCCTTCAGACGCCGGGTGATTTCCGAGACCGTCTGCTGCGCCTGCGCCACGGCCATGCCGTAACCCGGAACGATGATGACCTCGTTCGCTTCCGACAGCATCTCGGCGACATTGTCGTGACTGGTCGGAACCGCCTCGCCTTCCACCGCCGCGGAAGCACCGCCGCCGGTACCGAAGCCGCCCAGGATGACCGCCACGAAGTGCCGGTTCATCGCCCGGCACATGATGTAGGACAGGATCGCGCCCGACGAGCCGACCAGGGCGCCGGTCACGATCAGCAGGTCGTTGCCCAGCATGAAACCGGTCGCCGCCGCCGCCCAGCCGGAATAGCTGTTCAGCATGGAGACCACCACCGGCATGTCCGCGCCGCCGATGCCCATCACCAGATGCGCCCCGACCGCAAAGGCGATCAGCGTCATCAGCAGCAGCAGCCAGATGCCGCCATGATCCTCGACCCCCAGGAACCAGTAGCCGAGCAGCAGGCAGATGAACACCGCCCCGGCGTTGATGCCGTGCCGGAACGGCAGCATCAGCGGCGTGCCGGAAATGCGGCCATCCAGCTTGCCGTAGGCGATGACCGAACCGGTGAAGGTGATGGCGCCGATGAACACGCCCAGGAAGATCTCGACCTCGTGGATCGTTTTCTCGATCCCGGTGAAGACGCTGTTCGGATCGATATAGCTGTTGATGCCCACCAGCACGGCGGCAAGGCCGACGAAGCTGTGCAGGATCGCGACAAGCTGCGGCATCCCGGTCATCTCGACCTTCTTCGCCACATAACCGCCGATCAGCGCACCGATGATCATGGCCGGGGCGATGATGGCGTAGGAGACCACCTGCGGCGCGGCGATGGTCGCGACGATGGCGATCGCCATGCCCGCGATGCCGAACACGTTGCCCCGGCGCGCGGTTTCCTGCTTCGACAGGCCGCTCAGCGCGAGGATGAATAGAATGGACGCCGCGATGTAGGCGACGGTGACAAGCCCTTGAGCCATGATCTGATCCCTCGCCTAGTCTTTGCGGAACATGCCCAGCATGCGCTGGGTCACAAGAAAGCCGCCGGTGATGTTGATCGTGGCGATCAGCACCGAAACAAATGCCAGCACGCCCACCACCCATGATGGGCTGGAGACCTGCAGCAGCGCGCCGATGACAATGATGCCCGAGATCGCGTTGGTCACCGCCATCAGCGGCGTATGCAGCGCGGGCGTCACGTTCCAGATCACCTGATAGCCGACAAAGCAGGCCAGCACGAACACGGTGAAATGCGCCATGAAGTCCGGCGGTGCGACGGACCCCAGCGCGATTATTGCGACCGCGCCGACGGCCAGCGCGATGAACGAGCCGATGCCGCGTTTCTTCGCCGTATCCTTGTCTTCAACCACTTTTGGCTTGGGTGCGGCCGGTTTGGGCGCGGCCGATACCTGCACGGGCGGCGGCGGCCAGGTGATGGTGCCGTCCTTGATCACCGTCGCCCCGCGGATGACGACGTCTTCCATGTCGTGGTTCGGCTCGCCGTTCTTCTCGGGTGTCAGGTCATCCAGGAAGTGGCGGAGGTTCGATGCATAGAGCTGGCTGGACTGCGCGGCCAGACGACTCGGCAGGTCCACGTACCCGATGATCGTGACGCCGTGGCGCACCACGACCTCGCCGGGCACGGTCAGTTCGCAGTTGCCGCCCTGCTCCGACGCCAGGTCGACGATGACAGAGCCCGGCTTCAGGATCTCGACCATGTCGGCCAGGATCAGTTTCGGTGCGGGCTTGCCCGGGATAAGTGCCGTGGTGATGACGATATCGACCTCGGCGCACTGTTCACGGAACAGCGCCATCTCGGCGTCGATGAATTCCTTCGACATGACCTTGGCATAGCCGCCACCGCCGGAGCCGTCTTCCTCGAAGTCCATCTCCAGGAACTCGGCACCCATGCTCTCGACCTGCTGCTTCACTTCGGGCCGCGTGTCGAAGGCGCGGACGATCGCACCCAGGCCGCGCGCCGTGCCGACCGCCGACAGTCCGGCGACACCGGCACCGATGACCATGACCTTGGCCGGCTGGACCTTGCCCGCCGCCGTGATCTGGCCGGTGAAGAAGCGCCCGAAATGGTTCGCGGCTTCGATGACCGCGCGGTAGCCCGCGATGTTGGCCATCGACGACAGGGCGTCCAGCTTCTGCGCACGGCTGATGCGCGGCACCATGTCCATCGCAATGACATTGCCGCCCCGCGCTGCCATCTGGTCCATCAGATCCGGGTTCTGACCCGGCCAGATGAAACTCATCAGCGTCTGGTTTTCCCGCATGAACTCGGTTTCATGCACGCCGGACGGATGCGCCTCAGGCGCACGTACCTTCATCACGATGTCTGACGCGTCCCAGAGGGCCTTCGCATCATCGACTATCTCGACGCCCGCATCCCTGTAGGCCTCGTCGGAAAAGTCCGCCGTCTCGCCTGCGCCGCTCTCGATGGCAAGCTCATAGCCGAACTTCTTGATCTGCAACGCCACCGAAGGCGTCAGCGCCACGCGCTTTTCGCCGTCGTGGACTTCTTTCGGAACACCGATCTTCATCGCCATTGAGTACAAAATCCTGCGATTACCGTTCAAACCGCCGGACTATAGTCGCCTCTCGCTGCAATGCAGCATCAAAATGCGGCATTTGGGTGTTTGATATCGTCGCGGGCGAAACGGTCGACCAATTCACTACGGGGATGAAAATTAGCGTGACGCCAGAACTCCAACAACCAGACTGGCAAGTGCTACTATCGCGAACAGTCGAACTTGCGGGCTTTTCGGCCCAAACCCAGTAATTTCGTTCGCGAAATGCTCACAGTTTCTATTCACCAGATTGTAATTCCATTTTTGCGAAAGAGCGGATCGCAAAATGTCGGAAAAATCACGAACAACGAGTGGCTGGGAAACCGACCAGTCCCTTCCGGCAGCACATTCAGTGAAATCGATTAGAGAGGGAGTTTTGGCTCCCTTAGCGAGGTGCAGTAATCGAGGCAGACCATCCTGTCCCCACCGGTCACTCACCACCGTCACATGATCATAAATAATGCTCTTGAACTTGACATGTTGACCTGGGACCAAGTTGATTTCTTTCATCATCCGCTCTTTCTTTGTTATGTTGAAAATTTAGACCACACAACAAAATATAGTAGCCGTTTTCTTACACAACACAAAATGTAAAGAAATGTGGAGTGCGTACGTACGTAGCTAAGTCTGGCGCGGGTCGCTGATCGCTTTCGGGGCCGTGTCCCGGCGGTTCGGAAAGGCCTGCGGCCATTTCGCCGGATTGGCGCGGGCGTACTGTTCGGGATAGACGATTTCCGCCCCCAGTTCTTCCGCGGCGTGCCAGGCCCAGCGCGGATCGTACATCATGCCCCGGGCCAGCATCACGAAGTCCGCCTGCCCGCCCGCGATGATGTCCTCGGCCTGCTGCGCCTGGTTGATCATGCCCACCGCCATGGTCGTCACCTCGGCTTCACGCCGCACCTGTTCCGCGAACGTCACCTGATAGCCCGGCCCGACCGGAATCTTCTGCGCCGGATGGAGACCGGCCGTCGTGATATCGACAAAGTCGCAGCCGCGCGCCTTCAGTTCCCGTGCCATGATGACAGTCTCTTCCGGCGTCCATCCGCCTTCGACCCAGTCGGTTGCCGACAAACGAATGCCGAGGGGCCGGTCGTCGGGCCATGCGTCACGGACGGCATCGAACACTTCCAGCGGGAACCGCATCCGACCGGACGTATCGCCGCCATAGCCGTCGTCGCGCCGGTTGCTGAGCGGCGAGAGGAACTGATGCAGCAGATAGCCGTGACCGCCATGCAGTTCGACCACATCGAAGCCGATGCGTGCCGCGCGGATCGTGGCCTGAACGAACGCGTCCTTGACCCTGCCGAAGTCGGCGTCCGTGAAGGCCTGCGGCGTGTGCCAGCTTTCGGTATAGGGAATCGCCGACGGGCCGATCGTCTGCCAGGGATCTTCATCCGGCCCCAGTGCCTGCCCGCCCTTCAGCGGCACATGGGTCGAGGCCTTGCGGCCCGCGTGGCCGATCTGGATGCCCATCTTCGCCGTGCCGTGTTCGTGGCAGAAATCGACCACGCGCTTGAGCGCCGCCTCGTTCTCGTCGGAGTAGAGCCCCAGGCACCGGTGCGAAATCCGGCCCTGCGCGCTGACGTGCGTGGCCTCGGTGAACAGCAGCGATGCCCCGCTCATCGACAGGTTGCCCAGATGCATCAGGTGCCAGTCGTTCGCAGAGCCGTCATCCGCCAGGTACTGGCACATCGGCGAAATCACGATGCGGTTGGCCAGTTCGACCCCGCGCAGATCGAAGGAAGAGAAAAGTTTGCTCATGGGACCTGTTCCGCCTCTGCGATTAACCCGATAGTCTTGGCCAGCACAGATAGAGCACCTTCAGCACTTTGGGGAGTGGGTCATGGCAGAGCGCAGCTTTGCGAAGGAAGTCGAGCAGCTGCGGCTGGGCGACGGCGACACCTTCGAGGGCGAAGGCATCCTGGCCGTGACCAAGGCCCTGCTGCAGTCCGGCGTGTCCTATGTCGGCGGCTATCAGGGTGCGCCCGTCAGCCATCTGATCGACGTGCTGAACGACGCCCGTCCGATCATGGAAGAACTGGGCGTCCACGTGGAGAACTGCGCGTCGGAAGCCGGTGCCGCAGCCATGCTCGGCGCCTCCATCAACTATCCCGTTCGCGGTGCGGCGACCTGGAAGTCGACCGTCGGGACCAACGTCGCCTCGGACGCCCTGTCCAATCTGGCGTCGGCGGGCGTGGTCGGCGGCGCGCTGATCGTCGTCGGCGAGGACTATGGCGAGGGTGCCTCCATCATCCAGGAGCGCTCCCACGCCTTCGCGATGAAGTCGCAGATATGGCTGCTGGATCCCCGTCCCGATCATCCGACCATCGTGCGCATGGTGGAGAAGGGCTTCGAACTGTCGGAAGCGTCGCAGACCCCGGTCATGCTGGAACTGCGCATCCGCGCCTGTCACGTGCAGGGCAGCTTCCCGACGAAGACGAACCGCAAGGGCGAATTCTCCGGTGTGAACAGGCTGACCGAACCGGTGTTCGATTACGCCAAGGTCTGCCTGCCGCCATCCACCTACGCGCAGGAGAAGGAAAAGATCGAGACCCGCTGGCCCGCCGCCGTGAACTTCGTACGCGAAAACCGGCTGAACGAGGTGTTCGACGGGTCGGCGGACGATGTCGGCATCATCTGTCAGGGCGGCATGTACAACGCCGTCATCCGCGCGCTGCAGCAACTGGGGCTGGCCGATGCCTGGGGCGAGACCCGGATTCCGATCTACTGCCTGAACGTCACCTATCCGCTGGTCCCGGACGAGGTATCCGGCTTCTGCGCCTCGAAGCGCGCGGTGCTGGTGGTCGAGGAAGGCCAGCCCGCCTATCTGGAAGACGCCATCAACACGGTGCTGCGAAAGGCGGATGTCCAGACCCGCGTGATGGGCAAGGGCCTGCTGCCGATGGCGGGCGAGTATACCGGCGCGGTCGTGCTGGCCGGTGTCGCGGATTTCGTCGAGGGTGCTGTGCCCCGTGGTGTCGATCTGAGGCCGGTTCTGGAAAAGCGCGCGGTGATCGATGGCCACAGGGCGCGCGGCCAGGAACTGCTGGGCGAACCCGTGCCGACCCGCCCGCCGAGTTTCTGTACCGGTTGTCCCGAGCGGCCCGTGTTTTCCGCCATGAAGCTGGCGGAGAAAGAGGTGGGCAAGTTTCATGTCTCCGCCGACATCGGTTGCCACACCTTTTCGACGCTGCCGCCGTTCAACATCGGCAACACGGTGCTGGGCTATGGACTCGGGCTGGCCAGTTCGTCCGGCATCGGTCCGAATTTCGAACAGCGTACCGTGTCGATGATGGGCGACGGCGGTTTCTGGCACAACGGGCTGACATCGGGCGTGGCCAATGCAGTCTTTCAGGGCGACGACGGCGTGCTGGTGATCATGAACAATGGCTATTCCGCCGCAACCGGGCATCAGGCGATCCCGTCATCGGTGAAGGGTGGCGGCGTCCGCACCGGCGGTTTTCAGCCGGACGGTCAGGATATCGAACGCGCGCTGCGCGGCGTCGGCGTGACCTGGATCCGCCACGTGCGCACCTACTCGGTGCCGAAGGTCATCTCGGTGCTGCGCTCTGCCATGACCGAGAAGAAGAAGGGACTGAAAGTCATCATCGCGGATGGCGAATGCCAGCTCGCCCGGCAACGCCGGATCAAGCCCGAGATCCGCAAGCGCATCGCCGACGGCAAACGGTCGGTGCGCGAACGGTTCGGCGTCGACGAGGACGTGTGCACCGGCGATCACAGTTGCATCCGCCTGTCCGGCTGTCCGTCGCTGACGGTGAAGGATGCGACCGATCCCCTGAAAGACGACCCGGTCGCGCATGTGAACAACGACTGCGTCGGCTGCGGCCTGTGCGGAGAGGTCAGCCATGCTGCCGTCCTGTGTCCGTCCTTCTATCGCACCGGCATCGTCAGCAATCCCAGCCGCTGGGACCGCTTTCGCCAGCGCTTCGCCGATCGGATCATCGCCCGCCTTTCCGTACGGAAGGCCGCCTGAGTTGGAAAACACCCGACCGACATCCGTGCTGATTGCCGCCATCGGCGGCGAAGGTGGCGGCGTGCTGGCCGACTGGGTGGTCAATGCGGCCCGCGCCACGGGCCTGTGGGTGCAGGCGACGTCGATTCCGGGTGTCGCCCAGCGCACGGGTGCCACGACCTATTACATCGAGATGATGCCGAAGGTGGATGATACGCGCCGCCCGGTCTTTGCACTCACCGCCAGCCCCGGCAATGTCGACCTGATGGTGGCGTCCGAACTTCTGGAAGCCGGGCGCGCGGTCGAGAACGGCTACATCACGCCGGACCGGACGACCCTGATCGCCTCGACCCACCGCTTCTACGCCATGGTCGAGAAGATGGCGACCACGGACGGGCGCTTCGACGAGGACCGCATCATCCAGGCCGCGAGGGAGATGGCACGGCAGCCCATTCTGAGCGATCTGAAGCAACTGTCAGAGGAAGCTGGCGCCATCATCAACGCCGTTCTGCTGGGAGCCATGGCGGGCAGCGCTGCCATGCCGATCCCGGCCGACACGCTGCGCCAGGCGATCATCGACGGCGGCATTGCGGTGGACGCCAATCTGCGCGGGTTCGAGGCCGGCTTCGATCTGGCCTCCGGCGCAGCGCAGCCCGCAGCGTCCATGGAACCCGAAACTGTGACGGCATCCAGCGGTGCGCTGGAGAAACGCATCGCTGACGAGCTTCCGGCACCCGTGCGCGATATGGCGCGACAGGGCGTGAACCGGCTGATCGACTATCAGGGGATCGGGTACGCCCGCCTCTATCTTGACCGGCTCGCGAAGGTGACGGAATCGGATGCGGCGCACGGCGGCCAGATGGCCGGTTTCGATGTCTCGGTCGAGGTCGCGCGGCGGCTGGCGCTGTGGATGGCTTTCGAGGACCTGATCCGCGTGGCCGATCTGAAGATCCGCCCAGAGCGCATCGATCGCGTGCGCGCCGAGGCACAGGCCGGAGACGACCAGATCGTCACCGTGACCGAATTCCTGAAACCCGGTGTCGAGGAGGTCGCATCGCTGATGCCGCCGTGGCTGGGGCGCGGCATCCTCTCGCGGTCCGACAGGCTGGGCGTCCGTCACAAATGGAACGTCGGCATGCACGTGAAGACCACATCCGTCTCCGGCTATCTGCCCATGTGGTGCCTGTCGAAGCTGAAACGCTGGCGGCCCCGCTCCCTGCGCTATGCCGACGAGCAGGCACGGATCACGCGCTGGCTCGACGCGCTGGATCGCAGCATCGCCATCGATCGCGGAACGGCCCTGCTGGTCGCCCGGTCCGCCAAGCTCGTGCGCGGCTATTCTGACACGCACCGTCGCGGCGTCGCAAAGCATGCGCTGCTGCTGGAGCAGCTTGACCGTTGCCTCGCACAGCCTGACCCGGAAGCGCAGTTCCGCCCGCTGCTGGACGCCGCCCGGGATGATCCCGAAGGCGATAGTCTGGAACGCCTGCTCTCACACGAAAAAGAGGCTGCCTGATGACTGATGAAAAACAACAGAAGCCTGCCAGTGCGCAGACGCTCGCCGCGAATACCGCGCTGGCCGAGAAGCTGGATTTCGAGAACCGGCGCGATTTCGAGAACGCCGCGCGCGGCCACGTCGCCAGTCTGGAAGGCGGCACCATCGCCACCGGTAAAGGGACCAAAGTCTGGGATCTGAACGAATACGGATTTCTGGACGGCGAGGATGACATCGACACCATCAATCCGAGCCTGCTTCGGATGGCGCGTCTGAACATGGCCAACGGCCTGTTCGAGGTCTGCGACCGGGTCTGGCAGGTGCGCGGACTGGATCTGGCCAACATGACCATCATCGAGGGCGACACCGGCGTCATCCTGATCGACTGCATGACCACCGCCGAGGTGGCCGCCGCCGGGCTGGCCCTCTATCGCAAGCATCGCGGCGATCGCCCCGTGAAGGCCCTGATCTACACCCACAGCCATGTCGATCACTACGGCGGCGCAAAGGGCGTGCTGACGCAGGACCTGATTGACGACGGGCAGGCACAGGTCTTCGCGCCGGACGGATTCCTGGAGGCCGTCGGCGGCGAAAACGTGCTGGCCGGCAACCCGATGACCCGCCGCGCGCAATTCCAATTCGGCGGGCTGCTGCGCAAGGGGCCGCGCGGTCAGGTCGATGCCGGTCTGGGCAAGATCACCGCACGGGGCACGGTCGGCCTGCTGGCGCCGACCCACGTCGTTGTCGAGCCGGTCGAGCGGCACGTCGTCGACGGCCTGAACGTCGATTTCCACCTAGCACCGGGCACCGAGGCTCCCGCCGAGATGCACATGTTCTTCCCCGAACTGGGCGTGCTGAACATGGCCGAGAACGCCACGCCCCTGCTGCACAACTTCTGTCCCCTGCGTGGCTCCGAAGTCCGCGATCCCCGCATCTGGTCCCACTTCCTGGCCGACGCAGTCGAAAGGTTCGGCGCCAGGACCGAGGTGCTGGTCTGCCAGCATCACTGGCCGACCTGGGGCCGGCAGGAAGTCACGGACTTCCTCGAACGACAGCGGGACCTGTACAAGCACATCCACGACCAGACCGTGCGCCTGATGAACCACGGCTGGCGGCCTGCCGAAATCGCCGAGGTGCTCGACCTGCCCCCGTCCCTGCGCGAGGACTGGCGGATGCGCGGTTACTACGGCACCGTCAGCCACAATTCCAAGGCCGTCTTCCAGCGTTACCTCAGCTGGTATGACGGCAACCCGGCGAACCTCAATCCCCTGCCTCCGGTCAAGGCGGCACGGAAATATGTCGGCTACATGGGCGGCGCGGACGAGGTTCTGGCCAAGGCCCGTGCCGATTTCGACAAGGGTGAGTATCGCTGGGTCGCGCAGGTGCTCTACCACGTGCTGTTTGCCGATCCGAACAATCAGCAGGCCCGGCACTTGGCCGCCGATGCCTTCGAACAGCTTGGCTATCAGGCCGAAAGCGCGACCTGGCGCAATGCGTACCTTTACGCAGCGCAGGAGCTTCGGCACGGCGTGGTCAAGCTGCCGCCGCGCCCGGTGCTCAGTCCCGATCTGCTGGGTGCCGTTGCAACGACGACCCTGTTCGATTTCATCTCGGTCCGGCTCGACCCAGAGAAAGCGCTGGGCAAGCGCTGGCAGATCAACTGGCGCATGACCGACCGCGATGAGACGGTCTGCCAGACGCTCGCCAACGAGACGCTGACCCACATCATGGACAAGCAGGCTGCGAGTCCGGTCGCGACGGCCAGCCTGCCGCGCGAGGTGCTGGTCGGGATCATCGTCGGCAAGATCTCCGTCGCCGATGCCCTCAAGACCGGCAGTCTCAGCATAGACGGCGATGCGGACGCCGTGACCGGCCTGTTCGCCATGCTGGACACGTTCGAGATGCAGTTCGACATCCTGACGCCGGGACCGGAGCACCTTTGAGCGACAGAGATACCCAGACCGGCGAACTGATCGAAGAACTCAGGGCGAAGGATCCTGACCGGCTGTATACCGCGCTGTTCGCGTCCGGCGCGGCGCGCGACCGGCTGATCGGTCTCTACGGCTTCAACCTGGAAGTGGCCAGCACGCGCGAACGTGTCTCGGAACCCATGCTGGGGCAGATCCGGCTGCAATGGTGGCGGGACGCGCTGGCGGAAATCCGCAATGGAAATCCGCGTCGCCATCCGGTCGTGGAGTCGCTGGCCACATGGATGCCGCAAGCGGGTAATGCGGCCTTCGATCTGGCATCCCGGCTGATCGATGCGCGCGAGGCAGACATGGACGAAGCGCCCTTCGAGACGGTCGACCAGCTGCTCGCGTATGCCGAAGCGACGTCATCGAACCTGATGCGGCTGGCGCTGATCGCACTGGACGTGACGACCGGCCCGGCGCACGAGACTGCGCTTCCCGCCGGCCGCGCTTATGCCCTGGCCGGGATCATCCGGGCCGTGCCGTTTCATGGCGTGCAGGGCCGCGTGCTGCTGCCCGGCCAGCTGCTGGCCAGCCACGGCATCATGGATGCGCGGCAGTCGCTCGGGCGGCGTGATCCGGAGAAACTGAAGGCGGTGCTGACGGCGCTTGCCGATATCGCCGACCGATCTGTCAGCGACGCGCGGCAGGTCAGAGGCTTGCCCGGGGCAGCACGCCCTGCCCTGTTGCCCCTCGCCCTGGCGCGGCTCTATCTGCGGCGGCTGCGCAAGGCGGACTTCGATCTGAGCGATCCCGGACTGGATCCCGGCAACGCAGCCCGGATTGCAACGATCTTCCGGGCGCGCTGGCTGGGATAGAGTTACTTCGTGGTCGCGCGGAAAACGCCGTCCCAGTCCTCGGGCGGCGGGTTTTCGAGATATTCGTCCAGACGCGGCTGATAGACATCGTCCCAAAGCACATTCAGTTCCGGCTTCAGTTCCCGGCACTTGTTGAGGTGCCGCTGGCTGTCCTCGAACCGGCGCTCGCGATAGGCGTTGATCATGGCGGTGGTTTCGTCGCGGATGGCGATGTAGTCGGGATCGTTGCCCATCTCCGGCCCGCCCAGCATGGTGAAGATGCGGACGGCCTCGTCCTTGCCCTTCACGGCGATCAGGTCGAGCTCCAGAATGGCGAAGTCGGGCACTTCCTCGGCGGTCAGTTCACCGATGACGTTCTCGACGCCATATGATTTCGACTGGCCCTCGATGCGCGCGCCGAGGTTCACCGCATCGCCCAGCACGGAATAGTCGAAGCGCTGTTCCGAGCCCATGTTGCCAACCACGCATTCGCCCGTGTTCACGCCGATGCCGATGCGGATGGGGATGAAGACGCGGCCTTCCTCGTTGGCCTCGATCTCCAGTTGCTTGTTCAGTTCGATCAGGTCCGTCTGCATCTTCAGCGTCGATTCGCAGGCGTGACGCGCATGATCAGGATCATCCAGCGGCGCATTCCAGAACGCCATGATGCAGTCGCCCATGTATTTGTCGATGGTGCCATGGTTGCCCATGATGATGTCGGTCATCGGCGTCAGGAACTTGTTGATCAGCTTGGTGAGGCCCTGCGGATTGCCCTTGAAGCTCTCCGAGATCGGCGTGAAGCCGCGGATGTCGCAGAACAGGAACGTCATCGAGCGCGTTTCTCCGCCGAGCGTCAGCTTGGAGGGGTCATCAGCCAGCTGCTCGACCAGCGCGGGCGACAGATACTGTGCGAAGGCGCCGCGCACCTGCTTCTTCTGCGCCTGCTCACGCGCGAACTTCTGATAGACCAGCAGCACGAACAGGATGAACAGGGCCAGCGCGGGGGTCAGCCCGTCCACCAGCAGCGACTCTTCCAGATAGAGGTACCAGCTTCCACCCAGCAGCACGCCGACCAGAGGAATGAAGAACACGACCGTCGTGATGGCCGACAGGTTCGGCACGAAAGCGATCAGCAGGAGCCCTGCTACCAGAATGATCGCCATCTCGATGGCCGACGCGATGGACGGCCGGATCAGGAAATCGTCGTTCTCGACCATGTCGATGATGTTGGAATGGACCTCGACACCGGGCACGGCCCCTTCCAGCGGGGTGGCACGAATATCCTTCAGCCCCTCTGCCGATGTACCGATCAGGACATATTTGCCCTGCACCTTCTTGAACAGTTCCTGAATCTTCTCCTGATTGGACGGATCGATCTGGATGATCTCGTGCGCGGGAATGTAGATGTCGGGATTGTGCTCCTGAAAGCGGACCCACATGATGCCGTGCTCGTCCGTCGGGATGACAAGTTTCTTGTCCTCGCGAATCTTGGAGCGCATCCGGATCGAGGCAATGCCGGACGCCTTGTCGGCCTTGCTGATGATGACGCCTTTCGACTGGTGCACCAGACGCAGCATCTCGATGCCCAGACTGGCATAGACGCTTTGTTTCCTGCTCTCGTTCGGGGGTCCGACACGGGTCAGCGCCGGGACGCGGCGCACAACACCATCGGAACTGGTATCGGTGTTGAAAACCCCGAACCCGGGTGCCGCCTGCTCCAGAATCGGGTTGTTGTGGACCAGAGACGGAAACAGCGGCAGCCATGTCTTGCCGGGACCGTTCTCTTCCAGAATCGGCACGCCCTTCGGCAGGGTGTCCTTGTCCTGTTCGATCTGCAGGTACGTCGTTGTCCCGCCCAGCACGACCGGGCTCTGTTTCAGCACGGCGGCAAGCTGCGCATCCGTGTTCGGCAACTGCGCAAGCGCCTTGGCGATCTCCGGCGGCAATTGCGCATTCTGCTGACTGTAGACGGTCGGGGATAGGCGATCGCTTTCGGCAAACACCATATCGAAGCCCACAACCTTGGCGCCGAGCTGACCCAGGATCTGCACCATCACCGCAATCTGATAGCGCGACCATGGCCATTGTCCGATCTTGCCCAGACTGGCTTCGTCAATGTCGATGATAGCCGTGTGGCGTTCCGGCGGGACATAGTTGTCGAATTTCTGGAACTGGTCGAACAGCACGTTCTGGCGAATGAACTTGACCTGCTCGTAATCCTGCGCGCGCAGCCAGACCATGCCGACCAGAATGATGAAGGCCAGCCACCGCAACGCGGTGAACTTCCACAACCGTCTGCCGAATTTCTTCATGGCCAGCCCCTCTGTATCCTCAAGTCGCGCGCAAACCTACGTCCAGGATGTAAATATCAGGTTCACCGGACAACAGCATGCACGGCGATCACGAAACGGCCCCTCGCACTGTCTGGCCAGACACTACTGAATATTGATGCGATGCGCGAAGCTCTTCCCGTCCGAGACGGTGATCTGCGTGAACCCCATCATCTTGGCAAGGTCGAAAAAGGTGAACACGTCTTCCACCTGCATGTCGCGGAACAGCGGCGTCCCGCGGGCGATCGCGGTCATCTGGGCCAGCACAGCACGCGCGTGGTAGATGTTTTCGAAGCTGCCCGCACCCGTGGCGACCAGCAACAGCTTCTCGCCGTCCGCGCCCTTTGCGAACAGTGCATGCGGGGGCGGATAAGGGCGGTTCAGTTGCTCCTGCGTGAAGCCGGTGATGAACCTCAGCCGCAGCGACCGTTCGGCTTCGGGCATGGTCTCGGCGCGGCTGCCGTAGACCTCCTCGGTCACCGGCCCCGGATAGTAGTATTCAGTATGCCGGTCGTCGGCCTGTATGGCCGCCGGCCAGACCAGGCCCGACGCGAACAGAATCAGCAACAGTCTTTTCATGCGGGGATGATTGCTCCGGCCTTCCGATTGCGCAAGACCCGAAGCGCTGCCGGTCGCCGCACTGGCCAGCGCCGGACTTGCCGCTATACTCCGCCGAGCTACGTTGGGGGCTGCGGCAAGCCGGGGGGAGCGCGCCAATGGCGTTTGAGCGGATTTCATTCAAATGGTCTCACACGCCGGCCGCGGAAAGCGCCGCCGAGACCCTGATCGCGCGCTACGGCGACCTTCCCGCCGAAGAGGCCGACGTCATCGTCGCGCTGGGCGGCGACGGCTTCATGCTGCAGATGCTGCACGAATATCTGGCACGCGACATTCCGATCTACGGCATGAACAAGGGCACCATCGGCTTCCTGATGAACCAGTTCCAGGAGGAGAATCTTCTGGAAAGAATCAATGCGGCGACCATGGCCGGCATTCATCCCCTGAGAATGGTCGCCGAACCGGAATCCGGCGGCAAGCAGGAAGCGCTCGCCATCAACGAGGTCTCGCTGCTGCGCCAGACCCGGCAGGCGGCGAAGGTCCGGATCGAGATCGACGGACGCGTGCGCATGGAAGAACTGATCTGCGACGGCTTGCTGCTTTCGACGCCCGCGGGCAGCACGGCCTACAATCTGTCCGCGCACGGTCCGATCCTGCCGCTGACCGCCGGTGTGCTGGCCCTGACGCCGATCAGCGCCTTCAGGCCCCGGCGCTGGCGAGGTGCACTGCTGCCCAAGGAAGCCACCGTCAGTTTCGAGGTGCGCGAGATGTACAAGCGGCCGGTCAGCGCGGTCGCCGACACGTTCGAGGTGCGCCACGTGAAGCGGGTCACCGTTTCCGAAGCCAAGGACGTCACCATGCGCCTGCTTTTCGACAGCGAGCACAGCCTGGAAGAGCGCATTCTGAACGAACAGTTCGTCCCGTGACTACGGGCGATCTGGCGCGGCGCATCGCGCACGGCCTGAGCTATCCGTTCAGCCCACCCGAGCAGAGCTATCTGTTCCGCAAGGGTCGGATGGAACCGCTGACGTCGTTCGACCAGGCGGGCCGGACACCCGTCGTCGCCTCGGGCTCGAACGGATCGCCGCAGCGTCTGGCGGAAAAGTATGCGGACAGCGCCGAAATCCCCGTGACCTACGGTACGATCCGGGATCTGGTACCGGTCTTCGCCGCCCGGGTCACGAGCTACGGTTCCATCCCCGCCACCCTGGCCGTGATCGAAGGGGCGACCGCACAGGTGCACGTGACCTGGCTGACCGATGCACAGATCGAGATCATGCACGGGACGGAGTCCGTCGGTGTCGGCTATTCCTGGTCGCGGCTGAGCGGGTTCGATCTGGATCTCGGCGTGCACGGCAAACCCGACAGCGCTTTCGCCTATCTGTCCGTCCACGGGGCATTCACGCCGGAAGGGCGGCTGATGCCGCTCAAGGATGTCAGCCAGACCGAGGCGCAGAAGCATGTCATGGCCTGCACAGGCTTCGATGGCGATCTGGAAGCCTTCGTCGGCAGGCATGTGCAGGATGTCGCCTATCGCAGGGAACTGAATCAGGCGCTGGCACGCTTCGGCTCGGAAATCACGCATCCCGGTATCGAACGGCTTATCTGAACGCCTGCGGGGCGCTACAGTGTTTCGAATTCTTCCGGGAGCACGTCATGACCCTGACCACCCTCGCCCTGTCCGTCGATACGGGTGTGGCCCATCTGGAACTGAACCGTCCCGATGCGCTGAACGCCATGAACCGGCCGTTCTGGGGCGAGATGATCGAAGCCTTCGACACGATCGCCGCCGACCCGTCGATCCGCTGTGTGGTCATCTCGGGACGCGGCAGGCATTTCTGCGCTGGCCTTGATCTGAAGGACTTCACCGGCCTGTTCGAAAGCGACGACGGGGATGGCTCCGGCGGCGATCCGGGCCGGGAGCGCGAGCGCCTGCGCCGCACGGTACTGTCCATGCAGGAGACGTTCAGCGTGATCGAACGCTGCCGGGTGCCGGTTCTGGCGGCCATCCACGGGGCCTGCATCGGCGGCGGCGTGGACCTCATCAGCGCCTGCGACTGCCGCTACGCCAGCCGGGACGCCTTCGTCTCCATCCAGGAGATCAACATCGGCATCGCCGCCGATGTCGGTTCGCTGCAGCGGATGCCGCACCTGATGCCGCAAGGTGTCGTCCGCGAGATGGCCTTCACGGGCGAGAAGATGGCCGCTGATCGCGCCATGCAGTACGGCCTCTACAACGATGTCTTCGACACGCGCGAGGCCATGATGGACCGCGTGATGGAGATCGCCCGGACAATCGCCTCCAAGTCACCGCTGGCGATGACCGGCACCAAGGAAATGCTCAATTACACCCGCGATCACAGCGTCCAGGATGGCCTGAACTATGTCGCCACCTGGAATGCGGCGATGCTGATCAACCCGGATGTCCGCGCGGCAATCGCGGCGCAGCTTTCCAGGACGGAGGCCAGCTTCGGCGATCTGTGGCCCGCGGATCCGATCCTGGGCAGCCGTGCCGGGAAAAAGAGCGGCACGGCGTGACCCGATGCTGACCGTCGAGGGTGTCAGCCACAGCTATGGCGGCAAGCAGGCGCTGAAACAGGCCAGTTTCGAGGTGCCCGAAGGCCGCTTCGGTGTGCTGCTCGGTCCGAACGGTGCCGGGAAATCCACGCTCTACGGCCTGCTGACCCAGCTGCTGTCCGTACAGTCCGGCCATCTCGCAATTGCCGGACACACGGTCGAAGGCGGCAATCTGGCGGCACTGCGGGATCTGGGCATCGTCTTTCAGTCCCAGACGCTGGATCTGGACCTGACGGTCCTGCAGAACCTGAAATATTTCTGCCGCCTGCGTGGCATCGGAGCGTCGGAATCAGGACGGCGGATCGAAGTGCAACTGGAAAGCCTCGACCTCGCCGACCGCCGTGCCGACAAGGTGCGCGCCCTGAACGGCGGACACCGGCGGCGGCTGGAGATCGCCCGTGCCCTGCTGCACGAACCGAAGGTCCTGCTGCTGGACGAACCGACCGTCGGGCTGGACATCCCGACACGGCGGCAGATCGTCGATGACGTGCATGCGCTGGCCCGGGAGAAGGGCACGACCGTGCTCTGGGCGACGCATCTGATCGACGAGGTGAAGGCGGGCGACTGGGTCACGGTGCTGCATCAGGGCGAGGTCCGCGCCATGGGCGAGATCATGGAGCTGCTGGACCGGCACGAGGCCGATGACATCGGCGCGATGTTCGACGGCCTGACGGGGCGCAAGCCGCAGGCACCGCTGCAGGGTCTCCGGCGGGGGGACGCGGCATGAACCGTATCTGGCTGCTGTGCCTTCAGGGCATTCTGGTGCGTGAGACCATGCGCTTCTTCCAGCAGCGGGAACGCTTCTTCGCCGCGCTGGTGCGCCCGCTGGTCTGGCTGGTCGTTTTCGCCGCCGGGTTCCGGGCCGCGCTGGGCCTGTCGATCATCGAACCCTACGAGACCTACATCGTCTACGAGGTCTATATCGTCCCCGGCCTGTGCGGCATGATCCAGCTGTTCAACGGCATGCAGAGTTCGCTGTCGATGGTCTATGACCGCGAGATGGGATCGATGCGGATGCTGATGACCACGCCCCTGCCCCGCTGGTATCTGCTGCTCTGCCGCCTGCTGGCCAGCACCTTCGTCTCGATCCTGCAGGTCTATGCATTCCTGATCATCGCCCTGCTGTTCGGGATCGACCTGCCGATTCCCGGCCTGCTGACGATCTTTCCCGCGCTGGTGCTAGGCGGCCTGATGCTGGGCAGTCTCGGCCTGCTGCTGGCCGCCACGATCCGGCAGCTGGAAAACTTCGCCGGGATCATGAACTTCGTGATCTTCCCGATGTTCTTCCTGTCATCGGCGCTCTACCCGCTCTGGAAAATGGAAGAATCCAGCGAGACCCTCTACTGGATCTGCCAGATCAACCCGTTCACGCACGTCGTCGAACTGATCCGCCACGCGCTCTACCTGCAGTCCAATGGCCCCGCGCTCGGCTGGTCGGTTCTGGCGCTCGCACTGGTCAGCGCGGCCGCCCTGTACGTCTATTCGCCATCGCGCGGCCTGAAAGGCGGCGGTGGCCCGCCCAGGGGATGAGGCGGTCCGGCAGCGCTCCGCCCCCCCACGGGGAAGAGGTCCCCACCACAGGCGGCCGGAGGGGGGTGCGGCGTCAGCCTTTCACCCTGGCCCGCGCAAGGCATCTGCGTTCCGAAATGACCCGGGCGGAAAGACTGCTCTGGTCGAGATTGCGACGCGGCCAGATCGACGGCTTTCACTTTCGCAGGCAATATCCGGTGGGACCGTTCATCGGCGATTTCTGCTGCGCCGAGAAGCGCCTGATCGTCGAACTGGACGGCAGCCAGCATGGCCTCACCGAACGCGAAGATCGACGCCGGACCGAATGGCTTGAAAAGCAAGGTTATCGTGTCATCCGCTTTCCGAACTTCGAGGTCTTCCGAAACCTCGAAGGCGTCCTTCTGACAATCCAGGATGTACTGCTGTCGATGCCGTCTGTCAGAAGAGGTCCAGCGCAGTGAATGCCGTCAGCGCTTCAACCCCCACCCTGACCCTCCCCCTTCGAAGGGGGAGGGAAAAGTGTCTCAACCCCTCCCCCTCGCGAGGGGGAGGTGGCCGCCGCAGGCGGTCGGAGGGAGTGCGCGCCTGTCCGAAAGGAGAAAAGCCATGAAACCCGGACCGAAGAACCTCATCACCGACGTGCCCGGGCTGAAGGTCGGCAATGCCGAGGACAGGGATGCCCTGACCGGCACGACGGTCCTGATCCCCGATGAGCCCGCCGTTGCCGCTGCCGACGTGCGCGGCGGCGGTCCCGGCACACGCGAAATCGACGTCATGGATCCCGCCAATCTGGTCGAGAATATCCATGCGATCTGCCTGTCCGGCGGGTCCGCGTTCGGGCTGGAAGCGGCGGGCGGTGTGATGAGCCGTCTCGCAAGCGCCGGACGCGGCTTCCCGATCGGCGGCTTTCACGTGCCCATCGTCCCGTCGGCCATCCTGTTCGATCTGATGAACGGCGGCGACAAGGACTGGGGCGAAGATCCGCCCTATCGCGCGCTGGGCAAACAGGCCGCCGACAATGCCGCCGTCGAGTTCGAGCTTGGCAACGCGGGTGCCGGTCTGGGCGCGACCGCCGGGTCACTGAAGGGTGGCTTGGGCAGCGCCTCGATTGTCCTGGACGACGGCACGACGGTCGGCGCACTGGTCGCGGCGAATCCGACCGGCTCTGTGGTGATGCCGGACGGACGGACCTTCTGGGCCTGGCCCTTCGAGCAGGGCGAGGAATTCGGCGGCAACCCGCCACCGACCACACGCGCCGACGGCAAGGCGGATGTCGCCACCGCCCTGCCCGGTGCGAACACGACCATCGCCATCGTCGCAACAGATGCAACCCTGTCCAAGGGTCAGGCGAAACGCGTGGCGACCATGGCACACGACGGTTTGGCCCGCGCGATCCGGCCCGTCCACACACCCTTCGACGGCGATACGGTCTTCGCCCTGTCCACGGCCAGACGTCCGGTCCCGGACCCCTCCGGCCTGAGCCAGATCGGCAGCGCCGCCGCCGATTGCCTCGCCCGCGCCATCGCCCGCGCGGTCTGGCTGGCCGACGATATCGCAGGCATGCGGAGCTATCGCGGCAGCATCTGATTTCTGGACGGGACAGGACACCCGGACTACTGTTCCGGCAACGAAAACGAACGACTTCAGGGAACCGAGGGATTATGAAAACACGATCAGCTTTCCGGCTGGCTGCCGCAGGCGCGTTCGCGCTCGGGCTGGCCTTCGCCGCGCCCGCCACCGACGCAACTGCGGGCGCACACAGCGAAACCGTCACCATCGCCTATAACGTCTCCCTGCCGTCGTGGGATCCGACGGTGGGCCTGTCGGCGGTGAACCCGACCATTCAGGCGATCTATCGCAGCGTCTTCGACCAGTTCATCGCACAGGGACCGGACCTGAGCTTTCAGCCCGGCCTGATCACCGACTGGGGCTGGAACGACGACAGGACCAAGGTCTGGATGGACGTGCGCGGCGGCGTCAAATGGCATGACGGCTCCGATTTCACGCCCGAGGATGTGGTGTTTTCGCTGGAACGCGCGGGCAAGCCGGACACCGGCAACCCGATCCAGTTCATCTGGTCGAAGATCGGCAATTTCTCGATCGACGGGCAGCGGATCACGGCGGACGTCCTGTCCTATGAACCGACCCTGTTCAAGTGGATGGCGTTCCTGACCGGCTATGTCGTGCCGAAGGACTATATGGAAAAGGTCGGACAGGAGGGGTTCGAGAAGGCCCCTATTGGCACCGGTCCCTATATGGTCGACAAGTTCGAGCGCGGTGCCTTCCTGCGTCTGAAGGCCAACAAGGATTACTGGGGCGGCGAACCGGCGTTCGATACGGTGATCTTCAAGTTCGTGCCCGACGCGACCAGCCGTGTGGCCGAGATCGAGAGCGGTGCATCCGACATCACGCTGGAAATCCCGTATGAGGATTTCGAGCGGCTGACGGAGAAAGACGGCCTGAACGGCGTCACCACGCCCGTCTCCGACATCGGCATGATCTTCCTGAACGATGTCGGCCCGATGGAAGACAAGAATGTCCGTCTGGCCGCACACATGGCGATCAACAAGGATGCCATCGTCAAGCGTCTGCTGAAGGGCTATGGCGTGCCCATCGATACACTTCAGGCCCCCGAGTATGCCGCGTTCGACGCGTCCATCGACGTGCCCTACGACCCGGACATGGCGAAGGAACTGCTGGCGAAGAGCGGCTACAGCACCGACAATCCGGTCACCTTCACCATCCAGACCACGCGCGGCTTCAAGCCGAAGGATTACGAGATGATCCAGGCCATCGTCGGCATGTGGCGCAAGGTCGGCCTCGAGGCCGAGATCGAGGTCTACGAGATCGCCAAGCATTTCGAGCTGCGTGCGCAGGACAAGCTGGCTCCGGCGGCCTTCTACAACTGGGGCAACGCCATCGGCGATCCGACCACCTCGACCGGTTTCGCCATGTTCGGCCCCTCGCCGCATTCGGTCTGGGACACCGACGATCTGGACGCCATGATCGGCCCGCTCTGGGGCGAGGCCGACGAGACGAAGCGCATCGCGGGCTGGAAGGCCGTGGATCGCTACATCGCCGAACAGGGCTATGTGATCCCGCTGCTGCAGTACGTGCAGCCGATCGTGGTGAACGAACGGGTGAAGATCGTGCCGAACGTGTCGGGTGCGCTGCAGCCCTACTGGTTCACCAAGGGAGAGTAGGTCTCCTTTGGGTCATGCACGCCGATGGTTTTTTTGGTGCCTTCGGGCTTGACCCGAAGGCCTCACACATCGCCTCGTTGAAGGCGTCGAAGTACCGGCGCGGGAGGCCTTCGGATCGAGTCCGAAGGCGGAAAAGAGTCAAGCATGTACCGCGTGCGTGACTGCGTTCGTTTGTTGACGACCTTCAAGGAAGAGCGCGCTCCATGATCTGGCGACTGCTCGGCATCAGACTGGCATTGGCGGCGCTGACCCTGGTTGGTGTCGCCATTGTCGTTTTCGTGCTGCTGCGTGCCGTGCCCGGCAATCCCATCGCCATGATGATCGCACCGGGCGCGACCGAGGCCGACATTCTGGCGCTGGAAGCCCGTTACGGCTTCGACAAGTCGCTGTTCCAGCAGTTTCTGATCTGGGGCGGCGATGTCTTGCGCGGCGACTTCGGCACATCGATCAGCCTGCGTCAGGATGTGGTCAACCTGATCGCCGGAAGGCTGCCCGCCACGCTCGAACTCGCCTTCCTCGCCCTGCTGGTCGCCGTCGTGCTGGGCGCGGGCATCGCCATTCTTTCGACCCGGCTGCGCGGACGTACGTCGGAAGGCGTGATCGACAGCGCCAACGGCATCTCACTTGCCATTCCTGAATTCATCTGGGCCCTGGCCTTCGTCTTTCTGCTGGGTGTGATCTGGCCGGTGCTGCCCGTGTCGGGGCGCATCGATCCCGTGCTGGACCCCGGTTTCGCGACGAGCTTTCTGCTGGTGGAGAGTCTTGTCAGATTTCGATTTGATGTGACCGCCAATGTCCTGTCCCACATGGCGATGCCGACCTTCGCGTTGGCCCTGCCGCTGGCCGCCGTCATCGCGCGTGTTCTCAAGGCGGCGTTGCTGGAGGCCATGAGCCAGGATTATGTCCTGCTGGCGCGACTGAAGGGCTATTCCGATCTCGCGACGATCTGGCGGGAGGCGTTGCGCAACGCCGTGTTGCCGACGCTCGCCCTGACCGGCGTGCAGTTCACCTTCCTGCTGGGCGGCACGGTGATCGTGGAACGCATCTTCGCCTATCCGGGACTCGGCAACATGGCCATCGACGCCGTCATCAACCGCGACCTGCCGTTGATCCAGGGACTGGTGCTGACCTTCGGCCTGATGTTCATCCTGATCAACCTGAGCGTCGATCTGCTCGCCGCGGCCATCAATCCGAGACTGCGTCATGGGTGAGTGTTTTTGGCTGACGCGACTGGCAGAATCTCCCTCCCCCTTGATGGGGGAGGGTTGGGGTGGGGGTGATACGGCGTTGCCGAACAAGGCTCGGGTACGCCGTATCACCCCCATCGACCGCTTCGCGGCCACTTCCCCCATCAAGGGGGAAGAAATCCTTGGCACAAAGCCATGACCGCTGCCGTTCAGATCCGGCACGCGCGGCGCTGGCCCGTTTCGCTGATCCTCTCAGGCGGCTTCATCCTGTTGCTTGTCGGGCTGGCGCTTTTCGCGCCGCTGATCGCGCCGGTCGACCCGCTGGAGCAGGATCTGCTGCTGGAGCGTCTGCCGCCGTTCTGGGCAGCGGACGCCGAGCCCGGATACTGGCTCGGCACCGACAGTCTGGGGCGGGATGTGCTCTCGCGGCTGATCCACGCCACGCAGACCGCCCTGATCGTCGCCCTGCTCGCCGCCAGTTTCGCCTGCCTGATCGGGACGGCACTCGGGCTGCTGGCCGGGTTCTTCGGCGGCTGGGTGGACATGCTGATCTCCCGGCTGGTCGATATCTGGATGTCGTTTCCGCCGGTGCTGCTGTCGATCCTGCTGGTGGCCGTGCTCGGCACGGGCCTGCATTCGGTCGTGATCGCCATCGCCGTGATCGACTGGACGCGCTTCTGTCGCGTGATCCGTACCGAGACACAGGCCCAGACGTCGGAAGACTATGTCGATGCGGCGCAGACCATCGGCCTGACCCGCTTCGCGATCCTGTGGCGCGAAGTCCTGCCCAACGTCGCACCGACCGTCATCGTGCTGCTGAGTCTGGAAATGGGCATCGCCGTCATCGTCGAAGCCATCCTGTCCTTCGTCGGCCTTTCGGTCTCGTCGGACACGCCCACCTGGGGCGGCATGATCGCCGAGGGCCGTCAGGTGATCCACTATGCGTGGTGGGTGCTGGTGTTCCCGCTGGCGGCGCTGTGTCTGACGGTGCTGGCCTTCAACCGCTTCGGCGACGCCCTGCGCCTGCGCATCGATCCGGTAATGCGCCGATGAACCACCTCGCGCTGAACATCGAAAACCTGTCGGTCGAGGTCGCGGCGAGCGGCAAACGCCTGCTGCGGTCGGTATCGCTGTCGGTGGCACCCGGCGAAATTCACGGTCTTGTGGGCGAAAGCGGTGCGGGCAAGTCGACCTTGGCCAAGGCCATTCTGGGGATCTTGGCGCGCGGTCTGGAGGTCACCGGCGGCAGCATCCGCGTCGACGGCAAGGACCACCGCGCCAGAGACATTGCCAGCGGCGGCGAGATCGCCTTCATCCCGCAGGATCCGCTGTCGGCCTTGAATCCGTCGCGGAAGATCGGTGCGCAACTGGGCGACGCAATGCGCTCACTCCGCCTGTCGAAACCGGACCGGATGCAGAAAATGCGCAGCCTGCTGGACGACGTGCAGATCCGCGAGCCGGAGCGCGTGCTGGCCAGCTATCCGCACGAGCTGTCGGGGGGCATGCGGCAGCGCGTGCTGATCGCGTCGGCTTTCGCGACCGATCCGAAGCTGATCCTGGCCGACGAGCCCACGACCGCGCTGGACGTGACCGTGCAGAAACAGGTGCTGCGCCTGATCCGCGACATGCAGCACCGCCACAACACGGCGATGGTGTTCGTCACCCACGATCTGGGTGTGGTGGCGCAGATCTGCGATTCCGTCAGCGTGCTTTACGCAGGGCTGCTGGTTGAACAGGCACCGGTTACCGAGATATTCGCAGACCCGCAGCACGCCTATACCCGCGCGCTGATGGATGCCAGCCCCCGCTTCGACCGGCCCGAACTGGGCATGGTGCCGATCGACGACAATGTGTTTGACGACCTGGCCCGCGAGATCGCGGCATTTGACCGGGTGCAACCATGACCGCACCGCTGATCGAAGCGCACGATGTGCATCTGTCGCTGCCCGACCGCAGCCGCCCGAGGCTGTTCGGTCGTCCGCCGATGATCCACATCCTGCGCGGCGTCTCTGTCGAGATCGGACGCGGCGAGATGGTCGGCATTGTCGGCGAGTCCGGCTCCGGCAAGACGACGCTGGGGCAGTGTCTGGTCCGCCTGCACGAGCCGACCAGCGGAGAGGTTCGGCTTGAAGGTCAGGACATCACCCATCTGGACGAGGCTGCCCTGCGCCCCATGCGGCAGCGGATGCAGATGATCTTTCAGGATCCGCTGTCGTCGCTGAACCCGCGCCATACGATCGGTCGCATCCTGCGCAGCCCGCTGTCCATTCACAGGCCGAAAATGGGCCGCGCTGCGCAGCAGGCGCGCTGTATCGAACTGCTGGACGATGTCGGCCTGCCGCCGGCGTTCCTCGACCGCTATCCGCACGAACTGTCCGGCGGGCAGCGCCAGCGCATCGGCATCGCCCGCGCGCTGGCCGTCGAGCCGGATTTCGTGCTGGCCGACGAGATCGTCTCCGGGCTGGACGTGTCGACACAGGCGCAGGTGCTGCGGCTGCTGAAGGATCTGTCGCAGCGGCTGAACCTGTCGGTGGCCCTGATCAGCCACGACCTGTCGGTGGTCCGGCACCTGTGCGAACGCGTGTACGTCATGCGGCAGGGCGAAGTGATCGAGCAGGGAAGCGCGGCGCGCCTGTTTAACGCGCCGGCGAGCAGCTACACGAAAGAACTGATTGCAGCGATCCCGTTGCCGGACCCAGATCCGGGCTGGCTGGAGCGCCGCACCATGACCGGAGGAGAGAACGGGATGCAGATCAAGGACAGCGTGGCCCTTGTCACGGGCGCCAATCGCGGCGTCGGCAAGTGCTTCATCGAGGCGCTTGCGAAACGCGGTGCGAAGAAGATCTATGCCGCCACGCGGACCGGGTCCGACCTGCCGCCAGAGATCAACGGTGTGGAGATCGTGCCGGTCACGCTGGACATCACCGACGCCGGTCAGATCGCGGCAGCAGCCCGGGTGGCGCCCGACACGACCTTGCTGATCAACAATGCCGGCATCAACCGGATGACCAAGCTGATCGGCGGCGGCAGCAACGAGGCCGCCGAAGCCGAGATGGCGACGAACTATTTCGGGCTGCTGAACATGGCACGCGCGTTCGGGCCGGTGATCCAGGGCAACGGCGGTGGCGGCGTCATCAACATGCTGTCGATCCTGGGCCTGACCAACCTGCCGCTGATGGGGTCGCTGGCCGCATCGAAAGCTGCCGCCTACAGCGCGACGCAGGGGATGCGCGCGGAATGGCAGAATGACGGCATCCAGGTGCTGGCGGTGCTGCCCGGGGCTATCGACACCGACATGAGCAGGGATTTCCCGCCGCCGAAGGAAGACCCGATGGACGTCGCCAACACCGCGCTGGACGCGCTGGAAGCAGGCGACTGGGAATGCTATCCGGGCGGCATGGCCGAAGGCGTGAAGGCCGGGCTTGCCGCGGACCCGATGGCGGTCCACAAGGACATGATGCAGTACGTTTGAGGCGAAGGCTCAGGGAGACAGTCAGATGACAGCGAACAACAGTGGCACCTATGTCGATGTGACCGCCGCCGACGGCGGTACGTTCCGGGCGTACGTCTGCAAGCCCGAGAAAGGTTCGGGCCCGGCGCTGGTCCTGCTGCAGGAGATCTTCGGCATCAACGACTACATGAAGTCCATGGCCGAACGCTATGCCGAGGAAGGCTATGTCACCATTGTGCCCGACCTGTTCTGGCGCATGGAGCCGGGTGTCGAGCTGGGCTATGACGAGGCGGATTTCGAGAAGGCGTTCGCCTTCTATCAGAAGTTCGACGTCGATCAGGCCATCAAGGACATCCAGTCGACCATCGACACCGTGAAGGGTCTGGACGGCGTTGTGGGCAAGGTCGGCGCGGTCGGCTATTGCCTCGGCGGATTGCTGGCGTGGCTGACGGCAGCGCGCACGAACATCGACGTGTCGGTCGGCTATTATGCGGTCGGTGTCGAAGATCATCTCGATGAGATGGACAACATCTCGGTACCCATGATGCTGCATTTCGCGGGCGAGGACGGGTTCTGCCCGGCAGAGGCCCGCGAGAAGATCATGGCCGCGACCGAGACCGTGCCGCACATCAACACCTATCTCTACGAAGGCCTCGACCACGCCTTTGCGACGCCGGGCCGCCCGAGCTTCGACAAGCCCGCCACCATGATGGCCTATTCCCGGACGCTGTCGGCTTTCCGGCAGGTGCTCGGACCGATCTACGACCTGGAACACCTCTGGGACATGCACTGCTATTACGAATTCGCGACCCGCGACGTGGATGCCACCATGGCGACGATGGTCGCCGAACCGTATGTGAACCACATCCCGACCATGACCGGCGGCGTCGGTCATGACCATCTGAAACGCTTCTACAAGTATCACTTCGTCAATTCGAACCCCGAGGACACGAAGCTGATCCCCGTCTCGCGCACCATTGGCGCGGATCGGCTGGTGGACGAGATGATCTTCTGCTTCACCCATACATGCGAGATCGACTGGATGCTGCCCGGCGTCGAACCGACCGGCAAGTACGTCGAGGTGCCGCTGGTCGCCATCGTCAACTTCCGTGGCGAGAAGCTGTATCACGAGCACATCTACTGGGATCAGGCGTCGGTGCTGGTGCAGATCGGAAAGCTGGACCCGGCCGGCCTGCCGGTCGCAGGCGCGGAGACCGCAAAGAAGCTGATCGACGAAAGCCTGCCGTCCAACGGGCTGATGCAGAACTGGGAAACCAGCGACGGCAAACCGATCTGACCGCACCCCGGTTCGCCGATCACAGACCCAACTGTCGGACCGCCTCGTCGCGCAGTTCCCGCTTCAGGATCTTGCCGGACGCGGTACGCGGCAATGGCTCGGTCCGGAACTGCATGTAACGCGGGATCTGGAACTGCGCCAGCCGCGACGACAGGAAGTCCCTGACCTGTTCCGGCTCCAGCGACGCGCGGACATAGAGCGTCGCGCCGACTTCCTCGACCAGTCGAGCGTCGGGCACGGCATAGACAGCCGCCTCGACAATATCGTCGTGTTCCAGCAGCGCCGCCTCGACCGCACCGCAGCCGATGTTCTCGCCGCCGCGGATCACCATGTCCTTGATGCGATCGACGATGAAAACGAAGCCCTCGTCATCGATCCAAGCGACATCGCCGGTCTTCAGCCAGTCGCCGTCGAAGGTCGCGGCGTTGGCATCGGGCCGGTTCCAGTAGCCGCGAAAGATCGATGTACCGCGCACCTGCAGTTCGCCGCGCTCACCGGTCGGAAGGACAGAGCCATCGTCACCCACGATGCGCATGTCCAGCACCGCGGAACACCGGCCAGAACTTGCGGGCTTCTGAAGGTAGGCCGGGCCGGTCACGCCGCAGCCGATGGCGTTCGTCTCGGTCATACCCCAACCGGTGTTGGGCTGCGCATTCGCGAAGGCTTCCCGGATGCCGCGCACCTGTTCGGGCGCGCGGGCCGCGCCCCCGCCACCAACCGTGGTCAGCGACGACAGATCCTTGCCTGTCGCCCTGGCGTGATTCACCAGATCGCCCGTCATTGCCGACGGTCCGATGAACATCGTGGCCCGCTCCTGCTCAATCAGCCGCGCCGCCTCGACCACGTCCCAGCGGTACATGCAGATCAGACGCCGCTGCGCGCGATAGCACGAGAGATAGTTCGCGTGGCTGCCGGTGGCGTGGAACAGCGGCACCCCCAGCAGGGCCGCACCCTGCGGCGCATCCGGATCGGGGGCGGCGAGCGCACCGGTCAGCACCCCCGCCTGCGCATCCAGTTCCCAGCTCATCAGGGCCGTGATCACATTGCGATGACAGGATACGGCACCCTTCGGATAGCCAGTCGATCCTGACGTATACAGCATGATCGCATCGTCATCGGGCTGCATCGGAACGTCGGGCATCCCGGTCGCCACGGGTCCGGCCATCAGATCATCCCAGCGTACCGCGCTTGCCGGAATATCGTCCGCCCGGACGGCGATGACCCGCAGGCCATCGGGCACCGTCTCGCAGCCTGCCAGGCGTTCAAGGCGCTCGCGGTCGGCCACCAGTACCGAGGGTCGGCAGTCATTCAGAGCGAAGGCCATCTCGTCCGATTGCCAATGGGCGTTCATCGCGACCGCAATGGCACCAATCGAGGTCACCGCCTTGAACGCGATGATCCATTCGGGGTAGTTGCGCATCGATATCGCGACCCGATCGCCGGGCCGAACACCGAAATCATCGACCAGACGGTGCGCCAGCGTCATTGCCGCCTGCCAGGCCTGCTCGAAACTCAGACGCGCGTCCCCGTAGACCAGAAACGGCAGGTCACTGCGATTGTCGGCATACAGATCGCGCAGGGTGGCCGGTGCGTTTTTGAACACGCGGCAGGGCCGCCCGAAGACCGACCCGTACACCAGTTCGTGTTCCTGTCCCGGCCCCGTGAGCTGGGCCAGCGCTTCATCGCGTGTCATCGGCGTTCTCGCAAAACAAGACCGGCGCGGAGAAGCGGAGAGCCTCTCACGCGCCGGAATTGGTCATCCGTCCGGATGGTCGGTGGCGCTCCTAGAGCATGCCGCCGTGCTTCTGGACCTCGTAACGGCCAACCACGAAGTGATGCACCTCATCGGGACCGTCGGCCAGACGCAGCGTGCGCTGCTTGGCGTACATCTCGGCCAGCGGGGTCCACTGCGAGACACCCGTCGCGCCGTGAATCTGGATAGCCTCGTCGATGATCTTGCAGACTTTCTCGGGCACCATGGCCTTGACCATCGAGACCCAGACACGAGCTTCCTTGTTGCCCAGCACGTCCATGGCCTTGGCGGCCTTCAGGACCATCATGCGGCAGGCCTCGATCTCGATCCGCGCACGCGACACCGTCTCGATGTTCTTGCCAAGCTGGATGATCGGCTTGCCGAAGGCTTCGCGGTTGATGCCGCGGTTGATCATCAGGTCCAGCGCCTTTTCGGCAGCACCGATGGAGCGCATGCAATGGTGAATACGGCCCGGTCCGAGACGGACCTGCGAAATCTCGAAGCCGCGCCCCTCGCCCAGCAGGATGTTTTCCTTGGGCACGCGCACGTCCGTGAAGCGGATGTGCATGTGACCGTGCGGTGCATCGGGGTCGCCGAACACATGCATCGGGCCCAGCACGTCCACGCCCGGGGTGTCGATGGGCACCAGGATCTGCGACTGCTGCTTGTGCGGTGCCGCATCGGGGTCGGTCTTGACCATGACGATCATGATCTTGCAGCGCGGGTCGCCGGCGCCCGACGCGTAATACTTCTCGCCGTTCAGGACATATTCGTCCCCGTCCAGCTTGGCTTCCATGCCGATGTTCTTGGCGTCCGAGGATGCGCGGTGCGGTTCGGTCATGACATAGGCTGACCGGATCTTGCCTTCCAGCAGCGGCTTCAGCCACTTGTCCTTCTGCGCGCGCGTGCCGACACGTTCCAGCACTTCCATGTTGCCGGTATCGGGGGCCGAGCAGTTCATGGTCTGCGAGGCCAGCGAGTTCTTGCCGAGTTCCGCAGCGATGTAGGCGTAGTCGAGGTTCTTCAGGCCCTCGCCGGTTTCGGCATCCGGCAGGAAGAAGTTCCACAGGCCCTGTTTCTTGGCCTCGTTCTTGGCTTCCTCCAGCACCTCGAGCTGACCCGGCGCATACTGCCAGATGTCAGGGCGGCCTTCGCCCAGCTTGTGGAATTCCTCGGACATCGGATCGACCACATCGGCGATGAATTTCTTCACGTGGTCGAACAGAGGCCGCGCCTCTTCGGACATCGTCAGATTGTTGAGATCGTCGTTCGCATACGAACTGCTTGCTGAGTCAGGCATTGCTGCACTTCTCCCCTTTTGAGATCCGGTCGGGAACGACCTGTCACGGGCCGCCATAAAACAGCCCGAACCCTGACGTCCCGGAAAAAACGAGGCGGTTGCTCCCCGTACCGCGTGAGGCCATTTGACTACGCGCGGCCGCCGGACACAAGTCCCCCCTGACCGGGACGGAGCCCTCAACCCGTTGCATGCGGAACACGGCGTCGTCCGGCGTTGCTAGAACAGGTCGCTCTCCTGCAGACCTGTCACACCGATCAGACCGACCGTGGCTCCGTTGGAGAAGGTCACCAGGGTATCGTCGACATTTGTGTCACCATCCGCATCCGCGTCAGCCACCGAGGTGATTGTCAGGCCAAACACCTGAAACAGATCGGTACTCACAACGAAGTCGGTGATCGTGTCATTGCTGCCTGCCCCGTCAGCCGATGAAAACTGGAACCGGTCGATATCCGCCCCACCTGTCAGCGTGTCATCACCGGCACCGCCGGAAAGAATGTCGGCGCCGGCACCGCCGTCCAGTTGATCTGTCCCGCTCTGCCCCAGCAGGAGGTCGGCCCCCGCTTCACCGGACAGGCTGTCATTGTCATTCCGGCCCTCGATCGTGTCATTGCCGGTACCGCCAAGCAGCGTGTCGTCGCCGTTCTCGCCAACCATGCGGTCGTTGTCGTCACCACCGCTCGCGCTGTCGTTGCCGGCTCCGGCGAAAATCACGTCATCGCCGGCATCACCGGTCAGCGTATCCGCACCACCGCGACCGATGACCGTGTCGTTGCCGGCCCCGCCCGTGACCGCGTCGTCACCTTCACCGCCGTCAGCGCGGTCATTGCCGTCGCCACCGGAAACACTGTCTGCGCCATCCTGCCCGAATATCTGGTCATCACCCGCGCCGCCGTCGACGGTATCGTCGCCGATGCCCCCCAGCATGACATCAAGGCCAGCGCCGCCGGACATGCTGTCGGCACCTTCGATACCGAACATGATGTCGTTGTCGCCACCGCCATCCAGCGTATCATTGCCCGTCCTGCCGATCAGCGTGTCATTGCCGGCCGCGCCCTCGGCCAGATTGTTGCCCGCACCGACATCAAGACGGTCCGCGCCAAGGCCGCCGAACAGCTGGTCATCGCCATCCTGTCCGAACAGGCGGTCACCGCCGTCGCCGCCAATCAGCGTATCCAGACCGGCCCCGCCCAGCAGATCGTCAAGATCGTCCCCACCGTCCAGGCTGTCGTTGCCATCGCCGCCATCCAGCCGGTCGATACCCGTGCCGCCGGTCAGCGTATCATTGCCGCCATCGCCGAACAGCCGGTCATTGCCCGCATCGCCCGCCATCACGTCGGCACCTTCACCGCCCTGCATGATATCGGTGTCATCGCCGCCGGACATGCTGTCGTCACCGGCTTCGCCCTGCATCTGGTCCACGCCTGCACCGCCGGACAGGGTATCGTTCTCGGTGCCGCCGCGCAGGTCATCATTGCCCGCACCGCCCGAGATCGAATCCGATCCCGCCTCGCCAAGGATCACGTCCAGCCCGCCGCCGCCCAACAGGGTGTCATTGCCTGCACGACCGAACAGCACGTCACCGTCATCGCCGCCATCCATGCTGTCGTCGCCGGTTCCGCCATCCATGCGATCGGAGCCTGCGCCGCCGAACAGCGTGTCGGCATCCGCGTCGGCAAACATCTGATCGTTGCCGGTATCGCCCTGCAGCGAGTCAGCGCCCTCGCCGCCGAACATGCGATCGTTGCCATCGCCGCCGATCAGCGTGTCGTCTCCGTCATTGCCGGAAATGAAATCGAGAATGTCGCCGCCGTCCAGCAGATCGTTGCCACCGTCACCACGCAGAGAGTCGACATCAGCGCCACCAATGACGACGTCATTGTCATCTCCCCCAAAGATGGTGTCGCGCTGCAGACCACCCTGCAACGTATCCGCCCCGGCATTGCCCAGGATCAGGTCCCCGCCCGCGCCACCATCGATAAGATCGTTGCCACCGTTGCCACGCAGATCGTCGATCCCGCCCAGTCCCGCGATGATGTCAAATCCGCTACCGCCGAAGAAGCTGTCTCCGGCCACCGTCTGAATGGCAACCGTCAGCGTGGCATCATCAAAGGCCAGGGTCTCAACGTTGGTGATGGTGTCCGCACCTTCGCCGCCAACCGTGTCCGACACCGTCATGGCACCATCGGCTGCAAAGCTGAAATCGAAGTCACCCACACTGCCGGTCAGATCGATACGGTCGGTACCGGCCGCGCCGTTAACACTGTCGTTGCCTGCGCCACCGAAGAACCGGTTGTCATTCGCGTCGCCCGTCAGCGTATCGTCAAAGGCTGAGCCGCGCACGTTCTCGAACCGTGCGAGAAGATCAGTACCCGCACCGCCCGTCGCACTGTTGGCTGCCAGATCAACGGCCACACCCGCGCCCGCTGTGGAGAAATCGACCAGATCCGCCCCGTCGCCGCCGTCCAGACTGTCGTCGCCCAACCCACCGGTGACCGTATCGTCGCCCTCAGCGGCGTTGACGATGTCGTTTCCAGCTCCTGCATCGACACTGTCATCGCCTTCAAGCGCACCAAGGAAATCGTTGGTTGAGCCACCGAGGAGTGTCTCACCATCACTCGTGCCCATGACGGCTGTGGCCAGAAGGTCAGCGAAATCAATGGCGACACCGTTGAAGATGACGATCTCGATGCTGGAACCGAAGAACTCCTCCAGTGGAGCATTCAGACGGCGAAAGAAGACGTCTCCCGAAAACACACAATCATGCTTGTAGTCGAAGACATCGCCTTCCAGCACCAACACATCCGTGCCGCTGCCACCGGCTATCGTGTTGCTGCCGGTTCCGCCAAAGATCGTGTCATTCCCCGTCCCTCCAGCGACATTGTCGTTACCTGCGCCATCAAAAATAACGTCATCGCCCTCATTGCCGTCCAGCGCATCGTCGCCAGCCAGACCAACCAGCGTGTCACCCAGACTGGACCCGTTGATGCTCTCGGCATTCGCCGTGCCAACAAGGTTCAACCCGTTGTCGAACAGGAGTTGGCCACCATCAGCGAAATCGACCCGACGGATGGTGCCTTCAATGTCATTTGTTGACGTGCCAATCGAACCCTGAACGGTGACGGCATCCCCGGTTCCGTCATTGACAAGGATCAGATCGCTCGAACCCCTGACCAAACGGATGTCGGAAAGTGAAACGCCGGATGCGAACTGAATGACGTCAACGTCGCCTGCTGCGCCTTGTCTGACAAGATCCGTTCCATCTCCCGCACCGAAAACAAAAACGTCATCGCCCTCATTGCCGTCCAGCACATCGTCGCCAGCCAGACCAACCAGCGTGTCGTCTCCACTTCCGCCAGTTGCTGATTCATTGCCATCACCGAGGCTGGCAAAAAGGTTAACGGAACTATTGGCAGCATTGACAATATCCGCACCAGTCCCGCCGACATAATCGATCTGCTCCACTTCCGTCAGTTGGAAGTTCTCGCCGCCGCCTGTGATCGTTGTGGTTGCACCGGACGTGGAGATCGTCACGGTGGCATTTGCATTGGCATGATTGACCAGCAAGAAGCGATCACTGCCTGTGCCACCGATGATGGTGTCATTGCCCGTCCCGAGGTTCGCGCCGAACACGTCATCGCCGCCGCGACCGTTGATCGAATCTGATCCTGCCGCGCCTGAAATCGTGTTGTTGTCGTCGTCACCCAGCAGCGTGTCATCTGCGGTGCCGCCTTCCAGGCGCTCGATATTGACCAGGATATCGTTGCCCTGACCGGTCGCGGTGCCGGCCAGAAGGTCGGCGTTGATTGCGACGGTCGCGGCGGTGAAATCGGCCACATCGGTTGCGGCATCACCGCCATCCAGACTGTCATCGCCAGCGCCGCCGATCAGCCGATCGCTGCCGAGGCCGCCCAGCAGCGTGTCGTTGCCGAGGCCGCCATCCAGAGTGTCCGCACCGTTGCCGCCGTCAATCGAGTCATCGCCTGCATCACCAACAAGGCTGTCCGCTCCGCCAAGACCGGCAATGGTGTCATTGCCACCGGCCCCGACAAGGGTATTGGCGTTCTCGTCACCGACCAGATTCTGGTTCGCGACCGCCGCGAAGATGAAGTCATCCGCATTCAGGTCTGCCTTGTTGACGTTGCGGACGATCAGTTCATCCACGCCGTCAATGAATTCGATGACCAGATTCGCCCCTGCATCGCGGGAGATCGCCAGAAGGCCCGCCAGATCGGTCACTTCGTCCCGGCTGGAGATGTCGAGGACGTCGCCGACACCTGCGCCTGCGCTGAAGCCGGCAACTGTATCGATGCCGGCGCCAAACACGATCAGGTCGTTGCCCGCACCCCCTGTTGCGCTGTCGTTGCCTGCGCCACCGGTCAATGTGTCCGCGCCGTCACCGCCGACCAGCGTGTCATTGCCGGTACCACCCAGCAGGACATCGTCACCGTCATCGCCTGCAACGATGTCATTGCCCGTACCGCCGTCGACCGTATCGTCGGCGGCGCCACCGAAGACCTGATCATTGCCGGCACCGCCGAGCACGGAGTCAGCATCCTGATTGCCGGTCAGCAGATCATCGCCGGCGCCGCCGTCCAGCGTGTCAGAACCAATGACGCCGTCAATATTGTCGTTGCCATTGTTGCCGTTCAGGCTGTCCGCGCCATCGCCACCGTTCAGGGTGTCATCGCCTTCACCACCGACCAGCGTATCATTGCCGGCATCACCCAGCAGGCTGTCATCGCCGTCATCACCTCCGACGACATCATCACCCGCGCCACCGGATACGGTGTCATTGTCGCCGCCACCGAAGACCTGGTCGTCGTCGGCGCCGCCCAGAACGGAATCCGCGCCGCCGCTGCCGGTGAGCAGATCGTCTCCGGTGCCGCCGTCCAGCGTATCCGCCCCGGAGCCGCCGTCGATATTGTCATTCGCGCCGCCGCCGCTGGCGCTGTCATCGCCGGTGCCGCCGTTCAGGGTATCGGCGCCATCTCCGCCATCGAGTTGATCATTGCCGCCCAGTCCGTTCAGGTCGTCGTCGCCGCCCAGGCCATTCAGCGTGTCATTGCCCGCACCACCTGTCAGGGTGTTGGCGTTGCCATCGCCATTGAGGACGAGGTTTTCCGGCACGGCAAAAAGGAAATCGTCTTCCGCAAGATCGGCTTCATTGACGTTGCGGACGATCAGTTCATCCACACCGTCATTGAACTCGATCACCAGGTTGCTGCCCGCATCCCGCGAGATCGCAAGCAGCCCCGCCAGATCGAACACATCGTCGCGCGCCGACAGGTCGATCACATCGTCAATGCCCGCGCCGAGTGAGAAGCCCTGCAGCGTGTCGAGACCAGAATCGTAGACATACGTGTCGCTGCCATTCGCACCGATGCCGCTGTCGTCGCCAGCGCCACCCCGCAGCGTGTTCGAACCGCCGCCGCTGGACGACAGGGTATCGTTACCCTCGCCGCCAAACAGTGTGTCGTTGCCCGGGCCCGCGCCAAGAAAATCGTCGCCAAACAGACCCCGCAACTCATTCGCGCCGGCACTGCCCAGCAGCGTATCGTCGAAATTGGAGCCGAAAGCGTTCTCGATGGACGTCAGGGTGTCGAAACCGCCGTCGTTGTCGATCGCGGTACCCGCTGCAAGATCAACCGACACACCACCGGCCCGATTGTCGTACAGGATCGTATCGGTCCCGCCGCGACCGTCGATCAGGTCTGCACCATTGTCAGGTTCGAAGATGTTGTCGCCCGCATCGCCCGACAGGGTATCGTCGCCCGCGCCCGAATGGATGTGCTCTATGCCAACCAGCGTGTCGGTGTTGCCGAACGCATCGATGCCGGTACCGGCAGCCAGATCGACGTTCACACCGGCCTGATCGAACTGGTAGAAAACCCTGTCTTCGCCGCCGCGGCCATCGATCAGATCCGCCCCGTCCCCGCCGATGAAACTCTCAAAGCCGGTGATCAATGGCGTCGCATCGGAACCCTGCAGTGTATCGGCGAACTGAGACCCCTGAATTTCAAAGACGCCATTGTCGAAAGTGTCATTTCCGACCGACGCATCACCTGTTGCCGTGCCGGTTGCCATGTCCACGACAACACCACCGGTCGCGTTGAAATACTGGATGCGCGTCGCGCCATTACCGGCAAACGTGTCGTCACCCGCGCCACCGTCGAAGCGGTTGAACAGGCGCTGATCACCGAACAGGAAATCAATGCCGTTGTCGAAATTCTCGTCCGCGGTCAGCGTGTCGTCAAAGGCGCTGGCGAAGAAGAAGTCGACGTTAGAAATCGTATCCGTGCCTATGCCAAGGCCGGTGGCGGTCGCCGTGGAACCGAGCGAGACCGTGACCGAACCCGTGGCGTTGAAGAAATTGACTTCGTCGAAGTTACCACGCCCGTCAATGACGTCATCACCCGCGCCGCCACGGAAATTCTCGATCTCTCCGGCACCGCGCAGCGTGCTGTCCTCGGTTCGTGATCCGCGGACCTTTTCGATACTGACCAGCGTGTGGTTGAAGGCCGTTCCCTGGCGGGTGCCGATGGCGGTTCCGGCCTCCAGATCAACCACGACGGACTCGACGCCGGAGCGGTCATAGCGCACAAGGTCACGACCGCCTGCGCCATCGATGGTGTCATCGCCGCCGCGACCGATGAAACGGTCATCCCCCGCCCCGCCCGTGAGCGTGTCCGAGAAGTTCGACCCCTGAACCTCATCGATCGCCGAGAATGTATCCGTACCGCCAAAGCCATCCAGGGCAATGCCCGTGGCGATGTTCACGTTCACCGCGCCGGGTGAGTTGAAATAGGCGATACGATCAAAGCCCCCGCCGCCCGTGATCGTGTCGTTCCCGCCCATGCCAACCAGCGACACGAACTCGTTCTGGTCGATCAGGTCGACAACGATCGTGTCATCGAAGCCCGAGCCGCGGGTCTGAAGACCGGCAATTGTTCCGTCCAGCTGGTCCACGTTGATCAACTGATCGGTTCCACCGGCAGACTTGATCACCGTACCGGTCGTATTGCCCACGTTGAACTGAACGGCAGACGATTCCGCAGTATATTCCAGAACCACGAACGTGCCGCCGGCATGGTCGAAATCAAAGGTGTCGTTGCCCGAACTGGAGACAAAGAAATCCGTGGTAACCGTGTTGTCGGTCTCGATATCGACCGCCAGCGTGTCGTCGCCCGCGCCACCGTTGAGGCTATCGACGCCGCCCCGGCCGATGAGAAGGTTGTTGTTGACATCACCGGTGATGTTGTCGAAGCCGTCTCTGGAACCGCGAACCTCCTCGATGTTGGACAGCGTATGGGTGAAGAACTGTCCGAATGCCGTGCCCGTGGCCGTTCCGGCAGCCAGATCGACGTTGACACTTGAAACGCCGCTGCGATCAAAACGGACAAGATCAATACCGCCAGCACCATCAATCGTGTCGATGCCGCCAAGCGGAATGAACCGTTCATCTGCAGCGGATCCAAGTATTGAATCGTTAAAATTGTTGCCGTGAATCTCGTCGACGTTGCTGACGGTGTCAGTGCTGCCGAACCCGTCGATCACCAAACCGGTCGCCAGGTTGGCGGTTATCCCGCCGGGATCGGACACATAGTTGACGCGCAGAAAACCGGTTTGCCCGCCGGACACTGAGTCGTTGCCGTCACCGCCCAGAAACTCCAGAAACTCGTCATTGCTGTTCAGGTTCTGGGTGTGGCTGTCGTTGAACGCAGTGCCGACAATACGGAAGCCGGACAGAAAATCGGCAAACTGATCGTTGTTCAGGATGGTGTCGGTGCCGCCGGCGGACTTGATGATCGTCCCCGAAGTCGCACCGATATCCGATGTGATTGCCGCAGTCTCATTGCCATAATCCAAGATCGCGAACAGCAATCCCGGATTGGCGAAATCGAAGGTGTCATCGCCACGACCCGCTTCGATCTCATGAACGGTGATGACTTCGGTATCGGCCCCTGCCGACAGCACCGTGTCGTTCCCGTCGCCAGGCGTGATCAGATCGAAGTTGCCGGTGCCGCCATTCAGAACATCGTCGCCCGCGCCGCCGATCAGCAGGTCATTCCCGTCTCCGCCGTTGATGACATCATTGCCCGAACCGCCTTCCAGCGTGTCATTTCCAGCGTTGCCGAGCAGCGTATCGTTGCCCACACCGCCCGATATCTGGTCATTCAGACCCTGACCGGTCAGGCTGTCATCACCCAGCCCCCCAAGGAAGGGCGCATTGACGTTGAAACCTGCTTCCGCCGCGTCGGCGAGCGAACTGGGCAGGGTAACCCGGTCGTCGCCGCCAAGCGCGTCCGAGGTGTTGTTATCGTCGGCAGAATCCGCCACCAGCACATCATCGAAATTGATCACATCCGCATTGTTCGAAAACAGGACGGCTGCGTCGAAGACACTGATATTGAAGACTTCGGTATCGGTCAGCGCACCGCCCGGGCCGGTATTGCCAAGATCGGAGACTGTGATGGTCAGGGTGGCGTCACCGGTAAACCCGGCACCGGGCGTGATCTCTACCCGCTCAAGCGCCGCGTTGATCTGATCCTGGGTGCCGGTGATGGTGACGCTAGCAGATTCGTCACCCGCAATCACGGCACCCGCAGCGTCGATCACATTGGTTGTGCCATTGGAAAAGATCAGGGTGACTTCGCCCTGATTGGCTGTGCCCTCAAGATCCGGGTCAAAAATCTGCAGGTTCTCGATCACGCCGATGCTGGTCGACAACAAGGACAGAGCCGGCAACGTCGAGAAATCCGTTTCAACAACCTTTCGCCCAAGAACGACAAAGGCAGCACCCGACGGCGAATCATAGGGAGCACCGACGATCAGGTCGTCCAGTCCGTCACCATTGATATCGCCCGCATTGGAAACGGAACGTCCAGCATAGCTGTAGCCCGACGGCCCGGTGATGACAAAACCGCCAACCGCGTTTGCAACCTGGGACAGGTCGACAGCGGCACCATCAGACTTGCCAAATACAACGAAGGCGGCACCATTCGTTCCATTGCCCGGCGCACCGACAATCAGATCATCCAGCCCGTCGCCATTCAGATCGCCCGCACCGCTGACCGATCGCCCGGCCAGATCGTATCCGGATACGCCGTTGATGGCGAAGCCGCCGACACCGGCTTCAACATCGATGAGAGAAACTGTTGTACCGTCCGCCTTGCCAAACACGACATATGCCGAACCGGACGATCCCCCGTTCGGATCAGCGTTCTGCGCTCCAACGATCAGGTCCGCCAGCCCGTCGCCGTTCACATCCCCTGCACCGCTGACCGCACGACCGGCAAAATCGCTTGCAGAAGCGCCGTCGATGGCAAAGCCACTTGCATCGGCGCGCACCGACGACAACTCGACTGCCGTCCCGTCCGCCTTGCCGAACACCACAAACGCCGACCCGGCATTGGCGGCATTCTGATCGTCGTTGGGCACGCCGAGAATCAGGTCGTCCAGCCCATCGCCGTTGACATCACCGGCCGAACTGACCGACGTGCCGGACCGATCATTGGCGCTGTCGCCATTGATGACGAAGCCGCCATTACCTGCCTCGACATCTGCCAGATCGACCGTGGCCCCGCTTGCCTTGCCGAACACGACAAAGGTTGCGCCCGATGCACTGCCGTTCGGGTCATCGTTTCGCGCGCCGACGATCAGATCGTCCAGCCCGTCGCCGTTGACATCGCCCGCAACAGCGACTGCGCCGCCGGCATTGTCGTTGGAGGAGATACCCTTGATCGCAAAACCACCGCTGCCGGCATTGACAGGTGTCCCGTCGGCCTTGCCAAAGACAATAAACGCGCCGCCCGTGTTGAACCCGCTGAAATCCGCCCCCTCGAAGCCGACGATCAGGTCATCGAGCCCGTCGCCGTTGACGTCGCCGCCGCCGCCGATCGCCTGTCCAAAGACAGATTCGTTGGGGCTGGTGCCGTTGATGACGAAGCCACCGGTACCGCCCGCTACATCGTCAAGCAGCACATCGCCGGGGTTGGCTGATCCGAAGATCACGAACGCCGCTCCGCCGGAAGGGACCCCGGGCGGCGACGCGAACCGGTCGCCGACTATCACATCGTCAAAACCGTCACCGTTGACGTCGCCGCCAGCGCTCACCGCAATACCAGCGCCGCCGTAAACCGCTTCGGATCGGATCGTGAAGCCGCGCTCACCCAGATTCGCCAGATCGACATTGGAGGTGTCCAGCACACCGAGACCGATGACGGGCGCCAGATTGATCACCGCGTCGCGCGCCACGGCGACGCCATTGAATTCAAGCGTCTCTATCCCGGAAAGCGTGTCCGTACCGTCGCGACCGAAAACCTGATCGGCCACGGTGAACGTGCCGTCCCCAGTAACCGCCACCACATATTCGCCACGCGCGCCGTTGAAGACTGCCACATCCGAGCCGACACCCCCGGCCAGCACATCATCGCCCGCACCGCCGACCAGCGTGTCATCGGCAATGCCGCCCAGCAGACTGTCGTTTCCGCCACCACCTTCCAACCGGTAGTCCGTTGCCGATGATGTTGCGATGGTCAGGCGGTCGTTGCCCAGGCCGCCGATGATCGTCTCGAACTCGGTGTCCGGAGCCAAGGTCAAACCGTTGCCGACAAAGCCGATGCCTACGGTTGTGGCATCGGCCAGATTTAGGATGACATCGGGTGAAACGTTCTGCGGATCGCCGATCTCGTACTGGAGCCCGTTGCCCTGATCATTGTCAGTGACGCGAAAAGCAATGCCGCTCTCGGAGAGGCCAGACAGATCAAGCGTGTCGTCGGTCCCGCCGAAGGGATCAAGGGTTGCGCCGTCAATGACATCCGCGACCGAGATCGCTTCGCCGGGGCCTGTCAGGTCGAGGTCGAATATATCGCTTGTGCCATCATCGGCCTGAATGCGCGTGAGGGTCCGGGAACGCAGGAATGCGTCATCGGCGCTATCTTCAGTAAGGATGGCACCAAGCAGCGAAAGGCTGTTCGAGAGCGCCCCGTCGAAGGTGACCGTGCCTGCCGAATTCGTCTGCGTCCATTGTGTGTTCGAGAATGTGGCCGAGGCGATGGTCTCACCGCTTCGCGTGACCGTCGCTGTATCGACGGAGCCGCTGGCGTTGCCGTCGCGAATGTCCTGCAGCAGATCGGCCAGATCAAAGGAACTGATGGAGAAACTGCCCGCAAAATCGACAAACACATCCGCGCCCTCGGACTGGGGCACGCGAATCCGAATCAGCGAACTGCTGATGCTTTCCAGAACAGCTTCGCCAGCGTTCTCCAACAAAAACAGATTGTTATCGAGAAAATCCACCTGGCTTTCACCGAACGCGATTGCGCCAGTGAGAAATCGCAGTTCGGCCATATTGCTGGTCCCTCACGCTCACGGTTTGTTAAGATCATTCTCGATTAACCTCCTAAACACTGCAACCAATAGATGTGGGAAAAACAGGCCTGTCATGGTGAATGGTATTCTGGCGTTCGGAAAAGGTGCATGCGGGCGCGCCGTCATCCTCCTGTTTTCATTGTTTGCCGCCCCTGTTGCGGCCGACGTCGATCAAAAGATCCTGCGGTGTTCCGCAATAGCGGATCCGCAACAAAGACTCGGGTGTTACGACAGGGCCATCCAACAAACCCGGGCAGCCAGCCCTCCTGCGCAGAAGCCTGTTGATATAAATTCGAAACGAGCCTCACCAACGGGCCGCAGGCTCCCTCTCAGAGTTGAACTTGGTGGTGGTTTCCAGATCGCCAGCGTGGACAGCCCGTTCAGTGCCCGCCTGGTCGGTGATCCGGTGGACCTGGCTTTCCAGTCGTTTCTTGGGGGGCGCGGCGCACTCGGACAATTGGAAATCTGGTATGATGGCGTGTTCCACGACGCCATTTCCCTGGGTCTGACGTATGGACACAGCCGCATGTCCGGTGATGCACGGGCTGATTTTCCAGATGGTGTGCAGGTGATCGCAGATCCTGTCTTCAACGACATCAGCTACAACGCGCGCGTGGACAGCCTGATGCTCGGACTGTCCGCAACGCTCTTCAGTTCGCGGGCCGGGTCGTCCTTTCTTTCGCTGCAGGCAGGACTTTCGCGCCTGGACCTCGAAACCGTGGTCAGGACCAATTCACCTCTGCTGGCTGCACCGGAGATTTCGGTCAATCGAGACACGGTCATCGCACCGGTCTGGGCCGTCACCACCGGATATCGGTTTCATCTCACCGACCATTGGTACGCTGGCGCGAAATTTGGCCTGAACGGCATCAACGGCAGCCTGTTCGGCCAGGATGGCCGGGCCGTCTGGGCCATGAACAGCCAGTTGTTCGCCGGTTACCGGTTCTAGACGCGCCCGGTTCGTTCTCCACCCGTTCGAAAAGGGGAAGGGCGAGAAGGATGGCTACTCTCGTTGGTTCATTCTGTAAAATATCAAAATGGTGGAGCTTAGCGATGTTCGCTTGAACGCTGGCTGCTCTCGTCGTTTCGACGAAACGACTGCCGCAACACCAAAATTTGAGCAAACTTCCGTCGTTTCACTGCGTGAAAAGGTGTTGGTGGGCCCGGCAGGACTCGAACCTGCAACCAGACCGTTATGAGCGGTCGGCTCTAACCAATTGAGCTACAGGCCCGGTGCCCCGGCGAGGCGGAGAATGATGTGGGTATCCCACGGGTTTCGGGGCGTCAATGCTCCGCGACAATAGCGCACCTCGCAAGCAGCGGATGCCACCCCATGTAAGGGGCATCGTACAATAAAAAAAATGATGAGTACCGTACAATGTCCCCCCATCTTCTTCACCACTCCATATCTGCCGGTCGCCCGGTGAAACGCCGCGGCCGCCTCTTTCCGGTCGCGCTGACGGCTCTGGTCGCCGCCGGCGTGATCATCCCTGCCACCGCGCATGCGCAGATGACCGTCAAACCGCAGCCGCCCCTGGCAATCGGGTCTCAGAAGATCGAGGAACGGGTCGGACGCCCGGCTGCAGAGCCGATCCGCAAACAGATCGAAACGCTGGTCCTCGACGGCCTGATCGAGGACGAACTGTCGGAGGACGTCAAGGAAGGGGCGGTCCTCGCCCTGCGCCAGGCCTATGCCCGGCACGTGTTCGAACCGATCTGGACGAGCGACACGGCGCATGATCTCTACGATGCCGTGGCCGACGCGTTTTCCCGCGGTCTGGTCGTCAAGCCGGCGACGCTGCGGGCCATCGACGAGCTGGTGAGCGAACGCGACTCCGACGACCCGGCGGTTGCGGCGCGCGCCGATATCGAACTGAGTTCGGCCTATGTTCGCCTCGCCAGCCAGGTGAGCGGCGGCCTTCACGACGAAGGCGAGGCCGTGAAAGCCCGGCGCAACAGGCCGAACCGCGCCCTGCTGACCGAGACAATCCATATGGCGGGCGATGGCGATGTGGCTGCGGCGCTGGACGCACTCGAACCCGAACACCCCCAGTATGAGCTGCTGAAGGGCGCGTTGAAGAAATACCGGATGCTGGCAGCGGACGGCGGCTGGCTCGCGATTCCCGACGGCGATCTGGTGCGTCCGGGCGACCGGGACCCCCGCATGCCCGCGCTGCGCACGCGGCTGGCGAAGGAGGGCTACGGCGATATCGCCGAGCCCGTCGACGGCCCGCTGGACAGGCTGGATCCGAAGCTGGTCCGTTCGCTGAAAGCCTTCCAGGAACGGCATGGCCTGAAACCCGACGGCATCGTTGGTCCGAACACGCTGGAGGCCCTGAACGAAAGCGCCGAATCGAAGATCGACCGGATCGTCGACACCATGTTCCGGTTCCGCGCGCAGGGTTATTTCGGCGACAAGCACGTCTGGGCGAATATCCCGTCCTACACTGCGGAAGGCTGGAACGACGGCAAACGCGAGATCAGCATGAAGACCATCGTCGGGCGCCCCGATCGCCAGACGCCGGTGTTCAGCGACGAGGTCGAATATGTGGTGACCAACCCGCGCTGGAACGTGCCGGTCAGCATCGCCCGCCGCGACAAGCTGCCGAAGTTGCAGAAGGATCCGGGCTACGCCACCCGCGGCAACTACAGCATCTTCGAACGCAGCACCGGCAAGCAGGTCAGCGCCTATGAGGTCGACTGGACCGACCCGTCGTCGGCGCACCGCTACAAGCTCGTGCAGGGACCGGGCGAGGACAATGCCCTGGGACGTCTGAAGATCATCTTCCCGAACCAGTATTCCGTCTATATGCACGATACGCCGTCACGGCATCTGTTCGATCGGGCAAAGCGGGCCTTCAGTTCGGGTTGCGTGCGTCTGGAACGCCCCGAGGAGATGGCGACGTGGATCGCCTCGAACGACAACGAACTGAGCGCCACCAAGGTTCAGGAGAACCTGGATTCGAAGGAACGGGTCTGGATGGGACTCGCCGAGGAAGTGCCGGTTCACATCACCTACATGACCGTGACCGTGGACGACGACGGCAGCGTCAATTTCTGGAGAGATATCTATGATCGCAGCGACGACATCGAAATGGTAAGGGAGATGGCACCGCTCTACGTGCCGCGTGATCGCACGCTCACGCGATCGAAGCCGCTGAACAAAGACCGGAGCTGATCGAAATGGGTTGGAAAGTGCTTGCCGTGTCGGTGATGGTCGTCGCCTCGGTTGCCGGGCTGGCTGCCACGGCCAAGGACCAGATATCGCAGCTGATCGGCGGACAGCCTCCCGAGGTTGCGGAACACCCGATCAAGAACGTGATGGTGCAGGGCGAAGAGCTGCCCTATCCGGTCTGGTTTGCCACTTCGATGCCGGGCGAGAAAGTCCGCTTCACACTGCCGTCGGGCTATGCGATGCGCGTGAACGGCAGGTTCGTCTCGCGGCGCGGGGCGGTCACCGTATGGGAAGCCCCCGACAGCCCCGGCGTTGCTGAGGTCACCATCCTGAAACCGACGGGCGAACTGGCCAACAGGGTTTCCGTCTTCGTGCTCCAGCCGGCCTCCTCCGCACGGAACGGACGGATCGACGGGTACCGGATCGGGAACTATCCCAAGAATGCGCCGAAGGGATACATCCGGCTGAACAATCCCGAAGACGCAAACGCCGACGTGTCCCCGCATTTCCGTATCGGACAGTTCCTGTGCAAACAGCAGCCGAACCACTGGCCCAAGTTCGTGCTGGTCACCCCTTCCCTGCTGAAGCGTCTGGAGACCGTTCTCGCCGAACTTCAATCTTCCGGGAGAACCAACGCCAAGACGCTGTTCGTGATGAGCGGGTTCAGGACGCCGTTCTACAATACCGCGATCCGTGGAGCGAAGTTCTCGCGGCACATGTACGGCGACGCGGCTGACGTCTACGTCGATGCCCAGCCGACCGACGGTGTCATGGATGATCTTTCCGGCGACGGCAAGATTTCCAAGCACGACGCCAACTGGCTGTTCGACTTCGCGTCGGGCATCTTCAAGGAACGCAAGGATCTGCCCAGGGGCGGTCTGGGTTCCTACAAGGCCAACGCGGTGCACGGCCCGTTCGTGCACATCGACGGCCGCGGGCAGCAGGCGCGCTGGGGACGCTAGAAGAACCCCGGCGATCAGGAACAGGGGCGGCCCGGCATCGTCCCGTTGTCCATCTCCGGCGATCTGGACTAGCCTCTCCCCATGGCTGAAGAAGCAGGTGCAGGGTCGAGCGTGAAGGTTTCCGCCTCCGGGCTGATGGTGGATCCCGGTACTCATCCCTCGCGCTGGTCGAGGCGGGTGTCCCGCATCATGCGATATCTGATCGCCGGAATCATCGTGCTTGCTTTCAGCCCCCCGACATTCTCGACCGCATCGGGGGATGAAGCGTTGACCGCACAGAACGAGTTGCGACTGAAGCGCATCCAGACGATTCTGGCCGATGGCCCGCACACGGGAAGCCAGCGGCGCCTCGCGCGCACGAACCCCGGACCGGGCGACCGTGTTGTTTCGAACCCGCCGACGTTCACCCGGGCCGCCACGCCCTCGGGCATCACCGAACTGCAGATCGATGAAACCGACTCCCCCCGGCATCACCACATCTTTCAGGGCAACCACTTCAAACCGCTGCGCTCCCTGAAGCCCGGCAAGCACCGCTGGCGGTTCCGGGTCTGGCACAACCATCATCTGGCGCAGGACTGGTCGGAATGGGTGGAATTCACCGTCGAATCCGGCGCGCTTGCCGATCCTGCACCGCCCGCCGATCAGCTTTTTCGAAACGCACAGCAATCGCCCCGCCCGCGTGCCCTGCCGGCCCGGATGCGATCCGCAAACAGCCTGGCAGAACCTGAGAACGCCCGGCAGAGGGCCATCGTGGCAACCCTCCTTGCGTCAATCAGGAAGGAAGATGAAGAGCTTATCAACCGCCCGGATTTCCTGGAACGTTACCGGACGCATATCCATCACGATTCGAACGTAAGCGCCTGTGACAGGGAGTTCGTCTGGACGGTTTCCAGAAATCTGCTGGATGCCAGCGCTGTCTGGGTCCTGACAGGCGAGACGCCGGCGCGCCATCTGGCACGCACCCTTCTGAACACCCTTCTCGACCTGGACATTGCGGGTGCCACCGGCATCGAAAGCAACGATCTCTGCAACATCCGTGTCGCCTTCTACCTCGCGCTGGCCTACGACCTGCTGCATGACGCGCTTGAGGAAGAAACGCGCAGCAAGATCCTGAAAGTCGTCGAGATCCGGACCAACGACGCACTGGACCGCTTCATCCTGAACCGGCACAAGTCCTTCGCCAACCACCACTACAACTCACACGGTTTCCGGAACCTGGCCGCCATCACGGCGATTGCCTCGGTGATGGCGAAAGATCTGCCGATAGCCGAATTCTGGTTCGCGCAGACCTTTCCGCTGCTCAGCCACATCGGCAACCCGTGGATCGGTGAGGACGGCGGCTATGGCAACGGGCTGAACTATGCCATCTGGGATGTTGTCGATCTGCTGGCGAAGTTCGATACCATCAAGCACGCGACCGGATGGGACGGATACAGATCTGCCCATTTCCGCCAGTTCGGCATCTTCGCCAACTATTTCATTCGACCGGATGTGCGCGGCAATGTGTTCGGCGATGGTGCGGAATTCTTCCATCCCGAACTGGTTTCCGCGCTGTCCGCCATGCTGTTTCACCGCACGGGAGATGCGTTCTGGTGCCGTGTCGCCGGACTGTGGGATGCACCTCCCGATCCGGCGGAAACATCCGACAGCCGCGATTTCCTTGTCGGCTACGAGGGTCTGCTGACGCCGACCGGCGGAGGATCGCAGGCCGATTGCGATTTCGCGCTGCCAACGGCGGCTGTTTTCGAGGACGCGGGATATGCGGCGATGCGCGCCGGAGGCGATGCGGCATCCGTGGCCATCTTCTTCCGCGCCAGCCCCTATGGCTCCGGCAGTCACTCGCACGCCGATCAGAACAGTTTCGTCGCATTCCGCGATGGCGCGCCGGTTCTGACCCAGGGCGGGCTCTACGATCAGTATGGTTCGCCGCACCACACCGGCTGGACCCGGCAGACCGCCGCGCACAACGCCATCACATTCGACGGCGGTCAGGGACAGGCGACAGGGCAACTCGACGCGACCGGGCAGATCGATCGGTTCGAAACCGTCGGTGAGGTCAGTATTGTCCGGGGCTCGGCCGAGCGGGCCTATTCAGGCGCCCTGTCCGTCGCGCGGCGCACGCTGGCCCTTCTGCCGCCGGACCGACTGCTGGTCAGCGACATCCTTTCGTCGGAGACCCCCAGGCGGTTCGAGTGGAACCTGCACAGTCCGGATCCGTTCGAAGAGATCGGAAATATCGTTCGCTCCATATCGCCCTCGGGGGTCACGTGCGTGATCCCGCTGCAGGTACCCGATGGCACCGCCGCGATCTGGGAAGGCTATCCGACGCCCCCGTTGCCCGCGAAATACGACAGGATACCCGAGAGGTGGCATTACCGATGGACGGCGGATGCCCCAGCCTGGACGGTCCGCTTCGTACATCTGATCGATTTCGACTGCCGTGAGCGCCCTGCGGTCACCACGGGCAAGTCCGATAACGGATCGATCACCGTCAGCCTGCCCGACCGGGAACTTACCATCGACGCGAGCGGCGATATCCATACAAGGTAAGATCGGCAGACACCCGAGGTCCGCAATGAAAAAGGGGCGCAGCCATCGGACTGCGCCCCCTGTTCGGGATCGTGGCCGTGTTCGTGCCGATCAGTGCAGATATTCGACGATCGTCACGTTGGCCAGCCCGCCGCCTTCGCACATGGTCTGCAGGCCGTAGCGCGCCTTGCGGGTCTTCATGGCGTTCAGCAGGGTCGCCATCAGCTTGGTGCCCGATGCGCCCAGCGGATGACCCAGTGCGATGGCACCGCCGTTCACATTCAGCCTGGCGTGGTCGCCGCCGATCATCTTCATCCAGGCCATCGGTACCGGCGCGAAGGCCTCGTTCACTTCGTACAGGTCGATGTCGTCGATCTTCATGCCCGCGCGCTTCAGCGCACGTTCGGTCGCGCCGATCGGCTCTTCCAGCATGATGACCGGATCGCCGCCCGTGATGGTCAGATTGTGGATGCGCGCCATCGGCGTCAGGTTGTGTTCCTTCAGCGCGGCCTCGGACACGATCAGCGCGCCGGACGACCCGTCGCAGATCTGGCTGGCGTTCGCCGCCGTAATGGAACCGCCTTCCTGCAGCAGCTTCACCGAGCCGATGCTTTCCATGGTGGCGTCGAAGCGGATGCCCTCGTCGGTGGTGTGCATCTGCTTGCCGTCGCCCAGATCGATTTCCAGCGGCACGATCTCGTTGTCGAACGCGCCGGACTCGGTCGCCCTGATCGCACGCTGATGGCTTTCCAGCGCGAAGGCGTCCAGCTCGTCGCGGCTGAAGCCGTACTTCTTGGCCATCATCTCCGCGCCCATGAACTGGCTGAAGTTGATGCCGGGATAGCGTTCTTCCATCTTCGGGCTTTTCGGCGACCCGAGGCCGTGTTCCATCGGCAGCTTCGTCGGCGTGCCCATCGGTACGCGGGTCATGCTTTCGACACCGGCGGCGATCACGACATCCATCGTCCCCGACATGACGGCCTGCGCCGCGAAATGCATCGACTGCTGGGACGACCCGCACTGACGGTCGATGGACACGGCGGGCACGCTCTCTGGCAGCTTGGAGGCCAGCACGCAGTTGCGGCCGATGTGGAAGCTCTGCTCGCCGGCCATGCCGACGCAGCCCATGATCACATCCTCGATCGCTGCCGGATCAATGCCGGACCGGTCGACAAGCGCGTCCAGAACGGCACCGCCCATGTCCGCGGGGTGCCAGTCGCGCAGCTTGCCGCCACGGCGACCGCCGGCGGTCCGGGCAGCTTCGACAATATAGGCTTCAGCCATGTTCGTTCTCCTCAATCGCGTTATTTCGTTCCGTATGTGTGGTTAAACATCAAATGGGCATTCTTGACCAGTCCGCCTGACGCATGGGTCAATTGAAGGTGCTTGCGGTCCTTCAGCCGATCCGATAGCGGGAGGAACCCGAGGGAGTTACCGACATGTCCACCGCATCCGATCCATCTATCGATCTGGCAGACAGCCCCTACGCCTGGGGCCGGCTGGTGATCTCGCTGCTGATCGCGATGATCGGCGGGATCGGCCTGTGGTCCGTCGTGATCGTGCTGCCGACCATCGAGGCCGAGTTCGGCGTGGACCGCGGCGGGGCCTCGCTGCCCTATACGGCGACGCTGATCGGTTTCGCCATCGGCGGGATCGCCATGGGCCGCGTCACGGACAGGCTCGGGATCCGTGTCCCGCTCATGATGTCGGGCGTCTTCCTGTGTCTCGGATACATCCTCGCCTCGCAGGCGCAGTCGCTCTGGCAGTTCGCGGCGGCCCAGTCGATCCTGATCGGGATGCTGGGATCCTCGGTATCCTTCGGCCCGCTGGTGGCCGATGTCACGCTCTGGTTCCGCAAGCGGCGCGGCATCGCCGTCGCCATCGTGGCCAGCGGCAACTATCTGGCTGGCACCGTATGGCCGCCCATCCTGACCGCGATGATCCAGTCCGAGGGCTGGCGCGACACGCATATGTACGTCGGTATCTTCTGCGTCTGCACGATGGTGCCGCTGTCCATGCTGCTGAAACGGCGCGCGTCGCTGGAAGACCCGATCGCCGCCACCGGACCGGCGATGTTCGGCACCATGACGGCGGGCCTGTCGCCGCGCGCCCTGCAGATCCTGCTGGTCTGTGCCGGACTGGCCTGCTGCATCGCCATGTCCATGCCGCAGGTCCACATCGTCGCCTACTGCGCGGGCCTGGGTTTCGGGACCACGGCGGGCGCGGAAATGCTGTCGCTGATGCTGGGTTTCGGCGTGGTCAGCCGGCTGGCGTCAGGACTGATCGCGGACAAGATCGGCGGGGTCGGCACGCTGCTGCTGGGGTCCAGCCTGCAGTGCCTCGCGCTGCTGTTCTACCTGCCGTTCGACGGTCTGACGTCGCTGTATGTCGTCTCGGCCCTGTTCGGCCTCAGTCAGGGCGGCATCGTGCCGTCCTATGCGCTGATCGTGCGCGACTATTTCAAGGCATCCGAGGCCGGCGCGCGCGTGAGCCTAGTGCTGATGTCGACGGTGATCGGCATGGCCATCGGCGGCTGGATCTCAGGCGAGATCTACGACCTGACGGGATCGTACGCGGCCGCCTTCATGAACGGCGTGGCCTTCAACCTGCTGAACATGTCGCTGGCGCTGTGGCTGTTGCTCAGCCGACGTCCCCGCAAGCCGCAACCGGCCTGAGAGATCAGTACTTGCGGATGCGGATCGCGTTGCGTCCGGTCTGGATGTAGACCGACGAACCGAGGCGGCGCAGCTTGCCCGACACCGAGACGTTGCGTCCCGTACGGGCACGCACCTCGTTCCGGACCGCCCTGCGGATGGCCGTTGCCTGACCGTTCCAGGCGGCCAGAACCAGCTTGCGGTAGTTGTTGCCGCGTTCCGGGGTGCGGCTGTGATAGAACGCGGCTGCCCGCGTCCAGGACCTCGTTTCCTGGAACAGTTCCGACAGGAACTTGCCCGCATAGTCCGCGTTGACGGCGGGCGTGAAGGCCGACTTCATATCCTTGAACGCATCCGGATGATGCATCAGGTTCACCTGCATGCAGCCGACATCGATGTTCTTCACACCCTGCGATTTCAGATCCTGAACCATGGCAATGGCTTCATCGCGCGTATCCAGCCAGCGCCCGGTGCCCTGGGAATGAATGGTCCACGGCCAGGCAGTTCTTGCCGACACGCCCTTGATGCTGCGTCCGGATTCGACCAGGGCGATCGCGCCCAGAAGCCCGGCGGGAATCCTGTAGCGCTGCTCGGTCTGTGCCGTCGCATCCCTGCATGCACGGGCTTGTGAAGCCTTGTCGTCGGTGGGGATCGTGTTCGCGGCGGCGGGAAGCGCCAACAAGATCAGTGCGGCAAGGGTGGGCAGGAATTTCATTGTCACTCTCGTCAGGATCAGATTTGACAACCACCAAGCAAGCCCTGAGCCAGAACCGGCATCTGCTGCGATCGCCTGCCTGATCCGCGTATTTTGCATATGCAGCATTCTTTCGCTTGCGCACAATCGCACTTGCGAGATAGTCTGAACGCACGGTTTCGATGCTCTTGTGTCGAGGCCGGATGCCCGGTTTCCGGGCGTTTCCTCCCTAGACTTGGGCCGCTCCTTCGTGGAGCGGCCTTTTTTCTGCCGGACGGTTGGCGCTATTCCGCTGCTTCGGGCACGTCGCGCGCTTCCGAAACGCCCAGAACCTCGACCAGGTCAGCCATGTCACTGGCGAGGTCGACAATGCGCGGCAGCCGCAGAAAGCGTCGTTCGTCCATATACAGCGCCCGGTTGATCTCGATCTGCAGCGCGTGCAGCCCGATGGCCGGACGGCCGTAGTGGCTGGTGCAGAAACCGCCCGCGTACGGCGCGTTCCGCGTCACGCGATAGCCGCGTGCGGTGAGAAATTCGTCGGCCAGATCGGTCAGGCTGCGGGCGCAGGACGTCGCGAAACGGTCCCCCAGCACGATATCCGGGCGTTCCGGACGGCGGCGCCTGTCCCTGGGCAGCGCTGTCGAAGGCATGGAATGGCAATCCAGCACCAGGCATGTGCCGAAACGGGCCATCGTCTGATCGACCAGTTCCGCAAGCGCCCCATGATAGGGACGGTAGTATCGCCGGATCCTGCGGTCGGCCTCGGCGAAGGGCAGCTTCTCCTGATAGATTTCCTCGCCGCTGGAGACGACCCGCGCGATGGTGCCAAGACCACCGGCGACCCGCAGGGACCGCGTGTTGGCATGCGGGGGGATCGCATCCGTGAACATGGAAGGGTCCAGTTCGTACGGCTCCCGGTTCACGTCGCAATAGGCGCGCGGGAACAGCGCGCTGAGCAGCGGCGCGCCGCGCATCACCGCGGGGCTGAAGATCTCGTCGACGAAGCTGTCTTCGGACTTGCGGATGGCCTGCGCGTCCAGCCGCGAAGCCGCCATGAACGCATCCGGATAGAAGCGCCCGGAATGCGGCGACGCCATCACGACGGCCAGCGACTGGTCGGCAGGTCGTTCCAGCGCAACGGGCGGATCAATCAGGCTGATGGTCGGATCGATCTGCAAGGGCCAGGCCTCCCGGGGCGGCTGCCGGCCCATAGCCGGTTGGGAACTTCTCGGCCCCCATGATAGGACGCACCACCGACCGTCGCCAAGCGTTCACTTGCGCGACCCGATGACGTAATCATAATGCGGGCATGAACCGCTGGCGGAAACCGGCAACCGTACAGATCAAGGGACCAATATGGCGCGCATACTTCTGGCGGAAGACGACAACTCCCTGCGTCCCTATCTGGCCCGCGCGCTCCGGCGGGACGGCCATGATGTCGTGTCCGTGCGCGACGGCATGGAAGCACTGGTGCATCTGGGTCCGGACAAGTTCGACCTGCTGCTCGCCGATATTGTCATGCCGGAACTGGATGGTATCGAACTGGCACGCAGGGCCGAACGCGCCGACCCGGATATCCGGGTCATGTTCATCACGGGCTTTGCCGCCGTTGCGATGCAGTCCCATCGCCAGGGCAAGCACGCCGCCAAGGTCCTGTCCAAGCCTTTCCACCTGAAGGATGTGGTGGCCGAGGTGAAGCTGATTCTGGACGAAGCCGGCGTCACCCTTTCCGACGAGCATGGCGGCCCCACCGATCCGCCTGCCTGACTCCGGGCCGCTCTGCCGAACACTCATTCCATTCATCAGAACCTGGGGAGGTTTCTCAACATGGCGTATCAACCCTTCGACCTGACGGGCAAGGTCGCCCTGATCACCGGCGGCAATGGCGGCATCGGCCTGGGCTTTGGCGAAGCCATCGCCGCGGCTGGCGGCGACGTCTGCATCTGGGGCCGGAAGTCCGGCAAGAACGACGAGGCGCTGGAGAAGATCCGCGCCGCCGGGCCGTCCGGCACCCATTCGGCGCTGGTCTGCGACGTTGCCGACGAGGCCGATGTCGACAAGTGCTTTGCTGAAACGCTGGAGAAACACGGTCGCGTCGATGGCTGTTTCGCCAATGCGGGCGTATCGGCCCGCGGCAACGCCTTCACCGATATGACGATCAAGGAATGGCGGCATGTCATGTCCGTGAACATGGAAGGCTGCTTCTTCACGTTCCGCGCGGCCACCCGGCACATGGTCGAACGCTCGAAGAACGGCGACCCGTTCGGGCGGCTGGTCGGCACGGCCTCGCTGGCTGCCCTCTCCGGCCCCGCACGCAACGAACATTATGCGGCGTCGAAGGGCGGGCTGGTTTCGATGATGAACGCGCTTGCCGTCGAGTTCGCGCGCCACGGCGTGACCGCCAACTCGATCCTGCCCGGCTGGATCGAGACGGAGATGACCGAAGCGGCCTTCGCCGACCCCCGCTTCAGCGGCAACGTGATGCCGCGCATGCCGATGCGCCGCTGGGGCAAGCCCGAGGATTTCGGCGGCATCGCCGTCTACATCATGTCGGAAGCGTCATCGTTCCATACGGCGGAAAGCTTCCTGATCGACGGCGGTTACTGGGTCTTCTAGAGCGTTTTTCGTTTTCATGGAATCACCATGAAATCGAAATAACGCAACTCGCACAGGTAGTTGCCATTCTTGAAAACAGTCTGAATGGTTCCATTCAGACTGTTTTCGCCCTAGCGAACACCATCGACGAGGGTGCGGACCGACTGCAGAACGGCGCTGAACATGGGTTCGGTCAACCGACCCGTGTTCACGTTGTAACGTGAGCAGTGAAAGCTGTCGGCCATGATCAGGCCGTTCGGCAGGTCATGCATGGCGTCGTGGGCAAAGGGGTAATCCGCAAGCCGCAGGCCGAACGTGCGGAGTATCGCCTCGTGCGCGACACGCCCCAGCGCCAGCAGAACACGCAGGTTCGCCATGGCCTCGATCTCGGCGATCAGGAACGGCCGGCAGGTCGCGGCTTCGGCACCGGTCACCCTGTTCTGCGGCGGCACGCATCGCACCGCGTTGGTGATGCGGCAGCCGACCAGCCGCAGACCGTCATCGGCGGACCTGCCATAGGACCCTTGTGCGAATCCGGCCTTGATGAGCGCGGGATAGAGCATGTCCCCTGCGCCGTCTCCGGTGAAGGGGCGGCCTGTCTGGTTGGCACCCTTGAGACCGGGCGCCAGACCGACGACCAGCACGCCGGCGTCGATGGGGCCGAACGACGGCACCGGTGCATTGTGGAATTCGGGATAGGCGGCCTGATTGTCGCGCCGGAAGCCGACCAGGCGCGGACAAAGCTGGCAGTCGGGGGGCGGTTCGACGGGCATTTCAGCCGGACTCAGCGGACCAGCGGATCGTCGTCCAGATCCTCGTCCCCGTCCGCCAGATCCGGGGCCGGTACGTCCCGACGCGGTTGCGGCGGTCGACCGCCCTCGCGTGCGATCATGCCCTGCAGGTCGGAGAGCTCGACGAACTGGTCGGCCTGACGGCGCAGTTCGTCGGCAATCATCGGCGGCTGGGTCTTGATCGAACTGACCACCGTGCACCGCACGCCCTTGCGCTGGACCGCCTCGATCACGCTGCGGAAATCGCCATCGCCGGAGAACAGGATCGCGTGATTCATGAACTCGGCCATCTCCATCATGTCGACGGCCAGTTCGATATCCATGTTGCCCTTCACCTTGCGCCGGCCGTCGTGCCCGACGAACTCCTTCGCCGGCTTGGTCACCATGGTGAAACCGTTGTAGTCCAGCCAGTCGACCAGCGGCCGCAGCGGCGAATATTCCTGATCTTCCATCAGCGCCGTGTAATAGAACGCGCGGATCAGCGTGCCCTGCTTGGCGAACTGCGAACGCAGCTTGCGGTAGTCGATATCGAACCCGAGGGTCCGCGCCGCCGCATAGAGGTTGGCACCGTCGATGAACAGCACCACCTTGTCGTTCGGATAAATGTTCAGATCCATACCGGCCATTTTCAAAAAACCCCTGATGTTCTATGCACAGCACGGCGCGTTGAGGGGCGACATCAAAATGCCGCTTTCTGGCGCGCCGGTAATTGATGTTCGGCGATAGGTCTGACATAGGCTGACGGCCTGGCGAAAGCCAGCCCAAAGCGACGGAACGATGCGGCGGAATGGCTGCCGTGCAGGAGGCGTGCGTGATCATCATCGGACTGGGCGCAAATCTGCCGCATCCCGAGCATGGAGCTCCCGCGCGGACGCTGGAAGCCGCCCTTGGCGAACTGCAGCAGCGCGGTGTCCGCGTGGCCCTCCGCAGCCGCTGGTACAGTTCCCCGCCCTGGCCCGCGAGCCTGAGCGGGCAGCCTTGGTATGTGAACGGCGCAGCCGTCATCGATACCCAGATGGATGCCGACAGCCTGCTGCACACGCTGCATGAGGTCGAATGGTCGTTCGGCCGTGTCCGCATGGAACGGTGGGCACCGCGCCGCATCGACCTGGACCTGATCAGCTACAACGGTCTGCGCAGCGCCCCGTGCAGCGTTCACGGCGTCGCCAACCTGCCCCATCCGCGCATGAGCGCGCGCGCGTTCGTCCTGCTGCCCATGCGCGAGATCGCACCCGACTGGTGCCACCCCGAGAGCGGTCTGCACATCGACCGGCTGATCGACCAGATCGACTGCTCGGGCGTCGAACCCATGACGGAGATGGCCGAGAAACATCTTGCGGGCGGCGCTGCGGGTAGCTAAATAGCGCTCTTCATCGCATTCATGCTCTTCAGGAGGCCCCTTCATGGCCCGTGTCACTGTCGAAGATTGCATCGACAAGATCGATAACCGTTTCGAGCTGGTCCTGCTGGCGGCCCAGCGCGCCCGCGGCATTTCCAATGGTGCCGAGTTGCTGGTCGATCGTGACAATGACAAGAACCCGGTGGTCTCCCTGCGCGAGATCGCTGAAGAGCGCGTCAAGCCTGCCGAACTGAAGGAAGCGCTGATCAGCAGCTTTCAGAAGCGTGTCGAACGGGACGAGCCGGAAGAGGACGATCTGGCCGAGCGCATGCGCCGCGAACTGGCCGCGCTGGCTTCCGGCGAATCGGGCGACAGCTGACACTGCCGCAGCCAACCCCGCTGATCGGGGCTCGACGATCCTGAACAATCGCATAGAATCGGTCGCATGATGCGGCAGATGGAACTTGTTGATTCGGTGCTGGCCTACGATCCGGGTGTGGACGAGGCGCTGATCAACAAGGCCTATGTCTTCGCCATGCGGGCGCACGGCAAGCAGAAGCGCGCCTCCGGCGACCCCTACATCAGCCATCCGCTTGAAGTCGCCGGAATCCTGACCGACTACAAGATGGACTGCCAGTCCATCCTGACCGCCCTGCTGCACGACACCATCGAAGACACGCGGGCGACCCGCGAGGAGATTGCCGAGCAGTTCGGCGAGGAAGTCGCGCGGCTGGTCGACGGCGTCACCAAGCTGTCGCGCCTGGAGCTGAATTCCGACGAGACCCAGCAGGCCGAGAACTTCCGCAAGCTGTTGCTGGCCATGTCCGACGACATCCGGGTCCTGCTGGTCAAGCTTGCCGACCGGCTGCACAACATGCGGACCATTGGCTTTCTGAAGCCCGAGAAACGCCGGCGCATCGCGCAGGAAACCATGGAAATCTACGCGCCACTGGCCGAGCGTGTCGGACTGCACGAGTTCAAGGAGGAACTGCAGGACCTGTCCTTTCAGGTGCTGGAACCGGACGCCTATGCGACCATCGTTGCCCGGCTTCAGAAACTGCGGTCGCAGGCAGGCGACCTGATCACGCGGATGCGGGACGAACTGGCCGAGAGGCTGACCGATGCCGGGATCCAGGCGGATGTGACCGGTCGCGAGAAACGCCCCTACTCGATATGGCGCAAGCTGGAGACCCGGCAGATCCCGTTCGAGAAACTGGCCGACGTCTTCGGCTTTCGCGTGATCGTTGCCGACACGGCGACCTGCTATCAGGCGCTGGGTGCGATCCATCAGGCCTACCCGATGGTGCCCGGCGAATTCGACGACTACATCTCGACACCCAAGCGCAACAACTACCAGTCCCTGCATACGGTGGTGATCGGACCGGAGCGTATGCGCACGGAAATCCAGTTCCGTTCCGAAGACATGCACGAACAGGCCGAGTTCGGACTGGCGGCCCACTGGCGCTACAAGGAAGGCGGGCGAAGCGGCACCAGGCCCGCGCTGGAGGAAGAGCGCTGGCTGAGAGAACTGCTGGATATCCTGAACGATGCCGCCAGCTTCAACGAGTTCCTGGATAACACCAAGCTGAACATGTACGCCGATCAGGTCTTCTGCTTCACGCCGAAGGGCCGGCTGATCCAGTTGCCGCAAGGTGCGACGCCGCTCGATTTCGCCTATGCCGTGCACACCGATCTGGGCAACACCTGCGTCGGGACGAACGTCAACGGACGCCCGCGGGCGCTGTACAGCCCCCTGCGCAATGGCGATCAGGTCGAGATCCTGACGTCCGAGCGCCAGAGCCCGGAGCCGTCATGGGAAAACATGGCGATCACCGGCAAGGCCCGCGCCGCCATCCGCCGCGCCACGCGGATGAAGGTGCGCAGCGAGCACATGAGTGCCGGCAAGCGTCTGCTGGAGACCACCTTTTCCGCGGCGCGCCGGAACTTCCGCCCCAAGGAACTGGGCAAGGTCGTCCTGGCACTGGGCTATGACAGCATGGACGACGTCTACGTCGCGGTCGGTGACGGCACGGTCGGGCCGCGGGACGTGCTGGCAGAAGCGTTCCCGGCGGAAAAATCGCTGCGCCGGAAGCTGAAGCCGAAGAAGGGGAAGAAGGACGACGCATTACCGATCCGTGGCCTTGTCCCCGGACACGCGGTCCATTTCTCGGAATGCTGCCATCCCATTCCCGGCGATCGCATCGTCGGCATCGCCCACGAAGGGCGAGGCATCCACATCCACGCCATCGACTGTTCGGCGCTGGCGCTGGTGCAGGACATGCCCGAGCGCTGGCTGGACACGGCCTGGTCGGGCGCGGACGATGACGACCAGCTCTATGTCGGGCGCATCGAGGCTGAAATGCCGAACCGGCCGGGCATGCTGAGCCGCAGCACAAGCGTGATCGCCGAGCATGACGGCAACATCGTGCACCTGCGCATGACCCGGTCCAGCCCCGACTTTGCGGTGTTGACCCTGGATATCGAAGTGCGCGACGTGCGCCACCTGAACGACATCATCCGCGCGCTGTCGCAGGAACCGGGTATCGACAGGGTCGAGCGCCCGCGCTCCTGACGCGGTCCGGTCGTCAGTCGATCTCGGACAGCACCTCGCGGACCGTCACCATCAGTTCGTCGATCTGATCTTTCGAGATGATGAAGGGCGGCGACAGGGCGATGATATCGCCGGTGACGCGCACCATGGCCCCCTTCTCGAACGCCTTGATCATGGCTTCGAAGCCGCGCTTGGTCGGTTCGCCGTCGCGCGGTGCCAGTTCGATGGCCCCCACCAGTCCGATGTTGCGGATATCGATGACGTTCTTCGCGTCGGCGAGGCCGTGCACGGCCTCCTGCCAGTAGTCCTCCAGCTCCGCCACCCGGTCGAACAGCTTCTCTTCCTTGTAGAGGTCCAGCGTCGCGATCCCCGCTGCGCAGGCCATCGGATGCGCGGAATAGGTATAGCCGTGGAACAGTTCGATCATGTGATCGGGGCCGGTCATGAAGGTGTCATAGATGCCTTCCCGCGCAGCGACGGCCCCCATCGGCACGGCGGCGTTGGTCAGCCCCTTCGCCATGGTCATCATGTCCGGCGTCACGCCGAACCGCTGGGCACCGAAATTCGTGCCCAGCCGCCCGAATCCGGTGATCACCTCGTCGAAGATCAGCAGGATGCCGTGCTTGTCGCAAATGCTGCGCAGCCGTTCGAGATAGCCCTTCGGCGGCACCAGAACACCGGTCGAACCGGCCATCGGCTCAACGATCACCGCCGCCACCGTGGACGGATCGTGCAGGGTCAGGATGTTCTCAAGCTCGTCGGCCAGTTCCGCGCCATGTTCGGGGATGCCTTTGGTGAAGGCATTGCGTTTCAGGTCGTGGGTGTGCGGCATGTGGTCGACACCGGCCAGCAGCGATCCGAACACGTTGCGGTTCTTCACGATACCGCCGACCGAAATGCCGCCGAACCCCACCCCGTGATAGCCGCGTTCGCGCCCGATCAGCCGGGTCCGGTGGCCCTCGCCCCGCGCGCGGTGATAGGCAAGCGCGATCTTCAGCGCCGTATCGACGGCTTCGGAACCGGAATTGGTAAAGAAGATGCGGTTCAGATCGCCCGGCGTCAGTTCGGCCACCTTGGTGGCCAGTTCGAAGGCCATCGGATTGGCGTACTGGAACGACGGCGCGAAATCGAGCGTCTCGGCGTTGTGCTTGATCGCTTCCACGATCTTCTCGCGGGCATGGCCGGCGTTCACGCACCAGAGACCCGCCGAGCCGTCCAGGATCTGCCGCCCGTCCGCCGACGTGTAGTGCATGTCCTTGGCCGCGACCAGCATGCGCGGCTCCTTCTTGAACTGGCGGTTCGGCGTGAACGGAATCCAGAAGGCGTCGAGATCGTTCGGGATGTTCTGCTGAATGCTCATGGCGTGATCCCCCAGCTTGAATGGCATGAATAATCTGGCGCGGAGCCTATCAGCGGTCAAAGATGAACGCACGGAGAAAGCGGACCATCGGTAAGGGACAAACAGCCATGCGCAGGCGATTCATCCAGTGCGATGTCTTCACGTCGGAGCCCACACGCGGCAACGGGCTGGCGGTGGTACTCGATGCGGCAGGGCTTTCGGATGAAGCGATGCAGCGGTTCGCTGCCTGGACCAATCTGGCGGAGACGACCTTCATCCTGCCGCCCGAGGATGACCGGGCGGATTATCTGCTGAAGATCTTCACACCGACGCGGGAGATGCCATTCGCCGGTCATCCCACCCTGGGCAGTTGCGCGGCCTGGCTGCACACGGGCGGCACGCCGGGAACGCCGGGCGTGGTGCGGCAGATGTGTGGCGTCGGTCTGGTCGAGATCGACATTCGCGGCGATGTCCCCGCGTTCGCCGCACCGCCCACGGACATCCGGCCCATGGATCCGGCGGAACAGAGACGCATATCCGAGCGGCTGCGGATCGATCCTGCCTGCATCGTGCGCAGTGCCGCCCTGGAAAACGGACCGGTCTGGCAGGTGCTGGAGCTGGCGAGCGCCGAAGATGTGCTGGCGGTCGATTCATCGAAGGTCCGCTGGCCCGACTTCAAGGCCATCGGCCTGATCGGCCCATACCCGGCAGGGTCCGAATGCGACTACGAAACCCGCATGCTCGCCCCGTCGAGCGGTATGAGCGAAGACCCGATCACCGGATCGCTGAACGCCGCCATCGCCCGCTGGATGCACGCCGAAGAACGGCTGAACAGGGATCTGCTGGTCTCACAGGGACAGGTCATCGGGCGGAAGGGCCGGATCCACATCCGTCGCGATGCCGGGAATCCGGACCGTATCCTGATCGGTGGCGCAACGCAGATTCTGATCGAGGGGCATCTGGAACTCTGACGGCGAAACAGACGGTTCCTGCACATGTGCAAATGCTCTAGAACGCCCCGAGAAATGCCGGAGCATCCATCTTGATCTATCAGAGCACCCGGGGCGAGGCCCCCGATCTGTCCTTCGAAGACGTCCTGCTGACCGGGCTGGCCCGCGATGGCGGTCTGTACGTTCCGAAGACCGTGCCCGCGCTGGACCGGGCCAGGCTGGCCGATCTGGACTACGCCGACCTGGCCGCGCGTGTGCTGGCCATGTTCACCGGCGATGCCGTCAGCGAATCCGACCTGCGCGACATGACCCGGTCGGCCTATGGTGGCTTCGATCACGTGGCCGTCGCGCCGCTGAAGCAGATCGGCCCGAACGACTGGCTGATGGAACTGTTCCAGGGCCCGACGCTGGCCTTCAAGGATTTCGCGCTGCAGATCCTGGGGCAGCTTTTCGACCATGCGCTGAAGGCGCGCGGCGAGCGGGTCACCATCCTGGGCGCGACCTCCGGCGACACGGGATCGGCGGCCATCGAGGGCTGCCGGGGTTGCGATGCGGTCGATATCTTCATCCTGTTTCCAAAGGGCCGCGTCTCCGAGGTCCAGCGGAGGCAGATGACCACCGTCGACGAACCGAACGTCTACACCATCGCGATCGACGGAGACTTCGACGATTGCCAGGCGCTGGTGAAAGCGGCGTTCGGGGATCTGGCCTTCCGCGACCGGATGCGCCTTTCCGCCGTGAACTCGATCAACTGGGCGCGTGTCGCCGCGCAGATCGTCTATTACGTGCATGGCGCGCTGGCGCTGGGCGGATCGACCGAACGGAAGATCGTCTATTCGGTGCCGTCGGGGAATTTCGGCAATGTCTTTGCCGGACACATCGCCCGTGCCATGGGTGCCGATATCGGACGCCTGATCGTCGGCGCGAACGTGAACGACATCCTGCACCGGTTTGTCGAAACCGGTCGCTACGCCACCCAGGGCGTCACGGCCACCATGAGCCCGTCGATGGACATTCAGGTCGCCTCCAATTTCGAGCGGCTGCTGTTCGAGATGGTGGGGCGCGACGGTGCCCGCGTGCGCGGCATGATGGACGCACTGAAGCAGTCGGGCGGCTTTGCGATCGAAGGCGCGGCCTTCCGGCAGATGCAGCAGCAGTTCGCCTCTGCCCGGGTGGACGAGGAGATGACCCTCGACGAGATCAGCCGCGTCTTTGCCGAGACCGGAGAGATCATCGATCCGCACACGGCGGTCGGCACGGCGTCCGCGCGTATCGCGCGCGGCAGCGGTTTCGTCGATCCTGAAACGCCGGTGATCAGCCTGGCCACCGCGCATCCGGCAAAGTTTCCCGACGCTGTCGAAAAGGCCATCGGCCAGCGCCCCGCCCTGCCCGCGCGGGTCGGCGATCTGATGGAACGGACGGAACGGTCGTCGGATCTGCCGAATGACCTGCCGGCGCTGCAGAAATTCATGATCGAACGCGCGACGGTGAGCCGATGAGCCAGCATCTGCATACGTTGCCAAACGGGTTGCGCGTCGCCGTCGCCCCGATGCCCCACGTCGAGACGAGTTCGGTCGGCGTCTGGGTCGATGTCGGCGGCCGGCATGAACGCGCCGACGAGAACGGTGTGGCCCACATGCTGGAGCACATGGCATTCAAGGGCACCGAACGCCGGTCCGCGCGTGCGATCGCGGAGGAGATTGAAGGCGTCGGCGGCTATATCAACGCTTACACCAGCCGCGAACAGACCGCCTATTACGCCCGCGCGCTGAAGGAAGATCTGGATCTCGCCACCGACATCATCGCGGATATCGTCCTGAACTCGACGTTTCCGGAAGACGAACTGGCACGCGAACGCGATGTGGTCCGACAGGAGATCGCGCAGGTCAACGACACGCCGGACGATCTGGTCTTCGACAATCTGCAGGAAGCCGCCTATCCGGATCAGGCGGCCGGCCGATCGATCCTGGGCAGGCCCGAGCGCGTCGGCAGGTTCAACAGAGATGAGTTGCGCGGTTTCATGGACCGCGGGTATTGCGCCTCGCGGATGGTGCTGGCTGCGGCGGGCGCGGTGGATGCCGAGGCTTTTCTGAAGATGGCCGAGGATCGCTTCGGCGATGTTGCGGATGCCCCCATGGATGCCCCGGAGCCCGGCGTCTGGAAAGGCGGGCGCATCGTCGACGACCGCGCGATCGAGCAGGTACACCTGACCTTCGGCGTCGAGGGCGTGGCCTATGACGATCCCGACTTCACCGCGGTTCAGGTACTGTCCAGCCTGTTGGGCGGCGGCATGTCCTCGCGCCTGTTCCAGGAAGTGCGCGAAAACCGCGGCCTCGCCTATTCGGTCTTCAGCTTCGCCGGGTCGATGATGGATGGCGGCATGTTCGGTGTCTATGCGGCCACCGCACCGGAGGACCTGGCTGAGTTGCAGCCCGTTCTGGTGGACGAAATCCGGCGGACGGCCACCGACGTCACCGAGGCGGAGATCGCCCGCTCCCGCTCGCAGATCAAGGCCGGCATGGTGATGGCGCTGGAAAGTTCATCGGCGCGTCTGGAACAGATCGCGCGCCAGACGCTGATCTATGGCACGCCCCAGATCACGGCAGACATGCTCCAGAAGGTCGATCAGGTCGACGAGGCCGCCATCCGCCGGGTGGCGTCGCGGCTGTTCGATGGCGGTTGCACCCCGGCTGTGGCCGTGATCGGACCTGCGTCGCACCTTGAGCCGGAAGATGCTTTCGCGAAGAGGTTCCGGTAACCGGTTCGTGCTACACTGCGTCCGGGTATGATCCAGAGACACGTGCAGAATGTTCGCAGGCATGACAAGTGAGGATGCGAGACCGGTTCTGAGAGGGCCGCGTTTTCATTTGCGTCCGCCGATCAGCAGCGACTGGCGCATGTGGGCCGAAGTGCGCGCCGAAAGCCGAGATTTTCTTGAGCAATGGGAACCGACATGGCCCGCCGATGCCTTGTCCCGACTCGGCTTCCGCAGACGTATCCGGCTCTATCAGCGCGATGCCCGCGCCGACCAGGCCTATGCCTTCTTCATCTTCTCGAACGCCGACAATCAGCTGATGGGCGGCATCACCTTCTCCAACGTCAGGCGCGGCGTCACGCAGTCCGCATCAGCCGGATACTGGGTCGGACGCCGGTTTGCACGCCAGGGGGTCATGGCCGCGGCGATCAGCCTGTCGATCGAATGGGCATTCGGCGACATGGGACTGCACCGCGTCGAAGCCGCCTGCCTGCCGGGAAACCGGCCCAGCGCCGATCTGCTGCGCAAGTGCGGCTTCACCGAGGAAGGCTACGCGCGCCGGTATCTCAGGATCAACGGGCGCTGGCAGGACCATCTTCTGTTCGCGATCCTGGACAGCGACCCGCGCCCTGCCTTCGATTAGCGACGGTCGCTATTCCATGCGGAAGCCGACCTTCACGACAACCTGATAGTGGGCGACCTTGCCGTCCTCGACGTGGCCACGGGTTTCCATCACCTCGAACCATTCGACGTTGCGCAGCTTCTTGCTGGCCCGTTTGACGGCACCCTCGATGGCATCCTCGATGCTCTTCTTCGACGAGCCGACAACCTCGACCTTGCGATAAATGGCATCACTCATGACTGTACTCCTGTTACTTGCATCCGGTGCATTCTCCGGCACCGATACAGGTCACATGGTCGTTCAGTCAGGATTTTGAACGCGGCGAAGGAACGCAAGGCGGGTCCGGCCATAATCCCGCTGACCTGTCTGTTCGAAACCCGCCGGAAGATCGAAGGCATCCCGCCGGTCGGTTTCGACGATCGTCAGCGCACTGTCCGCCAGCCACCCGCCTTCGTCGAGAGCCCGCAGCGCGGTCGCATGAAGCCCCTGACCGTAGGGCGGGTCCATCAGCACCAGGTCGAATGCGCGACGCGCGCGGCCCGGCGTGGTCGCATCGCGGCGCACGATTTCGGTCGCGGCAACGGCGCGCGACCGTTCGATATTGGCATCGAGCAGTTTCAACACCTCCGGGCCGTTCTCGATGAAAGCCACATGCGCCGCGCCCCGCGACAGCGCCTCCAGCCCCATCGCGCCCGTACCGGCAAAGACATCCAGCACCCGTGCGCCTGCGGGAAACGGTCCGGCGTCGCTGCGCAGGTCCGCGTCGTGGGCCAGAATGTTGAACAGGGCCTCGCGGATCCGGTCCGTGGTCGGGCGAATGCCCTTGACGTCGAATCCGGCCAGCTTCAGGCCGCGGGACTTACCGCCGACGATCCGCATCGCGCGTCCTCGGCAGATCGAACACCCCGCGCAGCATCTTGCGCATCTCGAAGCCCGGCACCTCGACCGTTCGGCCCGGTGGCAGATCGCCCAGCGTCAGCGGCCCGTAGCTGACGCGGATCAACCGGTTGACCGTCAGGCCAATGGTATCGAACGCCCGGCGCACCTCACGGTTACGGCCTTCCTTGATGGCAACGCGAAGCCAGGAGTTGCGGCCCGAGGTCTTCTCCACATCGATTTCCATACCCGCGAACTTCTCGCCGTCGACCGTGATTCCGCGCCGCAGATCATCCAGAAGTTCCTGCTGGACGCCACCGAAGGCCCGCACGCGATAGACCCGGGTCCAGCCCGTGGCGGGCAGTTCCAGGGTTCGCTTCAACCCCCCGTCGTTGGTCAGCAGCAGCAGTCCCTCGGAATTCAGATCCAGCCGGCCGACAGACATGACGCGCGGCAGACGCTTGGGCAACTGGTCGTAGATGGTCTGCCGTCCGTGATCGTCGCGTGCGGTCGTGACCAGCCCGGCGGGCTTGTGATAGCGCCAGAGCCGCGGCGGTTCCGCGGCGCCCACGGGCTTGCCATCCACCTCGATCCGGTCGTCCGCGCCGACCAGAACCGCCGGGGTGTTCAGCTTCTCGCCGTTCAGCCGGACCCGCCCCTCGCCGATCATGCGTTCGACCTCGCGACGGCTTGCGACACCTGCACGGGCAAGCCGCTTGGCGATTCTTTCGCCTTTCGGCGCATCGCCCTTGTCACTGCTGTCATTCATGCGGGGAACCTAAGCCCGAAAGTCCTTTGAGAACAGCACCATTCCGCACTCACGCCGGATTGTTACAGCTGGCCGTTGCCGCTGGCGGGTCCGCGCCTTATGTTGCGTGTTGCAGTTGTTGCTGACCCCGATTCCGTGACGGCTGCCGCGCCGGGGAGGGCGTGTATTCGTTACAGCGATCAGGCAGAAAAAAATCCATGTCCAATACGGCTGAGGTTATCGAACCGCGCGAGGGCAATCGTGAGGTTCTGGAGTCCGTCGTCGTCAGGTTTGCTGGCGACTCCGGTGACGGCATGCAGCTCACCGGTACCCAGTTCACCCACTCGACGGCCCTGACCGGCAACGATCTGGCGACATTCCCCGACTTTCCGGCGGAAATCCGCGCGCCCGTCGGCACCACGTTCGGCGTGTCCGCGTTCCAGATCAATTTCGGGTCACGCCAGATCCTGACCGCCGGCGATCAGCCGGATGTTCTGGTGGCCATGAACCCGGCAGCCCTGAAGGTCAATATCAACAACCTGCGCGAGGGCGGCCTGGTGATCGTCGACAGCGGCACCTTCAAGGATCGCGACCTGCGCAAGGCGGGATACGAGAGCAATCCGCTGGAGGACGACTCGCTGGACGGCTATCAGGTCATCGAGATCGACGTGTCGAAGATGGTGCTGGAAGCGGTCAAGGAATTCGGGCTGGGCAACAAGGACGGCCTGCGCTGCAAGAACATGTGGCTGCTGGGCCTGATCTACTGGATGTACGGACGCGACCGGAAGCCGTCCGTGGACTGGCTGACCGCGAAGTTCAAGTCCAAGCCCGATCTTGCAGCCGCCAACATCGCCGCGCTGAACGCCGGACACGCCTATGGCGAGACGGTGGAACTGCCCGGCGAGATTCTGGGCTACACCGTCCAGCAGGCCGAACTGACCAAGGGCCGCTACCGCAACATCGCCGGGGCCGAAGCCCTGGCCTGGGGTCTGGTCGCAGGCGCACAGCTTGCCGAACTGCCGATGTTCTTCGGTTCCTATCCGATCACGCCCGCCTCGTCGCTGCTGCATACCCTGTCCCGCCTCAAGCAGTTCGGGATCACGACGTTCCAGGCCGAAGATGAGATCGCCGCCGTCTGCTCCGCCATCGGCGCTTCCTATGCCGGCCAGCTTGGCGTGACATCGTCGTCGGGGCCGGGCATCGCCCTGAAGACCGAGGCCATCGGCCTCGCGATCATGACCGAACTGCCGCTGGTCGTCGTCAACTCACAGCGCGCCGGCCCCTCGACAGGCTTGCCGACGAAAACGGAGCAATCGGACCTGTATCAGGCGGTCTTCGGTCGCAACGCCGACAGCCCGCTGGTCGTGCTGGCCGCCAACGGTCCCGGCGACTGTTTCGACACCGCGATCGAGGCCTGCCGCCTGGCCGTCCAGTTCATGACGCCGGTCATGCTGCTGACCGACGGTTACGTCGCGAACGCGTCCGAGCCCTGGTCGATCCCGGACTTCAGCACCTACGAGAAGTTCCCGGTCAAGCACCACACCGACCCGGAAGGGTTCTCGCCCTACCTGCGCGATCCCGAGACCCTTGCGCGGGTCTGGGCCATTCCGGGCACGCCCGGCCTGGAACATCGCCTCGGCGGGATCGAGAAGGACTTCGATACCGGCCACATCTCCTATGAGCCGATGAACCATCAGCGCATGACCGACGTCCGCCACCAGAAGATCGCCAACGTCGCCAAACATATTCCGCAGCAGGCCGTCGATCAGGGCAATGACGGCGGCAAGCTGGCGATCATCGGCTGGGGATCGACCTTCGGCCCCATCAGCCGCGCGGTCAGCAACATGCGCGACCAGGGCTGCGACGTCAGTCATATCCACCTGCGGCACATCTGGCCGCTGCCGTCGAACCTCGGCGATCTGCTGCGGGGCTTCGACAAGGTGATCTGCCCCGAGATGAATCACGGTCAGCTTTCGACCGTGCTGCGTGCCGAATATGTGCTGGATATCGAGCCCCTGACGAAAGTTCAGGGCATGCCCTTCAAGATCAGCGAGATCGAGGGCGCCATCAAGAATGCACTGGGAGCGACCCAATGAACGACCAGACCGCGATCAAGCTGACGGCGAAGGATTTCGCCACCGATCAGGAAGTGCGCTGGTGTCCCGGTTGCGGTGACTACGCGATCCTGAAGGGCGTCCAGAAGGCGCTGGCCGACATCGGCACCGCACCGGAGAACGTCGTTTTCGTCTCCGGCATCGGCTGCGCGGCGCGTTTTCCCTACTATGTCGACACCTATGGCTTCCACACCATCCATGGCCGCGCGCCGGCCTTCGCGACCGGCATCAAGCTCGCCAAGCCGGAACTGGACGTCTGGCTGGTGTCGGGCGACGGCGACGGCCTGTCCATCGGCGGCAACCATCTGATGCATGTGCTGCGGCGCAACGTCGATGTGAACTACCTGCTGTTCAACAACGAGATCTATGGCCTGACCAAGGGCCAGGCGTCACCGACGTCGCGGAAGGGAACCCGGTCTCCCTCCACGCCCGCCGGTTCGGTCGATTCGCCCCTGTCCGCCTGCGTGACCGCGCTGGGCGTCGGTGCGCGCTTCGTGGCACGCGGCATTGATCGCGGCCAGAAGGAACTGCCGGGCATGCTGCAGCGCGCGCACGCCCACAAGGGTGCCTCGTTCGTGGAGATCCTGCAGAACTGCATCGTCTACAATGACGGCATCTTCGACAATGTCGTGGACAAGTCGATCGCAGTCGATGCGCAGATCCACGTGAAGCACGGCGAACCGCTGACGTTCGGACCGGATGACAGCACGGGCCTGCGTCTGGACCCGAAGACCCTGCGCCTTTCCGTGGTCGAAATCGGTGTTGACGGCGTTACGCTGGACGACATCATCGTTCACGACGAGACCAACCTGATGCTGGCCCAGATGCTGGCGGCCATGGATCGTCCGGACTTCCCCGTCGCCATCGGCGTGCTCTACAACAACCCCGCCGAGACGACCTACGAGGCCGCCGTGACCCAGCAGAACGAGGTCGCCCGGTCATCGGCGAAAATCAACTCGATCGAGGAACTGCTGCATTCGGGCACGACCTGGACCGTCTGATGGCGGCGAAAGGTGCGGCCCTGCCCGATCTGACCCGGGCCGAGGCCTACACGCTCTGGATCACGGACCGGGTCCGCTTCAGCGATACGGATCAGGCCGGCCACATCAACAATGTGGCCTACGCTGCCTATGCCGAAACCGGGCGGCTGGATCTGATGGATCGCTTCATCCGTCCGCTGGCCGGCGAAGGCGAACGGTTCATCGCCGCCTCCGTTACGGTCAACTACCTGCGTGAAAGCCACTATCCCGGCGAGGTCCAGATCGGCACGGGTATCGCCCGGATCGGGCGAACCTCGCTGACCGTGGGCCAGGGCATCTTCAAGGACGATCTCTGCGTGGCAACCGCTCTCGGCACCATAGTTTTCCTGACCGGTTCGGCACCGACAGAACTGACCGAAGCCATGCGGGATGCCCTGACCGGGTTGATGGTCGGCAGACACCAAACCCAAAGCGTTCCAGCATCTGATTGAAACGCTCAAGCACGCAGGCTGTCACCCCCGCCGCCGTGCGGGGGCAGCGGTGGCTTCAGCAAACGCCGCGCGTGTTGGTAAGGCCGCGGACAAAACGGGGGCGACCGCCCGGCAGCCGGCGATTCAGGCGACGACAGGACCCCTCTAGAATTCAACCCCCTGCTGCGCCTTGATGCCGTCGCGGAACGGGTGCGCCAGCTGGGTCATCTCGGTCGCCAGATCCGCAATCTCCAGCAGTTCATCCTTGGCGTTCCGGCCGGTGATGACGACGTGGGTCATCTCCGGCTTCTCGTCGCGCAGGAAGGCCACGATCTCCTCCACGGGGATGTAGTCGTACCGCAGCGCGATGTTCAGTTCGTCCAGCAGCACCATCCGGATCTCGGGATCGAGGATCAGTTCCTTCGCCCGTTCCCAGGCGGCGCGGGCATTGGCGATGTCGCGCGCGCGATCCTGCGTCTCCCAGGTGAACCCCTCGCCCATCGTGTCGAACGAGCAGATGTCGGAGAACTTCTGCTCGATCAGGCGGCGCTCGCCCGTATCCATGCCGCCCTTGATGAACTGCACCACGGCACAGCGCATGTCGTGCGCGATGCAGCGGAAGATCATGCCAAAGGCCGCCGTCGACTTGCCCTTGCCCTTACCGGTGTGGACGACGATCAGGCCCTTCTCGCCGGTCTTCGCGGCCATGATCTTGTCGCGCGCGGCCTTCTTCTTGGCCATTTTTTCATTGTGGCGCTCGTTCGTGTTTCGCTCGTCGGTCATGTTGGCTCCCCAAACACATTTCCGTTCCGGGACTTGATCCCGGAACCCAGTTCAGCGTCGATCCCGGTCTGGTTTCCGGGATCAGATCCCGGAAAAGATCGAGGGGACCGAAACGCCTCATCCATGTTTCAACTGCTCCAGTCGGCCCCGTACATCATTTGCCTTCGGATGCCAGAAGCCCCGCGCCATCGCCTCGTCGAACTTGTCTGCCATTTCACGCAATGCTGCCGGATTGTGTTCGGCAATGAAATCCCGCACATCGTCATCGTCCAGATAGGCCCGCCAGAGCAGATCGAAATGGTGGGACTTCACGGCGCGTGTCGTTGCGGCGAAGGCGAACAGGTAATCCACGGTCGCCGCCATCTCGAACGCGCCCTTGTAGCCGTGCCGCATGACGCCCGCGATCCATTTCGGGTTGGCGGCGCGGGAGCGGACCACACGCCCGATTTCCTCGTCCAGCGTGCGGATGACCGGACGTTCGGGCCGGGAATGATCATTATGATAGGTGACCGGCGCGTCGCCCTTCAGATGCGTCACCGCCGCCGTCAGTCCGCCCTCGAACTGGTAATAGTCGTCCGAGTCCAGCAGGTCGTGCTCGCGGTTGTCCTGATTCTGCACCACGGCCTCCACCCGGGAAAGACGCGTTTCCAGCGCGCCACGCGCCCGCGCGCCATCCGCCCCCGACCCGTAGGCATAGCCGCCCCAGTTCAGAAAGCTGTCGGCCAGGTCGCCTTCGTCGTCCCAGAGCCGTTCATCCATCATCGCCTGCAGTCCGGCACCGTAGGCACCGGGTTTGGAACCGAAGATGCGGAAGCCCGCGCGTCGCTGCGCCTGATCGTGATCCATGCCCTCATCGACCAGACCGGCCACATCACGGCGGTAGGCCGCCGCCAGTGGATTGTCATCCGGCGCTTCGTCCAGCGCCATCACAGCCCGTACGGCGGAATCGAACAGGTCGATCTGCGTCGGGAAAGCGTCGCGGAAGAAGCCCGAGATGCGCAGGGTCACGTCCACACGGGGACGCCCTAGCGCGGATGCGGGAATGATCTCGAAACCCGTCACGCGCCGCGACGCGGGCTCCCATGTCGGTCGCACGCCGATCAGGGCCATCGCCTGCGCAATGTCATCGCCGCCCGTGCGCATGTTTGAGGTGCCCCATGCCGTCAGGGCCGCGGCCCGCAGATAGTCACCCTGATCCTGCATGTGCCGCTCGATCAGTCGGCTGGCCGACATCCAGCCCAGCGTCCACGCGGCCTCGGTCGGCATCGCGCGGCTGTCGATGGAAAAGAAGTTCCGGCCCGTCGGCAGCACGTCCAGCCGTCCCCGGGTCGGTGCGCCGGACGAACCCGGCGGTACGAAGCGGCCATCCAGCCCCTGCAGCAGCCCCCGCATCTCGGCAGTACCACAGGCATCGAGGGTTGGCGCGACATGGTCCTGAAGTTCAGCCAGCACTGCATCCGTGCCTTGCATATGCCCATAGCGGGACTTGATCCCGCTGCCCAGTCCGGTCGCAACGACGCGCTGGGTTCCGGGGTCAAGCCCCGGAACGGCACCATACCCTGTCGCGAGTTCCACAAGCCCTGCCGCCAGTTCCTCGATGCGCTCGACGGTATCCCCGAAGGTCCGCCAGGGTTCATCCGAAACCGACTGCAGCTCTACCGGACGCGGTCCGGACCATGGCGCACCCATCTCGCAGTCCAGCGGGTCGAAGCCGAGGTTCAGGTCAGCCGCAATCGCACGATGCAGCGATGCGCCACCCTTGCGCGGGACACGCACCAGCGCCACCAGCAGATCGCGGCGCTGTTCCGCTTCCGGTGACGCACCGAAGATGTGCAGGCCGTCGCGAATCTGGGCTTCCTTCAGCTCACAGAGGTAGTTGTCCAGCTTGGCGAACGCGTCGTCGGGCGCATCGCCGCTATCGATCCCCGCGTCCGCGTCGAGATTCTCCGTCCGGACCAGCGAAAGGATCTCCTTGCGCAGATGTTCCAGTCGCCGCCGGTCCAGCCCCGCCGCGTCATAATATTCATCGACCAGCGCTTCGAGGTCCTTCAGCGGACCGTAGGTCTCGGCGCGGGTCATGGGCGGCGTCAGGTGATCGATGATCACGGCGGAACTGCGCCGCTTCGCCTGCGTGCCCTCGCCGGGATCGTTGACGATGAACGGATAGAGATGCGGCACCGGCCCCAGCGCGACCTCCGGGAAACAGGCGTCGGACAGCGCCAGCGCCTTGCCGGGCAGCCACTCCAGATTGCCATGCTTGCCCAAATGCACGATGGCATCGGCACCGAAGCTTTTCCGTAGCCAGGCGTAGAATGCCAGATATCCGTGCGGCGGCGGCAGATCGGGGCTGTGATAGCTGTCCTTGGGGTCGATGTTGTAACCGCGCGCCGGCTGGATCGCGACCACCGCGTTTTCGTATTCCAGCGCCGAGAGTACAAATCCGCCGCGCGCTGCGTCGAAGAACGGATCGTCTTCCGGTGCGCCCCAGCGTTCATCGACACGTGCACGCGCTTCGGCAGGGATCGTTTCCAGAAAGGCCAGGTAGTCTTCTGACGAAAGGACCACGCCGCCGGTCCGCTCGACGCGGTCGGTGAGCCAATTGGTGGGCCCTGCCAGAACGGCGTCCATCAAGGAACGACCATCGGCTGGCCAACCCGTCACATTGTAGCCCGCCTTGTCGAGCGCCCTGAGCACGCCCGCGACACTCTCCGGCGTATCGAGGCCGACGCCATTCGCCAGCCGTCCGTCCCGGTTCGGATAGTTCGCCAGCACGAGGGCGACCTTGCGGCCCGCTATGGGGGTGCGGCGCAACCTGACCCAGTTCGCTGCCAGATCGGCCACGAAATCCACGCGGCCCGGCACCGGCTCCGGCGTCACGATTCCGCATTGCACGTCCGTATCGAAACGCGCTTCGGCCTTGAAGGAGATCGCCCGGGTCAGCACCCGGCCATCCACTTCGGGCAGGGCGACATGCATGGCGATATCGCGCGGACCCAGCCCTTGTGCCGAGTCCCGCCAGACTTCGGCTGTGCTGGATCCCGACACGATCTGCAGCACCGGCGTGTCGTTGGCTTCCAGCACGGTCGGCACGATCTCTGCCGAACCGTCCGCCTCGCCCGGCTTGCCGACGGCGAAGGCGGTCAGGTTGAGCACGATATCGACGGTGGCCTCGGCCATCAGGTCGCGGAGCACTTCCGCCGACAGCGGATCCTTCAGGCTTGAAACAAATACCGGCACCGGCTGGATGCCGCGCCTTTCCAGTGCCTCGACCAGCCTGTCAACGGGGGCCGTGGCACCGCCCTGCAACAGTGCCCGATAGAAGACGATGGCGGCGGAAGGCCGGTCGGGATCAGGACAGACCTCGCCGACGGACGGTGCCTCCCTGCCCGGCCGGTACAAGCCCGCCCGCAGGAGCGGCTTCGGCTGCGGCGGCATTGCACCCCCGTCCAGCATGGCCCTTGCGGCCTGCAGGAAGTGACGGCTGTTGGCCGGACCGCCCTCGGTCAGGTAGCGCCAGAGCAGCTCATCCGTCCGTTTGTCGCCGCTGGACAGTGCGGTCAGCTCGGCGTCCGGCTTGTCGTCGCCGGGCAGACAGACGAACGGAATGTTCCGTTCGGCGCACGCGCGCTGGATTTCCTCGATGCAGTAGGACCAGTAACCGACACCGCCAAGGAACCGCCCGACAACCATGCGCGATCCGGTCACCGTTTTCTCGACGAACAGATCGACGGACATGGGATGCTTCAGAAATGAAAGGTTGGCCAGGCGCAGCGTGGGCGCATCCGCACCCAGTTCCGCACGCGCGCCCGCCAGCGCCGCGATCTCGGTGTCCGCAGCCGTCAGCAGCAGCACATCGGCGGGCGTCTGCGCCAGATCGATGGCTTCCTCGCCATCCTCGATCGCCCCCGGCTGAGCCTGAAGGAGGTGCATCAGCCCTTCAGGTCGGCCTCGATCGCCGCGCGGTCGAACCCGGTCTCGCCGATCACGACAAGCCGCGTGGCGCGCGCTTCATCCGCCTTCCAGGGGCGGTCGAAATAGCTGTCGATGCGCGGACCGACGGCCTGCACGACCAGCCGCATCGGCTTGCCTGCGACAGCGACAAAGCCTTTCAGACGCAGGATATTGTGACGCCGAATGACATCGGCGACGTGCTCGGCGAAGGCCTTCGGGTCAGGAACCTCGTCCAGCGTGACGTCGAAGCTGTCGAAGTCATCATGGTCGTGATCCTCAGCGCCTTCGCGTTCGTGGTGGGTCGGACGATTGACGACATCGTCCTCGGCGCTCATGCCCAGCCCGAACAGGGCGGCCGTCGGTACCTCGCCGTGGCTGGATCGGATGACACGCACACCGTCGCGCATGTCGTGCCCCAGTTCGTGCATCACCCGGGCCAGTTCGGTTTCATCGATCAGATCCGACTTGTTCAGGACCACGATATCGGCACACCCGAGTTGATCCTCGAACAGCTCCGACAGCGGCGTTTCATGATCCAGCATCTCGTCGGCCGACCGCTGCGCATCCAGCGCGGCCTCGTCATGGGCAAACCGGCCATCGGCGACGGCACGGCCGTCCACGACGGTGACGACGCCGTCGACGGTGACCTGGTTCCGCACGTCGGGCCAGTTGAACGCCTTTACCAGCGGTTGCGGCAGCGCGAGTCCCGACGTTTCGATGACGATGTGGTCAGGCCGATTCTCACGCGCCAGCAGTGCCGTCATGGTCGGCACGAAATCGTCGGCAACCGTGCAGCAGATGCAGCCGTTGGCGAGTTCGACGACATCCTCCTCGCGGCAGGTTTCCTCACCGCAGCCTTTCAGCACCTCGCCATCGACACCCAGATCGCCGAATTCATTGATGATCAGCGCGATGCGCTTGCCGTTCGCGTTCTGCAGCAGATGACGGATCAGCGTCGTCTTTCCGGCTCCGAGGAACCCGGTAACGACGGTCGCGGGAATCTTGTTCATTCCCGGTCTCCCAAGTCTTGAGAATCAGAAATGCCTCCCCCGGTTGCCGGGGGAGGCGATATCGGATCGGCGGGCGATCAGCCGAGGATCATGCCTTCGACGTTCTCGAAGAAGAACGCAAAGCCGACGCCGGCGACCAGCGCACCTGCGATACGCGGCTGAATCGCCTTCGAATCGGCGGCCTTCCAGACCGTGGTCACCAGCAGCATCGCGCCGAGCGCGATCAGATACTGGGTGACGGCGAAACTGCCCAGGTAGGCGACCAGGGGTGTCGATTCCGCACCGATGATGGCACCGCCGTAGGCAAACCCGTGGAAAAGACCGGCAAGACCGAAGAAGCCGAGCTGACCCGGCAGTGCCATCTTGCGGCCCGACAGGACGAACGCACCCAGCGCCACGACCGACGCGGAGATGAACAGTTCCGGCAGCGGCAGCATGATCCCGGCAACATGCAGCATGCAGCCGATCATGGTCGCGACGACAAAGGCCAGCGGCGTCAGCAGGCGCTTCGCCGAGAAGGCGGCTGCGAGGCCGACCGCGACGATGAAGGCGAAATGGTCGATGCCGATCATCGGGTGGCCGATGCCGGACAGGAAGCCCTGCATGAAGGTCTCCGGCGTACCGCCGCCCAGCGGATGATGCGCCTGTGCCGCGCCCGCCGCCAGCATCGAGACCGTGAATGCGCCCAGCCCGGCGCGTGAAATCCGTGAAATCATCTGTTCTGCTCCCTCTCCGCCCCACCGGCGGACAATTGGTTCCATTCCATGCAACAGCAGGTTTCCTGGCTCGCGTCCCTGTCAGATCACTCCGCCTTCCCAAGCCCATGAGGCCAGTGGCGTCTTGGAGTGACCCGGACGCTTACAGTTGCGGGGGCAGCCACGGTCTTGGTCCCTGTTGGGTACGCCGCACCGTGTTCCCTTGTCATCCACCTCGCCGTTCGGCTGCGGTGAAACCGTTGCATCGTCACTCTGGCGAATATCCGGATGCGGCGCAACCGGACAAACGACATGTCAGGGCGGTGCTACGACAGCAGCCAGCCGCCATCGACATCGACTGTCGTGCCGGTAACAAAGTCGTTCTCGATCACGAACAGGATGCCGTGGGCGACTTCCTCGGGCCTGCCCGCGCGCGGGATCAGATGGTTCGCGGTCGCATTGGTGTACAACTCCTCGCGGGCCTTGCCTTCCAGCGCGACCATCGGCGTATCGATCATGCCCGGTGCCACCACGTTGATGCGACGCGGCGCGAGTTCGACGGCGACCGTGCGAACGAACTGTTCGACCGCCCCACCGACCGACCCGATGGCGATCTGACCGGGCTTGGCGTTGCGCGCGGGCGTGCCGCTGACCAGGACGATGCTGCCATCGTCCGTCATGTGCTCGGTGCCGAACCGCACGACATTGGCATAGCCCCACATCTTGTCGAAGCTGGCCTTGAAGCCCTCCATCTCCATCGACAGGAAAGGTCCGACCGCGCGGTCGCCACCGGTGGCGGCGCTGACCAGGATCTCGAACGGCGCGTGCTGCTTGAACAGGGCGGTCAGCGCATCCGAATCCCGGACGTCGCATTTTGCCGTGGTGATGCCTTGCGGCAGATCGCCTGCGCGATCGGGGTTCCGGCTGACGGCGACAACCTGCGCGCCCTTCGCGGCGAGCTGTTTCGCAGCAGCCAGACCGATACCCGATGTGCCGCCGAATACGATGGCCTTCTTGCCCTTGACGTCCATGCCGTGTGTCCCCCGTTTGAAAAAGTTTCTTTCTTCTCTGTAATTCGAGTAGGACCGCCTGCGGTTCCTGTCAATGTGCCAGCCCCGTCGCGCCGCTTGCGCAGATCACCGCAGCCGTGGGAAAAGCGACCCATGACCGTCACGCCATTTCTTCATCTGGAAGGTATCGGAAAGTCCTTCCCCGGGGTTGCCGCCAACCGCGACATCGCCCTGAGCGTGGATCGCGGCAGCATCCACGCCCTGCTGGGCGAGAACGGTGCGGGCAAGTCGACGCTGGTGAAGATCATCTACGGCGTGATGAAGCCGGATACCGGCAGCATGATAGTCGAAGGCAACCGCTATCGCCCGAGCAGGCCGGCCGACGCGCGCGACGCCGGTATCGGCATGGTGTTCCAGCACTTCTCGCTGTTCGAGGCGATGACCGTGTTCGAGAACATTTCCCTGGGGTTGCCTGCAGAACGAGTCGGCCCCGACCTGGAGCACCGCATCCGGTCGGTTTCCGCCGAATACGGGCTGAGGGTCGATCCGGCCCGACGGGTGGACGATCTCTCCGTCGGCGAGAAACAGCGTGTCGAGATCGTGCGCTGCCTGCTGCAGGATCCGAAGCTGCTGATCATGGATGAACCGACCTCCGTGCTGACACCGCAGGAGGTCGAGCGTCTGTTCGCGGTGTTGAGACGGCTGAAGGAAAAAGGCTGTTCGGTCCTGTACATATCTCACAAGCTGGATGAGATCAGGGCACTTTGCGACGCGGCGACCGTGCTGCGGCGTGGCGAGGTGGTGGCGACCTGCGACCCCGCACGGGAAACCGCCGCGTCCCTGGCGGCCATGATGATCGGATCGGCGCTGGGCGACCGGGTCCGATCCCCGGCACCGGTCGGGGACGTGCGCCTGAAGATCGACCGGCTGTCGATGCCCGCGGCCAACCCCTTCGGCACCAGCCTGAAGAACATCGCACTGGATGTCCGTGCGGGAGAAGTTCTCGGCATCGGCGGCGTTGCCGGGAACGGGCAGGCGGAGCTGATGGAAGTGCTGATCGGCGAACGTCTGACAGACAACGACACGATCGTCATGGACGGCACGGCCATCGGCCAGATGGGTCCGGTCCGGCGTCGCAGACTGGGCATGGCCTTCGTGCCCGAAGAGCGTCTGGGCCACGGCGCGGTCGCGACCATGAGCCTGGCCGAAAACACGATGATCGCAAGCCGTCAGCAACGCGGCCTGGTGCATCGCGGCTTCCTTCGGTTCCTGCGATCGGCGGCCTTCGCCGGCGAAATCATCGAGCGCTTCCGGGTGGTCGCATCCGGCGCCGGCGCGGCGGCGGGCAGCCTGTCGGGCGGCAACCTGCAGAAATTCGTCGTGGGCCGGGAAGTCATGCAGGACCCCGGCGTGCTGATCGTCGCGCAGCCGACATGGGGTGTCGATGCCGGGTCCGCTGCCGACATTCATACCGCGCTGGACCAGCTGGCCCGGGCGGGCGCGGCGCTGGTGGTAATCAGCCAGGATCTGGACGAGCTGCGCCGGATCAGCGACCGGCTCGCCATCCTGTCGGAGGGCCGGCTTTCGGAAGCCCGACCGACCGCTGACCTGTCGGTGGAGGAGATCGGCCTGATGATGGGCGGGATCATCGAGGCGCAGGGGGAAGCAGCGGCGTGATCCGGCTGGAGCGCAGGACCGAGCCCTCGACGGCTCTCGTCTATCTGACGCCGGCGCTGGCGGTGGTGCTGACCATCCTGTCCGGGCTGATCCTGTTCGCGATCCTGGGCCAGGATCCGGTGCGGGCGATCGGCGTGATTTTCTTCTCGCCCTTCTCGGACGCCTATCAGATATCCGAACTGATGGTGAAGGCCGCGCCGCTGATCCTGATCGCGGTGGGGCTGTCGCTCGGGTTCCGGGCCGAGGTCTGGAACATCGGTGCCGAGGGCCAGTTCATCATCGGGGCGATCACCGCAAGCGCGGTCGCGCTCGCCTTCTATGACGTTTCGGGTTGGTGGCTGCTGCCGCTGATGTCGGTGGCGGGCATCGCAGGCGGGATGGCCTGGGCGGCAGTCCCGGCGTTCCTGAAAACGCGCTTCGGCGCGAACGAGATTCTGGTCAGCCTGATGCTGGTGTATGTCGCGGCGCTGCTGCTCAGCGCGCTGGTCACCGGCCCCTTGCGCGATCCGGACGGCTTCAACTTCCCCGAAAGCCGTATCTTTCACGACAACGCCCTGATGCCGCTGCTGTTCGAGGACGGGCGCGCCCATGTGGGCTTTCCGATCGCCCTGGTCGTGGCCCTGATCGGCTGGCTGCTGCTGGGCCGGCACGTCGTCGGCTTCCAGATCCGGCTGCTGGGCCAGTCGCCGCGCGCCGCACGCTTCGCCGGTTTCGGGGAGAAGCGAATCATCTGGTTTTGCCTGACAGTCTCGGGCGGGCTTGCCGGGCTTGCCGGCGCGTTCGAGGTCGCCGGCCCGGTCGAGCAGCTGGTACCCAGCCTGCCCGCCGGATATGGCTTTACAGCGATCATCGTCGCATTTCTGGGCCGCCTGAACCCCGTCGGCATCGTGCTGGCTGCCATCGTCATCGCCGTGACCTACATCGGCGGCGAGGCCGCACAGATCGAGATGCAACTGCCCAGCGCCATCACCAGCGTGTTTCAGGGCATGCTGCTGTTCTTCCTGCTGGGCATGGATCTGCTGGCCAGCTACCGCCTGCGCCTGGGCGCGCGAAAGCTGGAGGCCGGCTGATGGAACTGGCCGTCGATATCGTCATCGGCATGATGCTGGCTGCAACGCCGCTGCTGTTCGCCGCACTGGGCGAACTGGTGGTGGAGCGCGCCGGCGTGCTGAACCTGGGTGTCGAGGGCATGATGATCGTCGGTGCCATCGCCGGGTTCGTGGTGACGGCGGAGACGCAGTCGCACCTGCTGGGCGTGCTGATCGCCGCCGGCGCGGGCACAGCGATGGCCCTGATCTTCGGTGTGATGACCCAGATCCTGTTGGCCAATCAGGTGGCCACCGGACTGGCGCTCACGATCTTCGGGCTGGGTCTTTCGGCCCTGCTCGGGCTCGGCTATTCCGGGTATTCGGTACCGGCGATGCCCCGGCTGGAGATCGGCGGACTGAGCGACATGCCGCTTCTGGGACCGCTGTTTTTTGCGCATGAAGCCCTGTTCTACCTGTCGATCGTCATGGTGATCGCCATCGCATGGTTTCTGAACGATACGCGCGCGGGCATGATCCTGCGCGCGGTTGGCGAGAACCACGACGCGGCCCACGCCATCGGCTTTCCGGTGGTGCGGGTCAGAATGCTGGCCATCATGTTCGGCGGGGCCATGGCCGGGATCGGCGGCGCGTATCTGTCCATCGCGCGCACGCCGCTGTGGTCGGAGGGCATGACAGCGGGACGGGGCTGGATCGCCCTCGCCATCGTGGTCTTCGCAAGCTGGCGGCCTGGCCGCGCCATGGCGGGCGCCTATCTGTTCGGCGGGGTCACGGTGGCACAACTGCATATCCAGGGCGCGGGCGTCGATATTCCCGCGCAGTACCTGTCGATGCTGCCCTATCTGGCGACGATCGTGGTGCTGGTGCTGATTTCCCGGGGCCGCGGGGCCCGAGCGCTCGGCGCGCCCGGCAGTCTGGGACGCATTTTCCACGCATCGCGCTGAACCGCCCCTTGACCATGACGCTCAGACCGCTACTCAATCGGATCAGTTCCATTCGCACGCTACGGAGAGACATCATGTTCAAACGCGTCGCCGTCCCCGTCATGGCAGCCGTCATGGCCGCGGCATTGGCCCTTCCCGCGCAGGCGGCGGAGAAGCTGAAGATCGGTTTCGTCTATTGCTGCCCGGTCGGCGATCTGGGCTGGTCGTACGAACATGATCAGGGCCGCAAGGCCATCGAGGAAGCACTGGGCGACCAGGTCGAAACCACCTTTGTGGAAAGCGTTGCCGACGGGCCGGATGCCGAGCGTGTCATCCGCCAACTCGCGCAGGGCGGCAATGACCTGATCTTCACCACCTCCTTCGGCTTCATGAATCCGACGGTGAAGGTCGCAAAGAAATTCCCGGACGTGAGATTCGAGCACGCGACCGGCTTCAAGCAGGCCGACAATGTCGCGACCTATTCCGCGCGGTTCTACGAGGGCCGTTATGTCATCGGGCTGATCGCGGGTGAGATGACCGAGACCAACACCGTCGGTTACATTGCATCCTTCCCGATTCCGGAAGTGGTGCGCGGCATCAATGCGGCCTATCTGGCCGCGAAGTCCGTCAATCCGGACGTTCAGTTCAAGATCGTCTGGGTGAACACCTGGTTCGATCCGGGCAAGGAAGCCGATGCCGCGCGGGCCCTGATCGATCAGGGTGCCGACATCCTGATGCAGCATACCGACAGTCCGGCCGCCATGAAGGTGGCCGAAGAGAAGGGCATCCACGCCTTCGGTCAGGCCTCCGACGTGGCGCGCTTCGGCCCGAACGCACAGCTGACCGCCATCATCGACGACTGGTCACCCTACTATGTGGCCCGCGCCAGGGCCGCGCTGGACGGCACATGGGAAGCCGGCGACACCTGGGGCGGCATCAAGTCCGGCATGGTGGCCTTCGCGCCCTATGGCGACGCGGTCCCCGCCGATGTCCGCAAGCTTGCAGACGCGGCCAGGGATGCCATCGCGCTGGGCACGCTGCATCCCTTTACCGGTCCGCTGAACAGGCAGGACGGTTCGGTCTGGCTGAAGGACGGCGAGACCGCATCGGACAAGGACCTTCTCGGCATGAATTTCTATGTCGAGGGTATCGAAGGCAGCGTGCCGAACTGATCGGTGCCGCGCGCCTGCACGACTGACCCCCGGGCGTCGGCCCGGGGGCTTCACACAAACCGGGGAGATCATGAGAATGCCTACCACGATGAAGGAAATGGTCGACAACGCCATGAGCGAGGTCGAGACGATCAGCGTTGAAGAAGCCAAGGAACTGGTCGGCAAGGATGGCTACACCATCGTCGATATCCGCGACGTGCGTGAGCTCTGGCGCGAGGGCAAGATTCCCGGCGCCTATCACGCCCCGCGTGGCATGCTGGAATTCTGGATCGCCGACGACAGCCCCTACACCAAGGACGTCTTCAAGACCGGCAACAAGTTTGTCTTCTATTGCGCGGCGGGCTGGCGCTCGGCCCTGGCAACCAAGGTCGCGCAGGATCTGGGCCTGACGAACGTCTGTCACATCGGCGGCGGTTTCGGCGACTGGAAGAAGGCCGAATATGAGATCGAACCCGTCCAGCAGAAATAAGCGCGCACTGGTTCCGGGGCCGTGCGGTCTTTCGCTGACCCGCCGACTCCCGGACCGTCACCCCCGGTTTATCCGGGGGCCTTTCTGAATCGCGGCGTTCGCTCGATCGTCCGTTGCCCCCGCACGCAGGCGGGGGTGACACCCGGTGCGTTCGACCGTTTCAATCAAATGTTGGGACGCCCCAGAGCCGTCCCGTCTTTCGCTGAATCGCCGACTCGCGGACTGTCACCCCCGGTTTATCCGGGGGCCGTTCTGAACCTTCGCGTTCGCTCGGTCGTCCGTTGCCCCCGCACTGAGGCGAGGGTGACAGCCTGTGCGTTTGACCGTTCAATCCGATCCCGTAACGCTCTGCCCCTGCTGGTGTTTCCAGGGGCCGCCATAGCCACCCGACCAGTCAGGCGGCAGTTCGCAACCGCGCGGATCGTGGCACGAAAAACGCGCGGCCTTTCCCCGGACGATGGCCCCTTCGTAGGGGCTGGGGATCGGGTTGGTCACATAGGGCATGCTGTCGGCAGAACTGTAGACGTTCAGCAGCATCGGTCGCATCCGCTGGCTGACGTTGGCCTGAGAGCCGTGGATGACGCGGCAGTTGATCAGGACGGCTGAACCGGCGGCACCGGTCAGGCTGACCACATCGTCCTCCCAGCCCACCGGCAGGTCTTCCTCTGGGATGCGCAGGGTCCAGTTGCCCTGCCGGTCGTACATCGAATGCAGCGGCGGCTTGTGGCTGCCGCGGATCGCGCGCAGCGGCCCCTGCTCCATCCCGCAGTCCTCAAGATATATCCCCACGGTCACGGGGCTGTAGTCCGTGTGCGGCCAGGCGGGAATGTCCTGATGCCAGTCGAACAGTTGCCCGCCGTCCGGCCATTTGAAGTTCAGCTTGGAGTGATAGAACTTCACGTCGGGGCCGCAGACATCGGTGGCGATATCCGCCGAACGGGATTCACTGGCAAACGCCCAGAACTCGGGATGATGCATGACGGGGCTGGAAAGCCGGCGCAGCCTCGGATTGTCTGCCGAGTGGCCGTCTTCCAGCACAAAGATGCCGTCGCTTTCCCGCACCTCGCGGCTGCGCGCCACCATCTCCGCCATGGCGTCGCGCAGACGCTTCAGCCAGCCGGCGTCGACGGCGTTCTCGACCACCAGACAGCCTTCGTCGAAGAACCTGTCGCGGTCATCCCCGGACAGCACCGCCGGCGGATGTTTCAGAATGTCCTCGACCAGCATCTGCGCCTTCCCGTTCAGCCCGAGGGCGGGAGCGCGCAGACCTGATCGTAGTCGTAGCGCCGCCTCAGACCGCCCGCATATTCGAAAATGTCCAGCATCGCCTCATAGGCCGGCTGTGTGATCTCGACATGCGGCGTCCAGCATCCCAGCTTCTGATAGGTGGCGATGCAGTCGGCCAGCACGGCCTCGTCCGTATCGGGAAAATACGGCTTTTCGGCACGGGCGATCTCCGCCGCCGGGGTCTCGTTCATCCAGACGCGCGTCTTGCGGTACGCCCGCATGAAGGCGCGCGCCATGTCGGTCTCCAGCCATTCCGGCAAGGCTGCGAGACTTGAAAAGCCGCAGGGTCCGATCTGCTTGCCGACCTGAGCGACCACATGGCCGACGCCATCGGCCTGAAGCTGCTGCGGGAACGGGCCCTGCTGCTGCACATACTGCCCCTGGCCGTCGCGGAAGGCGGTGTCGATGGCCGCCGCGCCACCGGGCGTGATCGCGTTGATCTTGTCGAAATCGATTCCGGCCTTGTGGCAGGCGTATTTGAACATCACCAGCGGCTGCCCTGCGCCGAACATGACGACATCGGCCCCTTCCAGCTTCTTCCAGTCGAAGTCGGCATCCGCATCGCGCGCGGTCAGGAAGAAACCGTCCATCTCGTTGATCTGCGCGAAATGAACCTCCGACGGTTTCTCGTTGCCGTCCAGCGCGCCGAAACCGCGGCTCAGTGTCGACTGGATGACATCGGCCTTGCCCTGCTCCAGCGCCGCGATGGCAGAGACGCCCGGCGGCGATACCGTCCAGTCGGCCTCAAGCCCCTCCTCCTTCAGGAAGCCGCCCGCGAATGTCGCGATCAGCGGCGAATAGAAGGCCGAGAACAATGTGAATTCGATACGGATCTTTTCCAAACTACCGCCTCCCCGCGATCTGCCATGTCGTTTGCTGGATGCCAGTGTGCAGACAGCAGGCTTGGAAGTCGATGCGTCCGATGATCAAATGCGGTCGGCTTCTGGGAGGAGCAACGCCATGACATCACACTTTCATGCCGCGCCGCTGCACGAGGAGTTCGGCACCACGCTGACCGGCATCGACCTGAAAGCGCCGCTCTCCGCACCGCAGATCGAGGCGATCCGTGTGGCCATCGACGAACATTCCTTTGTCTGCTTTCCGGACCAGTTTCTGGACGATGATCAGCAACTCGCGTTCACGCGCTTGCTGGGCGAGCCGGAACCGAACCACGTCATTCTGGGCCAGACAGGTCAGGTCAACTATTTCGGCAGCATCGGCAATGTCGACGAGAACGGCGTCCGCCACGGCAACATGGCGAAGGGCGTGGTGTTCCAGACCGGCAACAACATGTGGCACACGGATTCATCGTTCCGGAAGGTGCCGTCCATGGTCTCGATCATGTCGGTCCACGAGGTGCCCGATGAGGGTGGTGAGACGCTGTTTGTCAGTGCACGCGCCGCCTACGACCGGCTGTCGGACGCCGAGAAGCAGGAGATCGATCCGCTGATCGCCATTCATGACTATGTCTTCTCGCGATCGAAGGTCGCCCCCGATGCCGTCACGCCCGAGCACGCGGCTTCGCTGCCCCCTGTGCCGCAGAAGCTGGTCCGGCGCAATCCGCGCAACGGGCGGGCGAACTATTATGTCGGCTCCCACGCGAAGGTCATTGACGGCTGGGACGAGGCCCGCAGCCGCGCGTTGCTGGACGACCTGCTGGCCCGCGCGACAGGTCCGGCGCACATTCTGACGCACCGCTGGCAACCCGGCGAGCTGGTCATTTGGGACAATCGCTGCCTGCTGCATCGCGGCGCGGGCTATGACGCCGACAGATACCGCCGCTACATGCGGCAGACCCGCGTCACCGGCGCCGGTCCGACGCCGGACGAATAAGGCCCGTCAGACGCCGAACAGATCGTTCAGCGTCAGGATCCGATGCACCGCCACCGTCGACATGGACGGCACCTCGAACGTGCCTTCGGGGTTGAACTGCGCCAGCACGATCTTCTTCGCATCCCGGCTGACCAGCTTCTTGCACCAGGCGGTGATTTCCCCGTCCGCGTTGCTGGTCTGAACGACAACATAGTCGCCCGGTCGCGCCGGGCGCTTGCCGGAGACGTAGATCAGTTCGCCCTCCTCGAAGCGCGGCACCATGGAATCGCCGACCACATAGATCGCGTACACATCCACTGCTGTGGCGACGCCCGGCGGACGGCGGACGTGGTCGATGGCCTCGCCGGCCTGCATCTGGAAGGCCCCTTCCAGGCCGCCCGCAGCCGTGCCCATGACCGGGATATCGGAAGGCATCTGTTCGCGCGGCGGCAGGCCGGGACCATCGCCCGGGACCACACCGATGTCGGCAGGCGGTTCAACCGGCCCCCGCCCCGTGGCCAGCCACTCGAACGAACAGTCGAGAACGCCGGCCAGTTTCTCCAGCGTGTCGCGCCGCGGATTCTTCGACAGGCCGCGGCGGATGTTGCGAATGATCTCCGGCCGGCCCGCAGCCAGCATCGAAGCGCGATAGTCGGTCAGATCCTTCGCACGAAGGCGCTGATCGATACGGTCAAGCAGATCCTGATTCATCATGCCAGCAATATGACACCGTTATGCCGGTAATACTAGTATTCATACCGCATAAACCTGAAAGCCATCCTGCGATTCCCAGAATTCAGGGGCCTTGCGGAGCGAATCAGGGCTGATCAGCAAAGCCTCAGGTTGACGAACTGCCATGAAATACCGGTTCCGGATACCGACCCTTCACCTGGCCAGCTGCGCTTCGACCGCCAGCCGGATTTCGTCGGACATGGGCTCGACCCGATTCGACCAGCCCGCGACAAGTTCACCGTCGGCACCGATCAGGTACTTGTAGAAATTCCAGCGCGGCAGTTTCCGACGGCCCAGTTCGTCACCGATCCATTGGTAGATCGGGTGTGCGCCGTCGCCCTTGACGGTCTGTTTCTCGGTCATCGGGAAATCGATGGAGAAGTTCACCTCGCAGAATTCCTTGATCTCCTTCTCGGACCCCGGCTCCTGACGTCCGAAGTCGTTGGACGGCACACCCAGCACTACCAGCCCCCTGTCCCGGTAGGTGTCATAGAGCGCCTGAAGGCCGTCATACTGATAGGTGAAGCCACAGAAGGACGCCGTATTCACCAGCAGAACGGGTTTGCCCCTGAACTGCGCCATCGGCATCGGCGTGCCGTCGATCGACGTGAAGCTGTAATCGTGTGCCGGTCCGGCGAAGACCGGAAACGCGAGCAGCAGGGCGGACAGGACTCCGATCTTTCTCATGAACGACATCTGGCGGCTCCTCCGGCTGGCAACTCAGGGCGTTTCGCTACGGTGCGGCGACGAGTATCTCAGCAAAGCCGCGTTAACCGAACGAAAAGGTTCCTTGGTTAATGATTCGTGAGATTTACGCATCAGGGAAACCATCGGATCCATGCCTTTCGCCGCACTTTCCATGTTTCACGTCGCCAGCGTGCTGTTCGCCGTCTCGGTCAGCATCGCTGCCTATCGCGTGCTTCCCGACACGGGCATCGAGCGCGCTGCCATGATCGGCACGGCGGTTCTGCTGCTGGGTATCCTGATCGCCGAAGGCATCGCGCGGCGCATGGAACGCCGGCATCTGCTGGGCCGCATCGACGAGGAACGCCGGGCACGCCTGTCGCACAGCAAGGCCATCGAAGACATCAACAACCGCATCGCCAAGATCGGACCGGGTGGAAATCAGGGTGATCTGCTGGCCGAGATGCGGCTGGTGCGCAGCCAGCTCGCACGGCTGGCAGTGCCCAGGACAGGGGCCGAAAAGGCCCCCGCCGCCGCGGTTCAGCCGATCGCGGACAGCAAGCCGGCGGCAAAGCTGACCGGCGCCGCGCTGCTGACGGCGACGACCGAGGCGCTGAAGGAAAACCGTATCGACCTGTACCTGCAACCGGTCGTCCGCCTGCCGCAGCGGCGTTCGGCCTTTCACGAGTGCCTGACGCGATTGCGCGATGCCGAGGGACGCATCATCACGCCCGACCAGTACATGCCGATCGCCGAAGAGGCCGGTATGACGAGCGCGATCGACAACCTGTCGCTGTTCCGCTGCATCCAGACACTGAAGACCCGCAAGGGGCCGGATCTCGCCGACATCGCCTTCTTCTGCAATCTGTCCAACTACACGCTGGATGACGGTGAATTCTTCGAACAGTTCGCCGAATTCCTCTCGGGCAACCAGGAGATGGCCGACCGCATCGTGTTCGAGATCGAAGCCCGGCACCTGCTGGCCGCCAGCGGCCGGACAAAGGCCAACATCGACACGCTGACCCTGCTCGGCTTCCGGCTGTCGGCGGACCATGTGGACACGCTGGATCTCGACTTCATGGAACTGGTCCGCCGGGGCGCAAGCTTCATCAAGATCGACACCGATCCGCTGATCCGCGACGGCGGCCGTTCGGCGGGCAGCGTGCGGGAATCGCTTTCGAACGCCGGCGTGCAGCTGATCGCCAACAAGGTCGAGACCGAGGACCAGGTCGTCGAACTGGTCGAAGCCGACATCCGGCTGGCCCAGGGCTATCTGTTCGGCGAACCGCGCCAGATGAAGGAAGACGGCTGGCGCATGGCCGAAGCATCCTGACAAAACCTTTCGAGAGGCCTCTCCAAGCCATGCGTTGAATGCATGGCTTGCCGCGTCCGGTGCTGATTGTGCACCTGCGAAAGGGCGCTACCTTGTTTTCATGAGCGAGATCACCCTGAACAATCCCGACGGCGTCCCCGCCCTTGCCAAGGCTGCGCCGCGGCGCATCGTCGACCCGACCCTGCAGGGCATCGGGATGTACTGCCTTGCGCTGGTGCTGTTCGTCGGCATGGGTGTGACCGCCAAGTCCCTGGCCGCGATCTATCCCGTCGAGCAGGTGATCTGGGGACGCTATTTCTTCCACGTCCTGCTGATCGTGCTGCTGTTCCCGACGCGGATACTCTCGCTGTTCAAGACACAGAAGCTGGGGCTGCAGATTTCGCGCTCGGTGCTTGTTTTCATGGCGACCGCGTTCGGCTTCACATCGCTGTCGATGATGCCGATGGCCGAGGTCTCGGCGATCAGCTATGTCGCGCCGCTGATGGTGACCGTGCTGTCCGTGGTCATCCTGAAGGAAAAGGTCGGACCGCGCCGCCTGGGGGCCGTGCTGGTCGGCTTCGTCGGCGTCTTCGTGATCCTGCGGCCCGATCAGGCGAACTTCTCGGCCTGGTCGCTGCTGCCGCTGGCCATGGCTGCCTGCTACGCCAGCTTCATGATCATGACCCGGATGATCCGGGGTGCCGCGCCGCCCATCAACTCGCTGTTCTACACCGCCATCGTCGGTGCCGTGGTCGCCACGATCCCCCTGCCCTTCGTCTGGCAGACGCCGGAGCCGCTGCACTGGATCGGTTTCGCGGCCATGGGCCTGATCGGCGGCACAGGCCACTTCCTGATGATCCGCGCCTTCGAACGCGCCGAAGCCTCCGCCATCGCGCCGTTCATCTATACGGAACTGATCTGGGCCATCGCCGCCGGCATCCTGATCTTCGGCGACATGCCGACGATGACGATGCTGATCGGTGCCGGCGTGATCGTGAGTTCAGGCGGATATGTGCTCTACCGCGAACGCAAGGTCGCGCAGAAAGCCTGACGCCGCGCGACTGCCGCCAGCATGTCGTGCTGCGGTCGACTGTCGCCCGGTTGTTTTTCCCGAGACCAAAGCGAATCCGATTGATCGTCGAAGCCGGGCGCTTTAGGCAGCGCTTCCGTAAGGGAGTGGCGCAGATGAACACAGCAACCGAACCGACCGTCGTTGAATCCTGGAACGAGTGGGATCCGCTGAAACATGTGATCGTGGGCAAGGCCGATGGCTGCTGCATCCCGCCGCCGGAACCGGCTCTGGACGCCAAGGTGCCCGAGGACAGCGACATGCGCGGCCAGTACGGTCCGCGCCCGCAGGAGACCGTCGATCGCGCCAACGAACTGCTCGACAATTTCGCCGACATGCTGCGCAAGCGCGGCGTGCGGGTGGACCGGCCCGACCCCCTCGATTTCAACCAGCCGACCGCAACGCCCGACTGGGAAACCGAGACCATGTTCGGTTGCATGCCGCCCCGCGACGTGCTGCTGACCGTCGGCAAGGAAATCCTTGAGGCCACCATGTCGTACAGGTGCCGGTGGTTCGAATATCTCTGCTATCGCCCGCTGCTGCAGCGCTACTACGACGAGGACCCCGGCATGCGGCACGAGGCGGCCCCGAAGCCGCGCCTGACCGACGCCGACTATCGCCCCGACTATCTGTCGGACAAGATCGGGGTCGAGAAGCGCCTGCAATGGACGGCGGACAAGTTCTTCGTCACCACCGAGGAGGAGCCCCTGTTCGACGCCGCCGACGTGCTGCGCTTCGGCAGGGATCTGGTGGTGCAGCACGGCTTTACCACCAACCTGAAGGGCATCGACTGGCTGCGCCGTCACTTCCCCGATCACCGCGTGCACACGGTCAACTTCCCCGGCGATCCCTACCCCATCCACATCGACGCGACCTTCACGCCGATCCGGCCCGGCCTGATCCTGAACAACCCTGAGCGCCGCCTGCCTGACGAACAGCGTGCCATGTTCGAACGCAACGGCTGGGAGATCGTGGACGCGGCACGGCCCGCGCACAATTCACCGCCGCCGCTTTGCTATTCCTCGACCTGGCTGTCGATGAACGTGCTGGTGCTGGATCCCAAGACCGTCTGCGTCGAGGCCTCGGAAGTGCATCAGATGGAACAACTCGACAAGCTGGGCCAGAACGTCATCCCGGTCGACCTGCGCGATGCCTATGCCTTTGGCGGCGGGCTGCACTGCTGCACGGCGGACGTGCGGCGCGAGGGCGGCCTGGAGGATTATTTCCCCAAGCTCTGACGCTACATCGCCCCTGAACCTGACGGAACAAATACACTCGGCCTGTCATCGCCGCCGCCGTGCGGGGGGCCTGCTGAGCATCAGTCAGACGCCGGGCCTGCCGGTCCGTCCGCCGCCCCCGGACAAGCCGGGGGTGACACACTGAGATGCGGCTGTTCCTGCCGAGGTAGTCCCGCAACAGGTGAGAACCCGCGATCTCTACCAGACTGACTCCAGCAGTTCGGTCAGCGCGTCCGGCGTGGCGATATCGCTGTCGGGTGCGCCGAGATGCGACAGTTCCTCGGATACGGCCTTTGCCACCAGCGGAATCTCGTCGCGCTTCGCATCGGTCTGCGAGAGCCTGCGCGGCACGTCGAGCGAGTTGAGAAAGGCCTCGATACCCGGCGCGGCACCCTCAGGGCTCGGCAGATCCATGGCCTGCGCGATTTTCGCCTGCGCATCCTTCGATCGGCTGTGCAGAAACCGCGCGGCCGCGGGCAGCGCGATGCAGGACGTCACCCCGTGCGGCACATCCCAGCGCGCGCCGATCTGGTGGCCCAGCGGATGGCTGAGCCGGAAGCCGACGCTGGACGCGCTCAAAAGGCCCCAGATGGATTTCCAGGCGGCATGCATGCACGCCAGCCGGGCCTCCAGCGCATCCGGGTCCCTGGACGCCGCCAGATTGGCGCGCAGATCGGCGATCGCGCCGAGCCGCAGCGTTTCCAGAAACGGATGGCAGTTCGGCCACCAGACACCCTCGACGGCGTGATCCAGCGCCTTGATCCCGGTCGTCAGCCACAGGTCCGTTGGCGTCGGCCGTGTCAGTTCCGGATCGTACAGGATCACCTCAGGCTGCATGACCGGATCGACGATCACCGCCTTGACCCGTGTTTTCTCGCTGGTCAGACCGGCGGCGTGGGTGAATTCCCCGGCTGACAGCGTCGTCGGGATCACGAACTGGACGGGCGCGCCCTTGCCCGCATCGTTCATGCGCTTGACCACAAGCTTGGCCGTGTCGATGGGACTGCCACCGCCGAAGATGACGATGGAGTCCGCGTCCGCATCCATGGCGGCCTGCACGGCGTTGTCGGCGGTGCTTTCGGGCACATGCTGGGCGCAACCGCTGAAAGTGGCGGCATGGCGCTTGCCCAGCGCCGCCTCGACCTGCGCGACCAGATCGGTCTTGGTGGCCAGCGTTTTGCCGGTCAGGACCAGCGCGCGCTGGCAGCCCCGTTGATCGAGCGCCTCGCCAAGCTGGCTGAGTGCGCCGATCCCGCTGATGATGCGGTCCGGTCCCGTGATGTTGAAATCATAGATCATGATGTTCTCCTCCCGTCGTCAGACTGCCGTATCCTGCTGCCTCTGTCATGCACGCAGGCCGATTTGCCTGACGTTGCGGTAAACCGTTTGCCTTGAACCATGCGTAGGAATGGGCAACATTCGCTGCAGAAACCAAATTCCCGGGGAGATGCCCAAGATGGATCTGAATTTCGCACCCGAAGACGAAGACTTCCGCAAGGAGGTTCGCACCTTTCTGGACGAGAATTTCGATGATGAGCTGCGCGCCGCGATGAAGAAGACGCGCGCCGGCTACATGCCCAAGCATCTGCACGTGCGCTGGCAGAAGGCGCTGCACAAGAAGGGCTGGGCGACCCCGAACTGGCCGGTCGAATTCGGCGGCTGCGGCTGGTCGCCGACGCAGAAGTACATCTATGACGCCGAGATGTCGGCAGCCGGTGCACCGATCACCATCCCCTTCGGCCCGCGCATGCTGGCCCCCGTGATCATGAAATTCGGTTCCCAGGAACAGAAGGACGAGTTCCTGCCAAAGATCCAGGCCACCGACATCATCTTCTGCCAGGGTTATTCCGAGCCGGGGTCCGGCTCCGACCTCGCCAGCCTGAAGATGAAGTGCGAGGACAAGGGCGATCACTGGCTGCTGAACGGTTCCAAGATCTGGACGTCGGTCGCCCAGTATGCCGACTGGATCTTCTGCCTGGTCCGCACCTCGAACGAGGGCAAGCCGCAGGAAGGCATTTCCTTCGTGCTGGTGCCGATGGACGCCGACGGGGTGACCGTCGACCCGATCATCACTGTCGATCAGCCCGTGAAGGGCCTGCAGGAGGTCAATCAGGTCTTCTTCGAGGACGTGAAGATCCCAAAGGAAAACATGGTGGGCGAACCCAACAAGGGCTGGACCTATGCCAAGTACCTGCTGGAGTTCGAACGCGGCGGCACCTACAGCCAGGGTCTGAAGCGCGGCATGGACAAGGTGCGCCTGATCGCCTCGGAAGAGCACGAGAACGGTGAGCGCGTGATCGACGATCCGGTCTTCAGGAAGAAAATGGCCGACGCCGACAGCCTGATCCACGCGATGGAATTCACCGAACTGCGCGTGCTGGGCCGCCTGTCATCGGGCCAGAACCCCGGCCCCGAAAGCTCCATGATCAAGTGCCGCGGTTCCGAGCTGCAGCAGCTTGTCTCGGAACTGGCCTTCGAGGCCGCGGGCATCAAGCAGTCCCCGTTCCAGCCGCTGAAGTTCGGCGACAACGAACCGCCCATCGGCCCGGAATGGGCCTCCGGCGTCGGCCCGAAGATGTACAATTACCGCAAGGTGTCCATCTACGCCGGCTCGAACGAGATCCAGCGCAACATCATGGCCAAGCTGGTACTGGGGCTTTGAACGAAACCGCGCTGCGTGGGATGGCCGGTCGGCACGCAGCGCGGCTCCTGACTCGCAGGACATGACGAAAGTCATACGCGGCCATCATGTCTCTCACATGCAGACCCATGGCGCGGACGACTGGCCCGAACTGTCGGTTTGGTAACGGCCTGACAGGTTTCCTCTTTCGGTGAGGGGCATGCCGTGGCTATATCAGCGCTTCACCTTCGACTGCCCACCCAAACACCCCGTCAGGACCCACCATGACCGACGATCGCAACAAGAGCCTCAACGAAGAGGCGCTGGTTTTCCATTCGACCGGACGCCCCGGCAAGATCGAGATCGTGCCGACCAAGCCGGTGGCGACGCAGCGCGACCTGTCGCTGGCCTACAGCCCCGGGGTGGCCGAGCCCTGCCGCCTGATCGCGGAAGATCCGGATCTGGCCTATGACTACACGGCCAAGGGCAACCTGGTCGCGGTGATCTCCAACGGTACGGCGGTGCTGGGCCTCGGCGATCTGGGCCCGCTGGGCGGCAAGCCGGTGATGGAAGGCAAGGCGGTGCTGTTCAAGCGCTTCGCCGATGTGGACAGCATCGATATCGAGGTCGATTCGACGGACGTGGACGAGATCGTCAACACGGTCCGCAACATCGCCGTCACCTTCGGCGGCATCAACCTGGAAGACATCAAGGCGCCGGAGTGCTTCATCATCGAGCAGCGCCTGCGCGAGATGCTGGACATCCCGGTGTTCCACGACGACCAGCATGGCACGGCGATCATCGCCACCGCCGGCATGATCAATGCCTGCCTGCTGACCGGGCGCAATCTGGCCGACTGCAAGATGGTGGTGAACGGCGCGGGCGCGGCCTCGATCGCCTGCATCGAACTGGTGAAGGCCATGGGCATCGCCCACGACAAGGTCATCATGTGCGACAGCAAGGGCGTCGTCTACAAGGGCCGCGAAGAGGGCATGAACCAGTGGAAGTCCGCCCACGCCGCCGACACGCCGGCACGGACGCTGGAAGAAGCCATGGTGGACGCGGACATCTTCTTCGGCCTGTCGGTCGCCGATTCCGTCTCGCAGGACATGGTCAGGTCGATGGCGGACCAGCCGATCATCTTCGCCATGGCCAACCCCGATCCCGAGATCACGCCGGAAGCGATCAAGGAAGTCCGTGACGATGCCATCATCGCGACGGGCCGGTCGGACTATCCCAATCAGGTCAACAACGTCCTCGGCTTTCCCTACATCTTCCGCGGTGCGCTGGATGTCCGCGCGCGCACCATCAACGACCAGATGAAGATCGCGGCGGCGACGGCGCTGGCCGATCTGGCGCGCGAGGACGTGCCCGACGAGGTCGCACGCGCCTATCGCGGCACGCAGCTTCAGTTCGGTCCCGACTACATCATCCCGACGCCGTTCGACCCGCGCCTGATCTCGGCTGTGCCGCCCGCGGTCGCAGAGGCCGCGATGGCCAGCGGCGTGGCCCGCCGTCCGATCGTCGACATGGAACAGTACACGGTGGACCTGAAGGCCCGCCTCGACCCGACCACCGGCATCCTGCAGATGATCCTCAATCAGGTGCGCGCGGCACCCAAGCGCGTGGTGTTCGCGGAAGGCGAGGAGGAGAAGGTCATCCGCGCGGCGCTGGCCTTCAAGCAGGAGGGTTACGGCGAGCCGATCCTGATCGGCTATCCGGAACGCGTCCACGAAAAGCTGAAGGCCATGGGCCACGACACCGACGAGGTGACCGTGGTCAGTTCGCGCGACTTTGACCGCCGGGATACCTACTACGATTACCTGTACGAACGCTGGCAGCGGAAGGGTCTGCTCTATCGCGACTGCCAGCGGCTGGTGAACACGGACCGCAATGTCTTCGGTGCCCTGATGGTGGCGCACGGCGATGCCGACGCCATGGTCACCGGCGTCACGCGGCGCTTCTCGGTCGCTTATGAGGATGTGCGCCGGGTGATCGACCCGATGCCCCGTTCGCGCGTGTTCGGCATCTCGATCCTGCTGGCGCGCGGACGTACGGTGTTTCTGGCCGACACGTCGGTCAATGAACTGCCAAGTTCCGTCGAACTGGCCGATATCGCGGTCCAGTCCGCCGCGTTCGCACGCCGCCTGGGTCATGAGCCGCGCGTCGCGATGATCGCCTACTCCAACTTCGGCAATTCGCCGCACAATGCCTCGCAGCGCATCAACGAGGCCGTCAGCCTGCTGGAGACCCGCGAAACCGACTTCGAATATGACGGCGAGATGTCCGTCGATGTCGCGCTGAATCCGGAACTGATGGAACTCTATCCGTTCTGTCGCCTGTCGGGACCGGCCAACGTTTTGATCATGCCCGGCCTGCAATCAGCCAACATCGCGTGGAAGCTGCTGCAGTCGCTGGGTGATGCGACGGCAATCGGCCCGATGCTGGTCGGCCTGTCGCATCCGGTTCAGGTCGTGCCGATCGGCTCGACGGTTTCGGATCTGGTATCTATCGCGGCGCTCGCCGCCTATGAAGCCGAGCAGCGGACCAGCGGTGGCACGGACATCTGATCTGAAGCACGCGTGCGCCCCGGAAACCCGCGCGGATCCCGGCGAAAAACGCTCTTAAGTCTCCATTTACAGTCAACAGGTTAAGGTTCCGACTGGAACCGACCAATCGACTGTCAGGAGCCAATGTTGGCTGACGTTTTCCGGAAAGAACGCCGTCTCGGTGGTGCGCTTCGCCTGGCGACCGCGCTGGGGGCCGTTGTCGCCGGTTCAGTCTGCGTCGCGCTTGTCCTGCCCGCGGTTGCGGAAACGGGTCTGGGCCATGCGTCGCCGGTCGGCATCGCCATTCTCGCCGGACTGTCGGGCTTCGCCATCGCGCACGCCATGCATGTGCGGCGCAGACGCCGTCTCACGGGCGAGATCGCCGAAACCGTCGGGACCATGTTCGACGGTATTGCCCTCTACCACCCGTCCGGCCTGCCCCTGGACGAACCTGGCGGTATCCTGGCCAGCCTGCCCGGGGCCGAACGACGGGAACGTCTGGCCGACGAGTTGCTGGCCTCGGCAACACCTCTCCTGCCCGCCGGTTCCGACCACGCCGGGGACCAGACCCTGGAAGATTTCCGGTCCGGGCGCGGGACCACGATCGAACTGGCCCTGCCGAACGGCCCCATCGTCAAGATAAGACAGCAGCCGACACCGTCCGGTGCCGTTCTGATGCTCGCCCGCGACATCAGCGACCGCGTCAGACGCGACGACGAGTCCCGGAAGCGCGAACGCAAGTTCACGCAACTGGCCGAGATCGCATCCGACTGGACATGGGAAACCGACACCGAACATGTTTTCACGGAAGTCTCGGACAGTTTCGCGCGGCTGACTGGCGCGCCGGTGACGGCGCTGGTCGGCAGAAGGGTGATCGAAGTTGCCGACGTGCGCGCCGCGCCGGTCGATATCCGCGAACTGATGCGCCACTTTCAGGATCAGGACGGCTTCAGCGATATCGTGATCCCGCTGCGGATCAGCGGTCGACACGGCCAGGTCTGGGTTCGGTTTGCGGGACGGCCCCGCATCTCTGACAGCGGCGGCTTCCTGGGCTTCAGAGGGGCGGCAGCCGACGTCACGAGAGAATATCTTGCCGAAACCCGCGCCGAGTCCGCGAACCGGGCGCTTCATGACGCCATCGCATCGGTATCCGAGGGGCTTGCCCTGTTCGATCCGCAGGGTGAGTTCCTGATGTGCAACAGCCGACTGGCGAACGAATTCGCGCCGGCGGCCCACATGCTGAGGCCCGGCGTCAAGCTGACGTCGCTGGTGAACGAACTGCTGATGACCGGCCTGCTGCGCATCCCTGAAGTCTCGCCGAAGGGGGCCACCGCGACCGTGGCCGCCGAGATCGAGAACGTGAAGATGCGGCGGGAGTTCCGCGCCAGCAACAACCGCTGGTTCAAGATCAGCCTGAACAGAAGTGCCGATGACGGCGCGGTCATGGTCGTTTCCGACATCACCGATCACAAGAGCCACGAGGCCGAACTGGACGCCAAGATCGAGCAGCTGGAAACCGCGCGCGCAGAACTGATGGATCAGAAAGAGGCGCTGTCCGAACTGGCCGACAATCTGGCCAATGCCCGCAACGAGGCGGAAGCCGCGAACCGGGCCAAGTCCGAATTCCTGGCCGCCATGAGCCACGAACTGCGCACGCCGCTGAACGCCGTGATCGGCTTTTCGGAAGTCATGGCGACCGAGGGTCTCGGCCCGCTGGGCACCGAGCGCTACAAGGAATATTCCAACGACATTCTCAGTTCGGGCCAGCATCTATTGACGCTGATCAACAACATCCTGGACCTTTCGAAGGCGGAAGCCGGGAAGCTGGAGCTTCACCCGCAGGCCATGTCCCTGCGGTCGGTGATCGAGGCGAGTGCCCGCATGGCCTGCCCGCGCGATCGCGAGACCGCGTTGACACTGGCGATCGATCCGGACGCGGACGAACTGATCGCCGACATGCAGAAGATCAAGCAGATCCTGATCAACCTGATCTCGAATGCCATCAAGTTCACGCCGGAAGGCGGCCGGATCGAGGTCAGGGCCAGACGGATACCCGGCCATACCGAGATCCGCGTGGCGGATTCCGGGATCGGCATGAAGCCCGAGGACATTCCGGGCGCGCTGACCGCCTTCAAGCAGATCGACAGTTCCCTGGGGCGCAAGTTTGAAGGCACCGGCCTGGGCCTGCCGCTGGCCTTGCGCTTCGCCCAGATCCACGGTGGCGATCTGACTGTGGAGAGCCGCCCCGGCGAAGGCACGACGGTCATCGTCACCATCCCCGACCGCGTCCCGAAAGCTGCCGTCGCCTGAGCTGGAAGCCGCTCTGCTATTCCGACATCGCTGCTGACAGCCGCGCGCCCTGGCCGTACGATGGGTCGATCATCGTGTTTCTGGGGAGGAATACGCCATGTCTTCGAGTGAGATCATCGTTCCGATTTCGGCGGATTCGCACATCACCGAACCGCCGGACTGCTATTCGGCGCGGATCGACAAGGCCTGGGCGGACAAGGCACCGCATATCGTCAATGACCCGAAGATGGGCGAGGTCTTCCGGATACCGGGACTGGACCGTCCGATCCCCATGGGCCTGATCGCGGCCGCCGGACGTGATCCCAAGGACCTGAAATACAAAACGCACAACTATCGCGACCTGCATCCGGGCGGCTATGACGCGACGAAGCGGCTGGCCGATCAGGACCGCGACGGTGTGTTCGGCGAGATCATCTACCCGTCGGTCGGCATGCTGCTGTGCAATCATCCCGACTTCGACTTCAAGCGCGCCTGCTTCAATGCCTACAATCTGTGGCTGGAGGAATATTGCGATCATGCGCCCGGACGCCTGTTCGGCATGGCACAGATCGCCATGCGAACGGTCGAGGAAGGCATCGCCGATCTTCAGGATCTGAAGGCGCGCGGCTTTCGCGGCGTGATGATGCCCGGTGAGCCGGCCCTGTCGGATTATCACGATCCGATCTACGACCCCTTCTATGAGGCTGCCGTGGCCCTGAAGATGCCGCTCAGTTTCCACATCCTCACGTCGTCGGGTGCGGGCATCGCCCCGACGCGCGGCCCGAAGATCAACGGCTTCCAGTCCATCATCCGCGGCAATCAGGACATCCTGGGCACCTTCATCTTCGGTGGTGTCTTCGACCGGCATCCGGACCTGAAGATCGTCTGCGTCGAGGCGGATGCCGGCTGGGCACCGCACTGGATGTACCGTGCCGACCACGCCTACAACCACCATCGCTACTGGATGAAATGCGACGAGTTGCAGCGGATGCCGTCTGATTATTTCAAGGAAAACATCTATCTGACGTTCCAGGACGACTGGTCGGCCTTCAAGGCGAAGGACGAACTGAACGTCGAGCGCCTGATGTGGGCCAACGACTTTCCGCATTCGGATGCGACCTGGCCCCGCTCCCAGGAGATTCTGGCCCAGCAGACGCAAGACCTGACCATGCACGAAAAACAGCGCATCCTCCGGGACAATGTGCGCGATCTCTACGATCTGCCCATTCCCGACGCGCCCCACATGAAGGAGGCAGCACATGCTTGATCTGAAAATCGAAAACGGCCTGATCGTCGACGGTACCGGCTCGGAAGGCTATCGCGGTTCTGTCGGCATCAAGGACGGCAAGGTGGTGGCACTTGGCAATGTCACCGGCGACGCCGAACGCACCATCGACGCGAAGGGCCATGTCGTGGCGCCGGGCTTTGTCGATATCCACACCCACTACGACGCGCAGGTGGTCTGGGACCGCATGCTGTCGATCTCGCCCTGGCATGGTGTGACCACGGCGGTCATGGGCAATTGCGGTTTCGCGGTCGCGCCCACGCGCCCAAACCATCGCGACCTGATCATGCGGACGCTGGAAAACGTCGAGGGGATGAGCGTCGATGCCCTGAAACAGGGCCTCGGCGACTGGGGTTTCGAGAGCTTCCCGGAATATCTGGACGTACTGGAAAAGCTGGGGACGGCCATCAACATCAGCGTCTTCTGCGGTCACACACCGCTGCGCCTGTACGTGATGGGCGAGGAAGCGACGGAGCGTGAGGCCACGCCGGAGGAAGTCGCGGAGATGAAGCGGCTGGTCGAGGAGGCGATGGACGCCGGCGCGATCGGCTTCGCCACGTCCAAGGCCGTGACACACACGGGCTATGCAGGCCGCCCGGTCCCCAGCCGCCTCGCCTCGCTGGAGGAGATCGAGATTCTCGCGGGCGTTCTGGGCGAGAAGGACAAGGGCATCCTGCAGGCCACCATCGGCCGCGACCTGTTCATCCCCGAGTTCGAGAAAATCGCCCGCGACACAGGCCGCCCGGTGACCTGGACGGCGCTGCTGTCCGGCACCCAGCTTGCCGATGGCACGGCGGAAGAGCATCTGCAGCGCACACGCGAACTGAAGGCCGAGGGGCTGGATGTGGTGCCGCAGGTGACACCGCGCGCGCTGATGTTCGAGATCCAGATGAAGGCCCCCTTCATCTTCGAACCCGTGTCGGTCTTCAAGCCGGTGCGCGGTGCCAGCTTCGAAGAGAAGAAGCGCCTCTACGCCGACCCGGATTTCCGTGACGCCTTCCGCCACAAGCTGTCCGGCAACATCCGCCCCGGATTCCAGCGCAGCTTCGACATGACGATCATCGCCGACGTGCCGGGCCACCCCGAATGGGCCGAGAAAACCCTTGAGGAAGTCGCCGCCGAACGCGGACAGCCCATGACCGACGCCCTGCTGGACATGTCGCTGGAAACCGATCTGGAAGCCCGCTTCCGCATGCCGGTCGCCAATCATGACGAGGCCGAGGTCGAACCTCTGCTGAAGGAAAAGGCCACCGTGATCGGCCTGTCCGATGCCGGTGCCCATGCCAGCCAGCTGTGCGATGCCTGCCTGCCGACCCACCTGCTGGGCCGCTGGGTGCGCGAGAAGAAGGTCTTCTCGATCGAGGAGGCCGTGCGCATGCTGACCAGCCGCCCGGCGGAAGTGTTCGGCATCACCGACCGCGGCACGCTGGCCGAAGGCCGCCCCGCCGACATCGTCATCTTCGACCCGGAAACCGTCGGATGCGGGCCGGTGAAGCGCGTCTGGGACTTCCCGGCCGGCGCGGACCGCCTGATCTCCGAGGCCGACGGCATCGACGCCGTCGTCGTGAACGGCACCGTCATCCGCCAGAACGGCGCGGACGCCGTTGACGCGAAGGGCTCTCTGCCCGGCAAACTGCTGCGCGGGGGACGTGCGTAACCGAACCTTCCCTCCCCCTGCAAAGGGGGAGGTGGCCGCGCAGCGGTCGGAGGGGGTTGATGGCTGGACGATGCCGAATGTGTCTCCACCGCAGCCAACCCCCACCCTGACCCTCCCCCTTCGAAGGGGGAGGGAAAACTGACGTTGTTGAGGAACCACAGACATGCCCGACTCAAACAAGCCCGAAGCGCCTGCCAAAGGCTGGCAGCCCGAACTGGACGAACTGAATCTCCGCAAGCAGATGACCGGCACCATGGGCGGCGCGGACAAGGTGGCGCGCCAGCACGCGGGCGGGCGTCTGACCGTGCGCGAACGTGCGGACCGGATGGCCGACCCCGGCAGCTTCAGGGAGATCGGGCGGCTGGTCGGCAAGGGCCAGTATGACGAGCACGGCCAGCTGATTCATTTGATGCCGAACAACTCGGTCATGGGTCGGGCGATGGTGAACGGCCGTCCGGTGGTGATTTCCGGTGACGATTTTACCGTGCGCGGTGGCTCGGCGGATGCGACCAACAAGGGCAAGGCGCTCTACCCCGAGCAGCTCGCCCGCGACATGCGCGTCCCCATCATCCGCATGATCGAGGGGTCCGGCGGCGGCGGGTCGGTGAAGACCATCGAAACGACCGGCCACGCCAATCTGCCGGGCGGTCAGGGCCAGTCGTTCGGGTCAGAGCAGTTGATGATCAACATGGGCGAGATCCCGACGGTCGGTCTGGGGCTCGGCTCGGTCGCGGGCCTGGGTGCCGCGCGGCTGGCCGCGACGCATTTCTCGGTCATGGTCAAGGAGCAGGCCGCGATGTTCGTCGCCGGACCGCCGGTCGTGAAAGGCATCGGTCAGGATTTGACCAAGCAGGAACTCGGCGGCTGGCAGATCCAGCTTGCGGCGGGCGGGGTCGACAATGCAGCGGATTCGGAAGAGGACGCCTTCGAGCAGGCCCGCCGGTTCCTGTCCTACATGCCGCAGTCGGTGGACGAACTGCCCCCACGCGCAGAACCGAAAGATCCCGTCGACCGGCAGGAAGAAAAGCTGTTCACCATCGTCCCGCGTGATATCCGCAAGGTCTACAAGATGCGGAAGATCATCGAAATGGTCGCGGATGAAGACAGCTTCTTCGAGATGGCACCGCTGTTCGGACGTTCGGTGATCGGCGGACTGGCGCGGTTTGACGGCTGGCCTGTCGTTCTGCTGGCCTCGGACCCGTTCCACTATGGCGGCGTCTGGACGGCGGAGGCCTGCGAGAAGGTCATTCGCATGGTCGATCTGGCCGAAACCTTCCACCTGCCCGTGATCTATCTGTGCGATTGTCCGGGATTCCAGGTGGGTCTGGAAGCCGAAAAGAAGGGTACGATCCGTCTGGGTGTGCGCGCCATGGCCGCCATCGAACAGTCCACCGTGCCGTGGTGTTCCATCATCATCCGCAACGCGTTCGGCGTTGCCGGCGGGGCACATGCGCCTTCAGGCCGGTTCTACTACCGCTATGCCTGGCTGTCGGCACGCTGGGGCTCGCTGCCGCTGGAAGGCGGGATCGAGGCCGCCTACCGCGCCGATCTGGACGCTGCGGATGACGAGGCGGCGGAACTGGCCACCATCACCGACAGGCTGAACAAGCTGCGCTCGCCCTTCCGTACCGCCGAAACCTTCGCCATCGAAGACATGATCGATCCGCGGACGACACGCCCGCTCCTCTGCGACTTCGCCAACCTGGCCGCGCCGCTGCGCAAATCCGGCAAGGGTCGGATGTGGATGCGCCCCTGATTGCTTTTCGGCAAGGCCACCTCATGTTATAAGGTATGTAATAACATGAGGAGTTGACCATGACTGTCCTGAAAGTCCGCCAGGTCGGATCGTCGCTGGGCGTGATCCTGCCGAAGGAACTGCTGGCGCGAATGAACGTCGAGAAGGATGACGAACTGTTCGTTGTCGAAACCAAGGATGGCATTCGGCTCTCAACATATGATCAGAAAGTCAGCGATCAGATGGACGAAGCCCGCAAGATCATGAAACGCCGTCGTTCCGTGCTTCGTGAACTGGCGAAGTGATAGACTGGATATGGATCGAACCTGCCACGATCAAAGCGATCCACGAAGAACAGATCAGAGAACACGGCGGCATTGAGGGCATCAGAGATCAGGGCCTGCTTGAGGCTGCTCTCGCACGACCGCAGCAGATTGCTGCCTATGGCTCGGATGACGTTGTCGATCTGGTCAGCGGCTACGTCTACGGCATCGCCCGGAACCATGCGTTTCTGGATGGCAACAAGCGCACGGCCTTTGTCGCGGGCGAACTGTTTCTGGTGCTCAACGGTTACGAACTGGTTGCGGATGACGTTGACGCCGTTACCACAATGCTCAGGGTAGCCGACGGCACGCTCGACGAAGAGGATTTTCAGGAGTGGCTGCGCGAACGCGTGGTTCGAAATGACGCCTGATCACAGGCTCCAGTACTGCTGGCCGGGCTTCAGCAGGCTGCGGTCCAGCTTGCTCTTGATATCCACGACGATGGTGTCGTCGCCCAGCTTGTCCAGCACCCAGGCCGCCCCGTCCTTCATGTAGGCGTCGTGCGGCACAGCCAGAATCACGCAATCGGCGTCGCGGATGTCATCGTCGGCGCACACGGTCAGACCCATCTCGGCCCGCGCCTCCTCGGATGTCACCACGGCATCATGGGTGACGACATCCAGTCCGAACGTCTTCAGTTTCTCGACCAGACCGGCGACCTTGCTGTTGCGCAGGTCGGGCACGTTCTCCTTGAACGTCAGCCCCAGAACGGCGGCCTTGCGGTTCTTGGCCTTGGGACCGGAGCGGTAGAGCAGTTCCAGCACCTTCTGCGCGATGAAGCCGGAGACGCTGTCGTTGATGCGCCGCCCCGCGCTGATCATCTGCGTGTGATAGCCCAGCTGGTCCGCGCGATGAGTCAGATAGTACGGATCGACGCCGATGCAGTGACCGCCGACCAGGCCGGGGCGGAAGGGCAGGAAATTCCACTTGGTGCCGGACGCGCGCAGCACGGCCTCGGTCTCGATATCCATGCGGTCGAACAGCATGGCCAGTTCGTTCACCAGCGCGATGTTGATGTCGCGCTGGATGTTCTCGATCACCTTTGCGGCCTCGGCGACCTTGATCGATTCGGCGGGGTGTGTGCCCGCCGTAATGACGGTGTCGTACAGCGTCTTGACCCGCGCCAGCGTTTCGGCGTCCTGCCCGGAGACCACCTTCACGATCCGCTCCAGTGTGTGTTCGCGGTCGCCGGGATTGATGCGCTCTGGCGAGTAGCCCAGCTTGATCTCGTCGAACAGTTTCAGACCCGACACGCGCGCCAGTTCCGGTCCGACGATCTCCTCGGTTACGCCGGGATAGACGGTCGATTCGATGATCACCAGATTGCCCGGTTTCAGGTACGGTCCGACCAGTCGGGATGCCCCCAGCAGCGCGCCGAAATCCGGCACGTTGGCGTCGTCCACCGGCGTCGGCACGGCAAAGACGTATATATCGCAATCCGCAAGGCTTTCCGGGTCCGACGAAAATACACCGCCGATCCTGGCCATGTCCTCCGGCTCGACCTCGCCCGTGTGATCGTGACCGGCGTTCAGTTCCTTCACGCGGTTCTCGCTGATATCGAAGCCGACCATGTCGAGCCCGGCGCGCGCGAAGGCCACGGCCAACGGCAGCCCGACATACCCCAGACCGACGACCGCAATCTTTTCCGAAACCGACATGTGGCCCCCTGAAACACAAGAGCGGGCGGCAACGGCCACCCCGAAGAACGAGCGCCCCTCGTATAAAGGCTTCACCATGAACTATCCATAGACGTGATCGCACACCGTGACGGCGATCGGACGCACGCTCGCCGGGAGCTCGGTCCGGGCATTGTCGCGCCGACCGGCCGCGACCGGCGCTGAATGGCTTCCGAGCGTGATTCAGCGCACGGAACGAACGGGTTTCGCCTGTTCGAGAATTCATCTAAACAGTCGGCAAATAGACAGTATCCGCGGACGGATCATCACGATGGACCGGCAGTCATCCACCCGATGCCACGGCAGGTGCGCCGATCCTGTTTGCAGATAGACTGGATGTGTGATTCGGGTTCGACGGATCGGCGTTCCGAGGCGGTTCTGAACCGTCTGCGATCCCTCGGCTGACTGAACGATTGAAAGGTTGCGGAAGACATGGCGAAAGAACTGGCGGCAGGCGACTTCACCGGATTGGCTGCGGCATATTCCAAGAACCGGCCCGACTATGCGGAGTCGGTCCTGAAAGGCCTTGTCGGCATGGTCGGCAAGCCCGTGGCGGAAATGGACGTGGCAGACGTGGGCGCGGGCACCGGCATCTGGACGCGCATGATCCATGATCTCGGCCCGAAGAGCATCGTCGCTGTCGAGCCGAACGATGACATGCGGAGCTCCGGTGAGGCCGATTCCCGGAACACCTCCATCGAATGGATCGCCGGTTCCGCCGAAGTCACCAATCTGCCGGACGGCTCGAAGGACTGGCTCACCATGGCGTCCAGCTTTCACTGGGCCGATTTCGATGTCGCCCTGCGGGAATTTCACCGCGTGCTGCGGCCGGGGGGACGGTTCACGGCCATCTGGAACCCGCGCATGACCGAAGCGAACCCGGTGACCCACAAGATCGAGGAATATCTGACCACCACCTATCCCGATGTTCGCCGGGTATCGTCAGGCCGCGCCGGGCTGGCCAACGAACTGACCGAGAAGCTGTGGGCCTGCGAGCCTTTCACGGATGTCGTCTATCTGGAGGGCCGGCACACGATCCACATGTCGGTCGACCGCTATCTCGGCGCCTGGCGCTCGGTCAACGACCTGCCCGTTCAGATCGGTGCCGAGAACTTCGCGCGCTTCCTGACCTTCGTGGAAGAAACGATCGCGGGCCTTGAGACGATCGAGGCCGTCTATCTGACACGCGCCTGGTCCGCGGCCCGGGTCGACTGAGGGTCGGGCAACCGTCGGGGAGCCGATCATGAGGGGCCGTCATCGATTGCCCGCAAGCGCCGGATAGGTTGAGGACGCGTCATGTTTCAATTCTCGACGAAAGCCCAGACACTGGAGGACCTCAAGGCGCACCTGAAGAATGCGTCGATCGTCCCGCAGGTCCATTTCTCGGTCGAGGCGTGGCGCACAGGGCGCGCAGACCTTCTTGATACCATTCGCGAGACCTTCGCCGAGCGGACGCTGATCGTTCGTTCAAGCTGCCAGCGAGAGGATTCCGAACACGCCTCCAATGCCGGGGCATTTCTTTCGCTGCTGGACGTTGCGGCGGGAAATGTCGCCGACGCCATCGAGGCGGTGATCGACGCATACGGCACGCCCGAACCCGGCGATCAGGTGCTGGTGCAGCCCATGCTGTCGAACGTCGTCCGTGCCGGCGTGGCCTTTTCCCATGATCCGAGCACGGCGGCCCCCTACCGGATCGTCAACTGGACCGAGGACGGCGACACCACGGCGGCCACAAGCGGCAAGCCCGTGCGAAGCTGGCAGCAGGCGGCCCTGTCTGCAAGACCCGCCCCCGGCATACTTCAGCCGGTCATGGCGCTGCTTGAGGAACTGCTGGACCTCGCCGGCGGGCAGGCCGTCGATGTGGAGTTCGCGGTCGCACCGGACGAAAGCGGCATCGAGCGCCTGTGGCTGCTGCAGGCTCGCCCGCTGATCCTGCAGGCACCGCAGCAGCGACCGGAAGCCCAGAAGCAGCTGCTGGAAGATATCGAAACGGTGGTCGACCGGAACATGCGCCCTCATCCGTTCGTCAAGGGCGCGCGCGCGGTCTTCGGGGTCATGCCCGACTGGAACCCCGCCGAGATCATCGGCCTGCGCCCGCGGCCGCTCGCCCTGTCGCTCTATCGCGAACTGATCACGGATTCGATCTGGGCCTATCAGCGCCACAACTACGGATACCGCAACCTGCGCAGCTGTCCCCTGATGCTGCACTTCCACGGCCTGCCCTACATCGACGTCCGCCTGTCCTTCAATTCCTTCGTCCCCGCCGATCTGGACGACAGTCTCGCCGACCGGCTGGTCGACTACTACATCGGACGCCTGCTGGACGAACCCGCCCTGCACGACAAGATCGAGTTCGAGATCGTGCTGTCCTGCTATTCGCTGGATATCGATACAAGGCAGTCCGCGCTGCAGAATGCAGGCTTCAGCGACCGCGAGATGCTGTCGATCAAGCAGGCGCTCCGGCGGCTGACCAACAACATCATCGACCCCAAGAAGGGTCTGTGGATGACCGATGCGGCCAAGCTGGACACGCTGGAGCGCCGCCGCAACGAACTCTTCGCCGCCGACACGACCGCGATAGACCGCATCTACTGGCTGCTGGAAGACACCAAGCGCTACGGGACCCTGCCGTTTGCCGGTCTGGCGCGCGCGGGATTTGTCGCTGTGCAGCTTCTGCGATCACTCGAACAGGTCGGCATCTTCACCAGCCGGGACACCGACCTGTTCATGCAGTCTGTGTCCACCGTGACCTCGCGCATGACCATCGACAGGGCGAAACTGGCCAAGCCGGTCTTTCTCCAGCACTACGGCCATCTCAGGCCCGGCACATACGACATCAATTCGCTGCGCTATGACGAGGCGCCCGATTTCTATTTCGACTGGTCGCAGCGTCCCGAAGCCGCCGAGGCCGCGCCCGCCTTCATGGTCAGCCTGGAACAGATGCGCGCGATCGCAAACCTGCTGGAACACCACGAACTGAGCACCGATCCGGTTGGCCTGTTCGATTTCATGCATGCCGGCATCGAGATGCGCGAACAGGCCAAGTTCGCCTTCACGCGGAACCTCTCCGATATCCTGTCGCTGCTACAGGATCTGGGCGAGCAGCACGGTTTCTCGCGGGACGAACTCTCCTATTGCGACATCGGCGTCGTTAAGGAACTGCAGATCGCGGCGCTGGGCACACGGGACGTGCTGGCCCGCAGCATCGAATCCGGCTACGCCCGCTACCAGGACACGCTGAAGCTTTCATTGCCGCCGCTGCTGCAGTCCACCGACGACATCTGGGGCTTCGAGTATCCGGGCATCAGCCCCAACTTCATCACCCAGGGCAGCGTGACCGCTCCGGTCGGCGATCTGGACCGGCACGACGATCTGGCCGGCAAGATCGTCTGCATCCCCAACGCCGATCCGGGTTTCGACTGGCTGTTCTCGCGCAATATCGCGGGTCTGATCACGGCCTGGGGCGGCTCCAACTCCCATATGGCCATCCGGGCCGGCGAACTGGGCATGCCGTCGGTGATCGGTGCGGGCGAAGCCAATTACACCAAATGGGAAGCCGCGCGGGTGCTGCACATCAACTGCGCCGGCAAGCTGGTGGACGTCATCGAATGACCGGGGCGCGGATCATCGCCGTATCCCAGCGCGTGGACCGCTATCCGGATCGCAACGAGACAAGGGATGCGCTGGATCAGGCGCTGGTCCGCTGGGCGACCGCGTTCGGACACCTCGCCGTGCCGGTTCCGAACATGTTGGATGCCGACGCGCTGGACTCCCTTCTTGAACGGCTTGATCCGGCCGGCATCATCCTGTCCGGCGGCAATGACATTGGTGCCGAGCCCCGGCGCGATGCCACCGAGTCGCGGCTGTTTTCGGCGGCCTTGAGAAAGAACCTGCCTCTGCTCGGGATCTGCCGGGGCATGCAGATGATCGCTGTCGCATCCGGCGGCACTCTGAAAAAGGTTCAGGGTCATGTCCGGTCACGGCACGATCTGGGCAATGCATTCGGATCGGTGAACAGCTATCACGACATGACGCTGGACGGGCTACCCGATGATTTCGATGCCCTGGCGCACAGCGAGGACGGCGAGATCGAAGCCATGCGCCACACGTCGCTTCCGGTACTCGGCTGGATGTGGCATCCCGAGCGGGAGACGCCGTTCGATCCGGCGCATGTGGCGCTTGCGAAGGCCTTCTTTGACGGGTCCGAACGCTGAAAACATTGGGAATGGAGAACGGAATGCGCGCGATCATCCTGGCTGCCGGCCGTGGCAGCCGCATGCAGGGCCTGACCAGCGACAAGCCGAAATGCCTGGTGGAACTGCGCGGCAAACCGTTGCTGCACCGGCAGATGGATTCGCTGAAAGCATCGGGCATCGACGAGATCGGGATCGTCACCGGCTATCAGCGGGAACAGCTCGCCGCCTACGGCCTGCATGAATTCGTCAACGAGGCATGGCAGACGACCAACATGGTGGCGTCGCTGGTGCGGGCATCCGAATGGCTTGAGCAGGATGCCTGTATCGTCAGCTATTCGGACATCTTCTACGAACCGGAAGCGCCGGACCTGCTGCAGAAGAGTGACGCGGATATCGCCGTGACCTACGATCCGGACTGGCTGGAGATCTGGTCAAAGCGGTTCGAGGATCCGCTCGACGATGCCGAGACCTTCCGCCTGGATGGCGACAGGATCGTCGAGATCGGCAGGAAGCCCGACACCGTCTCGGAGGTGGAGGGCCAGTACATGGGCCTGCTCAGGTTCTCACCGGCGGGATGGGCTGAAGTACGCCGCATATTCGACGGTCTGCCCGCCGACCGGGCCGCGAAGCTGGACATGACCAGCCTGCTGCAGGCGATCATCGATGCCGGACGGGTTCCGGTGACGGGAATTGCCTATCGGGGCGAGTGGGGCGAGGTCGATTCCGGCGAAGACCTGGCCGCCTACACCAATGATCCGGACGCATAGCCCGCAGGATAACCCAATCCGTCTGGCAGACATCCAGACGTCAGAAATCAGGAAGTTGACATGTCGAAGTCTGGCAAGATCGGGCTGATCGCCCTGCCCGAGGGCTGGTTTGTTCAGGTCATCAAACATCTGGATCCGAAGAACGTGCGGTTGTTCGTGACCACCGAGAGAATGAAGGCGGACCTGCTCGCCCGGGTGGGCGAGGCATATGAAACGCACATTCTGGACCTGCTGAACGAATGTCCGGCGACCGAAGCCCTGAACGAATGCGATGTCGTCGCCGGCGACCAGTGGCAGTTGAAGCGTGTCTTTCCCGTCCATATCAAGGATCCGGTCAATACGGCGGCCATCGGCTTTGCACATGCGACCGACGCCCCGCCGGTCATCCTGGTGAGTGGCCGGAACTATCTGATCTCGGCAGCCGAAAAGCTGGTCGATGTCGCGCGCCGGACGCTGGCACACGAAGGCCGGGCCGGAAAATATACCGCGGCCGAACTGCCCAGGAACGCGCCGCATCTGGTCGGTGCCGAAGCGCTGGAATACGAGGCCGGATACACCGGACTGTATCATCTGGATCCGATCTGCTTTGCGGTCGCCGAGGAGCGTGCCGCCCATCGCAAGCAGCTTCTGGAACTGCTGGAACTCAGCCCCGACGATGATCGCAAGATCGTCACCTGCTTCATTGATGAGACCTCGGATTTCGAGCAGATCGACAACAGCCTGTCGAAGATCTCCGACCGGTTCATCATCGTCGTGAAGACGTTCAAGGGCTATATCGATCAGTACGCGATGCACGATGTGCACATCGTCGAGGACCGGAAATACAACGATCTGCTGCGGGTCGGCTCGGACTTCATCCTGGCGGGCGTGATGTCGGGATCGCTCTCGACGGCCATCATGACGGGACTGCGCGTGATCCCCTTCTTCACCAGGACAAACCATCGGAGCGCCGTGACACGCGAGAAATTCTACCTGGGACAGGAGAAGACAGCGGAACTCTATCCGCTCTCGCGCGAGGATCTGGAAAAACGCTACAACATCTACGCGGTCGACATGGTGCCTGCCATCGATATCGGTGAGCCCGATACCGTCGCTCGCGTGTTGTGCGACGAAGCATTCTGGGCCGGTTTCGAGGCGCGCTTCGAGGCCTGGTCGCAGGAAGAGGCATTTGGCCGATACCTGACCACCGGTGCGGCGGAGAAGACCGCGCGCCTGATCGAGCGCGTCGCCCGTGAGGGTACGCTGGGCGAAGACGCCATTCTCAGCGGGCGGATCGAGCTTACCGGTTGAGCACGCGTTCGCAGATGCGCGCGGCGACCGTCTCCGCGTCCAGACGGTCGTCCCATCCGAACGTCATGTCCGGGCCGGATGGCGCGTCGATCGGAACATCCAGGCCCGACACGTTGCGCGCTTCCCCGCGGTCGTAGGCCCCGTAGATTCCCTTCGGGTCGCGCCGCCTGAGTTCATCCACCGGCACGTCTAGGAAGACCTCAAGATAGCCGCTCAGGTTCTCGCGGTTCCATGCGTGCACCTCGCGAAACAGCGAGATGGTGGCGATGACGACCAGTTGCCCCTGCGCCGAAAGCATGCGGCACAGGCGCGCGTACCGCATCGCCAGCGCCAGCCGGCCGTCACGTTCCAGGCTGGCACCGGAGACACTGTCCGAACCGAAGACGGCCCGCAGTTCATCGCCGTCCAGAAAGATCACGGACCGCCCCTCGCCCCGCAGCCGGTCCACGACCAGCCGGGCCGTTGTCGTCTTGCCGGCACCGGATAGCCCGGTGATCCAGATCGTACCGCTATCCATCCGGTTGTTCCTTCAAACAGAGTTCCGGGACGTCATGACAAAAACCCGCGCGGACGTCACCCGATTTTCGTTTCGGATCGCGATAGCCGCCCCATTCCGGTCAACAATGACGTGATTTCCATCACCTCCGGGCCAGACCGGCGCACATCCGGGCTGCGCTGTTTGGGTATCGTTCACATATTGCCTATAACAGGGATGCAGATGTCAGGGAAAATGCCGGTTTGAGTAATGTGAAGACCGACAACGAGACCGACGCGACGGAGCCTTTGGCTGCGGCACCCTTCGTATTGCCTGACGACCCGCTGCTGGGCAGCCAGTTCAACCTGAACAACACGGGTCAGACCGGTGGTACGCCCGGCATCGACCTGAACGTCTTTCCCGTCTGGGATGACTATCGCGGTTCGGGGGTGACCGTCGGCGTGATCGATGATGGTGTCGAACACACCCACCCTGACCTGATCGCGAATTACGACACCAGCATCGACAATGATTCACGCGACGGCGACAGCGATGCCCTGGCGATCGGAGATGACCGGCACGGCACCGCAGTCGCCGGCATCATCGCGGCGGACGACAACGGGTTCGGATCGGTCGGCGTGGCGCCCGATGCCACCATCGCCGGATTCCGCATGGGCTTCGGTGCCGACGGCACGCTGGGTCAGATCACCGAGAACATGCAACTGCAGGTCAATGTCGATATCTCCAACAACAGCTGGGGTTTCGGCGGCTTCTTTGGCGACAATTTCAAGTCCTTCGCCTTCCAGGCACATGCCGACGCGCTGGAAACCACTATCGAAACGGGCCGCGACGGTCTGGGCACGGTGTGGGTCTTCGCGGCGGGCAACAGCCGGGGCAGCGGCGACGACGTCAACTATCATTCGTTCCAGAATTCCCGGCACACCATCGCGGTCGCCGCGGCGGAAGACGATGGCGATATCACCTTCTATTCGACACCCGGCGCGGCGGTCATCACCACCGCACCGGTCGCGGCGGGCGGCGGTCTGGGCGGCGTCATCACGACCGACCGGCAGGGCGCGGCGGGCTATTCCGGCAGCTTCCAGGGCGGCGATTTCACCAGCGGCTTCAACGGCACATCCGCTGCCACGCCGATGGTCAGCGGCGTCATCGCGCTGATGCTGGAGGCCAATGCCAGTCTGGGCTACCGCGACGTGCAGGAAATCCTGGCCTACAGTTCGCGCCAGATCGATGCCGGAGACAGCGGCTGGACGATCAATGATGCCGCCGACTGGAACGGCGGCGGACTGCATGTCAGCCACGATTTCGGATTCGGTCTGGTCGACGCCCACGCCGCTGTGCGGCTGGCGGAAAGCTGGACGAAGCAGTCGGTCGCCCAGAACGAGGCCGCGATCAGCGCGGCCCGCACGCCTTTCCTGGCGATCCAGAACAATGCGACCGTCAGCGACAGCATCACGATCACCGATCCCATCGACCTGCAATGGGTCGAGATCGATATCAACATCGACCACACCTATATCGGCGATCTGGTGATCGAACTGACGGCACCGGACGGCACATCGTCGGTGCTGGTGAACCGGCCCGGCAAGTCGTCGAGCAACACATGGGGCACCAGCCAGGACGACATCAACTTCGTGCTGACCAGCGCGCGTCACTGGGGCGAGGACGCGACCGGCGTCTGGACACTGAGCGTTTCTGACCATTTCGCCGCCGATGTGGGCACGCTGATCAGCTGGGAACTGACCCTCTACGGCGATGTGCTCACCGGCGACGACGATTACATCTACACCGATGAATACGGCACGTTCGCCGCCGGTGATGCAGGCCGCAGGGAACTGGCCGACGCCGGAGGCAACGACCGCATCAACGCCGCCGCGCTGACCGCGGCCGCACTGATCGACCTGAACGCCGCTGCGGCGGGCACCCTCGCCGGTCAGGGCTTCTCGATTGCCGAGGGCACGGAAATCGAACACGCGATTTCCGGCGACGGCGACGACACGCTGATCGGCAATGCGCTGGCCAACGACCTGAACGGCGCGCGCGGCGATGACGTGCTGACGGGCGGTGCAGGCGATGACACGCTGACCGGCGGCGCGGGCGCGGATACATTCCGGTTCGGTTCGGATCAGGGCATCGACACGATCACCGACTTCGACGTGACCGCGGACCGCATCGAACTGGACGGAATCGCGGGCATCACGGACCGCGACAGCTTCGTCGCAGCTGGACGTCAGGCCGGAGACAACTTCCTGATCGCGTTCGAGGCGGGCGGCGGTCTGTCCCTGCTGGACGTGCTGGCCGACGCCTTGACCGAGGATGTCTTCTCGTTCCTGAACGTGCCCGAACCGGTCGGCCCCCTGTCTTTCTCGGGTTCCGAGTTCGCCGACGACATCGTCGGCACGATCTTCGCGGACACGCTGAAGGGCGGCGCAGGTGCCGACACGATCCGGGGCGATGAGGCGGACGACACGCTGCTGGGGCAGGCCGGTGACGATCTGGTCGAAGGCGATGCCGGCGCAGACCGCCTGAGCGGCGGCACGGGCCAGGACACGATCCGCGGTGGCGATGGTGAAGATGTCATCACCGGCGAAGACGGCAACGACTTCCTGGAGGGCGGTGCCGACCGCGATACGATTTACGGCGATGCGGGCGACGATACCCTGCGCGGCGATGCGGGTATCGACCGGTTGACCGGCGGCGATGGCAGCGACAACGTTCTGGGCGGTGCGGACGATGATCTGCTGCTCGGAAATGCGGGCCGCGACACGCTGAAGGGCGACGGCGGCAATGATGAGATCTACGGCGGCGTCGATGACGATACGGTCATGGGTCTGGGCGGCGACGATTTCCTGCGTGGCGACGACGGCAATGACCGCGTCGCCGGCGGAGACGGCGCGGATCTGGTCTTCGGCGGCGCAGGCGACGACGTTCTCAGCGGCGACGGCGGAACCGACACGATCACCTCAGGCATCGGCGACGACCGGAGTTACGGCGGCGACGGCAGCGACCTGCTGTTCGGCGACGACGGACGGGATACGCTGCTGGGCGGCGCGGACGGCGACCTGATCGAGGGCGGTGCCGGCGACGACAGCCTGCTGGGTGAAGCCGGCAACGATACGGTCAACGGCGATGCCGGGGCCGATACGGCGCGCGGCGGCGCGGGCGACGATCAGCTCAATGGCGGTGCGGGTGACGACACCCTGCTCGGCGATGACGGCGACGACACCCTCAGCGGCGAGGCCGATGCGGACCGGCTGGCCGGTGGCAGCGGAAACGATTCGGTCCTGGGCGGATCCGGCGATGACGTGCTGACGGGTGAAGCCGGACAGGACACGATCAGGGGCGGCGATGGCGATGACCTGATCATCGGCGGCGATGACACCGACATCCTTCTGGGCGATACCGGCGACGACCGGCTGCTGGGATCGGGCGGAAACGACCGGCTGGTCGGCGGTTCCGGCGCAGACCGGCTGGAAGGCGGGTCCGGCAACGATGTGATCACGGGCGGCGACGGGATTGACCGTTTCGTCTTCGCGGACAGCGACGGTCCCGCAAGCCATGACACGATCACCGATTTCACGCTCGATGAAGACGTCCTCGATCTGTCCGGGCTGGCCATCGCCTCGCTCTCGACCGAGAATCTCAACAGCGACTCCGTTCTGGACACCCGGATCCTGTTCGACAATGGCTCCGTCGTGGACCTGCTGGGTGTCGCAGTATCGACAGAGCAGGACCTTTTCTGAGCCATCGGCCCGACCGGACGCGGCGACACGCTTGACCTGCCGTCTACGCCTGGTTCAAACATCTGCACATTCACGCTGAAACGATCGGCCGGACGCAGGACGTCTCAGCAGTCATCGATGCGGCGGAAAAACACCCGGGAGCCACGACCCAAGCCCATGCGCGTCATTTCATCCGACCACCTGCTGAACGCGCAAGGCGAGCCGGCCCTGATCGGTGTGATCGGCAGTTGCCGCGTGCATGGGCCCATGCGCGCCCTGATGGCGGAAGGCGAGGTCCGGCTGATCGCGATGCCCTTCAGCTGCTATACGCACACGCCGCACGAAGCGCTGCAATACATCCGCTATTGCCAGGGCGAGTTGGCCGTACCGACCGCGCTCCGCGCCATGATATTCGGCCGGGAGAACATGCGGCCGACGACACGCCCCTTCGTCGATCTGGTGGCGCGGCTGGATGCCATCGTGATCGAGGTCAGCGGCCTGAGGCGGCTGTCGGCGAGCGGCTTCGAACTGCAGCAGAACTATTTCTCGACAAACTTCATCCGCTCGGGCGGCAAGCCTTACCTGGACTGGTGGCGCGGCGTGGTTTCGGGCGATTCCCGGCTGAGCGATCACTCGGAGCAACTGATCGAGCAGCAACGGTCGTCGGGCCTGCTGCCCTCCCATCAGGACGTGATCCGGACCGCCCGTTTTCATGAGATCGACTGGGAAGATTTCACCACGGCGCTGGACGCCCTCGCCCAGACCCATCCGGCGCGCATCTGTCTGGTTTCGCATTTCAACATTCCTGGCGACGCCGAGATCGAGGAAAGGTCGAAGACCATCCGGTTCCTGTCACGTGCCGCCGAAGAGTTCGGGCACGGGTTCTTCGATCCGACGCAACTGGTCGGTGCGCACGGGGCGGAGAAGGCGCTGAAAGCCGGCGGCAAGGACCGCTATCATTTCGCACCCGAGTTTGAACCGACCGTCGGACGCTCCTTGCTGGCGAAGGTGCGCGAGGTCCTGTCGGCACCGGTGCCGACACTGAACGGGCATGTGGACACACAATCCATGGACGGTCTGCTGCCGGACATCGCGTCACTGGATACCGCGGATCTCCGGCGGCTGATTCAATCGCCCGATCGCGCCATTCGCCCCGAGATGCGCGATGTCCTGTGCCGCGAGCTTCTGGATCGTGAGCCCGGGGACAGCTCGCTCGCCGTGCGGATCGCGGAACATGCCCTCCAGACGGACCGGCCGCAGAGTTGCCTGACCTACGCCGACATCGCCCTGCACAGCGCGCCCGGCAATGCACGCGCCGAGGCCGTCCGGGCGCGTGCCTACGCCAGCATGGGCGTCGGCGATCTGGTCGAAAGCATCGAGAAGGCCATCGACGCCGGGGACATGGAGACGCTCGAACATCTCGCCGCGACGCTCAAGGGTCTGCCGCGCCAGGCCCCGCAGCGGGCGCAGCTTGCGGAGTTGATCGCCCGGCAACGCGACCGACTGGCCCGCATTGACGATGGAACTGACTATCACGCTGCCATACCGGTGCTGGAAATACTCCGACGCCTCGATACCGAGCAGCGCAACCACTGGGCCGCGAAACTTGGTGAGCTGCGCACGCGGCTCACCATCGATGCGCGCGAGGCCTTTGCCGAGGGCCGCCTCGATCAGGCGCTTCGGCTGACCGATGCCATGATCGGCCACGGTATCGCGCTGGAAGCGGCGCACATGACGCAAGGCCGCATTCACCACGCACAGGCGGACTACGACAAGGCAGCGGCTGCGTTCGAGGCATGCCTGGCCATCAACCCGCAGAATGCCTGGGTCAGCATGAGCCTGGCCCGTGCCTTGTTGAAGACCGGGGATGTGGCCCGCGCAGCACGCGCATTCCTGGCCACCATGGACAAGGCAGACCCCGAGACCGAAGCCGGTCTGATCGAGGATGCATCGGCGACGCTGGGCACGATGGGCAGCGCGATCGTGAACCGCGCACGCGCGCTGGAGGCGGAGGCGACGACGCCCGGACAGATATCCGAAGTCTATGAACTCTATGAGATCGCGGCGCGTGGGCTGGGCGAACGCGTGGATTTCGCGAATCTGACGGCAAATCTGCGCCGGAAATGCCTTCTCCAGGTCATCGACCTGGAAAAATCGGATGACCGCAGACTGCCGGAGATGGCGGAGCAGTTGCTGAAGATGGAGCCTGACAACGTGCGCGCCCTGCGGCTGGCCGGCAGTTTCCTCAGCCGGCACCGCGAGCACGCACGGGCCCTGCCCCACTGGCAACGGCTGACCCGGCTCGACCCCGACACCGCGATCAATCACCTCCAGGTGGCCCGCTGCTTCAACTGGCTCGGGATGAACGACAGGATGCACGAGGCGGCCGCGAAAGCCCTGCATTTCGATCCCGACAACACGGAAGCCGCATCGTTGCTGGCCGAGACTGTCTCTGTCGAGGGAGACGAATAGGCACACAGGTTCGGCCTCGGCCCGGCGCGCGCCGCACCGCGCGTCGATACGTCTCGGGCGAAAGATTTGGCACCAATTGGGCGATAAGTTATATCGATCCGCCGATGCTGGCATTTCGTTTTGACGCACATACGTCCGGAAACATCATCGAGATCAATCTAGCGCTAGGAAACGGAACATCATGAAAAGTTCGGGCCTGAAAATCATCCTGCTGCTGATCGCCATCGCGGGCGTCGCGGCAATCGGTTGGTACCTTCTGATGGGCGATGGTTCCAGGATGGTCGAGCGGACTGACTCCGGCGACACCGTGCCTGTCGAACAGCCCGCCGAGACCCGGCCCGCCGATGAAGCTTCGACTGGAGACGCGCCTGCAACACCGTCCGAACCCGCCACGACCACCGTCATGGACACTGCGGAATTCGAGGCGATGTCAGCCGATGATGTCGCGGCACGCTATAATCAGGTGCACGAAGTGGAGCGGGCGGCGTTTCTGACCGACTATGTCCGCGCCGTCGGCGAGAACAAGGGCGTGACCATTGCCCGCGAAGTGGCCAGCGGGCCGGTGGAAGAGCGCAACTATGAGCTCAGCTTCGCGCTGGCGCAGGTGCTGGTGGCCGAATTCGACTCCCGGCTTGGTTCCTATCTGGCAGGCGTTCATTCGATGAATGGCCAGGGCACCGAGAGGGATCTGGATGCGGCGACCCGCTATCTGCGCCACCCGGAACTGCTGGAGACATCCGGCGCACTCTATTTCCGGGCAGTGATCCTGCTGGATGAGGACTATGAGCGCCAGGATCGCGATGCCGCGATCGCGCTGCTGAAGAAGGCCGTGAAGGTTGGTGACCCCGATGAGAACGGCGTGATCCAGTCCAGGAAACTTCTGGACGAACTCGGCGCGGAATAACAACGCCTGAACAGGGGACCGACCGTCGGCAGCCGCCGGCGGTCGGTCCCTCTGGCAGCGCATATCATCGCGCGGTGCGGCTGAGATCGTGTGGATTGTGCGCGACCGAGGGAAGCTCGTTCCGCGACAGTCCGATGTCCTTCAGCGTGCGATTGTCCAGCGCTTCGAGCTCGGCCAGACGCTGTTGCGCGGCCCGGACGCTCGCGATGGCCTCGATCCGGTTCAGCGCCCAGTCACCGATGCGCTTGAAGAAGCCGCCGGCAACACCGGTGTGCATGTCATAAGTCTGGTAGGTCATTTTTTCTGCTCCATCTTCTGGCAAGGAAATCTTGCCCTTCGTTTGCTCGGCCTGACGCCGTTGTGATTGATCTGGTGCTTTATTGTGGAGCAGCAAACGACTTAAACTTGCTTTTCAGACAACGAAAAGTATATCTGCCGACATGAAAAGACGCCTCCCTCCCCTGAACGCCCTCCGCGCGTTCGAAGCTGCGGCCCGCCACGAAAGCTTCAAGGCGGCTGCCGAGGAACTCTCGGTCACACCAGCCGCCGTCGGTCATCAGATCAGGACGCTGGAGGATTTTCTGGGAATCGAACTGTTCCTGCGCCTCAACCGTTCAGTCGAGTTGACGGAACGCGCGCGGCGCGTGCTGCCGGGTCTTTCCGCATCGTTCGACGCCATGGTCGATGCCCTGTCGGTGCTGGACGATCCGGACGAGACCAATGTCATCACCGTCTCCACCGTGCCGTCATTCGCCGTGAAGTGGCTGATACCGCGGCTGGAGCGCTTCAACCGGGCCTATCCGGACTATGACATCCGCATATCGGCCAGCATCGACATGGCTGACTTCCGGCGTGACCACATCGACTGTTCCATCCGGTTCGGGCGCGGCGTCTACCCGGGCCTGAAGGTCTGGAAGATCCTGGACGACACCATCATGCCGGCGGCCAGTCCCAGCCTTCTGAGCAATGAGGATCCCATCACCAGCCCCGCCGATCTCGCGCGCTTTCCTCTGGTGCACGATGACTCGCTGCGTTTCGATCCGATGACGCCGGACTGGCGATCGTGGCTGACCGCGGCGGGCGTCGACGACATCGTCGACTGGCGGCGCGGGGCGCATTTCTCCTTTGCCGATCACGCGCTGCAGGCGGCGATCGACGGCGTCGGCATCGTGCTCGCCCGGCGATCGATCGCGCATCAGGACATCTCGGAAGGCAAGCTGATCCCGCTGTTCGAAGCCGAACAGCCGCTGACCATGTCCTACTGGTTCGCCACCGTGCCCGAGAAGGCGGAACAGCCGCGGATCATCGCCTTCCGCGACTGGCTGCTGGCAGAAGCCGCCGAATAGCCAAAAAACAGCGATTTGCATTTTGCAACCAATGGTGATTCATTGATCAGCAGCGAATCGGGGAGCGCCAACGCTCAGCCGAAAAGCCAATGGATCACAGCATGTCCGATATCGACCGCCAGCCTGTCCTGCTTGTCGAAGACAGCCCGTCTCTCGTCCGGGCCTATGAGCTCTATCTGGCGGACGAACCCTACGATCTGACCATCGCCGAGACCGGGCAGGCCGCGCTCGACGCGCTCGCCAGTCACGAATTCGAGGCCGTGCTGCTGGATCTCCGCCTGCCCGACATGGACGGGATGGATATCCTTGAGCGTCTGCACACGCAGAGCAATGCGCCGCGTGTCGTCGTCATCACCGCACACGGATCGATCAATGCCGCCGTCGATGCCATGCGTCTCGGCGCGTTCGACTTCCTGGTCAAGCCGTTCAACAGCGAGAAACTGGTGTCGGCGCTGCGCAGCGCGCTGAAAGCCGGCCGCTCCCAGACCCTCAGTGTCGCCGAGACCGAAAGCGGCAGCGCGCAGTTCCACAGTTTCATCGGCCAGTCACCCACGATGCAGCAGGTCTACAAGACCATCCGGATGGCGGCATCCAGCAAGGCCACCGTCTTCGTCGTCGGCGAATCGGGCACGGGCAAGGAACTGGCCGCCGAGGCGGTCCACGCCTCCAGCCCGCGCGCGAAAGGCCCGATGGTGGCCATCAACTGCGCAGCGATCCCCAAGGGCCTGATCGAAAGCGAGATCTTCGGACATGTCCGCGGTGCCTTCACCGGTGCGGTTCAGGATCGCGAAGGCGCCGCGGCGCGCGCGCACGGCGGTACCCTGTTCCTGGACGAGATCTGCGAAATGGACCTGGATCTGCAGACCAAGCTGCTCCGCTTCGTCCAGACGGGTACCTTTGAACGGGTCGGCGACAGCCGGTCACGCAATGTCGATGTCCGCTTTGTCTGCGCCACCAACAAGGATCCGATGCAGGCCGTCCAGGATGGTCGCTTCCGCGAGGATCTGTTCTACCGGCTGCACGTCATCCCGGTTCAGATGCCGCCGCTGCGGAACCGTGGCGAGGATATCCTTATGGTCGCGGAGCGCTTCCTCAATCAGTACGCCCGTGAGGAAAAGAAGGACTTCAAGTCGTTCTCGACCGATGCAAGGCACGCCTTGCTCAACTACCGCTGGCCCGGGAACATCCGCGAACTGCAGAACGTCATCCGCTCGATAACGGTGCTGTATGACGGACAGACCGTGACGCCGGACATGCTGCCGCCCAACCTCGCCATCACATCGGTTGCGGCACCGCCTGAAGCCCTGCCGGGTGTATCCGGACAAGCGCTGCCGGCATCTGAAATACCCGCCCGCCCGAAGACCGAGTCGGACATACGTCCGCTGGAAGACGTGGAGCGGGAAGCCATCGAGGAAGCCATCGATATCTGCAGGGGCAACATCGCCAGGGCGGCCTCGCTGCTGGGCGTCAGCCCCTCCACCATCTACCGCAAGAAACAGGGATGGGACGAACAACCGGAACGGGCCGTGTGACAATCCGGTGACGACCTGAATTCCGCCGCGATCATCCTATATGAGTCCGTAAGGTTGAACTGAGGAGAGTCTCATGGCCCGCAAGCGAGATGATGCCGGAAAATGCATGGACGCCGCCCTGTCGCTGGCAGCCATCGGCGGATGGAACAATCTGACTCTCTATGACATCGCCCGGGAAACGAAACTGGAGATCGGCGATGTCGTGTCCGCGATCGGATCCCGTCACGGCGCACTGGCGATACTGGCCGAACGTGCCGACCAGGCCATGCTGGGCGCGGTTGACGAGGAATGGGACGACGAGTCCCGGCGCGACCGGCTGTTCACCCTGCTGATGGCGCGGTTCGATTTCCTGAGAGATCGTCGCGAGGGTATCCGCGCGGTGATGGCCGGGCTGCCGGGCGACCCGGGAACGGCCCTGCGGCTGTTGTCGGGCAGCGGCGTGCGGTCGATGCGCCTGACCCTGGAAGCCGCGGGCATCCCGACGGGCGGCGTTCGGGGTGCGATCAGAATTCGCGCGCTGGGTGCAGCCTATGCCGCGATCATGCGTACGTTCCTGGATGACGACAGCGAAGATCTGTCCCGGACCATGGCCGCCGTGGACCGCCGCCTCAACGGTCTGGAGAACATGGCCGGACGGCTGAAGTTCCGCGCCGGGCGCAAGGGCACCGAGAAGGCCGCCGAACCGGCCTGACTGTCAGGCCGCCCGTGAGAGGACGAACCCTTCGTACCCCCTGGCCGCGACCTCCTCGCACTTGGCGACGTAAGCCGGGAAGCCGCCGATATAGGGCATGAAGACGCGCGGCTTGCCGGGGACGTTCGCGCCGACGTACCAAGATGAACAGGTCGAGCGCAGGGTCATGCCGGCGACCTCGTTGACATGCGCCACCCAGCGGTCTTCGGCTTCCAGTTCGGGTTCGATCAGGGACGCCCCCGTCTTGCGCAGATGATCGATGCACTCCGAAATCCACTCCACATGCTGTTCGATGGACGGGATCATGTTGGTCAGCACCGAGGGGCTGCCCGGCCCGGTCACGGTGAACAGGTTCGGAAAGCCGTGCATGGAAAGACCCAGATAGTTGCGCGGCCCGCCATCCCACTTTTCGGCCAGCCGCTCCCCGTCCCGGCCGCGGATATCGACGTTCAGGATCGCGCCCGTCATCGCATCGAAACCGGTCGCGAAAACGATGGCATCGAAAGAGTAGTCCGCACCGCCCACGCTCACGCCGGTCTCGGTCAGTTCCTCGATCGGCGTGCCCGCAATATCGATCAGCGTGACGTTGTCGCGATTGTAGGTTTCGAAATAGCCGGTATCGACGCACAGCCGCTTGCAGCCGATCACATTGTCGGGGCACAGCAGATCGGCCGTCGCCGGATCCTTCACGATCTCCCGTATCTTCTCGCGCACGAAATCCGCGGCATATCTGTTGGCGTCGGGATCCAGCAGCAGATCGTTGAAACCGCCCAGGAAGGTGATCCCGCCATAGTCCCAGCGCTTCTGGAAGATGGCGCGGCGCTCCTCGGGGCTGGCGTCATGGACCGAGACATCCCGGAAATCCAGGGCGATGCCCGCCGGCATCTGGCGCGCCTGATCCCGTAGCGCCCGATAGTCGGCCTTCACCCTGGCGACCATATCCCGGTCGATCGGGCCGTTGTGGGCCGGCACGGCATAGTTGGCCGTACGCTGGAAGACCGTCAGATGTGCGGCCTGCTCGGCGATCAGGGGAATCGACTGGATCGCCGATGATCCCGTGCCGATGATGCCGACGCGCTGGCCCGAGAAATCCACACCCTCCTTCGGCCATTCGCCGGTGTGATAGATCGGACCGCGGAATTTCTCCTGCCCGACACGCGGCTTGTTGGGCTGCGACAGGCACCCGGTCGCCATCACCACGAACCGGGCGGTCAGGGTCTCGCCATCGCCGACGGTCACCTTCCACAGACCGGACGCCTCGTCGAAGTGCGCCGCCCTGACGGTACAGTCGAACCGCATGTCCGGTCGAAGGTTGAACCGGTCGGCGACATGGTTGGCATATTCCAGAATTTCGGGCTGGGGCGCATAGCGCTCGGTCCACTCCCATTCTTGCTGCAGGTCGTCGTCGAACTGCAGCGAATACTGCATGCTTTCGACATCGCAGCGCGCGCCGGGATAGCGGTTCCAGTACCAGGTCCCGCCCACGCCGTCGCCGCGCTCGAACACCTTCGCCTTCAGCCCCATCTCCCGCGCCTTGATCAGCATGTACATGCCACCAAAGCCCGCTCCGACGATCACGATATCCAGATCGGGTTCGTGCGTCTCGCTCATGCCCAATGCTCCCCAACAGCGTCAGACATAAGCCTAGATTGGAATGCGAATGGATGGAAAGATCGATTTGGTTGTCACTGGCATGACGAAAGCACAGACATGGCCGATGTATGGCTGCCTCTCATAGGCGGGCTGGTACTGTTGTTCGCCGGTGGCGATCTGCTGGTGCGCGGCTCCGTGCTCGCGGCCACAAGGCTGGGCATTTCTCCGCTGGTGATCGGTTTGACCCTCGTGGGGTTCGGCACATCGACTCCGGAGCTTGTCACATCGGTGCAGGCAGCGCTGGCGGGTGCGCCGGGCATCGCCTACGGCAATATTGTTGGTTCTAACATCGCGAACATTTTGCTGATCGGCGGCGTCGCGGCTCTTCTTTGCCCCATCGTGGTCAGCACAAACGCACTGAGACGCGACGGTGCCGTGATGACTTTTGCCATCGTCGTCTTTGCAGCGCTGGCCGCAACGGTCATCCTAGGGCGGATCGTCGGAGGGTGCTTCCTGGCGACTCTCGCGATCTATCTCATCTGGACTTTCCGACAGGAACGCAGGCGCGGGGCAACCGAAGGCGATGCACCTGAGCCCGCTTCCCCGTCCCGGACGTCTCTGCCCGCCGCCTTGGGGATCGCAGCTGCGGGTCTGGTGCTCGTCATCTTTGGCGGAAGGTTCCTGGTGGACGGCGCGGTCGCGCTGGCACTCGGCTTTGGTATCTCCGAAACCGTTATTGGCCTGACAATCGTCGCGGTCGGCACCTCGATGCCTGAACTGGTCACGTCCGTAGTCGCAGGTTTCCGCCGTCAGAGCGAAATGGCATTCGGCAACATCGTGGGGTCGAACATCTACAACGTTCTGGGTATCGGCGGCGTCACGGCCCTGGTTGCGCCGACACGAGTACCCGCCGAAATCGTAAGCTTCGACAATCTTGTCATGATCGGCGTGTGCATTCTTTTCATGCTGTTTTCCTACACCGGACTGAGGATGGCCAGATGGGAAGGTGCGGCCCTGCTGACCGGATATTGCCTCTACGTGTTTGCGATCTGGCCCTGAAACGATCAGTCGTCGAAACCGACGTATCGGACGAAGCTGTCGTTCGGTTCGCGGTGGGACTTCACCGCGTTGGCCGAGAAGCTGTCATCCGGGTAGCCCATGGCGATGGCGGTCATGATGACCTGCGTTTCCGGGATTCCGGCGACTTCCCGCACGATGTCGGATCGCATGATGCCCTGCCCGTTCACGACCGTGCCGAGCCCGCGATCCCAGGCCGCCAGAACGATACCGTAACACAGCGCGCCGAGATCGAAGTGCACGACGGCACCCGGGTCAAGCTCGCGATCATAGGCCAGAACCAGCGACACGGGCGCGTCGAACTGCCGGAACCCGCGCAGCACCCAGTCCTGCCGCCGTTCCTTGTCGTCACGCTCGATACCCATGGCAGCGAAGAGCTGCTTGGCGATCTCGACCTGACGGAAGCGATGGACGCCTTCGTAGGCACCGTGAGAGACGATGTCCCGCTTCACTTCCGCACCGGCGGCCATGCCTTCCATGTTCCGGCGGCGGACTTCATCCAGCGGCGCGCCCGTCAGCACATGCACATGCCAGGGCTGCGTATTCATGGAAGACGGTGCCCCCTTGGCGACCGAGATGATCTCGTCAATCACCGCCCGCGGCACGGGGTCCTTCCTGTATCCACGCACGCTGCGCCGCGTGTTCACCAGTTGCTCGAATTCCATGTCCCATCCCCGTCAGTGCGAAATCGACCCGCTGATTGCCACATCGGGCGGCGGCTGTCGATCAGGTGGCGCGCGACCCGGCCATGCCCCGGAAGATCAGATCGTCCCGTTTCAGACGACTCATCTGCCTGCGGAACGCGCGCGCGTTGTAGGGATACAGCGTCTCGATCCGGCCGTCCGCGCGCCGATACCAGCTCTGACAGCCGCTGGCCCAGACGGTCTTCTGCAGTTCCGCCTGAATGCGGTCGTTGTAGGCGCGTTGCGCCGCTTCGCGGACAACCAGCGTGTGGCGATCGCCCGTTGCGCGGATCGCCTTGACGATCCAGCCGACCGTCTGCTCGATCATGAACACGACCGATGTCGTCCCGACGCCGGTGTTCGGTCCCGTCGTCATGAAATAGTTCGGATAACCCGCGATCATCACCCCCTGATAGGCCTCGGCCAGATCCGCCCAGTCCTGCGACAGCCTGCGGCCCTCCTCTCCCGTGATCGCGATGGATCGCATGTGCGCGCCCAGATCGAAGCCCGTCGCGTAGACCAGAACGTCCGCCGCATGCAGGGTGTGGTCGTCGGTCACGACCCCCTCGGGTTGAATATGGCTGATCGGTGCTGTCACCAGGTCAACGTCGTCCCGGCGCAGCGTTTCATAGAAGTCGTCCGAGATCAGGATGCGCTTGCAGCCCATCTCGTAGTCGGGTGTCAGGGCCCGTTCGCGAACCGGATCATCGATGGATCTTGCGATATGCCGCTTGATCGCCCGGGCCAGCCATGAACGGATGACCGGGCGCCTGATGATCGGGAAAAGGGTCAGTTCCAACCGCATGAAGATCAGCCAGCGGTGCAGTTGCATCAGCCACGGATGACGCCGGTACCGGGCCTGGCGGGATGTGTCGTAGGCATGATCGCCACGCGGCGCGATATAGTTGGGCGTGCGCTGGAAGACGGTGACCCGGCCGGCGACCTTCGCCAGCTCGGGGACGGCCTGAACGGCACTCGCCGCGCTGCCGATGACGGCGACCTTCGCACCGGAAAGATCGAAGCTCTCGTCCCACAGGGCGGTGTGCATGGCCTTGCCTGCAAAGCTGTCCATGCCCTCGATGCGCGGCCAGGACGGTTCATGCAGACCGCCCGACCCGTTGATGACGAAGCGCGCATCCATCGTGTCGCCATCATCGAAACGCGCGGTCCACCGGCCATCGTCCGCGCGCCAGTCCAGCGCGACCAGCTTGCGGGCGAACCGCATCCGGTCGCGCAGGCCATAGGTGTCCACACACCGTTCGATGTAGCGCCGGATCTCGGGCTGGGCCGAATAGAGCCGCGTCCAGTCCGGGTTGGGTTCGAACGAGAAGGAATAGAGATGCGAGGGAATATCGCACGCCGCGCCCGGATAGCGGTTGTGCCACCAGGTCCCACCGATGCCATCCGCCTTCTCGACGATCAGCCAGTCCCGGACACCGGCCTCGTCCAGCCGGATTCCCGCGCACACCCCGGAGAAACCCGCGCCGATGACGAGGACCTCGACGCGCTGCTGCCCGTCCGTCAAAGTGGCGATCCCGGCACAGCGGCGACCTCAGCCGGCGTCGCGGAATACCGGTGCGCGGTCCTGCATCCAGGCCTTCACCGCCTCGACCTGGTTGGGGCTGCCGATCAGGGCCTCCTGCTCGACGGATTCAGCCATCAGGATGGCTGCCTCGTCCGCGTCCTCGACCAGATTCAGCAGCCGCTTGGCACCCCGGATGGCATCCGGATTCTTGCCCGCGATCTCGCGCGCCATGTCCATGGCTGCAGCATGGGGATCCGCTTCGACCCGCGTCGCCAGCCCCAGATCGACAGCCTCCTGACCGGTGACCTGGCGGCCTGTGTAGGTGAGTTCCCGCGCGACATCGTCCCGCAGGACCGAGCGCATGATGGCAAGCCCCGCCATGTCGGGCACCAGTCCCCACTTGATCTCCAGCACCGACATGCGCGCGTCCGGCGCAATCAGCCGAATGTCTCCGCCCAGCGCGATCTGGCAGCCGCCACCGAACGCAACGCCGGTGATGGCCACGATCACCGGCACCGGCAGTTGCCGCCATGTCCAGACGGCCTGCTGCGCGCGGTTGGCAATGCCGTGGGTGCGCGTGGTCAGCCGGCCCGGTGCCGTGCTGTCGCCGTCCCCCATCTTCCTGAAACTGCCGAAATCCAGCCCGGCACAGAACGCGCGGCCCTCGCCCGAAAGAACGACGGCGCGGACACTCTTGTCGTCGGCCAGCGTCGCGCCGGCCTCGACCAGCGCATCGAACATGGCGGGGTCGATCGCGTTCATCTTGTCGGGCCGGTTCAGCCGGACATCTGCCACGCCGTCAGTGATGCTTATGGAAATCCTGTCGCTCATGCTTGTCTCTCCCTGAATGCCGACCACGTTATATCAGGAAAGAAACCCGCTGACAGGCGGCCCGCGCCATGCTGGACTGGCGCGCTACAAACAAGCACACGGAATGGAGAACACCTGATGATCGTCGAGCAGATCTGGACCGGAAACGCCTATCGCAATTTCAACTATCTCATCGTGTGCCCCGAGAATGGCGAGGCGATGGCCGTCGATCCGCTGGACCACGAGAAATGCCTGGGCCGGGCCAAGGACAAGGGCTGGGACATCACCCAGGTGCTGAACACGCACGAGCATGGCGACCATACCGGCGGCAATGCACAGGTGATCGAGGCGACCGGTGCCAGGCTGCTGGCGCACGCCAACGCGAAGGACAAGATCCGGGGCATCGACGTCGGACTGCAGGCCGGTGACGTCATCAAGGTCGGCAAGACGGTCGAACTGGAAGCCATGGACACGCCGGGACACACCATGTGCCACATCTGCCTGAAGAGCCACACGGATCAGCCCGCGCTGTTCAGCGGCGACACCCTGTTCAATGCGGGCGCCGGAAACTGCCACAACGGCGGCCACCCGGCAGAGCTGTACGAGACATTCGTGGAGCAGCTGGAAACATTGCCCGACGACACGCTGCTCTATCCCGGCCACGACTACATCATCAACAATCTGGAGTTCACGCTGGACCGTGAACCGGACAACGAGAAGGCGCGCAAGCTGCTGGCCGAAATCAAGGATCAGGATCCGTCCAAGGCCATGCTGACCACCATCGGGCAGGAGCGCGAGGTGAACACGTTCTTCCGGCTCCGCAGCCCCAGTGTGATCGCGGCCCTGCGCGAGAAATTCCCCGATCTGCCGAAGGATCCGACGCCGCGCGACGTGTTTCTGAAGCTGCGAGAGCTTCGGAACAGCTGGTGAGAAAAAATTTTCACCGCAACCGTCGAGTGCAATTGATACGCCAGCTACAGCTACTACGACTTTGATTTAGCTTACAATTCGGTAACCTGATGCTACGGATTTGTGGGATCGGGTTACCGGTGTGCGCCTGTCTGTCAGGCGAAATGCGGCTTTTGGCCCCCCGCCGTTAACCATCTTATCCTTAACATAAGGTATATTTTTTACGTAAACGCGAATCTGATTGTGCGTTCAGATTTTCGCGTGGTCAGTAAAAGTGATCGGTCGATAGGGTCGATTTTGGTTTGTGCTCATACCTCGGGGGGTCCGATGGAGCATTATGAAAACCTGTCCGGAGCGACAGGAAAAGAAGTGTTTTTTCGTGCGACGCGCCATGCGGCGAATGACTTGTTTGCGTCAGGGCTGATCTCTGCCCATGTCAATGAGAAACATCTGCAACTCAACGATATCTCGATCTCCGGCATCTCGCTGGTGGACAGCAAGACACCGGAGATCTGGGATGCCTGCATCGGCGATATCGTGGAACTCCGGCTGTCGTTGCCTGACGGCGTGATCTTCCGCGCCGATGCGGAGATCGTCAGAACCGAGATGTTCCCGGGCAGTTGCAAGATCGGCCTGAGCTTCGTGAACGCCAGCCCCGATCTGTCCCTGCTCGCGGCACAAGATGAAGAAGCCCGACTGATCTCCAGCCTGGAGAGCGAGCCCGCGCTGGGGCCGGATCTGGTACCCGCAGCCTACAAGGCCGTCTGTGCGGATGTGCTGCATCTGCTGAACTGGCAGCGCGAACTGATCGAGGCGTTTGAAAAGCGGGTCGCCGGGCAGGATGCCAGCGGCGAAACCATCGAAACCGCCTATCAGGCGGTCGAGGAGCGCGTGCTCGCGCGCTGGCGTGTGCTGTGGCAGCGCGGCGAGGACCTGGTCCGCGACATGTCGCAGGACTCGCCCGAGTTCCAGGCGACCAAGCAATACACCGAGCAGGTGATCACGCCGGCCTTCATGGCAGGGCCGGTCTGGAACCGCAGCTATCTGAAGCCGCGCGGTTATCCCGGCGACTATGCGATCATGAAGATGGTCTATGCCTGGGCCCGCGAGGGCGAGAGCCTGGCCGACCGGCTGGTCCACAGGATCGGTCTGGAAGTTGCCGAATGCATCGCGACGCGCATGATTCTGGTGCAGCAGGCGATCGCAGCCGCCATCGAGAAGTTCGGCATCGACGGCACCGCCCAGATCGCCAGCCTGGGCTGCGGTCCCGCGAAGGAAATCGAGAACGTGATGAGTGCGACGCGCCTGAGCGGCAAGGTGCACTTCACCCTGATCGACCAGGATCTGGAAGCGCTGGAAGACACCTATGGCCGCCTGATGCCAATGGCAGCACAGACGGCCGGACAGGCCGACATCAGCGTCCTGCGCGAGACCTTCGTCGAGATCGTGCGCGGTGGCGTGGCCGAAGGTCAGCTGGAAGGGCAGCACCTGATCTACACGGTCGGTCTGGTGGACTATCTGCGCGATACGATGGCCCGCGGACTGGTGACGAAGCTCTACAACCAGCTTGCACCGGGCGGGACGCTGATCATCGGCAACATGGCGGCTTCCGACCTCAGCAACTACTGGCCGATGGAATTCATCACCGACTGGCGGGTGCTGTACCGCGAACGCGAGGACATGACCCGGATGGCCGCCAACTGCGACGGCGCCGAGATCGAGGTGCGCAAGGAAAGCACCGGCCGCGTCTGGATGCTGTACGTCCGCAAACCCGGCTGAGCCGGGTACGGATCAGGAGACTTCGCGCAGGTTCACCGGACGGGCGGCATCGAATTCCGAGAAGCCGTTCGTCCGGTCCGGCGGCAGTTCGATGGTGACCTGCGTGCCTTCGCCCAGCTTGCTCCAGAGCTTCACCTGGCCGCCGTGAAGTTCGACGATGCGGCGCACCAGAGGCAGGCCGAGGCCGGTCCCGCCCTGATTGCGGGCAAACGCGCTCTGCACCTGCGCGAAGGGTTCGAAGACGCGTTCCTGGTCTTCGGGCGCGATGCCGATGCCGGTGTCCGTGATCGAGATGCGCGAGGCACCGCCCTGCTCATGCCAGACGCGAACCCGGACCTCGCCGGCCGATGGCGTGAACTTGATCGCATTCGACAGCAGATTGACCAGCACCTGCTGCATCAGACGCCTGTCAACGCGGATGATCGGGGTCCATTCCGTGCGATCGACCGACATCCGGACGCCCTTCGACGCGGCAAGCTGGTGACAGATCCGGATGGATCGATTGACCAGTTCAAGCGCGTTGATATCGACCTCCGCCAGTTCGAACGAACTGGAGCCGGTCTTCGAGAATTCCAGAATGTCGTTGATGATCGAAAGCAGATGCCGGGCGCTCTCGTGGATGTCGTCCGCGTAGGTCTCGTACTTGGGCGACCCCAACGGGCCGTAGAGCCCGGTCTTGAGGACTTCGGAGAAGCCGAGAATGGCGTTCAGGGGGGTGCGTAATTCATGACTCATGATGGCCAGAAACTCCGTTTTGGCGTGGTTGGCGCTCACCGCCTCGTTCTTCAGTTCGATCGCGATATCGGACGCGTGCTCAAGCGCGAGGTAGCGTGAGAACTTCTGGCGCCAGCCAAGCTCCAGCGCGTAGGTGGCAAACAGGCTGACGCCCAGCGACATGATCAGAAAAAACAGATTGCTGACCAACGCCCACTGCGGCAGCGGATTGACGAAGGTGACTACAAGGCAATAGGCGATGACCAGGGTGGAAGAGACCCCGATGGCGACGAAAAGCCGGCAGTGGATCAGGATCGACGCATAGATGATGACCATGATCAGGCCGGCGTAATAGACGTTGCTGGCCGGCGGATCGGTGATCGCAATCATCGCGACGATGCCCAGGCCACAGTTCAGCATGGCGATCGACAGGATAAGCTGTGAAATGCGCCGGTAGACCGGGTGGAAGGTCAGGGCGCAGGCCAGCAGCAGGGTGCCGCAGCCGAGCACGAGCCGGATGGTCAGCACCGCCTCCAGATTGCGCTCGATCAGATAGGCGTCCAGCACGCCGAAAAAGCCGTAGAGCAGCGCACCACAGAAAAGCGCAAGCCGTACGAAAGGCAACACGCGCGCGATATGCTCCCGCCGGTATCGGCGCTCGATCTCCGGGTCGGCAAACCGCAGAAGGAAAAGGTTCAGCGCAACGGGTTCCACATCGCCGACAGCCTCCCTGTCGCCGCCCCTTCCGGCCCTCGATTTCCATATTCCGGACATGGATACTGTGAACTTCTTCGCGCCCTGCTTCGAAACCAATTCTTCATCTGTTTGAGTGAATTTTATCTTAACAACAGGCGCTAATCGACTGTTTTATATTGATTTGCCGGTTGATGAAGATTGAACATCATAGCGGTCGGGACATTACCTGAATACCCGACAGTGCCGGAACGGACACAGACCGGCACGACACACCTCATATTGACGAATTCCGGTCAGCGGCCCCAATATCGTCCGCTTCAGAAGGTAATCGACGCCGTCAGCCTGCCAGAGAAATACAATTCAGACCTTCTTCCCGGCATGGCGGAGGACGTGCGCGTGGCTGCTGTCATACAGTGCTGAGTCGCGGAAACCACCCGCAGAGAGTGCAGGACCGACGAGAATGAGCGCCGTACGGGTAATCTTGGCGTCACGCGCCTTCTGTCTGATGTCCGACAGGGTCCCGTGCAGGAAGGCTTCATCCGGCCAGCCGACGCGATAGGCGATGATCGCCGGGCAGTCGGCACCGTAGAGCGGTATCAGCTTCGCCTCGATCTCGCGCAGATTGCGGACCGACAGGTGAATGGCCAGCGTCGCACCGGTCTTCCCGATGGTCTCCAGATCCTCGCCCTCGGGCATGGCGGAAGCCTTCATCGACGTGCGCGTGAGGATGACGGTCTGCGCGACCTCCGGCACCGTCAGTTCCTTGCCCAGCGCCGCTGCGGCTGCGGCAAAGGCCGGCACACCCGGTGTGATGTCCCAGTCGATGCCCAGATCGTCCAGCCTGCGGATCTGCTCGGCGATGGCACCATAGAGCGACGGGTCGCCCGAATGGACCCGCGCGACATCCTCGCCGCGCGCATTGGCAGCCACCATCTCGGCGATGATCTCGTCCAGCGCCAGCGGTGCCGTATCCACGATGCGGGCATCGTCCGAGGCGGCCTCGATGATCGCCGGCGGCACCAGTGAACCCGCATAGAGGCAGGTCCGGCAGGACTGGATCAGCTTCAGACCCTTGACGGTGATCAGGTCGGGATCGCCCGGCCCCGCACCGATGAAATGCACTGTCATTTCGGAAACTCCTTGGCTGCATAGCCGCGCGGGGTGAAGACCCGCGTCCGACCGGCAGACTGATAGGTTCGTGTGGCCGTTGAACCGACCATCACGGTCGTCAGCATGTCGACATCGTCGATGTCCAGATCGCCCAGGGTCGTGACGCGCACGTTCTCTTTCGGACGTCCCAGATCGGTGGCCAGAACGACCGGCGTCCCCGGCGGGCGATGGTCCAGCAGGATTTCACGCGCTGCCGCGAGTTGCGTTCGCCGCCGCTTCGAAACCGGATTGTAGAACGCGATGACGAAATCGCCCTCTGCCGCCGCCCGGACACGCCGCTCGATCGCTGCCCAGGGTGTCAGCAGGTCGGACAGCGAGATGGCACAGAAGTCATGTCCCAACGGCGCTCCGGACCGGGCGGCCGCCGCCTGCAGCGCGGAGACGCCGGGCGTGACAGTCACCGCCACGCGGCGGGCAGCCGCCGACACTTTCGCGTCGGCCACCAGTTCCTCGACCAGCGCCGCCATCGCATAGATACCCGCGTCGCCCGACGAGATCAGCGCCACGGTGCGCCCCTCCCCCGCACGTTCGAGCGCATAGGCGCAGCGCTCGGTCTCCTGCCCCAGGGGGAACGTCGTCCGCCGGGCTTCCGGCACCAGACTCGCCACCAGATCAAGATAGAGATCGTAGCCGACGACTTCATCCGCATGCGCAATCAGGCGTCCGGCCTCGGGGGTGCGCCAGTCGGCCTTGCCGGGGCCGATACCCACGACATGGACGGCACCCCGCGCGCGTCCGATCACAGAAGGATCGAGAACCTCCGGCGCCCGCGCGATGGCGACCGTCGCATTGGCCGACTTCCGCTTTTCAACCATCAGCGTGCTGGCTGATCCGGCGCCGGCCAGCGCTGCGCCCTCGGCCACGCCGTGACAGCCGACCTCGGCAAAGACCACGTCGGACGGGTTGGCCAGCCGCGACGTCATGGCCTCCAGCGCGGCGGCGTCGAACAGCCGGAAGGGCACATCCAGCGCCTCGGCCAGCTCCAGCATCGCGCGCTCGTCCGCCTTCAGATCGATGGAGGCAATGCAGGCGACGGCACCCTCGGCGATGCCGTGTTCCACAAGCGTGGATCGCACCAGCGTCGACAGCTCATCGGACGGGCAGCCACGGGCCGAGCCGACACCGATGACATGCCGCTGCGGATGATAGACCAGCGTATCCTTGTCGGCAGTTGCAGGACGATCCGTCCCCATCAGGCACAGGTCCGCCCGCGCCGATGCACGACGGTGGAGATCGAAAGGCAGATCACCTTCGACACGGAACGCCGCACCGCCGACGATCCGCGCCATGACATCCCTGGCATGTCCGGGATTGGCCAGCCGCCATCCGGTGGGCGGCACATCCAGCGCAGCGCCGTGGATCACATCGCCCGCCGTGGTGATGGCGGCATGCCCGCCGGTGATGGTGGCGATCTGCAGCGCCAGTTCGTTGGCCCCGCGATGACCGCCCAGCAGGGGCACCACGCTCTCCCCGCCGTTGCTCAGGGCGATGACCGGCGGTTCCAGATGCTTGTCGTCCGGCAGGTCATCCAGCGCACGAATCAGGATACCTGCCGCGCAGATGCCGACGATCGGCCTTCCGGCGAGAAACAGGTCGGCGAGATGGGCACCGACGCGATCGAAAGCGTGATCCAGACCCTCGACCCGCCCTGCCAGACCGTGCGTCTCGGCCCCCAGCGTGGGGGCGATTGAACTGGCCAGGGCCGCGCCGCGCGCATCCAGTGCGATGATGACGGGTTTCATGCCCTACCCTCTCCAGGCCAGAATGATTGCGAAATAGGGCAGCCGATCGGCAGAAACACCGTCCAGTCGCGTGACGGTCTGCGCAGCTGCCGAAGCTTCCTCGACGACCACGGCATCCTTCGCCATTCCCGCCTTTTCCAGCGCATTCCGGACCTTGGGCAGATGTGACCCTGTCTTCAGGACGGCAGCGCATTCGCATGCGCCAAGCCGCGCGGTCAGTTCCGCTTCCGGCAAGGTGCCCGGCAGCAGGCTGACGCTTTCGGTGCGACGGACGAGCGGCACGACCGCCGCCGCCGATGCCGCCACAAATGAGGGAATACCCGGCACAACCTCCGACGAGAAGTCCGGACGCAACCGTTCCAGCAGGTAGATGAAGGAGCCATAGAGCAGTGGATCACCCTCGCACAGCACCGCGACCGTCTGCCCGTCCCGCGCGCGGCACGCGATGTCCGCGGCGGCCCGGTCATAGGCCGCGCGACCGGCTTCCGGATTGCTGCGCATCGGCATCTCGATGGCAACGCGATCCGTACCAATAGCGATGATGTCCTGTGCCGTGGCCAGCGCGCGTGAAGGCTTGCCATCCGCAGAAAGATAGAAAACCGCATCCGCCCCGGCGATGACCCGGACGGCCCTGCGCGTCATCAGATCCGGATCGCCCGGACCGACACCGACCCCGATGATGCGGCCGGTCATCGTCGGATCGCCGCCCATTGCATCACCGGCATGGCGGGCCGCCAGCCGTGCAGGCTGCCCACCGGAGACGCGCGATCGATCCCGATGCGGTTCAGATCGCCGCCCAGCCGTGCATGCGCCGCCATCAGTTCGGCCTGCCCTTCCAGCGTGACTGCGTTCGCCACCAGCCGTCCACCGGGCGGCAAGGCGTCCCAGCAGGACCGGATGACGGCAGGATCGGACACACCGCCGCCGATGAAAATCGCATCGGGGCGCGGCAGGTCCTTCAGCGCGTCGGGCGCGATACCATCCACCTGCTTCAGGTCGGGCACGCCCAGCGCAATGGCGTTCGCCGCCGCCATGGCCCGGCGGTCCGCATCAGGCTCGATGCCGATGGCGCGGGCCTCCGGCGCGCTGCGCATCCATTCGATGCCGACCGAGCCGCAGCCCGATCCGACATCCCACAGCAGGCCGTCGCGCACCGGCATCAGGCGGCTGAGCGTGATCGCGCGCACCTCGCGCTTGGTCATCTTGCCGTCATGGCTGAACAGATCGTCGTCCAGACCCGGCACACGGGGGACAAGCACCAGACCGTCGTCGGCGATGCATTCGATGGCCAAGGTGTTCAGGTCGGGGATCTCAGGCCCCCACGCGCTGGCAACGACGTCCGCGCGTGTCTCGCGCGGCCCGCCGACATGACCGAAGACCCCGATCCGGCTTCGTCCATATCCCGTTTCGACCAGCATCTGCGCGACCCGAGGCGGCGTCTGCGCGTCTCCGGACAGGGCGATGATCTTCAGGCCCGGCGACGGCCAGGCCCGGAAGCGGTCCGCAGGCCGGCCATGCAGCGTGATCGTTTCAACGTCGGGCAGGGACCAGCCCATCCGGGCGGCAACCAGACTGAATGCCGACGGGGCCGGGACGATCAGCGTCTCCTCGATCGGCACGATCTGCAGAAGCTTCGCCGCGACGCCGAAATTCAGCGGATCGCCTGTCGCAAGCACGACGACCCGGCGTCCCCGGAACTCCCCGATGCGTTCCGCCAGATGTTTCAGAGGCCGCGTCCAGGGCAGCTTCTCGGCGGCAGCATCCGCGAACATGGCCAGATGACGTTCGCCGCCAATCAGAACTTCCGCAGTCTCGATCAGATCACTCGCCGAGGCGGTCAGCGCGTCCGCACCTTCCTCGGTGATCCCGATGACGCTCAGCCAGCGCGTCATGGGCGGGCCGCCAGTGTCGACAGCGCATTCACCGCCGCCGATGCCATGGCGCTGCCACCCCTGCGACCCGTCAGTGTGATGAAAGGCACGCCTCGCGGATCGGCGGCGAGTTCAGCCTTCGATTCCGCCGCGCCGACAAAGCCCACGGGAAAGCCCAGGATTGCCGCCGGTCGGGGCCAGCCCGCATCCAGCAGTTCCAGCAGATGGAACAATGCCGTCGGCGCATTGCCTACGGCGACGACAGCACCTTCGATCTGTTCTGCCCAGAGCTCGACCGCCGCGGCGGACCGCGTGTTGGCGATCCCGGCAGCACGCGCCGGCACGCCCGCATCACCGATGGTCGCGATGACGGGATTGCCCGACGGCAGCAGCCGCCGGATCACGCCCGCGCGCACCATTTCACAGTCGCACAGCACGGGCGCACCTGCCCGCAGGGCTGCAACCGCCGACGTGACGAGATCATCGGAACAGGTGATGTCGCTGGCGATCTCCACCATGCCGCAGGCGTGGATCAGCCGGACCGCAACCGCCCGCGCGTCGGCGGGCAGATGCGTCAGGTCCGCTTCGGCCTCGACCGTGGCAAACGACTGCCGGTAGATCGCCGCCGGGTCGCGCTCATATGAAAGACCGCCGGATGTCATATGCGGTTCATGTGTCCTTCTTCATGCTTTTCGGCCCGAGCGGATGATCGGCATGGGGATAGGGATGGTGATGGTGATCGGCATGCGCATGATCATGACCGTGCGCATGGTCGTGATCATGTGCGTGGTCGTGGCTGTGTCCATGATCGTGCCCCGCGCCGGTGCCGATGCCCTCCACGTGATGGTGGTGGCTCTCCTGCGGCAGGCCGACCTCATCCTCGAAGCCCAGGACCTGTGCGCGGTATTTGCACATCTGGCAGTTCATCAGGTTCCGACCGTCCACGATCTCGTGCACCCGATCGACGAACGTGTCGATGACCTGCGGGTGATCGTTGAGATAGCCTGCCTTGATGAACTCGATATCCGGATAACGCGCGGCGACCGCGTCGGTATAGCTGTAGATCCGGTCGATCAGGATGCCCGTGAACAGGAAATACGGAAACACGACGATGCGCCTGTATCCAAGACGGGTGGCGTGTTCCAGCGCCGGTTCCACCAGCGGGAACGTGACGCCCGAATAGGCGACCTCGCACCAGCCGAAACCCATGCCTTCCCAGAGCATGCGCGCGACCTTGGCGACGTTCGAATTCGCATCCGGATCCGACGCACCGCGACCGACGACGACCAGCAGCGTCTCTTCGCGCGGCACGTCCCCGCCCGCTTTTTCCAGCGCTTCGGTCACCCGGTCGCCCGCCGCCTTCAGCATCTTCAGGTCGACCGCCAGTTCACGCCCGTAAACGATCTCCATATCCAGCTGGGCCGCACAGGTGTTCAGGACGGAGGGAATATCATTCTTGGCGTGACCGGCGGCGAACAGCATGCCGGGCACGGCCAGAACCTTCTTCACGCCTTTCGCCTTCAGGGCTTCCAGCCCGTCGCGAATGATCGGCGTGGCGAACTCAAGATAGCCGTAGTCCACCGGCACATCGGGGAAACGCTCCCGCAGGCGCTCGGACAGTTGGCCAAACTCGTCGACCGCCGCCTGGCTGCGGCTGCCGTGGCCGCAGATCATGATGCCGGTGTCCGCCGGAAGTGCGCTCACTGTGCCGTCTCCGGCTCGCCGCCTTCGTCCGGTGCCTCGTCCGGCTGATCCTCTGTCCTGTCGCGCCGTTTGCGCCGTTTGATGACCGCTGCCGCGATCGCCGCCGCGGCGGCAGCCGCTGCAATACCGGCCCAGTGTGAATGTCCCGCCAGTTCGCCAAGATGGCCGCCGTGCGCGAAGGCCTTCGCAGGCAGGACGGATACGGCTGTCAGAATCGCCAGCGTGCGCCCGGCGTTCATGGAGAGTGATGGCATGGCATTTCCCTTCCGGTCATCGGTCTGGTGGCGCACGGAGGGGGATGCGGGTGCATGCGGTCGCATGACACCGGGGCCATCAACGGGTGGTCCGGGCTTGGTCCCCGATTTGGGTCAACCGCAACCGGAATCGTTTCAGCCCCTTCGTCATTCCCTTGGGGCGCCATCCTGAAGTCGTGGGCGGCAACCTATGGCGTCCCTCATCCCGACGCAATCCGAAACACGACCACCGACGTCGGTATTGACCGCAAGGGGCCGCCATGGTGAACAGCAGCATGACCGTGCAGCAACATGGCGGAGACCTGGATCGGGCGGTGGCACAGTTCGGCGGCAGCCGCGCCGACTGGCTCGACCTGTCGACCGGCATCAATCCGATCCCCTATCCGGTTCCCGCAATCAGCCAGGATGCCTGGTCCCGCCTGCCCGAGACATCGGCGATGGCGCGGCTGCTTGAAACCGCCCGCGTCCGCTACGGTTCCGACCCGTCAAACAGTATCGTCGCGGGGCCGGGTGTGCAGGCGTTCATCCAGCTCATGCCGGTTGGGGCTCCGGCACGGTCCGCGGGCGTGCTCGGCCCGACCTACAACGAATATGCCCATCGGTTTGAAGCGTCCGGGCTGGATGTGAGACAGACGGACAGCCTCGAAGGACTTCGCGGACTGGATATCGTCGCAATCGTCAGTCCCAACAATCCCGACGGCCGAATCCACAGGGCCGACGACCTGCTGAAGCTGGCCGACCACGTCGGACTGCTGCTCGTTGACGAGGCGTTCCACGACACACTCGAAAGCGTATCGCTGGGATCGCGCCGCCTGCCTGAAAACGTCATTGTCCTGCGTTCTTTCGGAAAGTTCTTCGGTCTGGCCGGTGTCCGGCTCGGGTTCGCCGTCGCGCATCGCGACACGGGTCTGACGCTGGAACAGGCCCTTGGGCCTTGGGCGGTGTCCGGGCCGGCCATCGAAGTCGGCACGATGGCGCTCGGGGACACGGACTGGATCGAAAGCACATGCCAGCGGCTGAAGGCCGACATGCACCGGTTGCGGCAGCTGCTGACCGGGGTCGGCTTCGAACTGGTGGGCGGAACCGACCTGTTCGTCACGGTGCGCCACCCGGAAGCATCCGCGTGGAAAGACCGACTGGCCGCCGCGCACGTCTGGGTGCGCGATTTCGACTACGCGCCGGACTGGCTCCGCTTTGGCCTGCCGGGGACGCCCGCCAGATGGGCACAGCTTGAAGCGGCGCTGACAGGCTGATGGACATCTCCGCGATATTGCTGCTGCTGGCCATCGCGCTGGCGCTGGATGCAGTGTTCGGCGAACCCGAGTGGCTCTGGTCGCGCATCCCCCATCCCATTGTGCTGGGCGGTCGCGCGATCGGCTGGCTCGACTGGCGGCTCAACCGGCAGACCGACAGCGCACGCCAGCAGAAGATCAACGGGATCGCGGCGGTCGTCCTGATCGTGGCGGGCGGGATCATGCTGGGCCTGCTGATCGAGGCCCTGCCGCTGGCCGATGTTCTTTCGGCCATCACCGCCGCGATCCTTCTGTCGCACAGGTCGCTGGTCCAGCACGTCGAAGGCGTCGCGCTGGGCCTGATGAACGGACCGGACGAGGGACGGCGGGCGGTGGCACGTATCGTCGGCCGCGATCCCGATGTGCTGGATGAACACGGCGTGGCGCGGGCGGCCATCGAGTCAGGGGCCGAGAATTTCGCCGACGGGATCGTCGCACCGGCCTTCTGGTTTGTCCTCGGCGGCCTGCCCGGCCTGATCGCCTACAAGCTGGTCAACACCGCCGACAGCATGATCGGGCATCGCAGCGAGAAGTACCGGCACTTCGGCTGGGCGGCGGCACGGCTGGACGATCTGATGAATCTCGTTCCGGCCCGTCTGACCGCCCTCCTGTTTGCTCTCGCCGACCTGTCGCTGCGCGGGCTGAAGATCGCGGGACGGGACGCAAGGGGGCATCGCTCGCCGAATGCGGGCTGGCCCGAGGCTGCGATGGCGGCGATCCTGGGTCTCGCACTGGCAGGACCGCGCCGCTATGGCAGTGAGCTTGTCGATGACCCCTGGATGCATCCGGAAGGACGAACGGATGCCACGCCGGGCGATATCACCGAAAGCGTCAACCTTCTCTGGCGGGCGTGGGCCGTCATGTTCGGCCTGTCCGTCCTGGGTGCCATCATCCTTTGACCACCCTCCCCCCGGCGATCCGCCAAGAATAGGGCGCTCCCAGTCAACAGACGTTGCCGATATGAGGTATGCTGACGGCAACAATCTCGGAGGTGCGGTCATGAACAACCCGGTTGAGGCCATCCGGAACACCGGTGTCGAGCGGCTGATGCTCGGTTTTTCGAACCTGCGGGAAACACGCGAGCAGCGCCCGATGGTGCTGACCAAGGGCGACGGTGTCTTCGTCACCGATGAAGATGGCAAACGGTTTCTCGACGCCAGCGCATCGTTCTACTGCGCGGCGCTGGGATATTCGAACGAACGGCTGATGCAGGCCGCGATCCGCCAGATGCAGGACATGCCGTTCTATGTTTCCGCACAGCAGCGCACCGTACCGGTCGTGATCGAACTGGCGGAACGCCTGGCCGCCCTGTCGCCGATCCCCGACGCGCATGTCGCCTTCGGTGCGACGGGTTCGGAAGCGAACGAGTTCGCGCTGAAGTTCATGCGTTACCGCAATACCTATCTGGGCAAGCCGGAAAAGAAGAAGATGATCAGCCGCCTCGGCAGCTATCACGGCGGCACGCTGCTGACCGCCGGTCTGGGCGGATCGAAGACGCTGCACGATGCGTTCGCGCTGCCGATGGAAGATCACCTGCTGGTCAGTCAGCCCGACTTCTTCAACAATGCCACGCCGGACGAAACCGAGGCCGATTTCACGGACCGGATGATCGGCGAGGTCGAGCAGATCATCGCGCAGGAAGGCGCGGCAACCATCGGCGCGTTCGTCGCCGAACCGTTGAGCTTCTCGGCCGGACTGGTGATTCCGCCGGAAGGCTATTTCAATCGCCTGACCACGCTGCTGGCCGAGAACGACATCCTGTTCATCGATGACGAGGTCATCACGGGCTATGGCCGGACCGGACAGATGTACGGCGCGAACACGCTGGGCTTCGTGCCCGACATCATGAGCTGCGCAAAGGCGATGAGCGGGGCGTACTTCCCGATTTCCGCGACCATCGTCGCCGGGGACATCTATCGCGATCTGGAGGCGCACAGCGACCTGCAGGGCCTGTTCGCCCATGCGGGCACCTATGCGGGGCACCCGGTCGGCGCGGCCGTCGCGCTGGAGATGCTGAACATCATCGACGAGACCGACCTGCCCGGTCAGGTGCGGGAGAAAGCGCCGGTGTTCGCGCGGCGGCTTGAGGCTCTGGCCGACCACCCTGCTGTTGCCGACGTGCGGACCATCGGCCTTGCCGGTGCCGTGCAGTTGAAGGCCGAGGGCGCGAACGCCACCGCCGCCGGTGCGCTGGCCGATACCGGCAAGCGGCTGGCCGCAGCTGCCGAGGCGCGCGGCCTGATCATCCGCATCACCGGCCCCAGCGCCGTGATCGCACCGCCGCTGATCATCTCGCTGGAAGAGATCGATCTGCTGTTCGACCGCTTCGAGGCTGCCCTGGATGACGTGACCGGCTGATCGCCGCCGGGCGTCCGCCCAATTCTGGCCCAGTTTGGCCTTCACGCTGGGCGCATGAAACGGCGATATCTTCTGAAACTCGGCCTCTCGGCTTTGGTCCTGGGTGGTGTCATCGCGCAGCGGGAGAACCTCTCTTTTCTTGCGCGCTCGGCCTATGCACGCGTCCGGCCCCGCCGATCGCTTGACGACGTGCTGTCGATCTACGGACCGGAGGCGCGCCGCAGGCTGCGGGGCCTGTTTGCCCGGCATGGCGCGGTCTACCCGCCCGCCTCGGTCACACTGATCGGGCTGAAACAGGAAAAACGGCTGGAACTCTGGGTGCCCGGCCGCGACGGTCAGCCGGTCCTGATCGCCAGCGATCCCATACTGGCGGCCAGTGGCGGTCCGGGGCCAAAACTGAAGGAAGGCGACCGTCAGGTGCCGGAGGGGTTGTACCGCATCACCTATCTGAACCCCAACAGCCGCTTTCACCTGTCACTCAGGGTGAACTATCCGAACGCGGCGGATCGTGCCAGGGCAGATGCAGAGGGTCGGGAGGATCCGGGCGGCGACATCATGATCCATGGGGAGGGCGGTTCGATCGGATGCCTGTCGATGTCCGACGCGGTCGCGGAAGACCTGTTCGTGCTGGCCGCCGATACGGGTATCGCGAATATCCGGGTCATCCTGTCGCCGCTCGACATGCGCCGCCTCGGCATCCCTGCGGCTCCTTCCGGCGCGCCGCCCTGGACCGGCGAGCTCTATCACACGATCGCCGCCGCGCTGGCGCGCTACGATACGGCCTAGTTCCGGCCCTTCATCAGCCGGTCAAGCTGGCGCTGCATTTCGTCGAGCTGCCCCTTGAGCTGGCCGATGTTGTCGCCTTCCTGCGTGGTTTCTTCCGCAGGAGGCGCCTGGTCGGGCGTGTTGCCGCCATGCACGAACGGGTTCCACAGGGTCATGGCCTTCTGGAACATTTCCATGTTGCGGCGCGTCACATCCTCGAACTGCTTCATCGGCGTTTCGATCGCCCCGCCGAACTGTTCCTTCATCTGTTCGCGGTTCTTGGCGAACGCTTCCATCGACATTTCCAGATAGCTCGGCAGGATGCCCTGAAGGCTGTCGCCGTAGAAGCTGATCAGCTGGCGCAGGAAGTTCACCGGCAGCACGTTCTGCCCCTTGCCCTCCGCCTCGAAGATGATCTGCGCCAGAACCGAGCGCGTGATGTCTTCGTTGGTTTTGGCGTCATAGACCACGAAGTGCACGTCGTCCTGCACCATCTCGGCCAGGTGGTCGAGGGTGACATAGGATGAGGTTGCCGTATTGTACAAACGCCGGTTCGCATATTTCTTGATCGTCACCGGTCCATCTGTATCGCGGTCGCGCTTGGCCATTCCATTCCCTTCCGAACAGTCCCGATAATCCCCACTATCGCCATACAATGCTGCGATGCGCAAGATTTTTGCGCACTGCACATCAGCGGCAGCGCATGGCGTTTCCCTGACGGAACGACTAGGATCGGACCATGTCTGAAAGCGAGGGCGATACTGTCGACCGGCTGGCTGACCGTTTCATCGGTCTCTGGCAGGCGCAGATGCAACTGATGTCTTCGGACGGATCATTCGCGACCGTGCTGCAGCAGTGGACCAGAGAGACCTATGGCGGAGAACAGCGAACCGACCCCGACCGGCGCGCGCCGTCTGTTCCCGCGGCCGCTGGGGCTGCACCTGACCAGCGCGATGATGGGGCTGACGGGCGCGGCGGCAGCGGCACCGCTCGCACGTAGAAACGCGGTCCCCTGGCACCCCAGTCTGCGGACCCGGGCGGAGACGCTGATCGCGGATCTGCAGGGGGTCAGCGATGCCGATCTGACGGCGGCGATCTGGCAGCAGGCGCAGCGTATTCTCGGCGACATGCTGCGCGGCATCCAGGCCTATCAGGATCATCCGTATCATCGGACGGCACCCGACATGCCGACGGTATGGCAGCAGGGTGCCGCGACCCTTTCGGACTTCGGCGGATCGGGGCGACCGGCCCTGTTCGTCCCGTCGCTGGTGAACCGGGCCTACGTCCTGGACCTTGAGGAAGGCAACAGCCTGTGCCGCTGGCTGGCGGCGCAGGGGAGCGTCCGCCCCCTTCTGCTGGACTGGGGGAAACCCGGCCCGGTGGAGAAACACCACGGGCTGGGCGATTACATCGCCGGGCCACTTCACAGTGCGCTCGATCATGCCGTGGCCGTGGCCGGCGGACCGGTTCCCCTGGTCGGTTACTGCATGGGCGGGACGCTGAGTGTCGCGGCGGCTCAGCTTTTCCGCGAGAAGGTCTCCCATCTGGCCCTGCTGGCGACGCCCTGGGATTTTCATGCGGACATTTCGGCACCTGCGAAGCTGTTCGCGGAATCCGTGCCCACGTGGCGGCCCGTGCTGGATGTCTTCGGCGAGATGCCGCTGGACCTGTTGCAGAGTTTCTTCGCGGCGCTGGATCCGGGACTGGCCCAGCGCAAGTTCACCCGCTTCGCCCGTCTTGACCCGGACAGCGAGGCTGCCCGCCGCTTCGTCATCCTGGAGGACTGGCTGAACGACGGCGTTCCGCTGACCGCCCGCGTCGCGATGGAAACCCTGGGCGGCTGGTTCGGCGAGAACCTGACGGCCGCGGGGCGCTGGATCGTGGACGGCCAGATCATCGACCCCGCCAGGATCAGCCAGCCCACGCTGATCGCCGTCCCCGCGCGAGACCGCATCGTACCCCCGGCGTCGGCGAAAGCGCTGTCGGATCGCATCGCGCATGCACAGGTTCTGGAACCCCAGGCCGGCCACATCGGAATGGTCGTCGGCAGCAGCGCGCGGTCGAACCTCTGGTCTCCGCTTCAGACCTGGTTCGATACTGCCGGGTAGAATTTGCTGCACCGCAACAAATTTCAGCGACATTCTGAAGCAATTTCTCGAAGACCTGTTTACAGTAGCCCGGTCAGTACTCACTATTGCGGCATCGCAACATTTATTGTTGCAGTGCAAAATCATCATCGGATCGCGGCATTTCGGATGTGGCATCCAGTTCTCGGGAGGAACTCAAACATGACAGATATCGTTATCGCCTCCGCCGCACGCACGCCCGTCGGCTCGTTCAATGGTGCCCTGGGTTCCGTGCCTGCGCATGATCTCGGCACGATCGCCATCAAGGGTGCGCTGGACCGTGCCGGCGTTGCACCCGAAGACGTTTCCGAAGTCATCATGGGCCAGATCCTTCAGGCCGGACAGGGCCAGAACCCTGCCCGCCAGGCCTCGATCAACGCCGGTGTCCCGAACGAAAGCCCTGCCTGGGGCGTCAACATGCTGTGCGGCTCCGGTCTGCGCACTGTGGCGCTCGGCTGGCAGGCCATCCGGAACGGTGACAGCTCCATCGTCGTGGCCGGCGGTCAGGAAAGCATGTCGCAGGCCCCGCACGTCGCGCACCTGCGCAACGGCCAGAAGATGGGCGACCTCGGTTTCGTCGATTCCATGATCAAGGACGGCCTCTGGGACGCCTTCAACGGCTATCACATGGGCAACACGGCGGAGAATGTCGCCGAACAGTGGCAGATCACGCGCGATGCCCAGGATGAATTCGCGCTGAACAGCCAGTTGAAGGCCGAGAAGGCCCAGAAGGAAGGCCGCTTCAAGGACGAGATCGTCCCGGTCACCATCAAGGGCCGCAAGGGCGATGTGGTGGTCGAGGACGATGAGTACATCCGCCACGGTGCGACCATCGAAAGCATGCAGAAGCTGCGCCCGGCCTTCGCCAAGGACGGCAGCGTCACCGCAGGCAATGCCTCGGGTATCAACGATGGTGCCGGCGCAGTCGTGCTGATGACCGGCGATGAAGCGAAGAAGCGCGGCATCACCCCGCTGGGCCGCATCGTTTCGTGGGCGCAGGCCGGTGTCGATCCGGCGATCATGGGCGTCGGCCCGATCCCGGCGTCACGCAAGGCGCTGGAGAAGGCCGGCTGGACGATGGACGATCTGGACCTGATCGAGGCCAACGAAGCGTTCGCCGCACAGGCCCTCGCCGTCGGCAAGGATCTCGGCATCGATCCGGACAAGCTGAACGTGAACGGCGGCGCCATCGCCATCGGTCACCCCATCGGCGCATCCGGTGCGCGCATCCTGAACACGCTGCTGTTCGAGATGCAGAAGCGCGACGCCAAGAAGGGCCTCGCGACGCTGTGCATCGGCGGCGGCATGGGCATCGCCATGTGCATCGAACGCGACTGATCGCAGGTCTCGCCGGTCGGAACTGACGGACAGTACCGACCGGTCTTCCTGCCCTCCCCCAATCAAAAAAACACGAGGAAACACATCATGGCACGAGTAGCTATCGTCACCGGCGGGACACGCGGCATCGGTCGCGCGATTTCCGAAACCCTGCGCGACGCGGGCATCAAGGTCGCCGCCAACTATGCCGGCAATGAGGAGAAGGCCAAGGCCTTCACCAACGAAACCGGTATCCCGTCCTACAAGTTCGATGTCTCCGACTTCGATGCCTGCCAGAAGGCGTGCGAACAGATCGCCAAGGAAGTCGGCCCCGTCGATATCGTGGTCAACAACGCGGGCATCACCCGCGACGGCACGCTGCAGCGCATGAGCGCCGAAGACTGGCAGGCGGTGATCGATACCAATCTCGGCGGCTGTTTCAACATGGCCAAGGCCTGTTTCGCGGGCATGCGCGAGCGCGGGTTCGGCCGCATCGTCAACATCGGCTCGATCAACGGTCAGGCCGGCCAGTACGGCCAGGTGAACTACGCGGCCGCCAAGTCCGGCATCCACGGTTTCACCAAGGCGCTGGCCCAGGAAGGGGCCCGTTTCAACATCACCTGCAACGCCATCGCCCCGGGCTATATCGACACCGACATGGTGGCCGCGGTCCCGGCCAATGTGCTGGAAAAGATCGTCGCCAAGATACCGATCGGCCGTCTGGGCCACGCCGACGAGATCGCGCGCGGCGTGCTGTTCCTCGTCTCGGATGATGCGACCTTTGTCACCGGTTCGACCATGTCGATCAACGGCGGTCAGCACATGTACTGATTGCCCCGTCGGGCTGCAGATCGAAAGGCCGATGCGTCCCGCGGGCGTGTCGGCCTTTTTTGTGCCCGCTATGCCGCGCTGATGATGAACTTGCCCGCGCTCTGCTTGATGTCGATCTCCAGCCCCTCGGCCTCGGCCAGCATCTGTGCCAGATAGCATTCGATGATACGGGCGTCCTCGCTTTCGGTGGCTTTCGTCGTACCCGAAAGCGCATCCACGACCTGTTCCGACAGGCCCGCGCGTTCGTGGCTGCCCGTGATCATCAGGGTCCGCGATGTCAGGTCGACGGTCAGTTCCCCGCCCCGCACCAGACCGGATGCGGCAGCCATCAGCAGGTTCAGTGCGATCCGTATCCGTGCCTTCGGGATCGCACCCTCAGCCGGTTCGGGCCAGATCAGATCCAGGCGATAATCCTCGAAGAAGTCCAGTGCGGCGCGGCGCGCATCATCGATCGCCAACGGCATCTCATCGCCTCCCGACGAGCCGAAAGCCAGCCGCAGGAACATCAGCCGGCGCGAGGCATTGGTCGCCGAATGCTTGAGCAGATCGAGCGCATCGCCCGCCATCGCCGGATCGTCTTCCATCTCCATCAGTTCGATACCGTTGGAAATGGCCCCGACCGGTCCGACCAGATCATGGCAGAGCCGCGAACAGATCAGCGAAGCGAAATTCAGATCGGCAGGCATGGCGGGAAAATCCGGGGCAGTGTTACGCAGACTTGAAAGCATCATCGGGTCCTGAACGACAGATCAACGGGGGCCGGGTTTGGCACAGGGCCGAACCTGACGCCCAATGATTGATGTTCAATGAATCAGATGTCTGCCAGGCGGCTCAGTCCTTGATTTCGGGCGAGTGAATGACGGTCATCTTGCGAACCTGCATCTCGTGCATCGAATGCGGCACACCGCCGACGCCATGGCCGGACTCTTTCAGACCTGCGAACGGCATCCAGTCGACACGGAAAGCGGTGTGATCGTTGACCATGACGGCGGACGCATCCAGACGGCTGCTGACCCGCATGATGCGGTCGATGTCCTGACCGAAGACCGCGGCCTGGAACGAGAACGGCAGGGAGTTGGCGCGATCAATCGCGGCCTCCATGTCATCGTACGAATAGACACAGACGACGGGGCCGAAGATTTCGGCGACCGACACCTTCGCATCCGCAGGCGGATCCAGGATCACCGTCGGCTTGTAGGCAGTGTCCGACAGTTTCTCGCCACCACACAGCACCTGACCGCCACCGGCCTTCGCTTCCTCGACCCATTCGTGCACACGATCCACCTCGCCGGGCGTGATCAGGGGGCCGATCTCGGTCGCGGCATCGGTCGGATCTCCCACCACCATCTTCGTCGCCGCGTCGGCCAATCGCGTGGCGAACTCCCTGGCGACCGCCTTCGGTGCGAAGACACGCTGGACCGACACGCAGACCTGACCGGCATGATAGAAGCCGCCCTTGGCGAGCGACGGCACGGCACGATCCAGATCGGCACCGTCGGTCAGGATGACCGGCGCAGCGCCGCCATGTTCCAGCGCGCAACGGGTGCCGGGTGCAAGCTGGCTGCGCAGGGTCCAGCCGACCTTGGCCGAACCGATAAAGCTGAAGAATCCCACACGGCTGTCCGTGACCATGGCGGTCGCGTCCTTGCGCTCGGCGGTCACGACGGCCTGACACCACTCGGGCGGCAATCCGGCCTCATGCAGGATCTGGACGAAATGCAGGCATGACAGGGCGGTCTTGTCGGCGGGCTTCACGATCACCGGACAGCCGGTCGCCACCGCAGGTGCCACCTGATGGGCGATCAGGTTCAGCGGATGGTTGAAGGCGCTGACGGCGACGACGACCCCGACGGGCTCCTGACGGGTAAAGGCGACGCGGTTCTTGGAGCTTTCGGTGACGCACATCGGAATGACTTCGCCGGCACGGCTGCGCAGTTCGTCGATGCAGATGTGGACACTGTCGATGGCCCGGTCGACCTCGACCAGCGAGTCGCCCAGCGGCTTGCCGCCTTCGCGTGCCGCTTCGACGGCCATCTGCTCACGGCGGTCCCGCATGATCGACATGGCACGCGTCAGGATCTGTACGCGTTCCCGGATCGGAATCCAGCTGTCGCGGTCGCGGTAAAGCGCGTAAGCATTTTCCAGCGCCTTCTCGACCGTGGCACTGTCGGCGCGCGCGACCGTCGCGATGGGCGACAGATCCCAGGGCGCGGAAACCGTGACCGGGCTCGCGCTGCTTTCGACACCAGGCACCAGCAACGGGACGTGCGGAATATCGGCTGACATGATCTGGAGACCCCCTCTTCCAGTAAGACCGGATCGACCGGCACATTTCACCTTGGCCCGATTGTCCACGACCACACGCACGAATGATAGCCCTGTTATCAGGCCTGATCGGTCACTCTGTTAGGATGGTCACATGCGAACGCGCGCCCTGATGTCCCTGTTGCTGCTGTTGCCGCAGTTCGCTGCTGCCAACCCGATGGCCGACGCGATGCAGGCGTTCGACGGCGGCGACTATGCGACGGCGCGGTCAATCTGGTCGGAACTGGCGGGGAATGGCGACCCGGAGGCCATGGTGGCACTGGCAAGCATGTATCAGTCCGGCGCGGGAACCCAAACCGATCGGGTCAGAGCGCGCGCACTCTATGCGGAAGCTGCGGTGCTGGGCAATCCGGATGCAATGCAGAATCTGGTCGAACTGATCGAGGCGGATGGCAGCGACCCGCATGCGCAAGAGCGTGCGCTGTGCTGGTATCTGATGGCCGCCGGGGCGGGGAAAAAATGGGCGCGGACGCAGGCGCACCGGCTGCTGACCAGGCTGGGGATCACAGACCCGGCCGGAAACTGCATCGACTGACATCGCGCCTGCGGGACAGGCACTCCGTCAGTCGGCTGCGTCTTCTGCCGTCGCGCGGTTCGCCCGGGCCGGCGCATCGTCGTCAGACGACCTGGCAGCCTTGTCGCCATCCCCATCGGCAGCGGACGCATTGTCCGGCTCTTTCGGGCGACGGGGCCGACGTGGCCGGGGGGCGCGCTTCACCACGCGCTCCAGTCCCGCGGTTTCCGATTCGTCGGACTGACCGTCGCGCGGCGTGGATGCCTGGACGTCGGGCTGATCCTGATCCGACGGATCGTTTCTCTCGTTCTTCTCGTTGTTCTGCTGCTGCGGCTGTTGCTGCTGCGGCTGTTGCTGCTGATCGTCATTGTCCTGCTGATCGTTCTGCGACGATTGCTGCGACGGCCGGTTCTGCTGCATGGACATCATGATGCGGTAATAATGCTCGGCGTGCTGCCAGTAGCCTTCCGCCGTCACGATATCACCCGATGCCGACGCATCGCGTGCCAGCTGGCTGTACTTGTCATAGACCTGATTGGCGTTGCCGCGAATCTTGCCGTCCGGCCCGTTGCTTTCATAGCTGCGATTGGGATTCGGCGAACGTCTGTTCGTGCGACCGCGCGCACGCTTGTTGTTTTGTGGTCTCATATTCCTGCCAATGGCCTGTCTGGGTCCTGACATGCTTCGACCTCTGGTCGAGCACGTGTTCGATCATCGCTCAGCGCTTGATACGAAATTGCGGGAGTGCTGCATGTATCGGTGGGCGTGCAGCGGTTTTCCTGATGCGAACGTACGCGTGGACCTTTGGATTTCCAAGTCTTTTTTTATGAAGGAACTGTGAAGGATAGCCCGCGCGTGTGCCCGCCCAGGTCAGTCGCGGTGCGATGCAGGACAAATCCTTCCGCTTCGGCAATGGAAATCACGTTGTCCGCCTGGCCGGCACCGATCTCCACCACCAGCCTCCCGTCATCGGTCAGATGATCCGAAGCCCTGTGAAAGATGCACCGATAGGGCGCGAGCCCGTCCGCGCCGCCCGCCAGGGCCAGAACCGGATCGAACAGGCGGACTTCCGGCATCAGGTCCGGGACGTCAGCATCCGGAATATAGGGCGGATTCGATATAATCAGATCGAAGCGCTCCCGGATGCCGTCCAGCCAGTTCCCGCGCCGAAATTGCACCCGATCTGACAGCGCGAGTGCCGTGGCGTTGAGACGGGCGACGGCCAGCGCATCATCTGAAAGATCGACCCCGACACCCTGCGCCCCGTCGCATTCCGCGACGATGGTCAGCAACAGGCAGCCCGTGCCGGTGCCCAGGTCGAGAACCCGGGCTTTCGGGGCCAATCCCTCCAGCGCCAGTTCGACCACGGCCTCGCTGTCGGGCCGGGGATCGAGGGTTGCAGGGGAAAGCCCGAAATCGCGCCCGTAGAACGCCCGGCGTCCGATGATCCGCGAGACGGGCTCATGCGCCATCCGCCGCCGGATCAGGGCCCGATAGCTGTCGGCAAGATCCGGGTCGACCGGCGTGTCATCGCCGGGCAGCAGACTGTTCGACGGACGATCCAGAATGCGGGCCAGCAGGATGCGCGCATCCAGACGCGCAGTCTCGATCCCTGCCTCCCGCAGCGCCAATGCGCCCTCTCTCAGCAGACCTTCGACGGTGCCTGATTCAGGTATCATCGCCGAGACTGGCCAGCAACCGTGCCTGATCTTCCGCGATCAGTTCATCGACGATCTCGCCCAGCGCATCGCCGGTCATCACTTCGGGCAGCTTGTACAGCGTCAGATTGATGCGGTGATCGGTGACGCGGCCCTGCGGGAAATTGTAGGTCCGAATGCGTTCCGACCGGTCGCCCGAGCCGATCTGATCACGCCGGTCGGCAGCGCGTTCGCTGGCAAGACGGTTGCGTTCGGCCTCATACAGCCGTGCGCGCAACACCTTCATCGCCTTTTCCTTGTTCTTGTGCTGCGATTTCTCGTCCTGCTGGGTAACCACCACGCCAGTCGGCAGATGCGTGATGCGCACCGCCGAATCGGTCGTATTCACCGACTGGCCGCCGGGACCCGACGCACGGTAGACATCGATTCTCAGGTCCTTCTCCTCGATCCGGACGTCGACCTCCTCGGCCTCCGGAAGCACGGCCACCGTTGCAGCCGACGTATGAATGCGGCCGCCGGATTCGGTCTGCGGCACGCGCTGGACGCGATGCGTACCCGATTCGAATTTCATGCGCGCGTAGACATTGGTGCCGTTCACCTCGGCGCTGCCTTCCTTCAGGCCGCCAAGATCGGATTCGGCCATGTCCATGACCTGAAACTTCCAGCCGTTCAGTTCGGCGAAGCGCTGATACATCCGGAACAGTTCGCCCGCGAACAGCGCCGCCTCGTCGCCGCCCGTGCCCGCGCGAACCTCCAGAATCGCACTGCGCGCATCGGCCTCGTCCTTCGGCAGCAGCATCAGTTGCACGTCGCGTTCAAGGACGGGCAGCGTCTCCTTCAGTTCGGCCAGTTCGGCCTGTGCCAGTTCACGCATCTCCGCGTCGCCGTCCGCGTCGGCGGCGAGTTCCTCCAGTTCACCAAGCTCGGTCTCTCTGGCCTGCAGTTCGCGGATCGCGTCAACGACGGGGGAAAGTTCGGCATACTCGCGCGACAGACCGGCGAATTCGGCGCTGCCGGCCGCGTCCGGGTCCGCCAGCAGGGCTGCCAGTTCATCCAGGCGCGCTGTGATCTGCCGCAAGCGGTCGCGCGGTATCACACGCGGCTGCCTTCGTAGGCGGCGAGCGCATCCTCCAGATCGGCGACGGTGACCTCGCGCTGTTCGCCGGTGTGCAGATCCTTCAGGTTCACGACGTCGCGTTCCAGCTCGTCATCGCCCAGCAGGATGGCGCACGCCGCGCCGATGCGATCGGCGCGCTTCATCCGCTTGCCGACGTTGCCCTTGAAGCCCAGTTCCACCACAAACCCCTTGCGGCGCAGCCACTGGGCCCATTTCGACGCCTCATATTCAGCAGCCTCCCCGACCGGGACAAGCACGATCGGGCGGGGTGCCGGCGTACTGACGCCCGAGAGCATGGCGAGGCGCTCGATCCCGCCGGCCCAGCCGATGCCCGGTGTCGGCGGTCCGCCGATCTGCTCGATCAGCCCGTCATAACGCCCGCCGGCGATCACCGCCCCCTGCGCGCCCAGCGCATCGGTGACGAACTCGAACGCCGTATGGGTGTAATAGTCCAGCCCGCGCACCAGCCGCGGATCGATTTCATATCCGATGCCCAGCGTGTCCAGCCCGGCCAGCACGTCACCGAAGAAATCCTGGCTGTGCTGGTTCAGATAGTCGGAGAACAGCGGCGCATCGACGACCAGCGCGCGATCGCCCTCATCCTTGGAATCGAGGATGCGCAGCGGGTTGCGGTCCAGCCGCGCGAGACTGTCTTCGGAGAGCCTGTCCCTGTGCGCGCCGAAATAGTCGACCAGCGCCGTGCGGTAGGCGTCGCGGCTCTCGGGATCGCCCAAGGTGTTGATATGCAGCACCGTCTTGTGCAGCACGTTCAACTGATTGAGGATCTCGGCCCCGGCAGAGATCACCTCGACATCCGCAGCCGGTTCGGGCGCGCCGATCACTTCCAGATCGATCTGATGGAACTGCCGCAACCGGCCCTTCTGCGGGCGCTCATAGCGGAACATCGGCCCTGCGGCGAAGGCCTTGAACGGCACCGACTGCTGCAGGCCGTTGGAGATGAAGGCCCGGCAGATCGCGGCGGTGTACTCGGGACGCAGGGTAATCGATTCACCCCCCCGGTCCTCGAACGTGTACATCTCCTTCGAGACGACATCCGAGGTCTCGCCCATCGAACGCGCGAAGACTTCGGTGAACTCGAAGATCGGGGTCGCGATCTCGCGATAACCGTGTGTCAGCGCGACACGGCGGGCGACGTCGATGACCGCCCGCTGCCCGGCAAAGTCATCGGCCAACAGATCATGGGTCCCGCGAACGGGTTGCACTTTCGCCAAACTGGTTCTCCGGAGCCTGCGTTCAGGCGGCGTCTGCCGCCCCGGTCGCCTTCGCCGCTTCAATCGCTGCGGCCTTTTCCTCGACCATGCTGACGATATGGTCAACCAGCTTGTCGTCGTCGATGTTGTGATCGGCAATGCCGCCGACGTAGACCTTGTGGCTGCGGCCCTTGGAGCCGCCCGTCAGGCCGATGTCCGTCTCGCGCGCCTCGCCCGGCCCGTTCACCACGCAGCCGATGATCGACAGCGACATCGGCGTCTTGATGTGACTGAGCCGTTCTTCCAGCACTTCAACCGTCTTGATGACCGGGAATGCCTGGCGCGCGCAGGACGGGCAGGAAATGATCGAGACGCCCCGCGTCCTCAGACCCAGCGACTTCAGAATGTCGTAGCCGACACGCACTTCCTCGACCGGGTCGGCGGACAGCGAGACGCGGATCGTGTCGCCGATCCCGGCCCACAGCAGGGCACCCAGGCCGATGGATGACTTCACGGTACCGCCGATCAGACCGCCCGCTTCGGTGATGCCCAGATGCAGCGGGTAGTCGCAGGCTTCGGCCAGACCCTGATAGGCCGCCACGGACAGGAACACGTCCGACGCCTTCACCGAGATCTTGAATTCGAAGAAGTCGTTGTCTTCCAGGATCCGCGCATGATCCAGCGCGCTTTCGACCATCGCCTCGGGACAGGGCTCGCCGTACTTTTCCAGCAGGTCCTTTTCCAGACTGCCGGCATTCACGCCGATCCGCATGGAACAGCCGTAATCCTTCGCCGCCTTCACCACGTCGCGGACCCGTTCGGCGGAACCGATGTTGCCCGGATTGATGCGCAGACAGGCGGCACCGGCTTCGGCCGCCTCGATGGCGCGTTTGTGGTGGAAATGAATGTCCGCCACGATCGGCACATCCACGGCCCGGACGATCTTCTTCAGCGCCGCGGTCGATTCCGCGTCCGGACAGGACACACGCACGATATCGGCCCCTGCTTCCTGCGCCGCGCGCACCTGCGCGATGGTCGCATCCGCGTCCGAGGTCAGCGTGTTGGTCATGGTCTGGACGGCGATCGGCGCGCCCCCGCCGATGGGCACATCGCCAACATGGATGCGCCGCGATTCCCGGCGGTAGATATCGCGATAGGGACGAACGCTCATCGGTCAGGTCCTATGGTTCTGAGAAGGTCCACAATTCTGTGGCTAACATGTCGTGTCGGGACCGGCCAATCAAGCTGACCTGCGGTCGCGGCATCAGTTTCCCGCTCCGGGTGGCCCGACAGCGACTATTGTGCGGCAGATCTGAGCTTGTCGGGATCCAGCAAAAGCATCCCGCCGTCGCTGGAAAGACGGTCTGCACGCCCCAGCAAGCGGCCGTCCACGATGATCTGGAGTCCGCCCACGTTGCTCGACTGCAGCACCACACCCGACAGGTCCGGCGACCGGTAGATATCGCCCGGCTTCAGGATGCGCGACGGCAGCAGGGTGCCACCGCCCGACAGTCGCACCATGATCCGGGTCTCCTCGGTCGCCCGCACGATCACACGGGAGTCCCGGTTCGCGATCCCCAGAACACGCGGGGCCGTCTCGTTCTCGGGCTCGATGTCGGGAACCGGCGGCGGTGCTGCCGCCACGTCGGCGAGCGGCGTCGCGCTGGATTCCGGCGCATCGGCAACGGGCCCGTCTGCAGTCCCGACCGTGTCGGGGGCTGGTGCCGGTGCCTCCTGATCGGTCGCCGGTGGTGCGGCAGTCTCGGTCGCCACTTCCAGCGGCATCGGCTCGGGAACAGTACCAGCGGCACCGCTGTTCTCAGCGACGCCCTCAGCCGGGACTTCGCCGTCCTGCCCGACGACAGGCAGGTCATCGGGCGCACCTTCCGCCAGGTCGGGCATCGGCGTCTCGGCGGCATTCGCTGCGGCCAGGGTGTTCGCGCGGACCTCCGCACGCCGTTCCGCATCCGCCGCCTGCTCGACGAAGCGTGGCGGCACCTCGGGCACCAGTTCGACGACCTCGACATCCTGCTGCTGATACAGGTACCAACCGCCGTAGACCGCCCCCGCCAGCATGAGCGACACCACGATCGTCAGCACGCCGGGCCGGCGGCTCTCGTCGGCCGGGATCGGAAAAGTCAGCTTGCGGCTGTGTCCGCCCGGACCGGCCTCGGTCTTGAACAGGCTGACGCAGACATCGCCATCCGCGCCCAGGAATTCGGCATAGGAGCGTATGAAGCCGATGGCATAGATCTGGCCGGGCAGATCGCCGAAACGGCCCGCCTCGATCGCTTCAAGGTGCGAGGTACGGATCCTCAGGCGGCTGGACACATCGTCCAGCGTCAGTCCACAGCGCAGGCGTTCGGCACGCAGTTCCGCACCGATACCGTCGTAGTAGGACCCGTCATCGTGCCCGTCCGGCTCAATACCGTGAATATTCAGCCGGGGCGCGCCAGACTGTTCACTGTCCTGAAACCTGCGGTTGCTTTCCGCCATCGCGCTTTCTTGGTCCTTTTCAAAAAAGAGCCGTGAATATTCTGATCGCACTTCTTGACCGGAATAAGGCCGGTCAGAATCGTCACCTGCATACCTCAGTCAGAGCAAAAAATGAAGCGATTCCGGGTGATAGCACCGGAAAGGCGGTCCCGTTCTTCAGGTCTCTATGTGATTGCGGCTGGCGAATTCTTGAAGCAGCGGCCGCAGCGTCCGTTCGTCCCGACCCAGCCAGCTTTCCATTTCGTGGCGCAACTGCCTGATATCGGTCGAGAGGATCAGTTCCTTGATCTGGCCGATGGCGTTCGAGCGCATCGACAGTTGCGTGAAACCCAGCCCCAGCAGGGCCAGCGTCTCCAGCGGCCGCCCGGCCATCTCGCCGCAGATGCTGAAGGGCGTCCCGGACTGTTCGCACAACCTGCTGATGCGGCGCAGGATCGAAAGAAACGCCGGGCTGAGGGAATCATACCGGTTCGAGACCCGTGCGCTTCCCCGGTCGACCGCATAGAGGAACTGCATCAGATCGTTCGACCCGATCGAAATGAAATCCACCATCGGCAGCAAGGCCGGCAGACGCCAGACCAGCGCGGGCACTTCCACCATCACGCCAAGCCGGATCCGGGACGGCGGTTCCCTTCCCTGTTTCCGGGCCCAGTCGATCTCCTTGTTCAGCACTTCGCGGGCCGCCTTGAACTCGGCCACATCCGCGACCATCGGGAACATCAGCGACAGCTCGCGCCCCGAGCACGCCGCCAGCAGGGCGCGCAGCTGCATCCGGAACAGGCCCGGATGATCCAGCGAGATACGGATCGCCCGCCAGCCCATGGCCGGGTTCTCCTCTTTCTCGCGTTTCATGTAGGGCAGCAGCTTGTCCCCGCCGACATCCAGCGTGCGGAATGTCACCGGCCTGCCCTCCGCCAGTTCCAGCACGGACTTGTAATAGTTGGTCTGTTCGATGAATCGCGGCAGGCGTCCGCGGACCATGAAATGCAGTTCCGTCCGGAACAGGCCGACACCGACCGCGCCCGCCTCGGCGACATGCTGCATATCCAGCAGGAGGCCGGCATTGCTCAACAGATCGACGGGCACGCCATCCCTGGAGACCGCCGGCACATCGCGCAGCGAGCGCCAGCGTGCCAGTTCTTCGGCCCGGACGGCCTCGATCTGGTCGAAGGCGCTGATGACGTCCTGTTCGGGGCGGATGAAGACCTGATCGTGCTCGGCATCGACGATCACCTGATCGCCCGGATCGATCGCTTCCGTGGCACCGTTGACGCCCCCGATCACCGGAATGTTCATGGCGCGTGCGACGATTGCCATGTGCGAACCCGCCGATCCGTTCTCCAGGATGACGCCCTTCAGCTTGCCGGTCCCGAAATCCAGCATCTCGGCAGGGCCCAGATCGCGCGCCACCAGGATCACATTGTCGGGCAGCGCGGGGTTGAAGACGTTGGACCCGCCCTGCAACCGGTTGATCAGCCGGTTGGCCAGATCGTCCATATCGGCGAGGCGCGCACGGATGTAGGGGTCCGGCACCTGCTGGAACCGCGCCCGGGTCTGGTCATGGGCCCGCTTGACGGCGGCTTCGGCGGTCAGGTTGGCAGAGACACCCTCCCGCATGCGACGCTGCCAGCCCGGATCGTGGGCGAACATGCGAAACGCCTGCATTACCTCACGGGATTCGCCGGCCGCCAGCACCGGCTGGGACAGCATTTCGTCGATCTGGGCCTGAACATCCTGAATGGCCGCGTTCAGCCGCTCCAGTTCGATCCGCGGGTCGTCTGCGATGGTGCGGGTGATCTCGATCCGGGGGGCATGCAGAACCGCCATACCCAGCGCGGCACCGTCCGTCAGGCGTCGGCCGGTAAGCCGTGTCGGCCCGGCGTTGGCGTTCAGCGATTCGGCCAGCACGTTGGGCGAAACCAGCGCGCCGTTACCGATCATCTCGGCGAACCCCATGGCGACGGTCTCAAGCGCTTCCTGCTCGTCATCCGCATAGTCGCGGCTGCGCGCATTCTGGACCACCAGCACACCGACGACCTTGCTGGAGTGCATGATGGGCACACCCAGCAGGGAACTGTAGATCTCCTCGCCTGTCTCTTCGCGGAATTCGAACAAGGGGTGCGCCTGGGCATCCCTCAGCCGCAGCGGCTTGGATGTCGCGGCGATATGGCCGACCAGCCCCTGACCGACCTGAAGCCGCGTCTGATGCACCGCGTCACGGTTCAGACCCTCGGTCTCGAACAGTTCCAGCACGTTGCCGGGCAGCATCAGATAAACCGAACAGACCTCGGCGACCATTGCACCGGCGACAAGCCGGACCACCTTGCTGAGCCGTTCCTCGGGCGTGTCGCTGCTCCGCATGATCTCGCGAAGCCTGCGCATCAGGAACTGCGGTCCGGTCATGGCACCAGCGCTCATGGTCAGCCGTCTCCGGGATTGAAGGGCCTGTGGTTCATCGGATCATCGGTCATTCCGTCACGCGGCATCCAGTTCGAAGGCCGTATGCAGGGCGCGTACGGCAAGTTCAGTATACTCATCCGCGATCAGCACACTGACCTTGATCTCGGACGTGGTGATGACCTGGATGTTGATCCCCTTCTCGGCCAGCGCCTGGAACATCGTCTTTGCCACGCCGACATGGCTGCGCATGCCAACCCCGACGATGGATACCTTCACCACATTCGGGTCGGCAGTCATGTCCGACCACTGCAGCGTCTCGCGCACGCCGTCCAGGACCTTCCGCGTCCGGTCGAGACTGTCGCGCGGTACCGTGAAGGTCAGGTCCGTGGTCGCGCCATCCTCGGAAACGTTCTGAACGATCATATCAACATTGATGTTTGCATCGGCAAGCGGTCCGAAGATGCCTGCCGAGACCCCGGGCTTGTCCGCCACATTGCGCAGGGTGATCTTGGCTTCGTTCGGCGCATAGGTAACGCCGTTGACCATCTGCTGTTCCACGATTTCCTCCTCGTCGACAACCAGCGTGCCGGGTTCGTCACTGAAGCTGGAGCGCACATGCACGCGCACGCCATGGTTCATGGCCAGCTCGACCGAGCGCGTCTGCAGCACCTTGGCGCCCAGAGATGCCAGTTCCAGCATCTCTTCGTAGGTGATCTTGTCCAGCTTGCGCGCCGCCGGGACAATGCGGGGGTCGGTCGTGTAGACGCCGTCCACGTCGGTATAGATATCACACCGGTCGGCCTTCAGCGCCGCGGCAAGCGCCACGGCCGAGGTGTCCGATCCGCCACGCCCAAGTGTCGTGATGCGCCCGTTCGGTGCCATGCCCTGAAAGCCGGCCACCACCGCGACCTGGCCCTCGCCGAAACGGCGGATGACTTCGCCGGTCTCGATCGAGGTGATCCGGGCCGCGCTGTGCACGTCGGTCGTGTGGATGGGCAACTGCCAACCCAGCCAGGAGCGCGCGTTCACGCCCAGATCCTGCAGCGCCATGGACATCAGGCCAATCGTCACCTGCTCGCCCGCGGCAACGACGGTATCGTATTCGCGGGCGTCGTGCATCGGGGCCGCGGCCCGGGTCAGGTCGACCAGACGGTTCGTCTCGCCCGACATGGCGGAGACGACGACAGCGATCTCGTGCCCTGCGTCGCTCTCGGCCTTCACCCGCAACGCAGCGCGCTGGATGCGTTCGATGTCGCCGACGGATGTACCGCCGAATTTCATGACGATGCGCGCCATAGCCAACCGCCGTTCAATCAGATGGATTGCAGATCATGCGGCCTTGCCGGAGCCGCGCGCACCTCTTAACTATCGGACAGGCGTCCCGCAAGTGCGGCGCCGCAGAAAGGCAGTGCCAGACGTGTCCGAAACCGTTGCAACGACAGTCGATGACGCCGAGATCGAGCGCTTCTCGGCACTGGCCGAGACATGGTGGGATCCCGAAGGCCCCATGAAGCCGCTGCATCGGCTGACCCCGGCCCGGATGCGCTATCTGACGCACCGCCTGACCCGCCATTTCGACAGGCCGGAAGGCGGGGAAGCCCTCACGGATCTCGACATTCTGGATATCGGATGTGGCGGCGGACTGGTTTCGGAACCGCTGTCGCGGCTCGCCGCCTCCGTGACCGGCGTCGATGCTTCTGAGAAGAACATCAAGGCCGCCCGTATGCACGCCGCGGAAGCCGGACTGCCGGTCACCTATCGCCACGATACCGCCGAGGCCCTGGCCGCGGCCGGTGAGCAGTTCGACGCGGTGATGGCGCTGGAAATCATCGAACATGTCGCCGATCCGGCGCTGTTCGTGTCCTCGATCGCGCAGCTTGTGAAACCCGGCGGCCTGGTCATTTTCTCGACGATCAACCGCACGCCCAAGGCCTACGCCCTCTCCATCGTCGGTGCCGAATACATTCTGGGGTGGCTGCCACGGGGCACGCACACCTATTCGAAGTTCGTGAAACCATCGGAGCTGGCGCGTCACTGCCGCGCTGCGGGTCTGAAGGTCGACGACCTGACGGGGCTGGTCTACTCACCGCTGTCCGGTTTCTCGCTGAGTGCCACGGACATCGATGTGAACTATTTCGCCAGCGCGACGAAACCCGGCTGAATCAGACGCGGATGTCGATGCCGGTGCGGCGTGTCGGAGACAGCGCCTCGGCCTGTGTGGCCGCCGCGATATCCTGACCGCCGATCCCGCCTGTCAGGCCACCCGATGCGCGCTCGACAGACTGACCGAAGGCGTTCGCGGCCGTCTCGAAAGAGGCGGAGACGCCCGGCAGTCCACCGAAGCTATTCTCCACACCATCCGTTCCGACACGATCGCCGAAACCGCTGCCGATCGTGTCGGAGGCCTGCGGGCCGAAGCCCGTTTGCCTGTCATCCTGCTGCCCCGGCGACGTTCTGTCGGTCGGCAGGCTGCCCGGATCGCCAACCGGCCCCGCCTCGCCCGCCGTCCGGTCGATACCGGTCGTGGACGCAGCGATTTCCGGTCCACTGGTCGCGTCTCCGGCGTCGTCCTCGCCCGAGAACCGCGCTCTCTGTTCTTCCGCGCGGATACTGTTCAGTTCAGCTCTGGCATCGGCACGCTTCGCCTCGGCATCCGCCGCGACACTGCGATCCTGTCCCGAGGGTTCCGACGGTGCCAGCGCAGCGCGCTTGACGACTTCCATCTTGCGCACCGTGGCGGCAGGATCGCCCGGCACCGGAGAGGTGCTGATGGAGACGTGGCCACCCACGGCGTAGGAGCGGCCATCGGGGCCGCGCTCGAATTCATACTCCGGAGAACCCGCATACTGTCCGCCGACACGGGCGTGCGCCTGTTCGTGGGCGCGGACCTCGCGGTCGCGGGCCTGAAGCTCCCTCACCCGGTCACGGTCGGCGTCGCTCAGATCGCTGGAGAGCCCGGTCTCGGGTTTCGGCTGCTCTTCGGTTGTCTGACGGGGCTTGCCGGCCTCTTCCTGTGCCGCGACCAGCGTGCTGCCAGCGACGGTGAGGCCGCGCTGCTCGATGAAGCGGCGACCGGGCTGCTGTTCCTCCGGGCGCGCAGGCACGGGTGCCCGCTCGGCCTCGCGCACCGGACGCGCGGCAACAGCCGGCGCCGACTGGGCGATCGGTGTCGAGGTCTGCAGGGCCGTGATCATGCGTCGGCCCGTCCTGTATCGAACAGAGTTCCGGTCATGCTCCCACCCTGCACAGCCGGCTTTAAGAAATCGTAAACCCGGCATAAGCTGCGCCTTCAAAAGGGGAGGCAAGAACATGATCGTCGTCAGCGGAACGTTCAGACTGGGTGCGAGCAGCGTCGAGGCGGCGAAGGCCGCCGCCATCGAAATGGCAAGGGAAACCCGGAAGGAAGACGGCTGTATCACCTATGCCTTCTTCCAGAGCATCGAGGAGCCAACCACCTTCCGCGTGTTCGAGGAATGGGAAAGCGATGTCCACCTGAAGGCCCACTTCGAGGTCGCCCACATGAAGACCTTTCGCGCCCGTCTCGGCGAACTGGAAGTGCTGGAGCGCAATGTGAAGAAGTATGTGGTCGCGGATGTCGAGGGGCTTTGATCCGCAGGCGACCCTCAGCCGCCCAGCTTCTCCGGGTTGCGCACCAGATCGATGTTGCTCAGGCGGCCGTCGCGGGTCGCGAGCGAGACCACGGCGAAGGTGTCGGTTCCGGCCGTGATCACGAAACCCGGACCGCCTGACACGAAGGCGAGGCGATAGTCCAGCGCGCCCTGGGATTTGCGTTCCAGGCCGAGCAGGAAGCGGATGACGTTCTGCCGGCCAGTGATCGGATTGAGCGCCGCCATGACCTTGCCGCCGCCGTCGGACCGCAACAGGACGTCTTCGTGCAGCAGCGCCTCAAGCGGCGTCAGATCGCCGTCCGCGGACGCCTTCTGAAATGCCGCCGCAAGCCGGATGGCGATATCCGGTGCCGGCTTCTCGCGCGGTGCGCCGTCGTCGACATGCGCCCGTGCGCGGGAGACCAGCTTGCGGGCGTTCGCCTGCGTCGTCTGGAGCACACCGGCGATATCGGCATAGTCGTAGTCGAAGGCCTCACGCAGGATGAAGGCCGCGCGCTCGGCGGGTGACAGCGCCTCCATCACCACCAGCAGCGCCATCGTCAGACCCTCGGCCAGCGCCACGCGGTCCACGGGGGATTGTCCGTCGCTCACCAGCGGTTCGGGCAGCCAGGGGCCGATGTAGCGTTCCCGCACTGTCTTTTCGGCGCGCAGACGGTCGATGGACAGGCGCGTCATGGCGGTCGTGAGCCAAGCGGCGGGTGTGCGGATCGATCCGTGATCCTGCGCCTGCCAGCGCAGCCAGCAGTCCTGCACCAGATCCTCGGCCGCGCTGAGAGACCCCAGCATGCGGTAACCGATGGACAGCAGCCGGGATCGCTCGCATTCGAAAACTTGTGTGGGGTCAATCATCGAGATTCAGAATGGCACAGCTCTGGGCCATGCCGAGACCGCGTTTCATCGCAGGATGAATCCGGGCCGTGGCCGCAGCCAGCGCAAGTTCCACGCGTGCCGCGCGGCCCCATTCGCGCTCGATCGCCTCGCCAAGCTCGACAACCTCGGGGAGCGAAAGCGCAATGGCCTCACCAAAATATGCAGCCAGGCTGAGATCGTGCGGAAGATCATCGTAGCGGCCCGCCTGTGCGGCCTTCAGATCGGATTCTTTCAGCCCGGCCATGCGCGCGTAGCCGATCCCGATCCGAACGCACGGGCCGCAGTCCTCCGACCGCAGGGCGGCGATCCGGCAGACATGTGCCGCCGCCACGGGCGCGACCCGCTGATAGGTCATCAGCGGCGCGGCCATGAGATATTTCGTCAGCAGTCCCGGCGATGCCGCGAGCATTTCCCGGGCGAGGTCGAGGGGTTCGCCGAGCCGCCGCTCCTCCCTGTCGATCCGTCCGTCATAGATTGCCGTCAGTCCGATGCCCATCCGAGCCTCCTTCGCAAAGATCGTTCGATCCATTGACGAAGGAGGCCCGGATTTTGTGACACCGAAGCCGGATCAGCCGTCGGACATGTCGATGTTGATGGAATCGAGTCCGTGTCGACCGCCCGCATTCACCATGCGGAAACCGTCAAACGGATCGCGGAACCCGTTGTCGGTCACGTCGAACAGACGGTCCCGGCCGACGAAGGCCTGAATACGCCCGCTCGGCGAGCGGACCCAGCGCAGGTCATAGGTCCCTGGCTGGTTGTTCGCGGAGGCGGGGAAGCGGAAATTCGTCTGACCGATCAGAGTCACAGAGCTGCCGACACGGATGAGCTTGGCCTTGCCGTCGGTGAACTGAATCCGGTAGCCGTTCCGGCCATCCGATCCCTGATACACACCGACTTCCAGAACACCACCCGCCCGATCATCACTCATAAGCTTGGCAGAAAGATCGAACGCATTGGTGATCTTGCCGGGCAGGAAGATGGTGGAAGGCTCGCTGACGGACTGTTCGCTGGACCGGGTGTTGGCACCCAGCAGCGCACCGAACAGCTGGCCGAGCTTTTCGGATTCGGTCAGCGGCTTGTCCTTCTCGAACGCCACGAACGAGAACAGCCGATTGCCGCGCGCGATGAACCAGTCGCCCTGCACCAGGTTCCAGCGCGGATTGGCGGTGAAGTTTCCGTCGGCGAAATTGTCGGAGATGTTCGGAACCGCTGAATCGCGGGAGTCCTCACGCTCGTCCCTGCGGGCTTCCCTGCGATCCTGCTTGCGCTCAGCCTTGCGGTGGCGCTTCAGCGCCTCTTCCAGGTCGGACAGGAACTTGGGCGAGGCAGCCTTGTCGCGCTTGCCCTGCCTGATCAGGCTGTCGAGTTCATCGAGAAGCTTCTGCGTATGTTCAGGATATTCCTCGAAACGGTTGTCCGGGTCCTTCCACGCCTCGTATTTCTGGGCGGTTGCCGGGACGGATGTGATGCCGAGCGAGACAATCGCTGCGGCCAGAGCGGCTTTGCGGAACATGTTTGCTCCCCTTGTTGCTTATTGTTGTTGGTCGTTCAGATGGTCATTGAGTGACGCGAGGTCACCCCATGCGGCGGATTTGACGCGTGCGCACATCCCCCGGCGCGGCAGGCGTGTCAGCGGTTCACGACCTTGATCGCCACGGAATCGAGGCCGTGACGCCCGTTGGCGTTCACCATCCGGAACCCGTGAAAATCGTCGCGGAACGCGTTGTCGGTCACGTCGAAGACCTTCGTGCCGCTGACCCAGACGTGCATCCGGCCTTTCTTGGAACGCACCCAGCGCACCGCATATGTCCCCGGACGGTTGTTGACGCGGGCGGGAAAAGTGAACGCGGCGGATCGCAGCTGGACCACCGACTGACCGACCCGGACCAGCTTGACCACGCCCTGATCGGTGAACTGCAGCCGGTATCCGTTGCGGCCATCGTCGCCCTGATACACGCCGATCTCCAGCAGGCCGCCCGCACGGGCATCGCTTGCCAGCGTCGCGGTCAGATCGAACGCGTTGGTCAGGCGATGAGGCAGGAAGATCGCAGCCTGTTCGGTGGATACGCGGTCGTCCCGGCCCTGGCGCTGGTCGCCGAGCGGCCGGCCCAGCAGCCGCCCGAACAGTTCCGCAACCGGGTCGAGGCGCTCGTTGCGGCGGCTGTTGGTCTCGTTCAGCCGCACGATTGACGACAGGCGCCCCGAGCGCGTGATGAAATACTCTCCCTGCGCCACGATCCATCGGGGGTTGTTCGTGAAGTCACCGTCCGAGAAATCGTCCTGGACATGGCGCCAGCGGCCCCGGTCGGGCGTGATGTCCGCGCGCGGAGCCGCCGGCTCGGTCTGCGGCGCGGGAGGCGTGGCGGCGGTTGCGGCACGTTCGGCGGCTTCGTGGCGGTCCAGCAGTCTCTGCAGGTCATCGAGATACCGGGGGTCAGCCGCGCGGTCGCGGCGACCGGCCGCCAGAATCTGCCTCAGTTCGGAAATGAGCTGGTCGGTCTGCCGTTCCCGCGCCTGCTGCGCGGCCGGGTCCTGCCATTCGTTGTAGGTGCGTGTCTGTGCCTCGGCTGCCCCGAACCCTGAAGAGACAACTGCAGCCGCCAGTAAAACCCTGCGGAACATGAACTTTCCCCTTCTTTCTTATTGTTGTGACAAGAATATGGAGAGGCCTTCCGAGAGTGGAAGGTGCGCGCTACCAATTGACGCTGAACCGTTGGCGCGATCAGTTCTCGACGGGCGCGTCCCTGTTCAGGCGCGTGAGCACCGCCCTGACCAGATCCTGTCCGACCTGCTGACCGATCACCTGGCCCATGGCGCCCGCGACCTTCTGAACTTCCAGCGACGTTGCGACCAGCCGCCTGCCAAGGTCGGATTCGTAGAATTCGATGAGACGCGTGATGTCGTCTTCGGTGAAGGCGCGCTGGTGCAGGGGGACGAGTTCGGCCAGAAAATCCGCTTTTATCCGCTCGAAGGCGACATCCATTTCTTCGGCGACGATCCCGTCGAAGTCTTCCGGGATAATCAGTTTCCGGCTCTGCGCGGCCTGGCGCAAGGCGGGTGTCAGCATCTTCGAAAGCGGCGCGCGCAGCGAATCCAGCGTCGCGTCGATCTGTTTCTCGACGCCGGTCAGTTCGTAAAGTTTCAGAACCTGATCGCGGGACGCTTCTTCCGCGCGCAGCGGCAGCGCCAGACACAGGCTAATCGACAGGGCCGTAAGAAGCAGTCTGAGCATGAATGTCTCCCGAAAAGGCGACATCCTACACAAACCTCCGGGCGCAGCCAGCGCCAGATGCCCTCAGACCCAGCGGACCTCTACGACCTCATAGGATTTCTCGCCGCGCGGTGTCGTGACATCGACGACATCGCCGACCGATTTGCCGATCATGGCACGGGCAATCGGCGAGGTATTCGAGATACGGCCCTCGTCGATGTCGGCTTCTTCGCCGCCGACGATCTGATAGGTGCTCTCGTCATCTGTATCGACGTCGGCCAGCACGACTGTCGCACCGAACCGGATGGTATCGCCTGACATGGCCGCCGCATCGATCACGTCGGCACGGCTGAGACCACTCTCAAGCTGGGCGATCCGGCTTTCGATAAAGCCCTGCTTTTCCTTGGCAGCGTGATATTCCGCGTTCTCGGACAGGTCGCCGTGCGCGCGCGCTTCGGCAATCGCCTGGATCACGGCAGGCCGTTCGACGGATTTCAGATTCTTCAGTTCGGCTTCAAGGCGCTGCTGCCCCTCAAGCGTCATGGGCACTCGTTCCATCAGGCACTTCCAGTTTTTCGGGTTCGCCGGTTTCCGTCAGATCCCGGAAACGGCTGCGCCGGTCGCTTTTCCAGCAACCGGCGCCTCGGGCCTAATAATAGTCCTGTAGCGGAGCGACTTCAAGACGCCCGGTTTTCAGGGCCTGCAGCGCCGCAACGGACGCCTTCGCGCCCGCCGCCGTCGTGTAGTAGGGAATGTGGAACTGCAACGCGGTCCGGCGCAGCGAGAAGCTGTCGTTGATCGCCTGCTCGCCGTCCGTGGTGTTGAAAACCAGCTGCACGTCGCCGTTCTTCAGCGCGTCGACGATGTGCGGGCGGCCCTCAAGCACCTTGTTGATCGGTTTGCACGCGATGCCGTGATCCTGCAGATGGCGCGAGGTGCCGTGGGTCGCCACGATGCTGAACCCCATCTCCGTCAGGTCACGGCACATCCCGACCGCCATTTCCTTGTCGCCGTCCTTCACCGAGATGAAGACGGTGCCCTCCTGCGGCAGTTTCGTGCCGCCGCCAAGCTGCGATTTCAGGAAGGCCATGCCGAAATCCTTGGCCAGCCCCATGACCTCGCCCGTGGACCGCATCTCCGGCCCCAGAATGATGTCCACGCCCGGGAAACGGGCGAACGGGAACACCGCTTCCTTGATCGCGATATAGTCGAGCTCCGTCGGATCGCCGGTCAGACTGAACGTCGAAAGCTTCTCCCCGGCCATCAGCCGCGCCGCGATCTTGGCGATCGGCGTGCCGATGGTCTTGGCGACGAACGGCACGGTACGCGAGGCACGTGGGTTGACCTCCAGAATGTAGACCAGCCCGTCCTGCACCGCGAACTGGACGTTCATCAGCCCGACCACACCCAGTTCGGTGGCCAGCAGCGACGCCTGGCGCTTGATCTCGGCGATCACATCCCGGCTGAGCGAGAACGGCGGCAGGGCACAGGCGCTGTCGCCGGAATGCACGCCGGCTTCCTCGATGTGTTCCATGATGCCGGCGACGAAGGTGTCGGTCCCGTCGGACAGTACGTCCACGTCGACCTCCGTCGCGTTCGCCAGATAGGAATCCACCAGTACCGGACTATCGCCGGAAACCTTCACGGCCTCGCGGATGTAGCGGTCCAGACCCGGCATGTCGTGCACGATCTCCATCGCCCGGCCGCCCAGCACGTAGGACGGGCGCAGCAACACCGGAAAGCCCAGACGCTCGGCGTGCTCGCGCGCTTCCTCGTGACTGCGCGCAATGCCGTTGGGGGGCTGCCGCAGGTTGAGGCGCTGCAGCAGGTCCTGGAACCGGTCGCGGTCCTCGGCCCGGTCGATGGCATCGACCGACGTGCCCAGGATCGGCACCCCCGCGTCCATCAGCCCCTGCGCCAGCTTCAGCGGCGTCTGGCCGCCGAACTGCACGATGACGCCCTTCACGCTGCCTGACTGTTCCTCGACCCTGACGATCTCCAGCACCGTCTCGATGGTCAGCGGTTCGAAATAGAGCCGGTCGGACGTGTCGTAGTCCGTGGAGACGGTCTCGGGGTTGCAGTTGACCATGATGGTCTCGAAGCCCGCTTCCTTCAGGGCGAAGGCGGCGTGGACACAGCAATAGTCGAACTCGATCCCCTGACCGATCCGGTTCGGACCGCCGCCGAGGATGATGATTTTCTCGCGATCGGTCGGCCGGGATTCGCACTCCGGTGCCTGGATCGAGCCATCGGGCGCCGGAAAGCCCTCGTAGGTCGAATACATGTAGGGCGTGTCGCTCTCGAACTCGGCCGCACAGGTATCGATCCGCTTGAAGACGGCGTGGATCCCCGCCATCCGGCGGGCAGCGGTGACCCTGGGTTCGGATGTTCTGGCCAAGGCGGCGATCCGGGCGTCGCCAAATCCCTGCTTCTTCAGCGCCAGCCACCCCGCGGCTGTGGTCGGCAGACCGTTCAGCTTGATCCGCTCCTCGGTCTCGACGATTTCCTCGATCTGATCGAGGAACCAGGGATCGTAGCTGGTGATGCGGGCGATCCGTTCCTTCTCCAGCCCGAACCGGAAGGCTTCCGCCGTCAGCAGCAGGCGATCCGGTGTCGGGCGGCCCAGCGCCGCGATCAGCGCATCCTCGTCGTCGCCCTCGAACGGAATGTCATCGAGGCCCGTCAGACCCGTCTCCATGGACCGCAAGGCCTTCTGCAGGCTCTCCTGGAAATTGCGGCCCACAGCCATGGCCTCGCCCACCGACTTCATGGCGGTCGACAGCACCGGTTCGGCACCGGGGAACTTCTCGAAGGTGAAGCGCGGGATCTTGGTCACGACATAGTCGATGGTCGGCTCGAAGCTGGCCGGGGTGACCTGTGTGATGTCGTTCTGCAGTTCGTCCAGCGTGTAGCCGACCGCCAGCTTGGCGGCGACCTTGGCGATCGGGAAACCGGTTGCCTTGGATGCCAGCGCGGACGAGCGCGACACGCGCGGGTTCATCTCGATGACCACCAGACGCCCGTTCTCGGGACTGACCGCGAACTGGACGTTCGACCCGCCGGTCTCGACGCCGATCTCGCGCAGGACCGCGATCGAGGCGTCCCGCATGATCTGATATTCCTTGTCGGTCAGGGTCAGCGCGGGCGCGACGGTGATGGAATCGCCGGTATGCACGCCCATGGGGTCCACGTTTTCGATGGAACAGATGATGATGCAGTTGTCCGCCTTGTCGCGAACGACCTCCATCTCGTACTCCTTCCAGCCCAGCACACTCTCGTCGACCAGCACCTGATTGGCGGGCGAGGCATCCAGACCGCTGACGATGAAGGCATCATATTCGTCCCGGTTATAGGCGATGCCGCCGCCGGTGCCGCCCAGTGTGTAGGACGGACGGATCACGGCGGGCAGACCGATCTCCTTCATGGCCTCGCGGCCCTCTTCCAGCGTGGTGACGATGGCGGATTTCGGCATCTCCAGCCCGATTTTCGTCATCGCTTCACGGAACAGGTCGCGATCCTCCGCCTTGGCGATGGCAAACCTGTCCGCGCCGATCAGTTCGACGCCGTACTTCTCCAGCGTGCCATCCTCGGCCAGCGCCAGCGCCGTGTTCAGCGCCGTCTGCCCGCCCATGGTCGGCAGCAGGGCGTCGGGCCGCTCCTTCTCGATGATCTTGGCGACCACATCGGGCGTGACCGGTTCGACATAGGTCGCGTCGGCAAATTCCGGGTCGGTCATGATCGTCGCCGGGTTCGAGTTCACCAGAATGATCCGGTAGCCCTCGTCGCGCAGCGCCTTGCACGCCTGCGTCCCCGAATAGTCGAACTCGCAGGCCTGGCCGATGACAATAGGCCCCGCCCCGATGATCATGATGGAGGAGATGTCAGTACGTTTGGGCATCAGTTCGTCCCCCCGTCGATCGATTCAATCAGGTACATGGCGCGGCTGCTCCCTCCCCCTTGATGGGGGAGGGTCGGGGTGGGGGTGTTACCGTTTCGGATACAGGGTCGCGATACCACGCCGCTCAACGCAGACCTTAAAAATCTCGGAGAGTACGTCGTCAAGCTGCTCGAATACCGATCTGTTCCAGTATCTGAGAACAACAAAACCTTCTGCTTCCATCCAACGGGTTCGGATTTCGTCGTGCACCTGCTGTTTCGCGTGTTGCCCCCCATCCAGTTCGATGACCACACGGCGCTCGAAACTGCAGAAGTCGGCTGTATATCTGCCGAGCGGCACCTGACGACGGAACCGCGCGCCATCAACCTGCTTCCCGCGCAACCGTGACCAGAGAAGGCGTTCCGCCTCTGTCTGGTTTCTCCTGAGGAACTGCGCGCGACCGGCTGACATGCTGCGTAGTTTAAGTGAGCCGGTGCCACGAGTCCTCCCTCGCCATTATTGGGTGAAAGACGGAAGGGTGGTGCTATGACATCGCTGGGAACAGTCCGGACACGCCGTATCCCCCCCATCGACCGCTGCGCGGCCACTTCCCCCACCAGGGGGGAAGAAGAAGATGGACGCGTATCACCGCCAGCGCTCCGCATCAGTTCGCCTCCCCGTCGATCATGTCGGTGAAGCGGCGGAACAGGTAGTGGCTGTCGCGCGGGCCGGGGCTGGCTTCGGGATGGTATTGCACCGAGAAGACCGGGCGGCCCTTCAGGCGGATGCCCTCCAGCGTCCCGTCGAACAGGGACTTGTGGGTTTCCTCGACGCTGTCGGGCAGGCTCTCGCGCTTCACCCGGAACCCGTGGTTCTGGCTGGTGATCTCGACCTTGCCGGTGGTGAAGTCCTTGACCGGCTGGTTCGCGCCCCGGTGGCCCAGTTCCATCTTCTCGGTCTCGCAGCCCAGCGCCAGCGCCAGCATCTGGTGCCCCAGGCAGATCCCGAAAACCGGCTTGCCGCTGTCGATAAGGTCCCGGATCACCGGCACGGCATATTCGCCCGTCGCCGCCGGATCGCCCGGCCCGTTCGACAGGAAGATGCCGTCCGGTTCGTGCCGCAGCACGTCCTCGGCGGTGGCCGTCGCGGGCACCACGGTCACGTCGCAACCTGCATCCGTCAGACAGCGCAGGATGTTGCGCTTGCAGCCGTAGTCGATGGCAACGACCTTGCGTTTCGGCGTACCGGCACCCGCATAGCCATCCCCGATCGACCAGGCCCCTTCGGACCAGCCGTGGGTCTGACGGCAGGTGACATCCTTGGCGAGGTCCATGCCCTCAAGGCCGGGGAAGGCCTTCGCCTTTCCAATCAGGGCATCGATATCCAGTGCCGCGCCCGGTGCGGCCTGCGCCACCACCCCATTGGGCGGGCCGCCGTCGCGGATACGGCGTGTCAGGGCGCGGGTGTCGATCCCGCTGATCCCGACCAGATTGTGCGATTTCAGCCAGGCATCCAGATGGCGCGTCGCCCGCCAGTTGGAAGGCTGGGTGATGTCCATCCGCAGCACCACGCCGCGCGCGGCGGGCGTCGTCGTCTCGATGTCCTGGTCGTTGGTGCCGACATTGCCGATGTGCGGAAACGTGAAGGTGATGATCTGCCCGGCATAGGAAGGATCGGTGATGATCTCCTGATAGCCGGTCATGGAGGTGTTGAAACACACCTCGCCGACGGCATCGCCGATGGCACCGATGCCGGCACCGTGAAAGACAGTTCCATCGGCCAGCACAAGGGCAGCCGCGTTGAATAGCGCCCCGCCGGACGATGCTGGCGGGTCGGTGTTTTTTTCGTTCTGTGACATATGTCTCGTGCTTGGGGCGGCGAGGAAAGGGGCGCGAAGGGTTTTGACATCCTCGCGCAAATTGGCGGGACGATAGTGTTTCCGCCCGCGTGGGTCAAGCGCAGTGAATTCCTATTTTTTTGTTTATTTTCAATATGTTAGTAGTTTCAAAACTCCTTTGCCATACGGAATGATTTCCACTATGGTTCGCCGCCTTTCCTGCCATTGGAGGCTCCAATGCTGAAGCAGAAACTCAACGACGATCTGAAAGCCGCTATGCGGCTTAAGGAATCCCAGCGGATTTCGACGCTCAGGCTGATCCTGGCCGCCATCAAGGAACTGGAAATCAGCGCTCGGACCGATTCCGAGCGCCCGGAAGCCACGGACGAGCAGATCATCCAGATTCTCTCGAAGATGGTGAAGCAGCGCCGGGACTCCATCCGTCTGTACGAGGAAGGCGGCCGTGTCGATCTGGCGGAACAGGAGAAGGCGGAGATTGCCGTCATCGAGCACTACCTGCCGAAACAGATGTCCCCGGAAGAGGTCGATGCGCTGTGCGCCGAGGTGCGGGACGAACTGAACGCGTCCGGCCTGAAGGACATGGGCCGCTGCATGGGCGTCATCAAGGAACGCTACGCCGGACAGCTCGACATGGGCGAAGCCAGCAAGACCATGAAAACCGCCCTGACCTGACATGCGGATGCTTTCCGCTCTCTGTCTCCTGGCCTCGGTGCTGCTGGCGGGCCTGCACGCGGGCTTCTTCTTCACCTGGTCGTTCACCGTGATGAACGGGCTCGACGCCGCGTCGCCGGATGTCGCCATCGCGGCAATGCAGTCCGTCAACGCCAATATCCGCAATGTGCCGTTCGGCATCGTCTTCTTCGGCGCACCGCTGGCGGCGCTGGTGACCACCATCATCGTTTTCGCCTTCGGAAGCCGGTCGGCGGGCGTTCTCGCCGGGCTGGGCTTTCTCGCCCTGGCGGCCACCGTTGCCGTCACGGCCGGCGTGCATGTCCCGTGGAATGACGAACTGGCCGTCCAGACGGTTCCGGCCACCGCCGAGGCCGCCGCGCAGCTCTGGGCCGGCTATTCGGGTCCGTGGACCGAATGGAATCATCTGCGCAGCCTGACCAGCCTCCTCGGGTGCCTGTTCCTGGTGCTCGCCTTCCGGGCAGACCGGCGGAACTAACCGTCGCCCAGATGCTCGGCGAAGAACTGGCGCACCCGCTCCGCGGCCGTCCGCATCTGCTGCAGCGTTTCCGCACGCCGCCGGTTCGATGCGTGCCCCCCGACCAGCGTCTCGGCAAAGGCCGCCAGGCGCCCCAGCTCATTGGCGCCGATGCCGCGCGCGGCGCCCTTCAGGCCGTGTGCGGCCTCGCGCCAGGACCGGTCATCGGTCGCACCGGCCATCTCGTCGAAGTACCGCTCACAGGATGCGCTGAACAGGGCCGCCAGTTCGCCTTCCAGACCCCGTTCCCCCGCCGTGTAGGTCGCAAGATGCGCCAGATCGACAGGTTCTTCCGACTCGCCGTCTCCGGCAGCCTCATCGTCCATGACCGACCGGATCATCAGCGCCAGCGCACGCGCGTCGACCGGCTTCGCCAGCCAGCCATGCACGGGTGCATCGCCCCATTCGGACCGATCTGCGCCTGACGATGACAGGCCGATCAGCCGCATGGTCCCGCCGGCCTGCCGGGCGACCTCATCGCCGCCCGCACCCGGCATCTGGAAATCCAGAATCGCCAGGTCGAAGCTGAGTGCGGAGAGCGCCGAGATCGCTTCCGTGCCATTGTCCACCGGCACCGCCTCGTGGCCGATATCGTTCAGGATCGCGACGATCTGCGCGCGGGCCGCAGGATTGTCATCGGCGACCAGAACCGTCAGTGAGGCGGGATCGCTCATCTCGACGGCAGCCTCTCGTCGATCCAGCCGCAGATGTCCGCGGTGACATCATCGCGATTGGTTTCGTTCAGGATCTCGTGCCGCGCACCGTCGTACAGCCTGAGGGTCAGATCGCCGACGCCGTGTTCGGCATAGATGTCGTGCAGGCGCTGCACGCCGTCGCCCATGCCGCCGACCGGATCGCGGTCGCCGGACGCGAGCAGCACCGGCAGGTCGAAGGCAATGCGGGCGACACTGGCGGCGCTTGTGAGACCCGGCAAGGCATCCAGCAGCGCAATCCAGCTCGCCGTGGTGGAAACGAAACCGCACAGCGGATCGGCAACATAGGCATCGACTTCGGCGCGGTCGCGGCTGAGCCATTCGACCTTCGTCGGCGCGGGCTCGAACGGCTTGTTGTTGGCATCGAAGGCCAGTGCGTGAATCAGATTGCTGCGCCCCCGCCGGCCAAGTCTCAGACGTTCGATGCGCGCGATCAGCCGCCCGGCGGCAGCCAGGGGCGGCGGCGGACCGTTCGAGCCGGAAAGGATCGCCATGTCGAACCCGGCTCCCGCGTCGGCCATGAGCTGCTGGACCAGAAAGGACCCCATGGAATGACCGAACAGGATCAACGGCAGATCGGGCTGTTCGGTTCTCCAGGCGCGCATGCCCGCCGCCAGATCGCCCGCCATCAGGTCGAACCCGTCCCGATCGGCGAAATGCCCCAGATCGTTCTCGCTGGCGGCGGTGCGTCCATGCCCCCGGTGATCGTGACCCGCCACCGCCAGTCCGGCGGCGTTCAGCGCCCGCGCGAACCGGTCGTAGCGTTCGATGTGTTCGGCAAGGCCATGTGCCAGATAGACAGCACCGCGCGGCGCTTCCACATCCCAGCGCCTGCCGCGCAGGATGGTGCCGCCAGCGCCTTCGACCTGCCAGTCCATCACGGTCTTTCTCCGGTTCCGATCACAGGTCCACATCGCCTTTCAGCATGCGCTGCACAATGGTGCGACGCAGAATTTCATTGGTGCCGTCGGCGACGTTGATGAGCCTGAGGGTGTGCCAGGCGTCAGTCAGTCCCAGTTCATTGGTAAAGCCCATCGCGCCATGTGTCTGCATCGCACGATCGACCGCCTTCACGCCGGTCTCGACCGAATAGGCCTTCGTCATCGACAGTTCCTTGACCGCCGGTGCGCCGGTATCGAGCAGCCTTGCCGCATTCAGGCCCATCAGATGCGCAGCGTGCAGTTCCATCGCCGAGCTGGCCAGCGGGAACGTCACGCCCTGATATTCCGAGATCGGCTGACCGAAGGCCTCGCGCTGCTTGCAGTACTCCAGCGCCATCTCGACCGCCCAGCGTCCGTACCCTACCGCGCGCGCCGAATTGTACACGCGCCCCAGCGAAACGCCGTACAGCGCGGTCGCAAAGCCGTTGTGCAGTTCGCCGACGAGTTGCCAGGGTTCGACCTTCAGGTTCTCGAACCGCAGTTCGGCCTCGTCACCGCCGATATGACCGAACATCTTGACGATGCGCTGCACTTCGAAGCCGGGCGCATCGGTCGGCACCAGAAACGCCGAGATGCCACCCTTCTTGGCCTTCGCCCGTTCCGGATCGGTGACCGCGAAGATGATGCAGGAGTCGGCGGTCGGTGAGTTCGTGGTCCAGATCTTCCGTCCCTCGATCACCCAGCCGTCGCCGTCAGGCACGGCACGGGTCCGGATCATGCTGGCGTCGGAACCTGCGCCGGGCTCGGACAATCCGAAGCACATGCCCTTCTCGCCGGACATCAGCGGGGCCAGGATTTCCGCGCGCGCCTGATCGGTGACCCGCTCCAGCAGGCGGCTGGGTCCGAACGCCCAGTGACTGATGCAATACAGCATCAGCCAGTGCTGCGGCCCGCACATGTGAAACAGCGCCTGCCAGCCCGCGTAGTAGGCCTGCATCCCCAGACCGCCGCCGCCAAGCGCTTCTGGCACACACATCTGATAGTAACCCGCGTCGGACGCCGCCATCCGGACATCGCGGATGATGTTCTGCACGTCGGGCGCAACACGTCCGTCCTCGCTGTACTTCAGACGCGAATCTTCCAGCAGGTCCCGGTGTTTTTCGTGGCGCGGCAGAACTTCCTTTCGCGCGAAGGCCTGCAGGCCCTCGACGACGTCTTTCACATCATCCGGCAAATCGAACGCAATGGCCGACACGCTTCCCTCCCCCGCGCAACAGACAGGCCGGGAGTATGTCGTCTGGCGATGGGCGCGTTAAGGGAAAACCACTACGGGAGCGCTACAGGACGTTCAGCAGGCTGATGGAACGCATCTCCGCAATCATGCGAATGCTGGCCTCCAGCGTCAGTTGCTGCTGGTTCAGACGGCTGGCGACCTCGGCCAGGTCCACGTCTTCCTCGTTGGCGATGATCTCGGTCAGCGAGACGGTCTGCTCGCCCAGCCGGGCCTGAACGGCCTCGACGGCCTTCATGTCCAGACCGTTGTCGGTCGCCGCCGTCTGCAGCGTGTCGATCGCCGAGAAGACCTGGGCCAGTTCGTTTTCCAGAAAGCCGGTCTGATTGACCGAAAGCTGGCCTTCCAGATCGCCCGCCGGTGCGAACGCGCCTGCGCCTGCCGGGACAGTGCCGTCGGCGAACATCAGGATGCGCTGCATCGAATGCAGCAGATCGCCTGCCACACCGGAGGCGGTGACGCCCACATCGATGGTCGCGCGCTCGTCCAGGCGGACCCTTGGAACCACACCGCTGTCGCCGAAGAAGTCCCCTGCGGGCGGTTCGGCGAGCGCCAGAATATCGGCTTCGTTCGTCACCAGCGCCGGCGGGCTGTCGGTGTTGGTGCCACCGAACAGGAAGCGCCCCTCGAAACGGGTGTTGAGCACGGAAGCCGCCCGCTCCAGCAGACCGCGCACTTCGGACTGCAACCCGGTGCCGTTGCCGATACCCCGCGCCTGCTGGATCGCATCGCGCAACTCGCCGCCGATGTTCTCCAGTTCGCGCAGGCCGGTATCGAACGCCGCCAGCCTGCCCTGCAGGGCCGTGTTCGCAGTCCTGAAGCCGTCAAGCTGGTTCATCAGCGAGTGCGAGTTGACGATGTGCGCGGACCGCGCGCCGAAACCGCCCACGTCATTGTATTTCTTGCCCGTCGCGATCTTGCTCTGGGTGTCGGAAACCTCAACCTGCTGGCGCATCAGTTGCTGCACCATCAGGTCGTTCTGACTGGCTGTACCTATTCGCATCCGATCCGTTCCTCGCTTAAATCTGCAACAGCGCGTCGATCATCTCGTTCGTCGTCGAGATCACGCGCGTCGCGGCATTGAACGCCGCCTGAAGCTCGATCAACTGAGCCATCTCTTCATCGATATTGACGCCGGACACCTCGCCGACACGCAGCGCCAGATCTTCCATCAGCGCCTCCCGGTCGGTCGTGCGGACCTCGATATCCCTCGCGGCCTGTCCGGCGCGGCCCAGAAACTCGCCGCCGATCTCGGCCAGTGTTCCGTTCATCGCCGACAGCCGCCCCGCGCCTTCAAAGTCCGATGTCACGAAGGACAGGGACTGCAGGGCCACGGCACCGGCGTTGTCGCCATTGAACACGGCCGGCGCACCGGTCGCATCGACGCTGGCGAGCGACAGCAGCGCCGTGTTGCTGACGATATCACCGCGCACTTCCATGCCAGCGGCGACATTCGCTTTCGGTTCGGTGCCGATTCCGAAGAAACTCTGCACCGTTGTGCCGCTGGTGCCGCGTTCGGTCGCGTCATTGCTCATCTCCAGACGGAAGTCGCTGAACGCGCCATTCGGCGTCGTGACCAGTTCGCCTTCCGCACTCAGCGCAAAACTCGCGACCCCGGCAAAATCCGTGTTCAGCTGGGTGACCAGATCGCCCACCGTGGCCCCGATGGCGCCCATGTCGATGGTCGTCGCGCGCGGGCGCTGGTTTTCCGGACCGATCAGTTCGAAGGTCGCGGAGCCTGTGAAGCCGTGCGCCGTGCCGGTCTGGACGCCTGTCTGGAAATGCGGGCCCGCCGATGTCCTGACCAGATCGTTCATCCCGAAGCGATGCGCGAAACCGCGTCCGTCGGCCTGGGACGGCGTCGTCGCGTCCTGGGCGATGGCCACCCCCGTCGCCGCGCCCGCAGCGCTCAGGCGCATGGTGCCGTCGGTCAGTGAAAGCGTCCCCGAACCGCCCAGCCCTGCGTTCACCGCCGTGATCACGTCGCCGACCGTGCCACCGATGGCACCGAAGTCGATGGTGGCCGTGGCCACGATATTGTTGTTGGCATCGAAGGCATGGAAAGCGGCAACGCCTGTGAAGCCGTGCGGGTCGCCGGCCAGCGTCGCGGTGTTGTTGCCGGTCAGGGTGGCGGGCGGCGGGACTGCCGTGAATTCATTGTGGACACGGTTCATCTCATCGGCGAGCCGTCCCGCGAATGCCCCCAGTTCGATGCTGAGATCGTTCAGGCTGCCGTCCCGCGTTTCCAGCAGACCTTTCAGTTCACCGGACAGGATCTGGTCATCGACATTGGTACTGATGGTCGTGGCAATGCGGGTGGCGGGATCGATGCGCTGGATCGATATCGGCTGAAAGACCTCGCCGATCTCACCCGTATTCGCGCCGCCGTGCACCAGTTGCCGTGCGTTCTGATCGATCAGGGGCAGACCGCCCGTGGTCGAGATGAGCACCCGGTCGGCATTCTGGCCCGTCGTCTGGATATCGATGATGCTGGCCAGTTCATCCAGCTTCCGCGCGCGCTGGTCGATCAGATTGACCTTCGCATCGTCATTCGGCTGTGAACTGAGACGCTGGTTCAGACTCTGGATTTCCGTCAGCAGGACGTTGACGTCCGAGATGCGCTCGTTGACACGAAGATCGGCCTGCCTGCGCAGGTCGCGGACGCCATCGGCCAGACGGTCGACATCCTCGGTCAGACGCTGCATCGCCTCGATGGCGGATGCGCGCACGGCGGTCGTCTCGGGATTTGCGGCCAGCGTGCCCGCCTCGGTCAGGACCTTGTCCATCAGGGCGACCACGTTGCGGTCGCCGGTCGGATCACCCAGCAGGGAGACGACCTGATCGTTCAGGCTGCCTGCGGTGTCGAAGCGGTGGAACTCGGCGGTGGCGATGCGAAATTCCCGGTTCAGGAACTGATCCGTGACGCGCCGTACCGCCTCGACATCGACGCCCGCGCCCAGACCGGACAGGGTGATCGACGTCTGGACGACTTCCTTGCGCGCATACCCCTCCGTGTTGACGTTGGCCACATTGTCGGAGACCACGGCAAGGCCGCGCTGGGCGACGTTCAGACCCGTCAGGGCACTGTTCAGTGAAGCGGTGAGGCTCATCGGCTACCCTCCGTCAGACAGGCAAGGCTTGCCGGAACAACGGACGGAACCTGACACCGGCGGCAATTCCTGCCGGGCTCCCGAGTCAAACCTGTTTCTGCATCAAGCCTTTGAACAAACATCGCTTTTCAGTCTCCAATCGACCTGCGGACCATGGTTTGTCCGGTATCGTCTGAGACTGAATGTGCAACGCCGGGGCCAGTTCACCTCAAAGGCGGAAAGTCGTGTCGTCCCGATCGTCAAACAGGGCCGCGACCTCATCGGCGCGCTCGGCAAGCGCGGCGCGCTGATTCACATAGCCCTTGTCGGTGATTTCATTCGCATCGATCGAGGGCGGCGTCGGCAGGATGCGGAAGCGGCGGACCGCGGTTGAGGAGCCCGGATTGTCACCATTCCAGGCCCGGAGCCTTTCGGAAAGTTGCGCCGCAAGGTCGGCATCGTCCAGTTCCGCCGCCGCCGCGCTGCGCCAGATCAGGATGCCGATCTCTTCACGGTCATGTCCGCAGACGACCGCGTCCTGTACCAGCGGCGAACAGGCGGCGACCAGCCGCGTGCGTAGCGCGCCCGTATTGACCCAGGTGCCCGTCGTCAGCTTGAAGTCTTCCGAAACCCGGCCGTCGAAGATGATTCCGGCAGACGGATCGTCTGGGTCGGCGAGTGTGCCCGCGTCGCCCATACGGTAGTAGCCTTCCTCGTCGAAGGCCGCCTTCGTCAGGTCGGGCTGCCGGAAATAGCCCGGGGTGACGTTCGGGCCCTTCACCCGCAGTTCCAGCTTGCCGCCGACCGGGGCGAAGCGCACCTCGACACCGGCGCAGGGCAGCCCGATGTTGCCCGCGCGCGGGATCTGGAAATGCACCTGCGTGGCCATGGGAGCGGTCTCGGTCGAACCCCAGGCCGAGACCATCAGCGGCGGCTGATGCCCAGCCAACTCTGCGACGGCCTCAAGGCGTTCCCAAAGATCCTGTGGCAGGGCCGCGCCCGCATACATGATCATCTTCAAATCGCGGAAGAAGCTCTCCCGCAGGTCGCCGTCGCGCTCCAGATAGGGCAGCAGGGCGGCAAACCCCGCAGGCACATTAAAATAGATCGTCGGTGACGCCAGCCGCAGGTTCTCGACTGTCTTCTCGATCAGTCCCGGCGCGGGTTTGCCTTCATCAATGTGCAGGACCCCGCCGTTGCACAGCACGATGTTGAAGCACATGTTGCCGCCGAACGTGTGGTTCCAGGGCAGCCAGTCGACCAGCACCGGCCCCTCCGCAGCGATCGTGCCCCAGCCCTTGGCCGCCATGACCTGATTGGCGCAGAGCATGCGATGGGTGTTGATGACGCCCTTCGGCATGCCGGTCGAGCCGGAGGTGAACAGGATCTTCGCGATGTCGTCAGGCCCGACCTGCGCTTCAGGACCTGAGCCGGAGAACGGGATGGCCATCACGTCGACCGACGCCAGCACGGGCAGGCCCGCACCGACCTTCTCGATAGCCCTGACAAACGGTTCTCGGGATTCGACGTACAGACCGCCGGGACGCACCAGCCGCGCGATGTGATCGATCTTCGCCAGATCGCTGCTCATCAGGCTGTAGGCGGGCGAGACGGGCACGACCGGGATCCGCGCCAGAATCGCGCCCAGCATGACCAGTGCATGGCCGACGGAATTGCCCGACAGGATCATCAGCGGCTTTTCGGGGGTCAGTCCCATCTCCAGAAGCCGGGCCGCGATGCCGTTGGCGCGCGCCAGAACCTCGGCATAGTTCAGGCTGTTCCAGCCTTCACCTTGCCGATACCGCAGGAACGGCGCATCCGGCTTCCGGTTCGCCTGATCTCTCAGGACTGCTCCAAGCGAGTCCGGATGATCGCCCAGAGGTTCGGGCGAGGAAATCACGAAACCGCCGTCCGGCATGTCACGACGCTCGGCGCGCCGCGCCAGCATTGTCTTCACGATCGGGTTCATTCGCTCCACTCCCGGTCCTGCGTCATCCGGTACCTCACCTGCCATGGCGATCCGGCGCAATAGATGATAGGTGACGGGCAGATCAATATCACAGTCCCGGATTCGCAGATGCCCGCCGCGGCATGGGTTTTCAGGGCTGAAGCGAAGGAACGGTTCATGGATCTGAATGGTGCACGCGTACTCGTGATCGGCGGGGCCGGTTTCATCGGCAGCTTCGTCGTCTCGGAACTGCTGAAGACCGACGTGAAAGAGGTCGTGATCTACGACAATCTGGCCCGGGGCGAGATGAGCAACATCGCCGAACAGCTGTCCGATCCGCGATGCCGCATGTATCCGAACGGCGGCGACATCCGCGAGATCGACCTGCTGAACGATGCCATGAAGGGGATGGACTGCGTGTTCCATCTGGCCGCGATGTGGCTGCTGCACTGCAAGGATTTCCCCCGCACCGCCTTTCACGTGAATATCGAAGGCACCTTCAACGTGCTGGAAGCCTGCGTGAACAACGACATCAAGCGGCTGGTCTATTCGTCTTCGGCGTCCGTCTACGGCGACGCGGTCGAGGTGCCCATGACCGAGGAGCATCCGTTCAACAACCGCAATTTCTACGGTGCGACCAAGATTTCCTGCGAGGCCATGTGCCGGGCGTTCCATGACCGCTATGGGCTGGACTATGTCGGTCTGCGCTACATGAATGTCTACGGGCCGCATCAGGACCAGACCGCCGCCTATACCGGCGTCATCCCGATCATGCTGAACAAGATCGACGAGGGCGAAGCGCCGACGATCAACGGCGACGGCAGTCAGGCCTATGATTTCATCTATGTCGAGGATGTGGCGCACTGCAACGTGCAGGCGATGCGGGCCGAGGCGACGGATGAATTCTACAACGTCGGCACCGGCGTACAGACCTCGATCAAGGAACTCTGCGATCTGATCCTCGAACTGCGCGGCTCCGATCTGGAAGTCGCATACAAGCCCTACTCCGCCGACGATGCGCGCCGCATGGTCCAGAACCGGATCGGCTGTCCGAAAAAGGCGACAGCGGATCTGGACTTCACCTATCGGCTGAACCTGACCGAAGGCCTGCAGCGTCTGATCAACTGGCGCCAGAGGAACGCAGCGTGAGCGGCAGCGGAGAAAAACGCACGATCCATATCGCGCTGCCGTCGACCGGCGAGGCCGAACTGGAAGCCGTGCGCGAACCGATCCTGTCGGGCTGGCTGACGCAGGGGCCGAAGGTGGCCGAGTTCGAAAAGCGCTTTGCCGCGCGCCACGAGATCGAGCGCGCGCTCGCCGTGACGTCCTGCACGACCGGGCTGCACCTGATCCTGGCCGCCATGGGCATCGGCCCCGGCGACGAGGTGATCGTGCCCGCCTTCACCTGGGTCGCGACGGCCAACGTCGTGCTCTACTGCGGCGCAACACCGGTGCTGGCCGATGTGGATCGCGCCACCTTCAATCTGGATGTCGCCTCGGTCGCGGCACGGGTCACGGATCGGACGAAAGCCGTCATCGCCGTGCATCTGTTCGGCCGCTGCATGGACATGGATGCGCTGCGCGCCGCCCTGCCCGCCCACGTCGCCATCGTCGAGGATGCGGCCTGCGCCGCGGGAGCCCACTGGAACGGTCGGCCCGCCGGCAGCATGGGGATCGCCGGCGCATTCTCCTTCCATCCCCGCAAGTCGGTGACCACCGGCGAGGGCGGCATGGTCACCACGAACGATGCCGACCTCGGCGCGCGGATGGACATGATGCGCAACCACGGCGCATCCATATCCGAGGAGCAGCGCCACAACGGTCCGCGCCCCTATCTGCTGCCTGACTTCGATATTCTGGGCTTCAACTACCGGATGACGGACCTGCAGGGCGCGGTCGGCCTGGTGCAGTTCGACAAGCTGGACGGCTTCATCGATGAACGTGCCGTGCGTGCGCAGCAGTACAATGAGGCCTTCGCCGACATCAACTGGCTGACCTGCCCCACCGAACCGGACGGCGGACGCCACGGCTGGCAGGCTTACGTGCTGTATGTCGACCCGGACGGCGCGCCCATGGCCCGCAACGCCATGATGGAAAAGCTGCAGGAACGCGGCATCGCCACGCGGCCCGGCACCCATGCCGTTCACATGCTGGGTCTGTACCGGGACCGGCTGGGTGTGCAGGCCGACGACTTTCCGGCTGCACGGGACTGCAACGACAACTCCATGGCCATCCCGCTGCACAACCGCATGAACGATGACGACTTCGCCTACGTCATCGACGCCGTACGCGACCTGGCCAGGGGAGTCTGACAGGCGATGTGCGGTATCGCCGGCATCGTCGACCTGCAGGGTCGTCCCGTCCCTGACCTGCACCGCAAGCTGTCAGTGATGAGCCGATTGATCGCACATCGCGGGCCCGACGGTGACGGCATCTGGATGGATGAGAAGCAGACGTCCGGCTTTGCGCACCGGCGCTTGAGCATCATCGATCTGACCGACCACGGTGCCCAGCCGATGCAGGCCGCAAACGGCACGGTGATCACCTATAACGGCGAGATCTACAACTACCCGGAACTGACCCGTGCCCTCGCCAGTCACTGGGATTTCCAGAGCGCCAGCGACACTGAGACCATTCTGGCCGCCTATGACCGTCATGGCGCGGACTGCCTGCAGCATCTGCGCGGCATGTTCGCCTTCGCGCTCTGGGATCAGAAGAACCGGACCCTGCTGGCCGCGCGGGATCGCTTCGGAATCAAGCCGTTCTATTACACGCTCGTCGATGGACAGCTGATCTTTGCGTCGGAGATCAAGGCATTGCTGCCAATGCTGCCCGATGTCCGGACGAACGCCAGCGCCTTCGCCGAATATCTGACGTTCCAGTACACCATCGGGCAGGAAACCCTGTTCGAGGGCGTGAAACAGCTTCTGCCCGGTCAGTTCCTGACCGTGCGCAACGGTGAGATGCACATCGCTCGCTACTGGGACGTGAACTACGAGATTGATTTCGAGCACACGGCCACGTTCTTCAACAACCGGCTGGAAGAGCTGGTCGACGATTCCGTCAACATCCACCTGCGCAGCGATGTGCCCGTCGGCAGCTATCTGTCGGGCGGCATCGATTCCAGCCTGATTGCACTGCTGGCGAAGCGGCATGACCCGGCAAACGACCAGGCCTTCCACGGCAAGTTCACCTGCTTCCCCGGATACGACGAAAGCCCACACGCGGAAACCGTAGCCGAAAAGGCCGGTTCGACCCTGCATCAGATCGATATCACAGCAGATGATTTCCGCGACCATATCGACAAGGTGATCTATCACCTGGACGTGCCGGTCGCCGGACCCGGGTCGTTCCCGCAGTTCATGGTCTCGAAGCTGGCCAGCGAGCACGTGAAGGTTGTTCTGGGCGGTCAGGGCGGCGACGAGATCTTCGGCGGTTATGCGCGCTATGTGGTTGCCTATTTCGAACAGGCCATCAAGGCGGCGATCGACGGCACCTACAAGAACGGCAATTTCGTCGTGACACCGGAATCCATCATTCCGAACCTGGGCGTACTGCGGGAATACAAACCCCTGATCAAGGAGTTCTGGCGCGAAGGCCTGTTCGGGGAACTGGATGCCCGTTACTTCCGGCTGGTCAATCGTTCCAACGACATGGACGGCGAGATCGAATGGGAAGGACTGGGCCGGGAAAAGGTCTTCGAGGATTTCCGCGCGATCTTCAACAATGACAACAATGTCCGGAAGGAAGCCTATTTCGACAGCATGACCCATTTCGACTTCAAGTGCCTGTTGCCGGCGCTGCTGCAGGTCGAGGACCGGATGAGCATGGCGCATGGTCTGGAGAGTCGCGTACCCCTGCTGGATCATCCACTGGTCGAATTCGCCGCAACCGTTCCCGCCGACGTGAAATTCACCAACGGCAACATGAAACACATGCTGAAGCAGACCTATGCCGACGTACTGCCACGGAGCCTTCTCGAGCGCCGCGACAAGATGGGTTTCCCCGTCCCTCTGCGTGAATGGTTCTCCGGCGAACTGTCTGACATGGTGCAGGACATATTCCGCAGCACGAAGGCCGGCACACGCGAATTCATCAATCAGGACGCCGTGTTGAAGAATTTCGGCAACGCCAGCCAGTTCTCCCGCAAGACGTGGGGTCTTCTGAGTCTGGAATTGTGGCATCAGCAATTCCATGATAGGGCAGCCGAATATCGACAGATGCTGACATCTGGACCTGCGTCGTGACGCGGGTGTCGAACCTCTATTGCAAGGCGAGGGAAGCATGAAAGCCCTGATCACCGGAGGCTGCGGACAGGTTGGCTCGCACGTGGCCGAGAACCTGCTGGCGCGCGGCGATGACGTTCTGAGCATCGACAATTTCGCCACCGGTCGGCCAGAGCATCTGACGGCCCAGGATCGGCTGACACAGGTCGAAGGGTCGATCGCGGACAAGCCACTGGTCGATCAGTTGATCGGAGACTTCAAGCCCGACGTGATCGTGCATACCGCCGCGTCCTACAAGGACCCGGATGACTGGTACAGCGACACGCTGACGAACGCGGTTGGCGGATCGAACCTGATCAAGGCCGCCAAGGAGAACAATGTCGGGCGGTTCATCTATTTCCAGACTGCGCTCTGCTATGGCCTGAAGCCGATGGAGCAGCCGGTGACGCTCGATCACCCGATTGATCCGGACAATTCCAGCTATTCGATCTCGAAGACCGTCACCGAGCAGTATCTGCGTCTGTCCGGCCTCGACTATGTCACTTTCCGGCTGGCGAACGTCATCGGACCGCGCAACGTCAGCGGACCGTTACCGATCTTTTTCGACCGTCTGAGCCAGGGCAAGCAGTGCTTCGTCACCAAGTCACGCCGCGACTTCGTCTATGTCGGCGACCTGGCGCGCTACGTCGTGAAGGCGGCGGACGGAACCGGTCACGGTGCCTATCATTTCTCGTCGGGGACCGATGTCGCGATCATCGAGCTCTATGATGCCGTGGTGAAGGCGATGAAGCTCAACGATTATCCGAAACCGGATGTGCGCGAGCTGGGACCGGACGACGCCGAGAGTATCCTTCTGGATCCATCGCGCACCTTCAGGGATTTCGGCGATGTGGATTTCACGCCGCTGGAAGAGACCGTGCGCCGGGGTGTCGAGTATTACGCTGAACACGGCGTCCATGGCGGCTACACGCATCTGAAACACGAAGAGAAGAAGTGATCGGATGCGCCTGCTTATCACAGGGGGCGCAGGATGCCTCGGTTCGAACCTGATCGAGCACTACCTGCCGCAGGGTCACGAGATTCTGGTCATCGACAATTTCGCGACCGGACGGCGCGAAGTGGTGCCGGAGATGGACGGTCTGGAAGTCGTGGAGGGATCGGTCGCCGATCCCGTGCTGGTGGACCGCTGTTTTGCAGACTTCTTACCGACACATGTCATCCACAGTGCCGCCGCCTACAAGGAGCCCGACAACTGGCTGGAGGACGCCACGACCAACGTGACAGGCACCATCCATGTCGTGAACGCCGCAGCAAAAGCCGGTGTCCAGAGGTTCGTCAATTTCCAGACAGCTTTGTGCTACGGACGCCCCTCGCAGGTGCCTATTCCCGTGACCGCCCCCACCGCGCCCTTCACCAGCTACGGTATTTCAAAGACAGCGGGTGAGCAGTATCTGGCCATGTCGGATCTGCCCCATGTTTCGCTGCGGCTGGCCAATGTAACCGGCCCTCGGCTGGCCATCGGACCGATCCCGACCTTTTACACGCGGCTGCGAGAGGGCAAGGGCTGCTTCTGTTCGGACACCGTCCGCGACTTCCTCGACATGAGCGATTTCCTGTCGCTTATGGACATCGTGCTGGAAGCGGAAGCGCCGACAGGCATCTTCAACGTCTCGACCGGTCAGGGCCATTCGATCAAGGACATCTTCGACACCGTCGTGGATTATCTGGGCATCAGTCTCGACCAGCCGGTCCCCGTCGTTCCGCCCGGCGATGACGATGTGCCCGCCGTCGTGCTGGATCCGACAGCCACAGAGACCGCGTTCGGCTGGAAGGCGGCTGTGGGCTTCGACGAGACGATCCGGAAGATGCTGACCTGGTATGACAAACACGGCGTCAGCGCGATCTACAGCCATCTGGCCACGCCGGAAAAATGACGCGTACCACTGAATCATCGCAGTCGGTCAGCAACGACGAGGTTCGCTCGTTCTGGGACGGCAACCCGGTCGCCGCCGAAGGCATTGCGGCTGAACCCGGCACACCGGAATTCTACGCCCGCTTCGATGCCATTCGCGAGGATGACGACTGCGAGGCCTACGACTATTCCGACATGATCCATGGCTATTCGACGTCCGCAGGCAAGCGCGTGCTGGATGTCGGTTGCGGCAATGGCTACGTGCTGTCGCGCTATGCCATGCACGGGGCGGAAGTCGAGGGCGTCGACATCACACCCAAAGCCATCGAACTGAGTCGTCGGCGGTTCGAACTGGCCGGTCTGGAGGGTAGTTTTCAAACCACAGATGGCGAGAAGCTGCCTTTCCCCGATAATCATTTCGACATCGCCTGTTCGATGGGGGTGCTGCATCATATCGAGGACCCGTCCCCGATGGTCGCCGAGATGTATCGTGTGCTCAAACCGGGCGGCAAGCTGATCGCCATGCTCTATTATCGCTACAGTTGGAAAACGATTGTGATCATCCGGCTGAAGCGGCTTGTGCATCCGAAGTACCGGGGCAAGACACAGCAACAGGCGCTGAACATGAACGACGGCGACGACTGTCCGCTGGCGCTGGTGTACAGCAAAGCCGAGGCGAAGGACCTTTTTTCGGCTTTCGAACGGCATCGCTTCAGGCTGAACCAGTTGAGCTGGAAGCAACTTCTGCTGATCCCCCCGCTGGCCCGTCTGCTGAAGCCCGTCCTGCCGCGGAGCAGCGACAATTTCTTCGCCCGGCGGCTGGGTTGGAACCTGTATATCGAGGCCTACAAGCCGCTGGATACGACCAGCGGCTGACCTGTCTTCAGACACAAAGAGCAGCACAATGATGGATATAGAGACCGATTTCTCCACCTTCGCGGGCAAGAAGCTGATGGTTGTTGGCGGCGCCGGGTTCGTGGGCAGCAATCTGGTCGCCGCGCTGCTGGACACTGACCCGCGCGAGATCATCATCGTCGACAATCTGCTGTCCTCGGACATCTCGAATGTGCCCGACGACCCGCGGGTGACCTTCGTGTTCGGGTCGATCACAGACGACACGATCCTGAAGGCCCTGCCGGAGGATCTGGATTATGTCTGGCACTTGTCCTGCTATCACGGCAATCAGTCGTCGATCCACGATCCGCTGGCAGACCACGAAAACAACACGCTGACCTCGCTGAAGCTCTTCGAGCGGTTGAAGGACATCAGGTCCCTTACGAAGGTGGTCTACGCTGCGGCGGGCTGCGCTGTGGCCGAGAAGACCTATGACGACGCCAGTGCAACCACGGAAGACGCGCCGGTATCACTGTTCCATGACAGTCCCTACTCGATCTCCAAGCTGGTCGGGGAACTTTATGGCAATTACTACTTCCTGCAGCATCAGCTTCCCGTCGTGAAGGCCCGCTTCCAGAATGTGTTCGGTCCGCGCGAAATCCTGGGGGCAGGACGCTGGCGGGGGACCCCGCACACGGTCTGGCGCAACGTGACGCCGACTTTTGTCTGGAAATCCCTGAACAACGAGACGCTGGGTCTCGACAACGGGGGGCAGACCACGCGCGACTTCATCTTCGTCGAGGACATGGCACGGGGCTTGATGTGCGCCGCCAAACACGGTCAGCCCGGCGAGAACTACAATCTGGCGTCCGGTGTCGAAACCACGATCCGTGAACTGGCGGAGACCATCAATGACCTGACCGGCAACCCGGTCGAGATGGAGATCCGCCCGGCCCGCCCCTGGGACCGGTCCGGCTGCCGCTTCGGTTCAACGGAAAAGTCCCGGCGCGAGATCGGCTTCGAAGCGCGCACTTCCCTGCGCGAAGGACTGGAAAAGACCGTCGCGTGGACACGGCAGAACCGTGAAACCATCGAACGCTGCATGCGCCAGCACGACTACTTCATGACCCACCTCACCGGCGACACGCCGCGTTGATATGACAAAGCGCGTCCTCACCGTCGTCGGCGCACGGCCGCAGTTCATCAAGGCGGCTGCGGTCAGTCGTGCCTTCGGCAGGGTTCAGGGCCTGAACGAGGTAATGGTTCATACAGGTCAGCATTTCGACGCCGGGATGTCGGACATCTTCTTTGACGAACTGGAAATTCCGAAACCGGCGCATAACCTGGACATTCACGGTGGCTCACACGGCGAGATGACCGGCCGCATGCTTGCCGGCCTCGAACATGTGATGCAGGACGAGCGCGCCGATCTGGTGCTCATCTACGGCGACACCAACTCTACGCTGGCGGCCGCTCTTGCCGCGGCCAAGCTCAACATTCCGGTCGCCCATGTCGAGGCCGGCCTTCGATCCTTCAACCGGGCGATGCCCGAAGAGATCAACCGTGTCGTGGCTGACCATGTGAGCAGCCTGCTGTTCTGTCCCACAATTGCGGCCGTCGACAATCTATCCAACGAAGGGATCACGAGCGGCGTGCACAATGTCGGCGATGTCATGTTCGATTCCACGCTGTTCGCGATCGAAAAGGCAAAGCAGCATTCCGATATCCTGCAGACCCTCGCGCTGACGCCCGGCAGTTATGCCCTGGCTACCATCCATCGCGCCGAGAATACCGACAGCGCCGATCACCTGTCCGCCGTTCTTGACTGGTTGAAGGCCGAAGCCGGACGGCGGCCAGTCGTGTGGCCTCTGCATCCGCGCACGCGTGCTGCTGCCGACCGGTTCGGGCTGGATTTCGACGGCATACTGCTTTGCGACCCGGTCGGCTATCTCGACATGAACCGTCTGCTCAGCGGCGCAACTGACGTGTTCACGGATTCAGGCGGCCTTCAGAAGGAAGCCTATTTCCACCGCAAGCCATGCGTCACCCTGCGCGATGAGACCGAATGGGTGGAGACGGTGCAGAACGGCTGGAACCGGCTCTGGCAGAACCCGGACTACCTGCCGCGCAAGGATATTGCAGAGTATGGGGACGGTCGTGCGGCTGACCGGATCGTTGCCGAGATCGACAGGTATCTGGCGTGAAGACCGCCGTTCTCTATTGTGAATACGGCAGCCGCGCGTCCTACTATGATGACTGGCGTGATGCTTTCGTGAATGCACCCGCGTTCGACACGACCACGTTCAACATCGCGGTCGGCGGACCACGGGAAGACTTCATGCGCCGGGTTGGCGAATTCGACCTGATCGCGATGCTGCATTCGGTGAACGCCGATCATCTGCTCTACGCCAACATGATTGTCGGCGCGCTGCAGTCGCGGAAGGGAAAGCTGTTCTCCTTTGTCGGCAACGAGGTGAATCTTCCCGGCGCACCGATGGCACCAAAGATCGATTACCTCACACGGATAAATGCCGATGTCGTCGGGACACAGCTGCTCGCCGAGGCGGGCGCGTTTCTCTATGCGGGGACGGGCGCACGTGCTGCTGCAGTGCCGCATGCGCTGAACCCGGAGGCGTTTCGGCCCGGCCCCCTGGACAACCGCCCCATCGATATCGGACTGCGTTCCTTCCGGTATCCGTCGGTGTTTCTGGGCGACGACGATCGCAACAGGCTGATTGATCATTTCCAACGTCATGGCGAAAATATGGATCTGACACTCGATCTGAGTACAGAGAGCCGGATGGATCGCGCCGAATGGGCGGCCTTTCTGAATGCCAGCAAAGCCACCATCAGCAACGAGGCCGGTGGCTACTGGATCGAACGGGATGATGCGACCCTGAATGCGATCACAGCATGGCTGAAGGCGCGTCGTTCGGGCGGAATCACCATCTCATCCAACTCATGGCTTCGCCGCCTGGCGCACATGCTGCCATGGTCAATGCGTCAGGCGTTGGTCAAGCGTCTGAAATCAGGCCTGATCCGGCACGAGTCGCTGATCGGCGACGAGAAGGATTTCGAAGAGGTCCGGCGTCTGTTCTTCGACACCAAGCCGTTTCCGCCGGAAGTCAGCGGAAAATGTATTTCGTCCAGACATTTCGACGCCATCGGCACCATGACCTGCCAGATCATGATCGAAGGCCGCTACAACGATATCCTGCAGGCCGATGAACACTACATTCCTGTTAAAGTGGACTTGAGCAACATCCACGACGCGGTCGCCCGTATGCGGGACGAAACCGAGCGCAAGGCGATGGTCAGGCGAACGCATGAATACGTCCTGGCCGAGCATACCCACGCCCATCGCATGACCCGGATCGCTGAACTGGTCGCCTGATCGGTCAGATCAGAAGCCGTGGCGTGTCTTCCACGCCTGCAGCATGACCACGTTCCAGATGAAATGATGCAAATGGCCCCGGCCCGCGAGGAAGTCGTCGCGCGCCGACAGAACGATCGCGGCATGGCGCGGCTCCGCAGCAGCATACGCGGAGACGAGGTCACTCATCCAGTCCTTCAGGGGGCCTTTTAACCAGCTTTCGATTGGCACGCCGAAGCCAGCCTTGGGCCGCTCGAACAGGTGCCGAGGAAGGCGCTTGGCCAGCAGATTCCGAAGGACGAACTTGCCTTCACCGTTTCGGATCCGGTGCGCGATGGGCATCGACCAGGCCAGTTCGAACAGCCGGTGATCCAGATAGGGCACGCGCGTCTCCAGAGAGACGGACATGGCCGCCCGGTCGACCTTGTGAAGGATGTCGCCCGGTAGATAGGTGACCGTATCCATCAGCATCATGAATTCAGAGAGCGACAGACCCTGCAGTTCGGCACGTCTAGCCAACGCTTCAAAATGGCGCTCTGACGCCGCACCGCCGACGCAATGCGCATCACGACGCACCAGATGGAGGTAGAGATCCAGATCACGCTCCGCCGCCAGAGCCGCCCCGGCCTTGCTCAGCTTTTCCGTCGGTAGCCGGAGCCTCCCATTGCCTGCAACTGACATGAGTCCGCGCGTCACCCGATCGAACCGGGGCTGGCTTGCAGCAAGCAGTGCCTTGCCCACTCCTTTCCGCAGCGCCGCGGGCAACCGCGATCTGATCCGTTCGTACCGGCCTGCCAGGACATGTCGGTTGTATCCGCCGAACACCTCGTCCCCCGCATCGCCGGACAGAGCAACGGTCACTGAGCGACGAGCCACTGCCGACACCAGATGCGTGGGAAGCTGGGATGAATCGGCAAACGGCTCGCTGTACATGTCCGGCAACCGTTCCACGATGTCCAGTGCATCGGTCCAGTCGAGCATGACTTCGGTGTGGCTGGTGCCAAGATGTTCGGCCACCGCGCGCGCGTCAGAAGATTCGTCATAGGCCTTGTCGGTGAAACCGATGGTGAATGTATTCACCGGCCGGTCGCTTTCTTCCTGCATCAAGGCAACGATCAGGGAGGAATCGATACCGCCGGACAGAAACGCCCCCAGCGGAACGTCGGCGATCATCTGATTGCGGATCACCTGCCGCAGCCGTTGCTCGATCCGATCCTCGATGCCTGTCAGATCGGTGTCCGAACTGCGGGCGGTGGCAGCAACCTCGAACGCGTCCCAGTACGAAACGGGTTGCAGGTCGCGATGGGCCTGATCGAACCTGGCAAATGTACCGGGCGGCAGCTTCCGGACATTCAGGAACGGTGTGTGAGGTTCAGGCACGTAGCTCAGCGCCAGAAAAAGATCGGTGGCATTGCTGTCGCCGTCACCCCGAAATCCGGGATAGGCCATCACCGCGCCCAGTTCGGATCCGAACAGGATCGTGCTACCGACCTGGCCGACATAAAGCCCCTTCTCGCCGAACCTGTCACGGGCCAGATAAAGCGCCTTCTCCTGATTGTCCCAGAGCGCCAGCGCGAACATGCCTTCGGCACGCTGCAGACCGACATGAATGCCGTTGCGTTCGAATATCTCCAGCAGGACTTCCGTATCCGATGTACCGCGCCACCGGACGGGTACGGCCGTTTCGAGTTCAGCCCGCAGTTCCCGGAAATTGTATATCTCGCCGTTCAGGACAATGGTGTAACGACCGCTGTGCGATGTCATTGGCTGCGCACCGGCTTCGGAAAGATCGACAATGGCCAGCCGCGTGTGCCCCAGATGCAGACCGTGCTCAGGCTTGCAGAACGTGCCGTTGCTGTCCGGACCGCGATGATCGATCGTGGCCATCATGCGGGCGAGCGCATTGTCCGGCGGTGCCCCGTCGGGCAGCGTCAGGAACCCTGTTATTCCACACATGGCGCGGCACCGAGTGAAACAAGCTTCGGGCTGAGGAACGTCATAGCCGCGCCACCTTGCCGATCAGGGCGTTGATACGCTGAAGTGCGACCTCTCTTTCCGCCGATGTCACGACAAGAAACCAGAGTGCGGTCCCCGACAGCAGCATGATCGCACCCCCGAAACCGATCTGCGCACCCATGCCGCCCCGCTGACCGAGCAGGAAAAGTGCGGCCCCGGAAGACAACAGAACACCCGTCGCCAGCACGTTGCGCCACCAGTCATGGCGCACGGGCAGGAAATGGCGCCCGGCCAGCCACGCGAGCGCCGCCAGAACGAAGTAGCTCAGGATTGTGGCCAGCGCCGCACCGACGATACCAAGACGCGGGATGAGCCAGAAATTCAGTCCAAGATTGGCGAAGGCCGCGATCCATTCGATCAGCGACTGTAGCCAGAGTTTCCTGTTGTAATACAGACCCGGCAGGAAGATCAGATAGCAGCCCTTCAGCATGAAGCCTGCGGCGACAAGTCCGACGACAGCCCAGCCCGCATGAAATTCAGGTGCCGTCATGAGCGTGACGATCGGTGCGGCGGCGGCGAACATCCCCAGGGTCAGCCAGCCGAAAAGCGCCAGAAAGAGCCGCAGGACCCGGGCGAAGACCTCCAGCGCTTCCGACTGCCTTTCGATATATGACGCGAAAAAAGGCGGCCATGCCGACCCGAACGCACCGACGAAGACAATCATGATCATGCCGATACTGTAGCCGACGGCATAGATTCCCGCCTGGTCGAGGCCGGCCATCCGCTGCAGCATCTGACGGTCGGCATAATCGATCAGCAAAAATGCGAACTGACCAAAAATCGACGGAAAACCGATCGCGATCAGCGGCCAGCACATGGAAATGTTCAGGGCAAACCGCATGCGCGGAGCCACGGTTGCGGCAATCAGCAGAATGGTGAACGCATGCCCGAGCAACGTCCCGAGCAACATCCCCGCCGCCCCCCATTGCAGATGAATGACGAAGACAACACTTGCGAGAAGGCCGGCACCGCTGCCGGCGATGGTCAGCTTCACGAAGGTCATCGGCCGTTGTTCCATGCGCAGGTAGTTCAGAAACGGCTCGGACAGGGTTGCGACGACAAGGCTGGCGAAGGCAATGCGCAGCAGACCAGCATGTTCAGACGTTTCAAAAACGAGTGTGCTGATCGACGGCGAGATATAGAACAGCACGGCGAAATTCAGCGCGCCAATAACCAGCAACACGAGCGCACATGACCAGATGATTGCCTGCCGTGCGGATGCTTCGGCGCGAAAATAGAGCACCGCGATGGAATTGCCAGTGCCGAGGCTGAAGATCGTCGACAGTCCGATCTGAACCACGCCCACAAGCGCCAAAACGCCATATTCGACGGGTGTCAGGACATCGGTAAAAAAGGGTAGCAGAAGAAACGCCAGAAATCTCTGCACGACACCGCCGACGCCATAGACGACCGAGCTTGAAGCGAGTTGGCCCAGACCGACCCTAGCGGGTTCCATTGATGCCGCTACCCACGTTCTCGCGTCCTGACCGTCCAAGAATGTGATCGTAGTCCGCCCGGATCCGGTCGGCCCTGCCCTGAATCGCGCGGTCGATCCGATCCGACGGCGTCATCACCTCCGGCGTCCACCAGACGGGATGAGTCAGGAGATGCAGTTTCTCATGACCTTCACCGATCACCTCTCCCATTGGGCGGAACCGCCAGTATCCGTTCGAATCGGAGCAATAGGTGTAATCGCGGCGCAACGGCCCGCTGTAGGCACTGCACAGCCCCCCAATTTCCTCGTCTTCGAAGTCCATCAGATTTGAGAGGCTCGGATTGTGCCAGCTCACGACTCGAACCGGATGTTCCAGGATGGTCTCGAGCAACGCCTTTTCCTTCTTCAGCGTCGCTACCAATGTTGTTCTCGTCCAGGTCGTGTCGCCAAATCGGGTGCTGTCGAAATGCAGACCGATCTCGTGCCCCAGATCACGGATGCCGCGCAGAAGGTCCGAGATGGCTGGTTCCAGAACATTGTAGAAGTCGCATCGCGGATTGACGAGATAGGTGGCAAATGCCCCCTCTTCCGCCTCGATCTGCGCAAGCCGCGCCGCGCGATGTACCGACATGTCGATATCATGGCGCCAGATCACATGCCGGTCGTCTGCTGCATCGCCATAGGCCGCGAAGCGATATCCGCCTCGCGCCAGCGCCTTGAGCAGGGTGCGAAAGCCATCCTCGGTGAAGTCCTGAAAGTCGGACAACTGCCAGTCCCGCTCAGACATGGTCCCGGAGCACCGCCATGATCAGCCCGTCCCGCCATTGCCCGTCGATGAAATAGGCGCGCCGTTTCGTGCCTTCGATCTGCAGCCCGGCTTTTTCATACGCACGGATGGCACGCGCATTGTCTGCGAAGACAGTCAGCCACACACGCTGCAGGTTTCGATCGTGGAAGGCATATTCCACTGCCAACCGAACCGCCTCGCTTCCGGCCCCCTTGCCGCGCTCGCCTTCTTCGCCGATGCGAATGATCAGTTCAGCGGACCGGTGGACCGGATGCAGGTCGATCAGTTGAACCATGCCAAGCAGCCGCTCTCCGGTTCCGTCCCGAATGGCGAAAACAACCCGCGCGGGGTCGGCACCCAGAGCCGCCATCCAGGCTTCGTGTCCAGGCTGGTGCACGGGGCTGTAGGGCGCGTTCATCCGCACCGTCTCGGGCGTATTGATCCATCCGAACAAGGTTTCCGAATCCGGACTTCGCATCTCGGTCAGTGCTACGATGTCACCTTGGATCATTGGTCCCCTGCCTGTTCGCGCGCTGAGAGCGGGCTGCCGTCCCGCATAAGGTAGTCAATCACCGACAGACCGGGAAGGTAGCTCTCGGCAGGGCCGTACGGCGCGGGACTGAAGTTCTGGTAAACCAGGTCAACGCCCTTCTCAGCGAACAACCCGTCTTCCTGATATCCATCCGCACCGCCCCCCGCCAGATAGGCGTCGCCGCCTGCGGACTTGACCAGTGCAATCAGAAGCGCGGTCGCCTTGCCCTCGACGGCCATTTCCGACTGACGCACGAAGGTCGCCTGACAGCCAAGATGACCTGCAAGAGTCTTGATTGCTGCGATGTTGAAATCCGCCAGACCTGCGGGACCATCAGCGATCAGGGGTTCCAGCAGGGCAAATGCATCATCGAAATTCGGACTGCGTCCATAGCTGGCGCGCAGCGTCTTCAGCAACTTCTTCCGCCAGGGCTGCCGATCATCAATCTGGTAGGCGTTGATGGGATGATTCGCGCCCAGCCGCTGCAGCGGGCAGTTGATCCAGTGCGGCTGTCCCTGGACATCGATGCGCACGCGATTGGTCCATGACCCCATGCCCTTCGACCCGGATCGAGGGTAATCGACCGCATCCAGAAAAACGAAAGTGTCCGCGCGCCGGATCTTGTCGAAATAGCCCAGCCACGGAAAGAAGTTCGGCTGATGGATGGCGACGATATGGGTCATGAGCCGAGCGACTAGCCTATCCGATGGTCTGCCACAAGCTCAGTCCGCCCAGTCGTGGGGATAGAGCTCTTCCGCCTCGGGCGGCAGCCCTTCGCGAATACGTTCGATCACCCTTTCGTAGCGCGCGGCACAGGCATCCGACGAAAACCAGGCGACGGCATATTTCCGGGCGCGCGCGCCGAACATGTCGCGCAGTTCCCGATGCAGCACAAGCTCCCTGAGTCGCTCGTGCAGACTGTCCTCGTCGGCATCGATCAACGGCGCATCGGCGATGGCACGCAGCGGTGACTGCGGTGCCGCCTGATTCGCATCCAACCGGCAGATCGTCGGTCGCCCCAGCATCATGGCTTCGCGGGCATTCGCGCCATAGCGGCCATAGTTGAGCTGGTCCACGACAATATCGGCCTGCACCTGCAGGAACCGGACATGCGAACTGGGAATGTCATGCGCAAAGATCAGGCGAACGGGCAATCCCTCCTGTTTCAGCCGTTCGATCGCGGCGAAAACGGCTCCGGTACCCTTGATGTCCCGGCCTCCGTGCCTGCGGGCCTGATAGTTGCCGACCGCGTGATAGATCAGGATCTCGTCAGGTGCCCGATCGATTCGCATGTCTGCGGACACGTCTATTCCGGGTGACCAGCGTGCGGCATCAATCGCCGTTGCCACGGGGCCATAGACCGTTTTTGGCGTCACCCGCTCGGTCGTCGCCAGGTCCGCCTCCAGGCCGATCCAGTCACAGATGTGCAGCAGCTTTCGGTTCCACGCGCCATTCAGGGCATCGCTGCAGACGTCCGGGCGCTTCTCCCAGACGCATTTGCTGCACAGGCCACCGGTCAGGTCACGCACCGACGACTGCAACCCGCCATCCATGCAACCGCTCGGCATGTAGCCGATGACGGTCCGGTGACGTCGCAGTTCCAGAAAATCCCATGGGAGCTGTGTCGGTCGCGCAGACCGTTCAAAGCTGCGGGGATTGAAACTCGCATTGCCAGACCCGTAGAAATGCATCGCGCCAAAACGTTCCGGCACCGTCTGGAAGAAGGCGCTCAGCTTCTGATCCATGACCGCCGGGTCCGGGTCGAACAGGTTCATGTCCTCGCCGTGATAGAATTGCTGACTGGCGGACTGCGGCGATTCAACCGAAACCGTCAGTGTCTCCCACCCGCGCTGCTTCAGACCATCGGACAAATGATTGAAGTGATAATAACTGTTGTGCAGGAAAAGCGCGGTCCGCTGCCGGACCTGCGCCGGAAGCAATGGCGGCAGCACGTCGGGCTGATTGAACGGGAATATCGATCGGTCGTGGCCGCCGTCGCCCGCCGCGGCATGAAGGTCGAGCAGATGAGGTTTGCGGATCAGTTCCGACAGATGATCGAAATAGCGTGCCGTCAAAATGCCCTCGGTGCACCGGTTCTCCGAAAACCACGCACACGCGTCACCGGGAGCGCGTCTGATTTCCTCCAGCAGCCAGTCGGCGCGCTGATAGCTGCCATCCATGACAATCACCAACTCATCCACGGCGTCATCGCGAATGTGACGCATGATCAGAAGCGGGTCTTCGCCACGCCCTGCCTCATCCCCGTGGTTTTCACCGAACGCAAACATCAGAAGCGTCCGATTGCGGATCGCCAATGCGATTCGCGCTCCGGCAATGGCGGACACGAGCGCGGCCACGCCCGGTTCGCTGATAGCCCGCAACCGTTCGCGAAAATCGGCTGCTGAAGCCTCTCCACCTGCTGCCAGCCAGGCCCGAACGCGGCGGCGGTCGGCCTGGCGCGCGATCCCACGCGACAGGGCAACTCGACGACCATGCAAGCGCCCGGGCAGCCGCTGTGCGCCACGCATCAGCAAGAGCAGTGCTGCTGGAGACTTTGAGATCCCCCAGCGCGCGACAGAACGGAGTCCGGTTTTCAGGCTCGGCATCGGTCAGATGTCCGTCGTTCGAGCGGCTTGAACGACCGATTGATCAAACCGTCAGCCTTTCCGTCTCAGCACATAGACACCGGCATAGTCGCAGGAATCGAAGACGCCGCGCATCTCCGGCATGTTCTGCAGGTCGGCGGCAATCCGGTTGATGTCATGATCGTGCCGTGGCTGTTCGGGCGCGGTGAAGGCCGGCTGGAACACGCGAGACATGAAGATGTAGAATCCAAGACTGACATAATCTTCGATGATGAAGTCCTCGCGGGCTTCCTCCTCGAAAGCGAGCCTTGTCATGGTGCGGTTGTAGCCGACAACGTTGAATGGCGGCAGGCCACGGCGTTCGCGCATCCTGTTGAGACCATCGACGCCGTCGGTCCAGCCTTCGGAGGTGACATAAAGACCACCCGGTTTCACGCAGGACGCGATCTGGTGCAGACCGCGCTTCTGCATGTCCCAGTCAGTCAGATTGATCAGGCATCTGATAGAGGTCGCGATGTCGAAAAGCCCGTGCTTCTCGATCACGGGTGAAAGATCCTGTACGTCGCCTGTCATGAAGCTCGCATTGGTGATCCCTCGGTCCTTGGCCAGTTTGACCGAACGTTCGACATATTCGTCAATGTAGTCGACGCCGACCACGTTCGCGGCGCGAACCGCGAAACGGCAGGTTGACTCCCCATCTCCGCATCCGACGTCCAGCAGACGTGCACCCGGACCGATCAGCCGTTCCATGGCATCCTCGACAGCCTGCTGCAGAAAGGGATCACGGGCCGTCGGGCGCAGCCCATCCTGATCGACCGACTTCGTTGCCGCATCGGTCCAATAGGCCCGCACCTCTTCAGGAGTTCTCTTTTCGCTGCTCATGTCGCTTCCATTTCCAGTCTTCGTCAGGGGTCAATCGAGATAGGTTTCGCACCACTGTTCCAGATACAGCAGAGACCATATCAGAAGGCGGCGATTCTGTTTGCCATCAAGGTGCTCGTCGACCAGCCCGCGCATCACGTCCAGATCGAAGATCTCGGCAACGCGCGGACGGCGTTCCAGCAGGCGGCGGCGGACATATTCGATGCTCTCGCCCCGGAACCAGCTTGCATCTGGTGCCGAGAACCCCTGCTTCTCGCGGTCGACGATGTCGTCGGGCAGAAAGGCGCGCATGGCCTCGCGCATCAGCAGTTTGCCGTCCTTGGTCTTTTCGAAATATTTCCGCGTCTTGCGACCGGGTTCATTCTCGTTCAGCCGCACGACTTCGCCCAGATTTCCCAGCTTCATGCTGACCGGCAGTTGCATGGCGAAATCGACCAGGTCATTGTCCAGAAACGGCACCCGGGTCTCCAGACCGTGCGCCATCGACAGCTTGTCCTCGACCACCAGCAGGCCGTGCATGAAGGTCTTGGCCTCCATGTAGAGCGAATGATTGATGTAGTCCTCGGGCCGCGTGAGGCGATCGGCGTGACCGTCGAAGACGTCACGGAAGATATCCCGCGTCATGATGTGCTCAACATCGCCAATCACGGGCGCAAGCAGCTTCTTCAGAATCGAGTTCGGCATCAGGCGGTGCCAGTAGGCATAATACTTGTCGATATACTGCTCGAAGTCGCTGTTCACGACAGCACGGTAATAGCGCCAGGGATAGCCGCCGAACATCTCGTCGCCACCTGCCCCGGAAAGGACAACCTTGCCGAACTTCGATGCCAGCCCCGCGGCGTAGTAGTTGGGATAGCTCTGGCCGACGCGGGGCTCTTCCAGGTGCCGGATGATATGGGGCATCGCGCGCTCCATGTCTCCGGCTTTCAGCACCATCTCGTACTGCTCGGTCCCGAACAGATAGGACATGTGCTCAGCGGGTTTGCGCTCATCGACGCCCAGCTCAAGCCCGGACGCCGAATGCAGATCAAAGCCCACGGTGAAGCTGCGCATGTGGGGCAATTGCCCGGCCGCCACAGCCGTGACACTGCCGGAGTCGATGCCGCCTGAGAGATACGATGAAACCGGTACATCCGACACCAGCTGTCGTGTGACGGCCTGCTGGAACAGATGCTCCAGTTCCGCTCGGTAGTCCTCGCGCGACCGCCGCGTACCCTCTTCGGGTTCGGTGAACTGATAATCCCAGTAGCGGCTGATCCGCGGCGACGCATCATCGGCGGCAATACGCAGAATCGCCGCCGCCGGCAGCATCTGAACGCCGTCGAACAACGTCCGGTCCGAGAAGAAATTCTGGAAGGTCAGGTATTCCATCAGGCCCGGCTTGTCGATGCGGGTCTTCAGATTGCCGTGCGCCAGCAGCGCCTTGATCTCCGAACCGAAGAGAAGCGTGTTGCCGGAAATCGTCCAGTAGAGTGGTTTCACACCATGGCGGTCGCGCGCCAGCAGAAGCTGCTTCTCGCGACGGTCCCAGATTGCGAATGCGAACATGCCATTGAATTTGAGCAGGGCATCTTCACCCCATTCGACCCAAGCCTTCAGAACAACCTCGGTATCGGTACGCGAATGAAACTGGTGCCCCAACGCCTGCAGATCGGCGCGCAGTTCCTGAAAGTTGTAGACCTCACCATTGTAGGTAATCGCGTAGCGGCCTTCCTGCGCCGTCATCGGCTGACGTCCAGCATCTGACAGGTCGATGATCGAAAGCCGCCGATGGCCAAGACCGACCGGTCCGTCGACATACGTGCCTTCGCCATCCGGACCGCGATGGGCGATAGCCGCCGTCATACGTCCGACAACCGGGTGCGCGGCCGGGGATCGGTCCAGTGTCAGATATCCGGCAATGCCACACATGAACCTTTGGCCCCTTCCATCAGACGCAAGGTGGTCCCTTCAGACCTTGTCCGCAACCACGGTGATACCAGCTTCTTCAACATGTATCTTGCGGATGTTCAGGCCTGCCTCGGCGCACCATGCGCGGACCTCGTCCGGAGACTGACGGAATGCGTAGGCCGGCGAATACCAGTCGAAATTGATGTGATTCATCTCGTCCATCGAGAAATCGGGATCGTGATACGCCTTGAAGATATGCCAGTAGAACAGCCGCTGGAGATTGATCTTCCCCGCCGGAATATCCAGCACATCAATCGCTTCAGGCACATCGATCTCGATATCCAGTTCGCCCAGCAAATGCCCCAACTTCGTGAGTGGCATTATGGCAGCCCAGGCCTCTTCCGGGTTCATGTCCGCAATGCGGTCGCGGATGTAATCGTCTGTAAATTCGCGGATCGGCCCCTTCCGCTTGTAGACATAGAACATGAACGTCCCACCGGACCGCAGCTTGCGGGCTACCGCAATGATCGCATCGCGCGTCGAAGGCGTATGGTGCAGCACGCCTTCGGAAAAGATCGCATCGACCGATCCATCCGGGAACGGCATCTGCATCAGGTCGCACTGCATGAAGGCACCCGGGATACCCTCTTCGGCAAAACGCATGCGCGCGACATCGACGGCTTCGGATATGTCGACGCCAACGTAGTTGATACGATCACCGTAGGGGCCAAAATATTCCAGCGCCGAAAAGGCCGCGCCACACCCGGCATCCAGCACGACCGGCTTGCGATCACGGACGGCGTTCAACCAGGGTTCGTCAGCCGGGTCGCCGTACTTGCCGATCAGCCATGCCTTCATCTTGGCCCGGAAATGCGGACTGTCGTAGGTGGCACGCTGGTGCCATTTGAAGTCGAACGCATCGCGCGTCTGGGTCTGCTCATCGGTGAATGCACGTCCCACACGGACAATCCCGTCCCGAACGGCAATCGGGGTGCCGGCCTGCTTCGCCTTCTCACCCTCGCCAAGGTTCGGAAAACCGATCAACTCGAACAACCATTCTGGCGGCGCTTCGATCGGCGTATCGGTATTGTCTGGCGCTGATGACATGGCAATGGTCCGGCTTGTTGATTCTGGCGGCGCGATACAGGCACCCCCTGGCAGCGTGTCTATCCCAATCCGTGCTGCCTGTGAATTGATCTCATGCGCCGGGTGCCTGAAGGCTAGACTCTTGCGGGACCGCCCACATAGGGCCTAAACCACTGGCATCGCAGATTGACCAGATGAGTTGTGCCGATGCCCGCCACTGCCGCCGACCTTCGTGACCGCCAGATTCGCTTTGCCGTGACCGGTTGCGGACGGATTGCGGAGAAGCATCTTTCGGCCCTGGCCGAGCATACGGACCGCGCAGAGCTGGTCGGTGTCTGCGAAACGAAGGACGCCGTCCGCGACCGGGTGACGGCAGAACACAATGTGCCTGGTTTCAGGACGCAGGCCGAGATGATCGAGGCGGTGAAGCCGGATGTCGTCGTGCTGGCGACCCCCAGCGGCCTGCACCCGCAGCAGACGATCGAGGCGGCGCGCATGGACGTCAACGTGATGACCGAGAAGCCGATGGCCACGCGCTGGGCCGATGGCCGCGCCATGGTCGACGCCTGCGACCGCGCCGGCGTGCGCCTGTTCGTGGTCAAGCAGAACCGCCGCAACGCCACGCTGCAACTGCTGAAGAAGGCGGTCAGCGGCGGGCGCTTCGGGCGCATCTATTCCGTGGCCATCAACGTGTTCTGGACCCGACCGCAGGATTATTACGACAGCGCAGGATGGCGGGGCACCTGGGAGTTCGACGGCGGCGCACTGATGAATCAGGCCAGCCACTACATCGATCTGCTGGAATGGCTCATCGGTCCCATCGAGAGCATCCAGGCCCAGACCGCGACCCTGGCCCGCAACATCGAGGTCGAGGACACCGGCGCCATGCTGGTCCGCTGGCGTTCCGGCGCCATCGGTACCGTCAACGTGTCCATGCTGACCTATCCGGAGAACCTTGAGGGCTCCATCACCATTCTGGGCGAGAAGGGGACCGTGCGCGTCGGCGGCGTCGCCGTGAACCGCATCGATCACTGGAAGTTCGCCGAACCCCACCCGATGGACGAGGAAGTCGCCAACGCGAGCTATGCGACGACATCTGTCTATGGCTTCGGGCACCCGCTGTATTATGACAATGTGATCAAGGTGCTGCGCGGCGAGGCCGAACCGGAGACCGACGGCCGCGAGGGTCTGAAATCGCTCGAAGTCCTGATCGCCGCCTATCTGTCGGCCCGCGACGGACAGCGCATCAGCCTGCCGCTGGAGTATTGAACATGGACTACACCGTTCACCCGTCCGCCATCGTCGATGACGGCGCAGAGATCGGCGCAGGCAGCCGCATCTGGCACTTCGTCCATGTCTGCGCACAGGCGAGGATCGGCGCGGGCTGCTCGCTGGGACAGAACGTGTTCGTCGGCAACGATGTGACCATCGGCGACAACGTGAAGATCCAGAACAATGTCTCAGTCTACGACGGTGTGACCCTGGAAGACGACGTCTTCTGCGGGCCCAGCATGGTCTTCACCAACGTCTACAACCCGCGCTCGGCCATCAGCCGCAAGGACGAATACCGCCCGACGCTGGTCCGCAAGGGCGCGACCATCGGCGCAAACGCGACCATCATCTGCGGGTCGACCGTGGGTGCGCATGCCTTCATCGCCGCCGGCGCGGTCGTTCGCAACGACGTGCCGGACTTCGCCCTGATCGGTGGCGTGCCGGGCAAGCAGATCGGCTGGATGAGCCTGTACGGCGAGCGGATTCCGTTGCCGGTCGAAGGCAAGGGCACCTGGACATGCCCGAATCTGGGCGACCGCTACACGCTGAAAGACGGCGTGCTGAGCGTCTCGAAGCGGAAACCGAACTGATGCAGTTCGTCGATCTCGGGGCACAGTACGCCCGCCTGAAACCGCAGATGGATGCCCGCATGGCCGCCGTACTGGCGCATGGCAAGTTCATCAACGGCCCGGAAGTAAAAGAGCTTGAGGGCAAGCTGGCCGATTTCATCGGGGTGAAGCACTGCATCGCCTGCGGCAATGGCACCGACGCGCTGCAGATCGCGCTGATGGCCGTGGGTGTCGGCCATGGCGATGAAGTCATCGTGCCCGGCTTCACTTATATCGCGACCGCCGAAGCCGCCGCCGTGCTGGGTGCGAAGCCGGTCTACGTCGATATCGATCCGGTCACCTACAACATGGACCCCGGGCTGCTGGAAGCGGCGATCACCGAGCGGACGAAGGCGATCATGCCGGTGTCGCTTTACGGCCAGTGCGCCGATTTCCCCGCCATCAACGCCATCGCCGAGCGCCATGGCCTGCCCGTGATCGAGGATGCGGCCCAGAGTTTCGGCGCGACGCAGAACAACCGGCGGTCCGGCGCCCTTTCGACGATCTCGACCACCAGCTTCTTTCCGTCCAAGCCGCTGGGGTGCTACGGCGACGGTGGTGCCATGTTCACCGACGACGACGAACTGGCACTTGTGATGCGGCAAATCGCCAGCCACGGCCAGGACCGGCGCTATCATCACATCCGGGTGGGCATCAACAGCCGCCTGGACACGCTGCAGGCTGCGGTCGTCCTGACCAAGCTGGAGGTGTTCGAGGCCGACATCGCCGGACGGCAGCGGGCGGCCCGTCTCTACGACACCCGGCTCGGCGCGATCGGGATCGGGATCGACACGCTGCCCCACGTTCGCGAAGGCAATACCAGCGCCTGGGCGCAGTACACGATCCAGGTCGACAAACGGGACGATGTGATCGCCAGCCTGTCCGCGGCGGGCATCCCCACCGCCGTGCACTACCCCTACCCGCTGAACCGCCAGCCTGCGGTGGCAGATCCCGACGCGATACTGCCGGTCGGAGACGCTGTCGCCGAACGGGTCATGAGCCTGCCGATGCATCCCGATCTGACAGAGGAAGACATCGACCAGGTGGCTCAGGCGTTAAAGGTCGCTCTCGCCTGAACCGCGCTGTTCACGGCCATCGTCGCTGCCGCGAAACTCCTCCATGATCGCCTTGTCCTCCGGCTCGACACCGCCGCCGCGCTTCAGCAGCACACCGACCGTCATCAGGATGATCCGGATGTCCAGCCAGAGGCTCTGCCTGTCGACATATGCGACATCCAGCGCGAACTTCTCATCCCAGCTCAGACGGTTGCGGCCCAGCACCTGCGCCAGACCGGTGACCCCGGGACGCACATCCAGACGGCGGCGTTGTTCAGGGCTGTAGCGCGCGACATACTCAGGCAGCAGGGGTCGCGGCCCGACAAGGCTCATGTCCCCCCGCAGAACATTCAGCAGTTGCGGCAGTTCATCCAGACTGGTCGACCGCAGCCGCCGACCGAACGGAGTGAGCCTGTCCTCGGCGGGCAGCAGCACGCCATCGGCATGGCGGGCATCGGTCATGGACCTGAACTTGAAGATCGTGAAGATCCGGCCATCCCTGCCCGCGCGCTGCTGGGTGAACAGGACCGGTCTGCCCAGCCGCCTGGCGACAAGCAGGGCCGTCACCAGACACACCGGCAGAATGACCGGTGCAGCCAGCAGGGTGAGCACGATGTCGAAAAGCCGCTTCACCGCCTAGCGTCCATTGTCGGCTTCCAGTTTCGACGCAGCCATGCCGATGGCCAGCGCCGCGAACAGGATGCACAGCCACCAGCCGTAGAAGAAGGATGTCGCTGCAGAAGCCGCCGCAAAGAAGGTAGCTACACTGGCGGCAAGGCCGGCCGAGGCCGGCCCCAGGCGGACGCGTGCCAGCAACCGGACCGCGAGCAGCAGCAGCACCCCGCCAAGCACCAGCGCGCCGAGGGTGCCCGTGTCCGCCATGACCTCGAGGACGAAATTGTGAGGGTGCGAAAAGCCGTCGGCAAACTGCCGGAAATTCCAGACGCCGACACCCAGCAACGGATTCTCTGACCACATCTGGATCGCCGCGCGCCATGCGGCCTCACGTCCGTTGAACGCGCCAAACTCGGTGTGTGACGTGACCAGCCGCTGTTCAACTATCAGCGGCGCATAAAGTGCCAGCGCCGCAAGCGATGCACCGAATGCCAAGACCACCGCGACAAGCGCCTTCCAGATCAACCCGAAGTAGCCCTGGACGACGGCAAACACCGTCAAGACCGCCAGTCCACCGGTTGCCGCGATCATGCCCGAGCGACTGCCCGACAGAAACACGACCATCGCCAACGCACCGACACAAAGAGCTTCAAGAGTGCCGATGTGCTGTCGCGAGCCTGTGCGGTTTGATGAAGCGAGCAGTCCCACCATCAGAGGCAGCAGAACGGCAAAGGCCGTCCCCCTGTGCCGGGATCGCTTGGTGCACCAGCGATACAGTTCGTTGATCTCGGCGTTGGCAACGCAATTGGCGCTGTCGCCCAGGGCGAAAAGCGACGCCACGGCAACAGCGGTCAGAAAGACAAGCACGAGCAGACGGCGCGATTCGTCGGGACAGAGATGCACGATCAGCAAGGCCGACAGTACCAGCAGAATCTGGAGCGCGAGATCTCCCGTCTTCAACAGCGCGTCTTCCGGCCACGGACTCATGCCGCTGGAAAGCGCTGCCACGACAAGAAAGCCGAGCAGCAGCAAAACGGAAACCCGCGCCGATACGGCAACAGGGACAATTTCCCGGCGCCTGTCGCGGAACACGGCCACCAGCCCCAGCACAATACCGAGCGCGAAGACGGCGAGCATCGTGATCCGTCCCATGGTGAGCAACGGCGCTGCGGCCCCGATGCACAACATCGATCCCGACCAGAGCAGTCCATTGTTTCGTCCGGCTGTCATCACGGCTCCACCAAAGATGCCCACGCGTGCTGCCCGTCTCTTGCCTTCTGCGGCGCACGCTGTCCAGTGGACGCAGCACGTCAGAGGCCCGCCGGAGCATGGACGGCCCGTCCGGGCAATGGTACATGCAGACAGGGTCAAAGGGCGCATTCCGGGACGGTGAGGGAGCGAAGGGCATTCCACATGTTGCTCCAGATCGTGCCGCTGAGCCGGGGACAGTGCTGGTCCTCGGGTCCTATGCGCCCTCGCTGCTCAACTTCAGAGGCCCGCTGATTTCGGCAATGACGCGCCGGGGTCACCGGGTGATCGCCGCTGCGCCTGACATCGACAAGGCAACGCGTCAGGGACTGACGGATCTGGGTGCCGAACCGCACGAAATTCGGATGCAGCGTACCGGGTTGAACCCGCTGGCCGACCTGGCGTTGTGGACCCGGATCGGGGCACTGATTCGCCGCGAGCGGGTCGATGTCGTCTTCGCCTACACGATCAAGCCGGTGGTCTGGGGCGGGCTGGCGTGCCGGACGATGCACAATGTGCGGTTCGCACCCATGATGACCGGGCTCGGCTACGGGCTGACCGGCGCACCGTCATTCAGACAGCGCATGGTGCAGGGCGTGCTGTCGTTTCTGCTCAAAGCGGCATTGAAGAAGGCGCAGGTGGTGTTCTTCCAGAACCCGGATGACCGCGCACTGCTGCAGGACCGCGCCCTTCTGGACGCCGAAAAGCCGACGGTTCTGACGGGCGGTTCGGGCATTGACCTCGACCGCTTCGAGGCACATCCGATCCCGGCGCAGATATCCTTCCTGATGGTCGCGCGGCTGCTCAAGGCGAAAGGCGTACGCGAATATGCCGAGGCCGTCCGGCGACTGGCCCGGGACCATCCCGCCGTCCCCTGCCGGCTGATCGGCTGGCTGGATGACTCTTCGGATTCCATCGGCGAGGACGAACTGGCGGCATGGCAATCGTCCGGCATGGAATTCCTGGGCTTTCAGGAGGATGTCCGTCCGCACCTCGCCGCCTGCGCCGTCTACGTGCTGCCTTCCTACCGCGAGGGCACGCCGCGATCGGTGCTCGAAGCCATGGCAACCGGCAGGGCAGTGATCACGACCGACGCCCCCGGATGCCGGGAGACGGTGAACGACGGTGAAAACGGCTATCTGGTTCCGGTCGGCGACGCAGACGCCTTATATAACGTCATGGTGAGATACATTCGGACACCGGCTCTGGCCACGGAACACGGCCACAGGTCGCGGGACATCGCCGAGGACCGCTTCGACGTTCACAAGGTCAATGCGACCATTCTGGACGCGCTCGATCTGTAGGCCAGACTTTTCGGGAGGGACAGACATGAATATCGATACCGGCACCGGGCAGTTGCTCTGCGAGATTCGCGATGGGGTTGCCATCATCACGCTGAACCGGCCGGAGGCACGGAACGCGCTGTCGGACGACCTGACCCCCGCCCTGCGCCGAATGATCCGCCAGATGGGGGACGATGACCGCGTCGGGGCGTTGCTGATCACCGGCGCCGGGACAGCCTTCTGTGCGGGCGGCGATGTGAAGGGCATGGCCGGTCGAACGCCCGCGAAGGCCGCGATGAGCACCGAGGAGAAGATCGCCGATCTGAAGCACCGGCAGCGGACGCTGACCGGCACGCTTGTCGGACTGCCAAAACCGACCATCGCGGCCCTGCCCGGCCCGGCGGCAGGTGCCGGTCTCGCCATCGCGCTGGCCTGCGATATCCGCTTCGCTGCCGACAGCGCCTTCGTCGCGACGGGCTACGCCCGGGTGGGCCTGACGGGAGATTATGGCATCTCGTGGCTGCTGACGCGGCTGGTCGGCACGGCCCGGGCGCGGGAACTGATGTTCACCGGCGACAAGGTGGACGCTGATCGCTGTGAGCGTCTGGGCATCGTGAACCAGGTCGTGCCTTTCGACGACCTGTTCGATACGGCTTTCGCCTTTGCACGCCGGATTGCGGCCGGACCGCGCACGGCCCTGGCCGGGATCAAGGCCAATCTGGATCGGGCTGCGCACGCCGAATTTCTCGAAGCGCTGGATCAGGAAGCCGAGATCCTTGTACCCGCCGCGCAACATCCCGATCACAGGGAAGCCGTGGCCGCCTTCGTCGAAAAGCGGACGCCGGTCTTCGGCACGGTGCAGGTGCGTTAGCTCCGAGGCGAAGCATTCCGAATTGCAGTGACCGATCCCCAGCCACCTCGTGTCCGTTCAAACACGGTCTCGGCGGGCTCGTGCGTCACCATCATGTGCGAAGCGTTGGCGTGGACCAGACCGCCTTCTCCGTCCGCGATCATGCAATGGCCCGGAAAGAACACCACATCGTTGCGCGCCAGTCCGGCAGGCGAGTCCGGCACGGGTTTCCCTTCGCCCAGTTCGTCGCGCAGCATGTCCGAATCGCGGGGCGGCATCAGACCGCAGCCCTGATGGGCGACCTGCACAAGGCCGGAGCAGTCCAGCCCGTGCGATGAACGCCCGCCCCAGAGATAGGGGGCTCCCATGCAGCGGATCGCGATATCGAGCGGGTCGGTCTCGGGTTTGCCCAGCGGACGGATATGGCTGGCGATGATGTGGGTGCCATCGGCAAGCTCGGCGAACTTGCCGTTCACCGATTTTATCGCAATCCGGGCACCCAGCGTCACACGGCCGGCGGGGCGCAGCTTGATGCTCGGTTCAGGGAACAGATGGCTCAGCCGCGCGGAAACGATATGCGTCGGCGCGGCGACCGGATCGCCGAGCGAAGAGTCCTCGACATAGCCGACATAGCCATCGAGTGCCCCCTGACACCAGCACCAACCGTTGGTGGTCTCGTAGACGTCCACCGGTTCGCCGAAAATCAGCTCCGAAATCTGCATGGACTGGCCGTCTTTCCCGGCGCGGATGGCGGCAATCTCGGTCGTCACGACTGCGCGTCGCGGTGTCTGAAAACGGTCGGCGGCCACCCGGCCCTGCAGATAGGCGGCGGCCAGATCGGCGCGGAAAGGATGCCGGCGGCTGTCGAGCCGTTCAGCCATCAAGACGCAGTTCGGCGCGCTGGGATTCCCGCACCATTTCGGAAAAGCCGTTGAGGCAGGCGAACCCCGCCTCGGTGCGCTGCACCAGCACGTTCCGGCGGTCGGTCTCGTCGCGCTGTCTGCGCGCCAGTCCCCGCGTCCCCAGCGCATCCAGAGCCCGGCTGACCGCCGGTTTCGAGATGTTCAGGGTCTCGGCGAGCCCCCGCACCGTGTGCGGCCCCGGGCGCAGATAGACGTTCAGCATGATCGCGAGCTGACGGGTCGAAAGATCCGGCGAATCCGACGCGACAAATTCCGTCAGCGCGCCGCACCAGACCGACAGAAGACCCAGATTCTGACCTGAATCGCCCATGACACTCTAAACTCCCGATTTCCGAACGTGAACGGAGCCTGTCACAGGTTCAGACACCGCGCAATGAACGCTACGGTATGAGAGGGATGCGCGTAAGCATTGGATAGTACAAAGCAAATCGGACACTCTTCCGGAGGTTGCGCACATTCTGGCCCCGCGGGTCGGCAGCAACGATCCTTTCCGGAATCGAAATACTCAATCTTGAGTTGACTACCATGATACCCGATCCGGCGGTCGCGTGGAACCGGTTGGCGAAGGGAGGCAGAACCATGTGGACGCAGTACGGCAATCCGGCGTCTCATGGTGTTTCTCAGCACGGAGCGATGACATGACGAAGATGGGTGATCCGGTCCGCCGGCGAGAAGACTTTCGTTTCCTGACCGGCGCGGGCCGGTTTGCCGCCGATCTGGAACTGCCGAACGCACTCGAAGCCTGCTTCGTGCGCGCGCAGGTCGCCTGCGGCCGCATCGTCTCAATCGATACCTCCGCGGCACTCGCGCTGCCGGGTGTCAGGGCGGTGCTGACGGGCGCGGATGCGGATGCCGACGGGCTGGGGACGATCCCCACCGGCGCCCCCGTCCAGAACCGGAACGGCACGCCGTTCAGCGAGGCCCCGCGCCCCGTGCTGCCCGCCGAACAGGTGCATCATGTCGGACAACCCGTCGCGCTGATCGTCGCCGAAACCCGCGCCATCGCCCTGGAAGCTGCGGATCTGGTCATGGTCGACATCGATGACCGGCCCCCCGCCCTGGGCTGTACGACATCGCCCCGGATCCACGACGACATTGCGGATAATCTGGCCTTCGACTGGGGTGCGGGTGATTTCGAGGCCGCCGACCGGGCCGTCGACGCCTGCTCCCACGCCGTCGAGATCACCTTCCATCAGAACCGCATGGCCGGCGCGCCCATCGAGGGCAGGGTCGCCATCGGCGAGTACGTGGCGGACGACCCGTCGGTCACCTTGCATCTGGCCTGTCAGGGGGCCCACACGGCGCACGTCATGCTGTCGCGGTTCGCGCTGAAATGGCCGAAGGAGCAACTCAGGGTGCGCGTCCACGACGTCGGGGGCGGATTCGGTCCGAAATTCTTCGTCTATCCCGAGCAGGCTGCGGTCGCATGGGCGTCCTGGCGTCTGAAGGCCACCGTCCGGTGGGTCTCCGAGCGCACCGAGAGCTTCGTCTCGGAGACCCATGCGCGCGATCAGGTGGTCCGCACCCGTCTGGGCTTCGACGAGAGCGGCAGGTTTCAGGCCATTTCGATGCAGTCGGATGCGGACATGGGGGCGTTCCTGTCGTCGTTTGCAGCGGGCGTGCCCACGGACGGTCTGGCGAAGGTTCTGACCGGTCTCTATACGATCCCGGTCGCCGGTCTGCATGTGCGCGGCTTCTACACCAACACCGTGCCCGTCGATGCCTATCGCGGCGCGGGCAAGCCGCCGGGCATCTACTGCCTGGAACGACTCGCCGATATGGCGGCCGCGCGTCTGGGCATGGACCGCGCGGAAATCCGGCGCATCAATCTGGTGCAGCCGCAGGCCCTGCCCTACACCACCGCGCTGGGCAAGGTGCTCGACGGCGGCGGCGACTATCCCGCCGCGCTGACGCACACGGTCGAAGCCATCGACTGGCATGGCTTCGACGCACGCCGGAAGGACAGCGAAAGCCGGGGCCTGCGCCGCGGCATCGGTCTCGCCTGCAACCTGCACGGGATCGGGGGTTCCACCAACGAGACCAGTCGCGTGACCCTTGGCACCGACGGTCGCGTGACCGCCTGGACCGGGACGCAGTCGACCGGCCAGGGACATGAGACCGTCTACGCGCAGATCCTCGCCGAGCGGCTGCAGATCCCGTTCGACCGGATCGATGTCCGGCAGGGCGATACGGCGCTGTTGCGGCGTGGTGGCGGCACGGGCGGGTCATCATCGACGACGATCTCGGGCACGACGCTGGCGCGGACCGCCGACGCAGTGATCCGCATCGCGAAGGACCGCGCCGCCGACCATCTGGAAACGGCGGCAGCGGACATCGACTATGCCGATGGCACGTTCACGGTGACCGGCACGGACCGCCGCGTGAGCATCTTCGACCTGGCCGAGACCGAGCCGCTGGAAGCCGAACATGATTTTGCCGATGAGGTTTCGGCCTTTCCTTACGGCGTTGTCGCCGCCGAGGTCGAGATCGATCCCGATACCGGTCAGGTCACGCTGGCGCGACTGGTGAGTTGCGATGACGCCGGACGGATCGTCAATCCGCTGCTGCTGCATGGGCAGTCCCAGGGATCTCTGGTGCAGGGGGTCGGGCAGGCCCTGCTGGAACACGCCGTCTACGAGGACGGAACAGGCCAGCTTCTGGCGGGCTCCTTCATGGACTACGCAATGCCGCGCGCCGATGATCTGCCGGCCATCGAGACCAGCTTCATCGAAACCCTGTCACCGACCAATATCCTCGGCATTCGCGGGATCGGCGAACTGGGCGCAAACGGTGCGCCGGCTGCAGTCGGCAATGCCGTGTTCCACGCGCTGACTGCCGACGGTATCACCGACCTGGAGCCACCCTTCACACCCGCCAGGGTATGGCAGGCACTTCGGAAAGCGACGTGAGGGGCGGTGAATTCGGCATTGTAAGGCCGAAGCAAAATGCGCTATCTCCCGCAGCGTGTTGGGGCGTGGCCAAGTGGTAAGGCAACGGTTTTTGGTATCGTCATTCGCAGGTTCGAATCCTGCCGCCCCAGCCACTCCTCCACGCGGACGATTTCAGTTGTCGTATTCGTCATGGCGGCGCACCCAGCTCATCGAAAACGGCAGATCGTCCTCGTCGCGCCCCTTCGGCAGCAGATCCAGATAGGCATACATGCCGTTCAGCGGATCCAGACCCCGCGCATACGTGGAATAGGTATGGAAGACCGAACCTTCCGGATCCTTAGCGAACACACTTGCGCCCGGCATCTCCTCCCCGTGCGGCGACGTTTCCGAGAAATTGTAGGAGGCCGTCCCGGCTTTGATCTGCGCTTCGGTCGCGCTGACGCCAAAGTCGAAGTTGAAGTCGCTGCCCAGCGATGACACCCACTCGAACCGCCAGCCCATGCGTTCCCTGTAGGCGTTGAGTTTCTCCAGCGGCGCGCGGGAAACGGCGACGAAGCCGGTGTCGCGCTGGTTCATGTGCACGACTGTGCCGTCGTAGCTGTCGGCCCAGAGCGAACAGCTCGGACAGCCCTGTTCCCAGTCGGGCCCGAACATGAAGTGCTGCACAATCAACTGGCTGTAGCCGCCGAACAGGTCGCCGAGCGATTTCTCGCCCCCGTTCGTGATGAAGCGATAGTCCTTCTCGACCCTGACCCGGGGCAGTGCGCGCCGCTTCGCCGCCAGTTCGTCGGACCGTCGCAGATGTGCCTTCTCTTCGGCCAGCAGCGACTTGCGGGCCGCCAGCCATTCGTCGCGCGATGCGATCACGGGTTCGGGCATGTCAGCTCTCCATTAAATAACCATTTGGTTAAATTAAGGAGATCATGCCCACAGTCAAGCGGCGGCGGGTCCCTCCAGCACGGTGATGGCGCAGGTCGCCTCCTCGAAGCGATAGACGCCGCCGCCATTCTCGGCGATCGCGCGGCGCGCGCCCTCGACCTGACGCGCACCGGCTTCGCCGCGCACTTGCGTGACCAGTTCGTAGATCTGACCCAGGCCGGTCGCGCCGATCGGATGGCCCTTGGATTCCAGCCCGCCCGAGGGATTGACCGGCACGCGTCCGCCCAGCCGTGTCTCGCCCCGTTCGGCTGCCGGTCCGGCTTCACCGAACGCGCAGAGACCCATGTTCTCGACCTGCTGGATCTCGCCCATCGCGGTCGCATCGTGCACTTCGGCGACGTGAATATCTTCCGGGCCAAAGCCCGCGAACTCGTAAGCCTTTTTCGAGGCACGCCGGGTCACGTGGTTCTCCAGATCGTCCGGTTCGCGATTGACGCTGGTGCCCATCACCGCCGCCGCGACGCGCACGGCCCGGCCCATGCCCAGCTTCCTCGCCATCCTTTCCGACACCAGGATCGCCGCCGCAGCGCCGTCCGAAATCGGTGAGCACATGGGCAGGGTCAGGGGCCAGGACACCAGCCGCGCGCCCATGACCTGTTCCACCGAGATATCGTCGCGGTACTGCGATTTGGGATTGAGTGTCGAATGGAAATGATTCTTCGACGCCACATGCGCCAGATGCTTCTGCGTGGTCCCGAAGTTCTTCATGTGGAACTTCGCCCAGTTGGCATAGATGTCCATGAAAGGGCTGCGCTGGCCGTTCGGCAGGACCGCCTCGGGTGGAGTTTCCACGCCGTCGCCCAGCGCGTTCAGCCGCGCGAACGTCGCCTCGCGGTCGTGTACATCGATAGCCCCGTCGAAGATCTCGAACGAGCGCGCCTTGTCGGCGTGGTACATCTTGTCCGCACCGACCGCGAGCGCGATGTCGCACTGACCCGCCCTGATCGCGGTGTAGGCCATGTTGAACGCCGTCGAGGCGGAGGCGCAGGCGTTCTCGACATTGGCCATCGGGATGCCTTCGAAACCCATGTCCCGCAGCGCCATCTGCCCGGGCACCAGCGTCTGTCCTTCCAGCACGCCCTGCGTGGTGTTGGAGAACCAGGCGGCCTCCACATCGCTCACCTCAAGATCGGCATCCGCAAGCGCTTCGGAAACCGCCTCCCGCGTCAGATCCTTCACAGACTTTTCCAGAAAACGCCCGAACGGGGTCATGCTCGCCCCCGTCACATAGACTTCGGTCATTGCATGCCTCCCCAGCTTGTACGTATGCGTACCATATCGCACTATGGCTTCGGGGAGGAAGCCAGCGCATGACCAACAGGAAAGCCGTGATTTCAGGGGTCGCCAATACCCCGTGCGGGAAACTGCCAGAGGAAAGCTGCCTGTCGCTGCACGCGACCGTGGCCCAGGGTGCCGTCGCGGACGCGGGCATCAGCCTGAAGGATGTGGACGGGTTGCTGTGCGCCTACTCCTTCACCGAACCGCATCCGATGCTGGCCCACGTCGTCGCCGAATATCTGGGCATCCAGCCCGCCTACGCGGCCTGCGTCAGCGCCGGCGGGACGTCGGGTGCCCTGCAGGTGATGACCGCCAAGGCGCTGGTCGAGGCCGGCATGTGCAAGCACGTGCTCTGCCTGACCGGCGACAACCGGCTGACCGGCATGGCACCGGGCAGCGCGGTCGCGGCGCTGGCGAATTTCGGACATGGCCAGTACGAGGTGCCCTACGGCATCACCATTCCCGCCGCCTACGGCATGGTCGCCCAACGCTACATGCACGACACCGGCCTGACGCTGGAGCAGATGGCCCATATCGCCGTCACCACCCGCAATCACGCGCGGCGTCACCCGGATTCCCAGATGAAGAAACCGCTGACGGTCGAGGAGGTGATGGCCAGCCGCCCCATCGCCGAGCCGCTGCGCCTGTACGACTGCGCGCTGATTTCCGACGGCGCGGCGGGCATTCTGGTCTCGGCGGAAGCGACCGACCCGGCCCGGTCCATCCGTCTCGCCGGTGCCGGGCAGAAGGGCACCCATGAACATCTGATCGGCGCGCCGCGCGACCTGCAGAGCTTCGGGTGCAAGCAGTCCTCGGCCATGGCCTTCGCCGACGCGGGCATGACCGTCGACGACATCGACGTCGCCGAGATCTACGACAGTTTCACCATCACTCTGGCCATCGAACTGGAATCCATCGGCTTCTTCGAGAAGGGCACGGTGGGACCGGCGGCCGCCGAGGGCGCGCTGGATCTGGGCGGCAGCCTGCCCTGCAACACCCACGGCGGGCTTCTGAGTTTCGGGCATTCCGGCGCGGCGGGCGGATCGTTCCACATCGTCGAGGGCGTGCAGCAGTTGCGTGGCGAGGCTGCCGACCGGCAGGTGCCGGACGCGGCCACCTGTTTCGTACACGGCGATGGCGGGGCACTTTCGGCCCATGTTTCCCTGATCCTGGAGAAAGTGGCATGAGCGTGCAGAAACCCGCCCCCGAAACCACCATCGATTCCGAAGCCTTCTGGGCCGCCTGCACGGATGAGCGCCTGACCATCCAGAAGTGCGGCGCCTGCGGTGCGGTACAGCTCTATCCGCGCAGCCTGTGCACCTCGTGCAACGGCCACGATCTCACGATGATCGATGCGGCAGGCACCGGTACCGTCTTCACCTACACGGTCAGCCACCGCGCACCGACACCGGCCTTCGCCGCCGACGCGCCCTATGTGATCGCCCTGGTCGATCTGGACGAGGGCCCGCGGATGATGATGAACGTCATCGGCTGCCCCGCATCGGAGGTGAAGATCGGCATGAAGGTCCGGGTGGTCTTCGAACAGCGCGGAGAGATGAAGATCCCGCAGGCGACGCCCGCCTGAGTCTGCGCGGCTCCCTTGCGCATCGGCGCGTGCGCGGCTATCTGTCCGGGACGGAACGCACCCTTCTGAGGACCGGCCATGCACGCGCTTGCGACCCTGATCGACCTTGCGGTCACCCTGTTCATCTACATCCTGATCGCGAACGCGATCCTGAGCTGGCTCGTCGCCTTCAACGTGGTGAACCCGCAGAACCCGTTCGCGCGCCAGGTCGGCTATTTCCTGTACCGCGTGACCGAGCCGGTGCTGGCCCCGATCCGGCGTATCCTGCCCGACCTCGGCGGGATCGACCTGTCGCCGGTCATCCTGATCGTGATCCTGATCGTGCTGAAGAACCTGATTCTGGTCGATCTTCTCGGCTACGGGCAGTTTGCCTGACGCGGTTCGTCTGGAACTGAAGGTCACGCCGGGCGCCCGCGCCAACAGCATCGACGGCTGGCAGATCGATGCCGACGGCAAGGCCCGCCTGAAGGTCGCGGTGACCGCCGCCCCGGAAAAGGACAAGGCGAACAGGGCCGTCGTCAAACTGATCGCGAAGACGCTGAAAGTCGCACCGGGCACGATTGAGGTCGTGCGCGGTGAAACGGCGCGGCTGAAGACGTTGCAGTTTGCCGCTGATCCGATAGATACCGCGCAACGGATCACGCAAACCTTCGGGGAGCCCGCAGCATGAGCGACGACAAGATCATCGACGGCAAGGCATTCGCCGCCACTGTCCGCGCCCGCGTGAAGACGCAGGTCGAGGCGTTGCAGAAGGATCACGGCATCACACCGGGTCTGGCCGTCGTTCTGGTGGGGGAGGATCCGGCCAGTCAGGTCTACGTCCGCAACAAGGCCAGGCAGACCAAGGAAGCAGGGATGCGTTCCGACGAGATCCGGCTCGACGCGACCGCCAGCCAGGAAGAGGTGCTGGCGGTTGTCGACCGTCTGAACGCCGATCCGGGCATCCACGGCATTCTGGTACAGCTTCCCCTGCCCGATCAGATCGAGGAGAACGCGGTTCTGGACCGCATCGACCCGGCCAAGGATGTCGATGGCTTTCATGTCATCAACACCGGACGGCTGCAGGTCGGCCTGCCCGCGCTGGTACCCTGCACCCCGCGCGGCTGCATCATGATGCTGAAAGAGCGGCTGGGCGACCTGTCGGGCAGGAACGCCATCGTCATCGGACGTTCCAATATCGTCGGCAAGCCGATGGCCATGCTGTTGCTGCAGGAAAGCTGCACGGTAACCATCGCCCACAGCCGCACGAAGGATCTGGCCGGGCTGTGCCGCCGGCAGGATATCGTCGTCGCCGCCGTGGGCCGCCCGCATTTCGTGAAAGGCGACTGGATCGCCGAAGGTGCGACCGTGATCGACGTCGGCATCAACCGCATCCCGAAGGACGACGGCAAGACCCGGCTGGTGGGCGACGTGGACTTCGATGCCGCCCTGCCCCGCGCCGGTGCCATCACGCCCGTTCCCGGTGGCGTCGGCCCCATGACCATCGCCTGCCTGCTGGCCAACACGATCACCGCCGCCTGCATGGCGAACGGCATCGACGAGCCTGCCTAGAGCCATCGCCGACTCCCGGGCTGTCACCCCCGGTTTATCCGGGGGCCTTCCTGAATATCCGGTACGCACGGCGTTCGCTGAATCGACGGTTGCCCGCGCACGGAGGCAGGGGTGACGCTCAGTGCGTTTGACCGTTTCAGTTGAAGGCTGAACAGACGTCAGAGCAGCTGCGTCGCTTCGGCCATCAGGTCGTCGGCGACTTCGGCAACCAGGTCTTCCAGAGCTTCGCCGCGTATGGGTTCCTTGCTGATATCCAGCAGCACCGGCACAGCCAGCGGCGATACGCGGTCGAGGCGCTGGACCGTGATATGGCCCGCCACACGCACCAGCATGTCGGCGAGGCGGCGCACATCCAGCAAGCCTGTCGCCGCGTCGGCCCATGTCGCCCGCAGCAGCACGTGGTCGGGTTCATGCTCACGCAGGACATCGTAGATCAGATCCGACGAGATCGTCATCTGGCGGCCTGACTTCTCCTGCCCCGGAAACCGGCGTTCGATCAGCCCGGCGACGGTCGCGACGTTGCGGAATGTCCGTTTCATCAGGATCGACTGATCCAGCCAGTCCTCCAGATCGTCGCCCAGCATATCCCTGTCGAACAGGCCGTCGACGTCCTCGACCGGCCGCAGAGACCAGACGGCAATCGCATAGTCGGAGGCCACGAAACCGAGCGGTCTGAGCCGCGCGCGCTCCATGCGGCGGGTCAGCAGCATGCCCAGCGTCTGATGCGCGAGTCGCCCTTCGAACGGATAGGCGACCATGTAGTGCTTGCTGCCCCGCGGAAAGGTCTCGACCAGCAACTGGTCGGGGCGTGGCAGGATGGACCGCCACTTCTGCAGCCGCAGCCACTCCAGCGTCTGCTCGGACAGTCCCGGATGCTTCTGCGGATCGGCCAGAATGCGCCGCACCTTCGCGGCCAGAAATGTCGAAAGCGGAAACTTGCCGCCCATGTAGCTGGGGACGCTGGCTTCCTCGCCCGGTGCGCGGGTGACGATGGCCGTGGTCTCCCGTACCGCCTTGAAGCGCAGCACCTCGCCCGCGAAGACGAACGTGTCGCCGGGCGAAAGCTGTTCGATGAAATATTCCTCGACCTCGCCCAGTTGCCGCCCGCCGTTCAGCCGCACTTTCAGCATCGGGGCCTCGACGATGGTGCCGACGTTCAGGCGGTACTGCTGGGCAATGCGCGGATTGGCGACGCGATAGCGGCCATCGCCGGTCTGCTTCAGCCGGTTGTAGCGTTCGTAGCGTTTCAGCGCATAGCCACCGGTCGCCACGAAATCGACGACGCGATCGAATGTCTCGCGGTCCAGATCGCCATAGGGTTCGGTGCGCGCGATCTCCTGAAACACCTCGTCCGGCGCGAAAGGCGCACCGCAGGCGATGCCCAGTATGTGCTGTGCCAGTACATCCAGCCCGCCCGCTCGGCGCTCTGGGCCATCGACCTCGCGCTTGTCCAGCGCCTCCAGCGCGGCGAGACATTCCATTTCCTCGAACCGGTTGGCGGGCGCGAACATGGCATGACTGGGTTCGTCGAGGCGATGGTTCGCGCGGCCGATTCGCTGCAGCGTGCGCGCCGCGCCCTTCGGCGCACCGATCTGCACCACCAGATCGACATCGCCCCAGTCGATGCCCAGATCCAGCGTCGATGTGCAGACCACAGCGCGCAGCGCTCCCTTCGCCATGGCGGTCTCGACCTTGCGGCGGCGCTCCACATCCAGACTGCCATGATGCAGCGCGATGGGCAGCGCATCTTCGTTCACCCGCCAGAGTTCCTGAAAGATGATCTCGGCCTGACTGCGGGTGTTCACGAAGATCAGAACCGTTTTCCGGCGTTTGATCGTCTCGTAGATTTCGGGGATCGCATGACGTGCCGAATGACCCGACCACGGAATACGCCCCTCGGCACGCAGGATGCTGACCTCCGGATTCGGCCCCGGCGCACCGCGCACGATGGATGCCTCTGCGCCCGCAAGCCCGATGTAGTGCGCCAATCGGTCGGGATCGGCAATGGTCGCCGACAGGCCGACACGCCGGTGGTCAGGGACCAGCGTCGCCAGCCTTGCCAGACCCAGAGCCAGCAGGTCACCGCGCTTCGAATCGGCGAAGGCGTGCAACTCGTCCACCACGACCGTGTGCAGGTGCCGGAAGATCTTCAGCGTGTCGCGCGAGGCCAGCATCAGCGCCAGCTGCTCCGGTGTAGTCAGCAGGATGTTCGGTGGTGTGTGCCGCTGACGCGCCCGCTTCGACTGGGGCGTGTCGCCGGTCCGGCTCTCCAGCGTCAGGTCGAGACCGATCTCGCGGACCGGGGCTTCCAGATTGCGCTGAATGTCATAGGTCAGCGCCTTCAGGGGCGAGACGTAGAGCGTATGCAGGCCCGGTCGCGGGTTCTCGGCCAGGTCAACCAGGCTGGGCAGGAACCCGGCCAGCGTCTTGCCGCCGCCGGTCGGCGCGATCAACAGCGCGTTGCGTTCCTGCCGCGCCAGATCCAGCAGGGCCAGCTGGTGCGGTCGGGGCTGCCATCCACGCCCGTCGAACCAGTCGACGAAGCCCTGCGGCAGATTTCCGGCGTTTGCAAAGGCGGCGGCGGTATCCATCAGGCGAATGTAATCGCTTTTCCGGCTTTGTTCATGCGGCATGAGGCGGCTCTTGTCCGCATGATGCCGACATGAAGACCGAAAAGCCCGATGACCCGGACATCTATGCGACGCCTGCCGACACGGACGGCGTGCTGGACTGGACCAAGGTCACACGGCTCGCCTGGCGACCGGCCTGGTCGATCCGGAGCCGGAAAGGCAGTCTTGCGCCCTTTCTCGACATGATCCGTAACTGGCACGGATTATGATAGCCTATTCCGAACACTGATTCGCTTTCGGGATCAGGCCGCTCCGGCGCATGCGGGAGCATGAACAACACAAGACGAGGAGGGAAGCAGCGTGCTCAAGGAATTCAAGGAATTCGCGATGCGCGGCAATGTCATGGACATGGCCATCGGCATCATCATCGGCGCGGCGTTCGGCAAGATCGTGTCGTCCCTGGTGAAGGACATCGTGATGCCGTTCGTCGGCATGTTCACCGGCGGCGTCGATTTCACCGAGCTTTACGTGAACCTGTCGGGCGGCACCTATCCGAACCTGGCCGCCGCCCAGGAAGCCGGTGCCGCGACCGTCAATTACGGCATCTTCATCAACACGATTGTCGATTTCGTCATCATCGCCTTCGTGATCTTCATCTTCGTGAAGCAGATGAACAAGATGAAGCGGAAGCAGGAAGAAGCCCCGGCAGAGGCACCGCCCCCGCCGCGCGATGTCCAGCTTCTGGAAGAGATCCGCGATATCCTGAAAAAGGCCTGATCGCAATCAGGGTCGCAGCCATGCCGGCTGCGGCCCCTTTTTATTCCAGACAAAACTGAACTACTCGGACTCCAGCGTCAGTTTCAGGCCGTCCCGGAAAGCCATCTGCGCGGGCACATTGAAGGCCGCCGTCGCCTTGGCCGGGTTGCCGATCGATGTGCGAATGTCGCCGGTCCGCGCATCCGCGAAGGTGATGTCCGCCTCGGTCCCGCAGATTTCCGCCACGATGTTCGCCAGGTCGAGCACGGACGTCTCGACGCCGGTGCAGACATTGTAGGCCTCGCCCTGTCCGCCGCCCGCATCCATCGCCGCGATCAGGTGCCGGACCACATCGCCGACGAAGACGAAATCACGCACCTGTCCGCCGTCGCCGAAGATCGTGATCCCCTGCCCGGCGCGGATGCGGTCGGTGAAGATCGCGATGACACCGGAATAGGGTGACTTGGGATCCTGCCGTGGGCCGAAGACGTTGAAGAAACGGAAGCCCGTGTTCGGCACGCCGTGGACACCAAATGCCACGCGGCCATGAAGTTCGCACCCCAGCTTGTCGGCACCGTAGGCCGACAGGGGTTTCATCATCTCGTCTTCGGAAAGCGGCACATTCGGATTGTCGCCATAGGTCGCGGCCGACGAGGCGTAGACCACCGGTTTGCGGCCCGCCTGTTTCGCCGCCTCGAACACGTTGATCGTGCCGGTGAGGTTCACTTTGTGACTGTCGGCCCATTCCTCGGTGCATTTCTGGACAGATGCGACAGCTGCCAGGTGAAAGCAGCCATCCTTGCCCTGCATCAGCCGATTCATCAGATCGGCGTCGCGGATGTCGCCGACGACGATCTCGGCGTCGGCGGGCGGATTGGACCGGTTGCCGGTCGACAGGTCGTCGACGATGGTCACCCGGTCGCCGCGCGCGATCAGGGCGTCGGAGAGGTGCGAGCCAATGAAGCCGCAGCCCCCGGTCACGAGCCAGTCAGCCATGTCTTATCCTTCGAGGGTCTTGCGGACGGCTTCGATGAACTCGTCGACCTGAATGGGCTTGGGCAGATAGGCATCGGCACCCGCCGCCTTGATCTTCTCCTGATCGCCCGCCATCGCCATCGTCGTGACCACGATGATCGGCACGTCCTTCAGCTTCGGGTCCTTCTTCATCGTCTGGACCAGATCGAGCCCGGACACACCCGGCAGCATGATGTCCATGATGATCAGATCCGGCGTTTCCTCATCGGCGAGTTCCAGCGCCTCGTTGCCGTCGTCTGCCGTCACCACCTCGCAGCCCAGCGACTGCAAGGCGGAGGCATAGACCTCCTGCACCAGCATGTTGTCCTCGACGACCAGAATACGCTTGTCCATTTACACTTCTGCCTTCTTCAGGGCCGTTCAGGCCATATTGGGTAGTTCGGCGCGGATCGCCGCTTCGGTTTCGGGGGCCATGTCGACCAGTTCCTGGGCATGCGCCAGTGCCTTTTCCTCCTCGCCATCCTTGACAGCGAACTCGCAGGCGCTGGCAACCAGCTTCATGGCTTTCAGGCCGACCGAACCCGAGCTGGATGTCAGGTCATGGGCCTGCTGCTTGACCACAGCCATGTCGCGTGCCGCGATGCCCGCTTTCAGCAGTTCGATCTTCTCGTGCATCTGCACCACGAACTTGGCCATCAGCATCTCGACCATCTGATCGCCCAGCGCCGACTTGAGCGCGCCGTAGGCCGCGTCGTCGAACTGTTCAGCTGTTGATTCCGACATTTCCCGTCTCCCCGAATCCGCTTTTCCGGCGTTTGCGGCACGCTACAGCAAGTCGGATGCCAAGGCGAGACCGGCCAGCCCGCAGGCTGCCCCCGGTTACCCGCACTTGATCGTACCGGTCAGTAGACCTAGTTTGCCCAGCATCTGATTTAAAGACATCCATACGAAGCGGACGGGGAGACAACATGCGCTTTGAAGGCACCAGCAATTACGTCGCGACCGAAGACCTGATGGTCGCGGTCAATGCGGCATCCACCCTTGAACGTCCGCTGCTGATCAAGGGCGAGCCCGGCACCGGCAAGACGGTCCTGGCGCATGAAGTCGCGAAGGCGTTCGATACCAACCTGATCGAATGGCACGTGAAATCGACCACCAAGGCGCAGCAGGGCCTGTACGAATATGACGCCGTCAGCCGCCTGCGCGATTCGCAGCTGGGCGACGAGCGTGTGAAGGACATCAGCAACTACATCAAGCGCGGCAAGCTGTGGGAGGCCTTCACGGCCGAGAAGCGTCCGGTGTTGCTGATCGACGAGGTCGACAAGGCCGACATCGAATTCCCGAACGACCTGCTGCTGGAACTCGACCGCATGCAGTTCTTCGTCTACGAGACCGGCGAGACGGTCGTCGCGAAGCAGCGCCCGCTGATCATCATCACGTCGAACAACGAGAAGGAACTGCCCGACGCCTTCCTGCGCCGCTGTTTCTTCCACTACATCCGTTTCCCTGACGACGAGACAATGCGCGAGATCGTCGAGGTGCATTATCCCGACATCCAGCGTGAACTGGTGTCCGAGGCCATGCGCATCTTCTACGAGATCCGCGATGTGCCGGGTCTGAAGAAGAAGCCGTCGACGTCGGAACTGCTCGACTGGCTGAAGCTGCTGATGAGCGAGGATCTGCCGGTGGACACGCTGAAGTCGCGCGATCCGAAGAAGCTGATCCCGCCGCTGCATGGCGCGCTGCTGAAGAACGAGCAGGACGTGCACTTGTTCGAACGGCTGGCCTTCCTCGCCAAGCGCGAGCAGAACAAGTAGGATCTTGGTGCATGCCCCGGGCCTGACCCGAGGGTCTGTGTCGAGGCGGACCGTTTGGTTCACAGCGCCCCGGACCTAAGTCCGAGGACAGCAGAGTTGGGAGGCGGACATGTTCGTCAATTTCTTCCTGGAACTCAGGAACAACAAGGTACCCGCGACCCTGCGCGAGTACCTGATGCTGCTTGAAGCCATGAAACAGCACGTCACCGGCTACAAGGTCGACGAGTTCTACTATCTCGCCCGCGCCACGCTGGTGAAGGACGAGAAGAACATCGACAAGTTCGATCAGGTCTTCGGCAAGTGCTTCAACGGACTGGATTTCGTCTCTGAAGAGGCGAGCCACGAAATCCCAGAGGAATGGCTGCAGAAGCTGGCGGAGAAGGTCCTGAGCCCCGAAGAGATGGCCGAAATCGAAGCCCTGGGCGGGTTCGAGAAGCTGATGGAGACGCTGAAGAAGCGCCTTGAGGAGCAGGAGAAGCGCCATCAGGGCGGCAACAAGTGGATCGGCACCGCCGGTACCTCGCCCTTCGGCGCCCACGGCTACAACCCCGAAGGCGTGCGCATCGGCCAGAAGGAAAGCCGCCATCGCCGCGCGGTGAAGGTCTGGGACAAGCGCGAGTACAAGAACCTCGACGACGAACTGGAACTCGGCACCCGCAACATCAAGGTGGCGCTGCGCCGCCTGCGCCGGTTCGCCCGCGAAGGCGCGGACATGGAACTGGACCTGCCCGACACCATCAAGTCGACCGCCGACAATGCCGGTTATCTGGACATCAAGATGGTGCCGGAGCGCCGTAACACGGCGAAGGTGCTGCTGCTGCTCGACATCGGCGGATCGATGGACGACCACATCCGCACCCTGGAAGAGCTGTTCTCGGCCGCGAAGACCGAGTTCAAGCACATGGAATACTATTACTTCCACAATTGCCTCTACGAGAAGCTGTGGAAGGACAACCGCCGCCGCCACACCGAATATGTGGATACCTGGCAGGTGCTGCACACGTTCCCCGCCGACTACAAGCTGATCTTCGTCGGCGACGCCACCATGAGCCCCTACGAGATCGTCTATCCGGGCGGTTCGGTGGAGCACTGGAACGAGGAATCCGGCGAGGTCTGGATGAAGCGCTTCCTGAACGTCTATCAGAAGTCGATCTGGCTGAACCCCGTGCCGCAGAAATACTGGGACTACACGCCGTCGATCAAGCTGATCCAGGAGATGATGGGCAACCGCATGCACCCGCTGACGCTCGAAGGTCTCGAAGCGGGCATGAAGCAACTGTCGAAGTAGTTTTTTTATTGACATCAGAGATAACTAATATCGCAATCACATTCGGGCTAATTCTCAATGCAAGATGATCGGAATGTGATTGATGGAGACATTGCTTGGCCATGATCCACGTTTAGTTGTCGCTGCACTCTCCATAGGTGGCGCGATTATTGGGATTTTTTTGAAAGAAGTTGTTGTCAGAATTTTTTTGGAAGAACGCAAAGAAGAAAAGCTTTCACGAAAAATTTTTTCGTCCTATTTTGACCCAATTGAGTCAGCTTCTTCTGATCTTTTTTGGCGACTAAACGAATTTCTCGTTTATCGTGGCAGAGATTCATTTTTCTCCAATCGAGAAACTGCAACAAAATATGAAAAATACAAATTTGATAGTACGTTATATCGAATCGCAGCACTTCTTGGATGGATCCGTGCATATCGCAGAGAAATTAATGGCTTTTCGTTGAATGCACCAGATTTCGCGTTTGATTTCGAGAATGCATTAGGTTCCATCTCGCATGCCTTGTCAGATGGATCTTTTATCGAGCGCCAAAGGATGCAGGCTCTGTGCGAGTTATGGAGAATAGACCAAAATTTTGACATTCGACCTGCAGAAATAGCAGCACACTTGGATGTCATTTTACAGCGGCATCTCAGCCAGCACAGCGCTGAAATTGCGACTGGATTAGAAGCTGACGAAAAAGCTAGCCTTGCAAAAGATTTGGCTGCTGAGATATCACAAAGAACGCTTGGAGCAGATATCTCACAAAGTGTGATTGATGAGACAGTTGAAAGAGCGATGCAAGCTGTTTCAACTAGGGAAAGTTGGCTTTATCGAGATTTCCAGCATGGAATTGGCGACATGATGATTAAGGAATCGAGTTGGGGGACCAGAAGATTTGAAGTTATTGGCTTTCGCGAATTTGAAGAGATTCTCTCCAATTCAAAGTCCAATGATTATGTCTGGATAGAACGTTTAACAGATATCATTGATGGGCTTGATGTCCAGAGTAAGACGAAAAATGATGCAAGAGTGTCAATGCTAAAAAATGTCTACAGCGCGATTATAGAGCTAACTGAAGCACTTGAGAAAATACAGGATAGACGCTCGGACAACCCCCTGCTAACTGCCGCCAGAGAGTCTAGCTTTGTAAGCTGACTCGCTCTGTTTTTCCACGTATCTCACGATGACTCATCCGTTCTTCCATCCCCTGACCCCTCTCAGATACTGCCACGTACCGATGAAGCGGCAGATGTTGTGATACTGGCGGAAACCGACGTTCTCGACCGCCGCGACGCCCAGCAGGGTCAGAAGCTGCCGGGCGCTGGTCACGCGCTTCAGTTCGATCTCGTCCATGACGATGCCAAGCACCGAGATGAAGAAGCCGAACGCGAACACGATCGCGATGAAGGCGAACGCATAGTCCTGGTTCAGCAGACCGAAAATCCACAGCAGCGGAAACAGCACATAGCCCAGCACTTCGAGGACCGGACTGGCGACATCCAGAATGAAACCATGCAGCAGTCCGAACCAGCCGACACGACCGTACCGGGGCTTCACGAGCATGTCCGCATTCCGGAAGAAGACCTCCAGCGCACCCCGCTGCCAACGGATGCGCTGGCTGGCAAAATCCCGCCAGGTTTCAGGCACATGGGTCCAGCAGACAGGCTCGGCGATGTAGTGAATGAGATACGCCCGGTCCCGGTCGCGCATCAGCCGATGCAGCCGTACCACCAGATCCATGTCCTCGCCGGCCGCGCCCGGACGAAACCCGCCAATGTCGCGCACCGGTTCTTTCAGAAACACGCCAAAGGCGCCGCTGACACAGATGACGGTGTTGAAACGGCTCCAGGACAGGCGGGCCATCAGGAACGAGCGCAGATACTCCAGCGTCTGGATCAGCGGCAGAAGCCTGCCCGGAAGCCGCACATCGGACAGGCGTCCGGCCACGAACATCGACCCGTTTGCGACACGCAACGTGCCGCCTACGGCGATCACCTTGTCCGGCGCGTGGACGAACGGCCCGACCGCACGATGCAGGGCATCCCGCTCCAGCATGCTGTCCGCGTCCAGCGCACAGAAAAACGGGGCACGGGAAACCGCGAGACCGGCATTCAGGGCGTCGGCACGTCCGCCGTTTTCCTTGCGTATGACGACCAGATTGGGATGCTTTCGCGACAGATGAGTGGTATGGATTTCCTCGCTGGAGAACGCCTCGTCGATCTCCATCTCCGCTTCTTCAAGCTCGAAATGGCGATCGATCTCGGCAAACATGTCGTCGGTCGAACCATCGTCCACGACCACGATTTCGAGAGAGGCATAGTCCAGCGCCAGCATCGAATTGATGTTGTCGACGATGTGGTCCGCTTCGTTGAAAGCCGGAACGATGATCGAGACAGGCGGCAGAATGCGGTTCGTCAGTTCGAAGCGCCGCAGTGCGCGCCGCTGCGCGCGCTCCTGCCGCAACACGATGAATGCGACCAGCATCTGGGCGAAATAGAGCGTATACTGAAACACGCCCGTTGCCAGGATCATCAGCATGATCACGTTGGCTGCCGGCAGCAGCCACTCGACCGCGAACCCGGTCCAGGTCATCGATCCGCCGCCGAATCCGAATTCGGCCCGATCCGGTTCAACGCATGGGCAGCGGCATTGCGGACCTGCCATTCGCCGTTCTCGATCAGCGGCTCCAGCGCCGGCCGGGCATCCTCAAGTCCCAGCCGCCCCGCCGCGGCCACGGCTTCGACCTGTACCTTCCAGTCGTCATTGTCGATGGCGTCGATCACCGCCTCGGCGAGCGCCGGATGGTCCTCGTCACGGATCGCGCGCAACGCCGTCGCTTTGACAGACCCGTCCGGATGCCCGATTTCCCTGACCAGCGTCTGGGCGGCAATCCGCCCGCTCGACCCGCCGAAGATTTCAAGGCCGAAGAGTTTGGTCTTCGCCTCGTCCAGATGCGGTTCCGCCGCCTGGGCAAGTTCGACGCTGCCCTTGCCGTGAAACAACGCGCGCGCGCGCGACAGGGCACCGTCGCGATCCATTTCCGCCATGATCCGGGTGATATCCATCTCCGCCCCGGACATCAGCAGCGAGGAAGCCGCCGCAAGTCGGACCGCCAGGTCCCGATCGCCCAATGCCAGGGTGAGCTGGTGTCTGGCGCGGTCATCAGGGAAAATCCCGAGCATTGCAGCGGATCGCTCACGCACGACTGCGCGCCGGCTCTGCATGCGGTTGATCGCGCGCGTCATGGTGCCGATGGCCATCAGGAACCGGATCAGCGCGTCGCGTTCCGGCCCCTTCAGATCGTCCAGCAGGGCCAGCGCCGTCTTCTCGAACGCGGCGCGTTTTCGGCGCGGCAGATCGATGGAGTCAGGGGCGCGATCAGGATGCTCCCGTATCTCCGTCAGCAGCGTGCGCACCCGTTGTTTGCGGATCCGCTTGCGGCGTGCTTCGAACAGTTCGTTGACAAACCTGCGCAGCAGAAGAACGGCGAACACCAGCAATGCGATCGCGATCAGCACGACGGCGGCCATCCAGATGATCTGCGGCACGGTCAGCAAGAACATCAGAATTCGTACTTCAACGTCAGACCGATGAAGTACCGCCGGGTGATATCCCGGATATCCTCCCGCGCGAACGAACCGATCACGGTCGTCCGGTCGGACAATGGAAGCTCGACAGCCGAAAAAGCCGTCCGGATGACGATCGTCCGGCCTTCGGAATCCTCTGGCGCAACGCCATAGCCACCGCGGATCGCCCATCCGCCCGGAAACCGCCAATCCGCCTGCCCGACCCAGCCGAGAATATTGTTGCCGTTCTCGTCATTGGTCAGGAAGCCGCGAAAGGTGGTGTAGAATGACCCGTATCCGACATCGAAATACTGAACCGCGCCGAGCGACAGCCGCTCGGCCTGACCATCGTTCAGTCCCGATGCCAGAATGCCCGCATCCAGCACGGTGACCGGCAGTAGACCTCCAGCGTCGCGCACCCGCACCGAGACATCCGCGCCCACCCGGTAATCGGGCAGGAAGTCGTTGCCGGGTCCGATGCCCAGCCTCAGCGTCGGTACATATATCTCGTTGCGCCACGGGGTCAGGAAAGCATCCGCGATCGCGTCCACCTCGCCGTTCCGGCTCTCGGTCTCCAGCCTCAGGCGGTAGATGTCTCCAGGCCGTTCCCGGACGATGTCCAGCACACCTTCGTGACGTTTCAGGTCGGGATCGAAATCGCCGACCCGGTAACCCAGCGCGACGATCCAGTCCTCGCGGGCATCACGCGCCTGTTTCAGACCGCGAAGCCGCTCCCGCCGGGACGTAATCGCCGGATCGCCGGGGAAAGTTGCCTCCAGCCGCTGGAGCCTGCGTTCAGCGCGTGCGATATCCGGCAGGGCCAGGGCCGCATCAATCGATCCCACCTGCGCGGCACGGTTGTCGGGTTCGTCGGACAGAAGCGCGGCATACTTGCGTTCAGCCTCCGCCGGGCGCTGCTGATACAGGTCGATCCGCGCGTCGAGGGCCCGCGCGGCGGCATTGTCAGGGAACCGTTGCAACAGGGCATCCATCCGGCGCTCGGCGCGATCATGATCGCCGACCGCCGCCATCGCCCGGATCAGCGCAAGATCCAGCCCGACATAGTCGGGAAACCGTTCGACGAAAGGTTCCAGCAGGCGCACCGCCTCTTCCGGACGCCCCAGACCGTTCAGTGTCAGTCCCAGAAACAGGGCGGCGTCGGGATTCCCGGGTGCCTTGTCCATCGCCGCCCTGAAAAGTGCTTCGGCACGATCCAGATCACCCGCCTCGCGGGCAGCGCGCCCTTGATCGTAGAACTGCTTGAAGGTTTCTGCCGTGGCCGATCCTGCCCAGGCAGACAGGCTGATCAGCAGGATGAGAAGACGAACGAAAATCATGAAACGGCCTACTGCTACGCACTCGCCCGAAGGGCAATCTCCCTCCGATCAGTATTGAACGGACTTGCAGTTGAAAAGGGGGCGCTGGGCGGAAGCATTCAAAACATCTGTATTTAGGTATTCCAGTAGTACATGAACGCCATCCCCCAGTTTTACGACGGAAACACGCGCGCTTGTGCCAGGACAGAATATCCGGCAGGCGACCGGAAAAAATCCAGCGCGCGGCTATCGATCACGTTTCAGGCCTGCCGCGCCTGATTGTCCGTTTGTCGTGGCGGCGGCAACTGGTACAAGAGCGGTCAGAAGATTGGGAAAAGAGGCGGAAGCGGGATCGCGACAGGGGTCGGGAGGTCTTGACGCTTGCCTTGCATGCCATGGAAGGAGACTTGAATTGGGCCAGGACACGCTGAAGACACGCCGCAGTCTGGAAGCCGGCGGACATTCGTATGACTACTACAGCCTGAAGGCTGCGGAGGCCGAACTGGGCGATCTGTCCACCCTTCCGAAGTCCCTGAAGGTGCTGCTGGAAAACCTGCTGCGCTATGAGGACGGCCGCACCGTCACCGTCGAAGACATCAAGGCCGCCGCCGCGTGGCTGAACGAGCGCCGTTCGGACCGCGAGATCGCGTACCGTCCCGCGCGCGTGCTGATGCAGGATTTCACCGGGGTGCCTGCCGTTGTCGATCTGGCCGCCATGCGTGCCGCCATCGAATCGATGGGCGGCGACCCCAAGAAGATCAATCCGCTCAGCCCCGTCGATCTGGTCATCGACCATTCGGTGATGGTTGACGCATTCGGCGATACGACCGCGTTCAAGACCAACGTCGATCTGGAATATGCCCGCAACAAGGAACGCTATGAGTTCCTGCGCTGGGGTTCCACGGCATTCGACAACTTCCGGGTCGTGCCGCCGGGCACCGGCATCTGCCATCAGGTGAACCTGGAATATCTGGCCAAGGTGGTCTGGACCAAGGAAGAGGACGGCAAGACCGTCGCCTATCCCGACACGTTGGTCGGCACGGACAGCCACACCACGATGGTCAACGGACTGGCCGTGCTGGGCTGGGGCGTCGGCGGGATCGAGGCCGAAGCCGCCATGCTGGGCCAGCCGATCTCCATGCTGATTCCCGAAGTCGTCGGCTTCAAGCTGACCGGCAAGCTGAAGGAAGGCACGACGGCGACCGACCTGGTGCTCAACGTCACTCAGATGCTGCGTGCCAAGGGCGTTGTCGGCAAGTTCGTCGAGTTCTTCGGCGACGGCGTCCGTCAGATGAGCCTGGCCGACCGCGCCACCATCGCGAACATGGCGCCGGAATATGGCGCGACCTGCGGCTTCTTCCCGATCGACGAGGAAACGCTGGCCTACATGCGTTCCACCGCACGCCCGGACGATCTGGTGGCCCTGACCGAAGCCTACGCCAAGGAACAGGGACTGTGGCTGGACGATGTGGATCCGGTCTTCACCGATACACTGGAACTGGACATTTCGACGGTCGAACCGGCCCTAGCCGGGCCCAAGCGGCCGCAGGATCGCGTGCTGCTGTCGACCGCGGACACGGATTTCGAGAAGGCCCTTTCCGAAGTCTTCGACGTCGCCGACAAGGGTGCAACCGCCCGCGTCAAGGAACTGGACTGCGATCTGACCCATGGCGACGTGGTCATCGCTGCCATCACATCGTGCACCAATACGTCGAACCCCAGCGTCATGCTCGGCGCCGGTCTGGTGGCGCGCAACGCCGCCGCCAGGGGCTTGACCGTCAAGCCGTGGGTGAAGACATCGCTGGCACCGGGCAGCCAGGTGGTCACCGACTATCTGGACGCCGCCGGTCTGTCCGATGACCTGAACAAGCTCGGGTTCGATCTGGTCGGCTATGGCTGCACGACCTGCATCGGCAACTCCGGGCCCCTGCCCGAACCGATCGCCAACGCGATCAACGAGAAGGATCTGGTGGCCTGTTCGGTGCTGTCGGGCAACCGCAACTTCGAAGGCCGCGTGAACCCGCACGTGCAGGCGAACTATCTCGCCTCGCCGATGCTGGTGGTCGCCTATGCCATCGCCGGTTCGATGAAGATCAACCTGCTGAACGACCCGTTGGGTCAGGACAGCGACGGCAACGACGTGTTCCTGAAGGACATCTGGCCGTCCAACAAGGAGGTGAGCGAAACCGTCCGTTCCTGCGTCAAGGAATCGATGTTCGAGATGCGCTATGGCGACGTCTTCAAGGGCGACGAGAACTGGCAGCGGATCGACGTTTCCGGCGGCCTGACCTACGACTGGGATTCCACGTCGACCTATGTCCAGCATCCCCCGTACTTCGAAGGCATGTCGGCGGAGCCCGGCGGCTTCAGCAATGTCGAGGACGCCCGCATCCTGGCGATGATGGGTGACTCGGTGACCACGGACCATATTTCGCCGGCGGGCTCGTTCCGCGAGGAACATCCCGCCGGACGTTATCTGGCCGACCATCAGGTCCCGCCGCGCGAGTTCAATTCCTACGGCTCGCGCCGCGGCAACCATCAGGTGATGATGCGTGGCACCTTCGCCAACATCCGCATCCGCAACGAGATGGCACCCGGCACCGAGGGCGGCGTGACCCGCCACATGCCGTCGGGCGACCAGATGTCGATCTACGATGCGGCCATGCGCTATCAGGAAGAGGGTCGGCCCCTGGTCGTGATCGCGGGCAAGGAATACGGCACGGGATCGTCACGGGACTGGGCCGCGAAAGGCACCAGCCTGCTGGGCGTCAAGGCGGTCATCGCCGAAAGCTTCGAGCGTATCCATCGCTCGAACCTGGTCGGCATGGGCGTGCTGCCGCTGGTGTTCAAGGACGGCCAGACCCGCAAGAGCCTGAAGCTCGACGGTTCGGAGGAGATCTCGCTGAGCGGCATCGCCGACGGCATCAAGCCGAGACAGGACGTCGCCTGCACGATCAAACGCAGCGATGGCTCGACCGAAGAGATCCAGCTCCTCTGCCGGATCGATACGGCTGACGAAGTCGATTACTACCGCCACGGCGGCATCCTGCACTACGTGTTGCGCCGCCTGGCCGCCTGATCAGGCACGGACCGGCTGACATCACAGTGTCGCGAATGACGGGCGAGTCACCCGCATGTGACTCGCCCGTTTTCATTCATCTGCCTATTTTTGAGCCATGAAAACTGCAGCCAGACTGATCGCCATCGCCGGGTCCGCGCTGATGCTACTGTCAGCCAATGTCCAGGCCGAGGACAACCGGATCACGGTTGTCGAGCTGTTCACGAGTCAGGGGTGCAACTCCTGCCCGCCCGCCGACAGGCTGATGGGAGAGCTTGTGAAGCGCGACGATGTGCTGGGACTCAGCTTTCATGTGGACTACTGGGACTATATCGGCTGGCGTGACACCTTTTCGCTGCCCGAATCATCGACCCGCCAGCGCAACTATGTCGGTCGTGCGGGCGGTCGGTACGCCTACACGCCGCAGATCGTGATCGGCGGACAGGATCAGGTCGTGGGCAGCCGCAGCCATTCGGTGGAAACGGCCATCCGGAACGTAAAGGCCCCCACGCCGGTCGAGATCAGCACACAGCCGCTGGGGGACGGGCAGTATCAGGTTCACCTGCAGCCGCGAGACCTGAACGAGACCGCCTGGGTCTGGCTTGTCACCTTCGACAGCCGCCACGACGTCGAGATCAAGCGCGGCGAGAACGGCGGCAAGACCCTGTCGTATTTCAACGTCGTCCGGAAGATCGAACGGATCGCCACATGGGACGGCTCGACCGGCCTGATGGTGCCCGTCGACATGCGTCGCGCATGGTCCGAAGGCCGCGATGGCTGCGCCGTGATCGTTCAGGCGGGCGGCTTCGGTCCGGTTCTGGGCGCAGTGCAACTGGCCAATCCGCAAGGTTGACCGGTTTTTTTCGCGACCGTTGTCGCAATTGCCACGATTTCGGGTTGCAGGACGCGGCGCAGCGCAGAGAATAGCTGCATGAACCGTTCGATATCTCTCCCCAGGCACGGGATGCGACTCGCCATTGGCACCGGCATCCTGCTGCTGACCGCCACACTTGCCCAGGCTGAAATCGCCGGGCATGAAATCCGCCTCTCCCAGTCAACTGCGGTCGCCAAGGCAGATACGCAGGATTCCGGCGCATCTTCGTCGCTCCCGGTCATCTCGGGCGAGGGCATCGGGGCGTTTCTGGCTGGCAGACAGGCAAAACTGGATGGCGATACCGCCGTGGCCTCCAGCTATTTCGCCCGCGCACTGGCGGAAGATCCCGACAATGAATGGCTGGTGCGCAGATCGTTCCTGCTGGATGTGGCGGCCGGCCGCATCGATCGTGCGCTGCCGCTCGCCCAGCGCGTGCTGAACCGCTACGAACAGTCACCCGTCGCCAACCTGGTGATCTCGACCGATCACATCGTAAACAAGCGCTATGGCAAGGCCGAAGCTCTGGTCGACAAGGCCAGCGCGCGTGGCAGCATGCAGTTGCTCGCGCCCCTGTTCCGCGCATGGGCGGCCTACGGGTCCGACGATGTGAAGCGGGCGCTGGCGCGTCTGAAGCCGCTCGAAAAGAAGAAGTCGTTCGCGCCGTTTCATGCCTATCACAAGGCCATGCTGCTGGGCGCGTCCGGCGACCCGGCCGGCGCACTGGATGCGCTCGACGCCCTGCCCGATGGCGTGTCGCTGGACCTGCGATCGAGGCTGGTCTACGCGGCCCTGCTGGAGAAACGCGACGGCCCCGACGCGGCGATGGCGTACCTGAAGGGGCTGACGGCCCGTTATGGCGAGAACCCGGTCCTGCGCGCCTACCTGTATCACGGCCGTCCGATTGCCGAGGCCTTTCCGGTGACGACGGCGACCGACGGACTGGCGGAAGCGCTGTACGGCGCGGCCTCGGCGCTCTCTCGCGAGTCCGTGAGCGACGTGTCGATGATCTACCTGCGGCTGGCCCTTTACGTGAAGCCGGATATGGATGTGGCGCAGGCGCTTCTGGGCGACATGCTGGAAGAAGACGGCCACTGGGAAGAAGCCATCGCGGCGTTCGGGGCGATCAGTGACGATTCGCCCTACAAATGGGCCGCCCGCATCCGCAGCGCCTGGGCGCTGGACAGCGTCGGGCGCACCGACGAAGCAGCCGTCATCCTGCGGGAAATGTCGAAAGAACGGCCCGATAACCTGACAACGCTCGCCACCCTCGCCGACATGCTGCGGGGCCACAAGCGTTTCGAGGAAGCCGCGAAAGTCTACGCCGAGACGATCGAGCGGATGGAGACGCCGGGCGCGCGTCACTGGTCGATATTCTATGCCCATGGCATCGCGCTGGAGCGTACGGGCCGCTGGGAAGAAGGCGAGAAGAGCCTGATCAAGGCGCTTGAACTCAATCCCGATCAGCCGCTGGTGATGAATTACCTCGGCTATTCGTGGGCGGACAAGAAGATCCGGCTTCCCGAGGCGGTCGCCATGATCCAGAAGGCCGTCGATCTGCGTCCCGCCGACGGCTATGTCGTCGACAGTCTGGGCTGGGCCTACTACCAGAAGGGCGACTATGAAACCGCGGTCCGGCATCTGGAACGGGCGGCGGAACTGCGCCCCGAGGATCCGGTGATCAACGATCACCTCGGCGATGCCTACTGGCATGTCGGCCGGCGCATGGAGAGCTGCTTCCAGTGGCGTCACGCACTGGCCCTGGACCCCGACGAGGAGACGGTTCCGGTCATCCGTGCAAAGATGTCCAAGGGCCTAGAGCCGGGCGCGAAGGACTTCCGTGGCTGCCGTTTCTGAGGACACGGCCTCTACCTGCACCGAACTGGCACCGGCGAAGATCAACCTCTTCCTGCATGTCGTGGGGCGGCGGGACGACGGCTATCACCTGCTGGAAAGCCTTGTCGCCTTCGCCAGCGTTGGTGACCGGGTCAGCATCGAACCGTTGCCCGGTACCACCTCGTCAGCGACCCTGTCGGTCACGGGCCGCTTCGCCGACATGATCGGCGGTGACCCCGGCGACAATCTGGCGATCCGCGCCACGGCCGCCCTGCGCGGCATGGCGGGGACGTCCGGCGACATTCTGGTTCGCCTGGAAAAGAATTTGCCGGTCGCGGCGGGGGTCGGCGGCGGTTCGGCCGACGCAGCGGCCACGCTGATCGCGCTCAACCGCTTCTGGAATCTGGGCCTCGACCGGGACGCGCTGGCCGCGATCGGCCTGTCCCTCGGTGCCGATGTGCCGGCCTGCCTGCACCGGTCGGCGGTGATGATGCAGGGCATCGGCGAAGAACTGGCGACGGTCCCGATGCCGTCGGGTCTGGGGGTTGTGCTGGTCAATCCGCTGTTGCCGCTGCCGACACCTGCCGTTTTTGCGGATTTCAGATCCTTCGGGCATTTCGCCCCCGTCGGACGTTTCGACTGGCAATCGACCCGCGACCGGCAGGGTTGGCTCGATCAGCTCGGTCGGACGTGCAACAGTCTTGAGCCACCGGCGCGCCGTCTGCTGCCGCGGATCTCGAACATCCTCGATACGCTTTCGCAGACCGGGGATTGCCTTCTGGCGCGCATGTCGGGTTCCGGTGCGACCTGCTTCGGGCTTTTCGCCGACTGGCAGACAGCGGCACGACGGGCGGATCAGCTTTCCGGCGCACATCCGGAATGGTGGGTCGCGCCCGGCAGGCTTCTGTGATCGGCAGGGAGACAGCAGCATGACGCGTGTCATCGCAGTGGATGGACCAACGGCCTCGGGCAAGGGCACGCTGGCCCGTCGGCTGGCCGTACATTTCGATTTCGACTGGCTGGACACGGGAGCGCTCTACAGGGCGACGGCGTTGAGGCTGCTGAGATCAGGAAATCCGGAGCCTTCGGCGGATGCTGCGGTCGATGCCGCCAAAGGCATCTCTGCCGACGATCTGGCCGACCCGGCCCTGCGCGATGAAGCCACCGGCAACCTGGCGTCGGGCGTCGCGGTCATGCAGCCCGTGCGCGACGCACTGTTCCGGTACCAGCGGGACTTCGCCGCCCGCCCGCCCGGCGGCAGGGGCGCAGTTCTGGATGGCCGGGACATCGGCACGGTGATCTGCCCGGACGCCGACGTGAAGCTGTTCGTCACGGCTTCGCCGGAGGTCCGCGCCAGCCGCCGCTTCGAGGAACTGCGCGGCCGGGGCATCTCGGTCAGCCTGGCCGACGTGATGACCGATCTGCAGGCCCGCGACGCCCGCGACCGCTCCCGCAGCAGCGCTCCGTTGCGGCCCGCGGAAGATGCGGTGTTGATCGACACGTCCGAATTGGATATAGAAACGGCGTTTTCCACAGCCCTTGAGGCGTGTGCGGCCCGTTGGAGCGGGAGCAGCGTCGGCTGATGGAAAGGCCCGGACGGTGCGGTGATCAGGTTGTGAAAACAACAGTCTGGCACGGCAAATTCAAACCGCGGGCCGCTGAAAGGAGAATACTCTTACATGAGTGATGTATCAATCGGAGCTGCCGAGCAGCTCCCGAGCCAGGACGATTTTGCCGCCCTTCTGGACGAAACCTATGGCTCTGAAGACAATCTTGAAGGTTCCGTCGTCAAGGGAACCGTCATGGCCGTCGAGAACGATTTCGTCGTCGTCGATGTCGGCCTGAAGACCGAAGGCCGCATTCCGATGCGCGAATTCGGCGGCAACCAAGCCGAGATCAAGGTCGGCGACGCCGTTGAGGTGTATCTGGAGCGGATCGAGAACGGCCAGCACGAAGCGGTCATCAGCCGCGAGAAGGCACGCCGCGAGGAAGCCTGGGCCAAGCTGGAAAAATCCAACGACGCCGGCGAGCGGGTCGAGGGCATGATCATCGGACGGGTCAAGGGCGGCTTTACCGTCGACCTGTCGGGCGCCGTGGCCTTCCTGCCGGGCAGCCAGGTGGACATTCGTCCGATCCGTGATGTCGGACCGCTGATGAACACGCCGCAGCCGTTCCAGATCCTGAAGATGGATCGCCGCCGGGGCAACATCGTGGTCTCGCGCCGCGCCGTTCTGGAAGAAACCCGTGCCGAAGCCCGCCAGGAACTGATCCTGCGTCTGGAAGAAGGCATGGTCATCGAAGGCGTGGTCAAGAACATCACCGATTACGGTGCGTTCGTGGACCTGGGCGGCATCGACGGCCTGCTGCATGTCACCGACATGTCGTGGCGCCGTGTGAACCATCCGACCGAGGTTCTGAACATCGGCGAGACGATCAAGGTCCAGGTGATCAAGATCAACAAGGAAACCCAGCGCATCAGCCTGGGCATGAAGCAGCTGCAGGCCGACCCGTGGGATGGCGTTGCACTGAAGTATCCGGTGGGCGCGCGTCTGGAAGGCCGTGTCACGAACATCACCGACTACGGTGCGTTCGTGGAGCTGGAAGCCGGTGTCGAGGGTCTGATCCACGTCTCCGAGATGTCCTGGACCAAGAAGAACGTGCATCCCGGCAAGATCGTTTCGACCAGCCAGGAAGTCAGCATTCAGGTTCTGGAAGTCGATCCGGACAAGCGCCGCATCAGCCTGGGCCTGAAGCAGACCATGGACAATCCGTGGGACAGCTTCGCCGACCAGCATCCGGTGGGTTCGACGGTCGAGGGCGAGGTCAAGAACAAGACCGAGTTCGGCCTGTTTGTCGGCCTGGACGGCGACATCGACGGCATGGTCCACATGTCCGACCTGAGCTGGGACATGTCCGGCGAGCAGGCGATGGAGCAGTTCAACAAGGGCGACATCGTGCAGGCGACCGTTCTGGACGTCGATACCGACAAGGAGCGGATCAGCCTGGGCATCAAGCAGCTCGAGTCCGATCCGTTCGCAGGTGCCAAGTCGCTGAAGCGCGGCAACACGGTCACCTGTTCGATCACCCGCGTGCTGGAAGCCGGTCTGGAAGTCGAGACGTCGGACGGGCTGTCGGGCTTCATCCGCAAGGGCGACCTGTCACGGGATCGTTCCGAGCAGCGGCCTGACCGGTATGCCGTCGGCGACAAGGTGGACGCCAACGTCATCAGCGTCGATGCCAAGACCCGCAAGGTGAACCTGTCGGTCAAGGCACTGGAAGTCGCCGAAGAGAAGGAAGCCGTTGCGAACTACGGCTCCTCCGATTCGGGTGCCAGCCTGGGCGACATTCTGGGCGCGGCCCTGAAGGCCCGCATGGAAGGCTCGACCGACGATGCCGAGGCCGAGGCCGAAGCCGAGGCCAAGAGCGACGACGAGAACGACGACAAGTGATCGCACCAGACGGGCTGCACGTTGCAGCGCGTCGATCACGACATGATATGGAGCGGGGGACGGTGATGCCGTTCCCCGTTTTCATTTCAGGGAACGGGACAGGCGAGGCTTCCGGGTGAGTCCAGAAAATGACATCACGTGCTGGGTTCTGTCCGACGGGAAGCCGGGCATGGAAAACCAGTGCCTCGGGCTCGCGGAGACGATGGGTGCCGATCCCGAGGTGAAACGGATCGCGGTCCGCAATCCATGGCGCAGCCTGCCGCCGCAGCTCTGGCTGCGCCCGTTCCAGGCCCTCTCGGATACGTCCGATCCGCTGCAGCCGCCGTGGCCCGATCTGCTGATCGCGACGGGGCGGCAGACCGTGGCCCTGTCCACGGCGATCAGGAAGGCGTCGGAAGGCCGGACCTTCTCCGTCCAGATCCAGAACCCCGTCGTAACCCCTTCAAATTTCGACATGGTGGTCGCGCCGCAACACGATCGGTTGCGCGGTCACAATGTCATCGAAACCTTCGGTGCGCTGAACAGGGTCAGCGCTGCGGCCATCGCGACCGCGGCGGAACGGTTCTCCGGCGGCGTGAGCCACCTGCCACGACCGCTGATCGTGGTGCTGCTGGGCGGCGACAACAAGGTCTATCGGATGACCGAGGCCAGTTGCCGTGACCTTGCGGCAAAACTGCGCAACCTGTGCGAAAGCAGCGGGGCCGGGCTGGCCGTCACCCCGTCGCGCCGCACAGGAGCCGTGAACGAGAAGATCATCCGCGACGCCCTGGCCGACCTGCCCCATGTCTGGCACGAGGAGGGACAGCCGAATCCCTATCTGGGCTGGATGGGCCTGGGGGATGCGTTCGTGGTGACGTCCGACTCCGTGAACATGGTCTCGGAGGCCTGCGGTACCGGCAAGCCGGTGTTCGTCCATGACCTGCCCGGCGGAAATGCGAAGTTCGAACGGTTTCACCAGGCCCTGCGAGAGGCGCATATGGTGCGCCCGCTGGACGGCCAATTGGCGCACTGGACTTACCCGGTTCTCGATGATACCGCCAAGGTTGCCGCTATCGTAAAGCAGCGATTTGCGGAGCATCTGCAGAAGCTGGAAAGACCGCGCACATGATCCGTGTCGAAATGGAGCGCCTGAGAGAGACGCCGCTGAAGACCGAACCTTACGACTATGTCCTGGTGCCGGAGTTCGTGCCGCTGGACTGTCTGGACGCCATCGGCGCCGACTTTCCGGATATTTCGCAGCCTGGTTCCTTTCCACTTGCCGATCTCAAGGGCGGCCCGGCCTTCAATGCGCTGATCGAACGGCTGGAGCAGTCCGACTTCCGCGACGCCATCGCCGAGAAGTTCGATATCGACCTGACCGGCCGCCCGATGACCTGCACCGTGCGCGGGGCAACGCAACTGAAGGACGGCCAGATTCACACCGATTCCCTCAGCAAGCTGATCACGGTGCTTGTCTATCTCAACCCGCCCTGGGGGGAGGAAGGGGGCCGTCTGCGCGTGCTGAACAGCGGCACCGATCTGGATGACTATGCCGAAGAGATCGAACCTTCGTCCGGCAACATGCTGATCTTCCGGCGGTCGGAGAATTCATGGCACGGCCACGAACCGTTTCAGGGCCGCCGCCGGGCGATACAGATCAACTGGGTCACCAGTCAGGCGGTCGCCGACCGCGAACGCAAGCGGCACCGGCTCTCGGCGACACTGAAACGTCTCAACCCCTTCGCGACGAGAACGGCATGAACAAGCTTGATATCAACACCTTCAACAATGCCGATCATTCCAGCGGCTGGCGGCCCGGCAACAATTCGGGCGGCACGTCGCTGTTCAAGGCGCTGGGCCATCCGGCCGTCGCCGATCAGGGCCGCGCCTGGCGCGCCGGACTGGAACAGGCCGGACGGCTGGCGATCTACGATCCGCTGGGCGAAGTGCAGACGGTCAATGCGCTCTACAACCTGCAGGCGCTGAAGCCCGACGCCTATTTCGTGCAGCAGGTCGAACATCTGGACCGCAGCTTCGCCGGCCTGCCGGCACGCCTGATTTCCGATATCGACGGTTCCTTCGATGTGCTTCTGATGACTGCCTTCGATGACGGCGGCAAGCTGGCCAGCCACCTGAACCATGTGCTGCCGGAGGGCGTGCGCATCGAGACGCTCGACGTCCTGCGCCTGTCCGACGACAGGATCACGGTGAAACACGCTTATCTGGACCCGAAGAACTTCGCGACCAACTTCGCCCTGCTGCGCGACGGCGGGGGGCTGCACACGCGTGTCGTCACGGCGAACTACTGGTCGGTCGGGGACCGCTCACCGGTCCTGTGGTGCCGCCTGATGGGCGAGGACGGGCGGCTTCTGGCCGAATGGGATCAGGACGTGGGTCCGGCGGGCAGCACCATCGTCATCGACAGCCAGGAGGTGCGGCAGCGGTTCGGCCTGGGCGATTTCTGCGGATCGCTGTTCCTGCATGCGGTCGGTGCGCCGTTCCACGAGATCGTCAAATATGCGCTGGACGTTTACGGCGATGCGGTCGAGCAGCTTTCGTGCACGCATGATGCGAATGCCTGGCCCGCTGAGTATTACGCCGGCGTGCCGGCACCGGATGCGGACGAACAACTGGTCCTCTGGGTCCAGAACAGCCACCCGATCCCGATCCCGGCCAATGCGATCGGCTTCAATCTGGTGGGCGGCCAGGATGTCGGCACCTACCCGGAAGCGATCCCCCCGTTCGGCACGCGGATGATCGATGTCGGCGCGCTGCTGCCAGACGCCCGGTTTCCCGACCAGATCGAGATCCGCGCCGGCGAGTATTTCGTGCGCCCGCGCTACGAGGTCATCCGTTCCGGTTCGAACCGTCGCCGGATCGCCCATGCGAACGTGGAACGTACAGACCTGCAGCCCGACCCCGAGATCGAGGCGAACATGCCGCATCTGGGCCGCGGCTACATCATGCCGTTGCCCGTGCTGCCGGTGGAGGAGTTCTCGACAACCTGCTTGCCGACGCCGATGGCGACCGGTCAGATGGAGATGCCGATCCGCATCGAACTGTTCGACGCGGACGGGACCAAGGCCGCCGAGAAATACCTCGGTCGCGTTCAGCGGCGCGACTCGATCGCGCTCGACATCGACGACTGGATGCGCGAGGCGGGGGCCTCACTGCCGTCGGGAACGGGCCACGTCGAGTTCCTGTACGACTTCCGGGACGGCGGCGGTGCGGACGGGTGGCTGCACGCGCTCGCCCGCATCGAACAGCGCGCCAGCGGACACCGGGCCGAGACCATCTTCGGGGCACACATGTTCAACATGCCCATCGTCTTCCGCGATGAGCCCCAGTCCTACGCGGGCCGGCCACCCGGACTGACCACGCGCCTGTTCCTGCGCCTGGGCGACGAGACGGCGGACACGATGTGCCATCTGCTCTATCCGGCGTCCATGCGCTGGGCCGATCATTCCGCCACGGACCTGAACCTGTTCAGCGGCCGGGGCGAGCAGATCGCGACCACGCGGATCGAGATACCGCGCGGCGGTTCACGGCATTTCCGCTATTCGGAAGTGTTCGACGACGTCACCCGTGCCAGGGCCGGCGAGAACGCTTATATCCAGATCCGCGACGTCACCTGCCGCCTGTTCGGCTTTCATGGCCTGATCCGCCCCGGCGTCGCCTTCAGCCTGGACCACATGTTCGGCTACTGAGGCGGCCCCGGCGGACAGAAACCTCTCGCAGATGAGTCCCGTCGCGGCGACATCCGCCACGACGGGATCTTCCGTTTATGATTTGCGTTGCTTTGCCAGTTGTTTCTCGACCTGCTGGCGTTCCCAGTGCGCGCCGAACAGCGGCACGCTGCGCGTGATTGCGATCCAGTGGGCGGCGACACCCATGCCCCAACCGAAAGCCGGCCAGAAAAACCATGGATGGCTGGCATCGCCGATCAGCCAAAGGAAAAACAGCAACGCGATGACGAACACGTAGGACATCAGGTGAAAGTAGAAGCCCTTTATCTCGCGCACATATTCCAGTGCGTCGGCTTCCTCATCCGTCATGGCTTTCTCTGCGGTCATTGAATTCTCTCCTGACAGGGTTTTCACGTCGGTCTCCAGAACCGATGCCAGGGCGTTGAGCGTTTCCAGGCTTGCCTGTCCGCCTCGCTCGACACGCTGGACAGTGCGCACGCTGAGACCGCTCACTTCCGCGAGCGTCTCCTGCGACCATCCCTTGTCGAGCCTGAGCTTGCGTACGATCATCTCTGTTTTTCTCATCATCGGCTCCGTGCTGAAACAGTGCGAGAAGGAGAGGATGCCTGCCACGACAGCAGCATGACACAGCCTCGACGCCATCGCGACGTTACGATCCGGAGGTGACTCGCGAGCGCCGAGAGAAAGACCCTGCAACAGCCGCGCGGGCGCAGTTTCGTCGCTGACGCCAGCCGCGACAGCAACACGACACGCACCCGACACTGTCGCGGCTTCATGGTCCGGGGACGGGCCGTGGACGGCACGACGAGGCCCCCGAAAAGCCTGCGATGGCACGGGACGTCGACCGGGGTTCGATGCTTCATGCGATAGCCGTGTCCCGAACTCCTGGCTACTCCGCTGCCGCGACCTTTACCGGCGGCTGGTTCTCGCTGTTGGCCAGCATCTTCTCGTCGGAGGTTCTCAGGATCGCCTCATAGACTTTCGGCGGGTAGTTGGTCATGTGCGGGCCGGGCGCGTCCGGCCCGGGTTGCGGCACCGGGCCGCCGTCGTTGGTGTAATCCGACGAGACCTTGTAACGCGCCAGCTCCGCGTCGCTGATCCCGCACAGGCCGACGACTTCCGGATCGATCCAGGCTTCCGCGTTGATGGGTTCGGTGGAATAGGACAGTTCCAGCGACAGGTTTTCCGGCCCCGCGAAATAGATCGACATGCAGAAGCCGTGGTCCTTCGGTCCGATCACCGGCACGCCCTTGGAACGCAGCCGGTCGCGCATGGCCAGCAGTTCGTCATGATCCGCCACCTTCAGGGCCAGATGCTGCATGACGCCCCTGGCACTGTTCGCGCCGGGATTCCCCGAATGGGTCTGCCCCAGCTTGACCGGGATCGCCGCGATATCGGGATTGTGCACGAAGGCGATGGAGCTTTCGTCATTCAGGCGCAAAAACCCGTGGAACGTGTTCTCGACGCCGTGCATCCAGTACAGCGCCACCAGTTCCATACCCAGCTTGTCGGTGAAGAACTCGATCTGCCCTTTCATGTCGGCCGTCGTGATCGCGATGTGATGCAGTCCACCAACCTTGTTCATGATGTTCTCTCCTGTTCGCCCAGATGCGCCGTCAGCGCATCATAGCGGTAAAGCCGGTCGATGGTCGCGCGATAGTCATCCCCGGCCGACTGGTTGCGGTCCACGGCGTCGTCTCCGTGCAGGTGAAACAGCTTCGCGTTGCGCCGTGACCCGTTCTGGATGGATGCCGTGCGATCCCTGCGCAGGTCTTCATAGCGCTGCAGGGCGTCGGGGACATCCATGCCCATCGACAGACAACCGGCCAGCACGGCACCGTCCTCGATCGCCATCACCGCCCCCTGCGCCATGAACGGCAGGGTCGGATGACAGGCATCGCCCAGCAGCGTCACCCGTCCACTGCCCCACTGATTCATCGGCGGCCTGTCGAACAGCGCCCATTTGAAACAGGCATCGGAATCCATGGCATCGATCAGGGTCTGCAGATCGTCGTGCCAGCCAGCGAAATCGGCGCGCAATTCCGCAATGTCACCTTTCTCGGTCCAGGATTCGACCTCCCAGCCTTCCTTCTCCACGACTGCGACGCAGTTCACGAAAGCCCCGCCGCGCACGTAGTAGTGCACGAAATGCCGGCCCGGCCCCCACCAGGCCGTCGCCGCGGGCCGCACCAGCCCGTCGGGCAGCTTCCCGGTCGGGATCAGGCTGCGCCAGGCGATGTTGCCGGTGAAGGTCGGTGCGGCCGGCCCGAACAGGCCCTCGCGCACGACCGAGCGGATACCGTCCGCGCCGACCAGGATATCGGCCCGGTGGACCCCGCCCGAACGATCATGCACGCGAACACCGTCTGCGTCCTGCTGGAAGTCCGCCACCCCCAGATTGGTGTACAGCTCGATGTGGGGCGAGGCACCCGCAGCGTCGGCGAGCACACGGATCAGGTCAGCCCTGTGAATATGGTAATAGGGGAAATCATACTTCTCGACGACGCTGTCGCCCAGGGGACCGCCGGCCAGCACCTCACCGGTCTGCCAGTCCCTCCGCTCGGACATCTGCGGGCGAAAGGCGACAGCTTCCAGTGCATCGCTCAGACCCAGATCAAACAGTACGCGGTTGCCGTTCGGGCTGATCTGGATACCGGCACCGATCTCGGTGATGCGATCCGACTGTTCCAGCACGGCGACGCGGAATCCCTTTGCCGCGAGACAGAGCGCTGCCGTCAGCCCGCCGATCCCGCCACCCACGACGATGACATGTTGCATTGCACCTTCTCCCCTTCGGCCATTCTGGAACGGCTGGCCCTGTCCGTCGATAGGCTGTATGCCGGAAGTCGTGCAGCCGCGAGGGGGAAACGCGCATGGGTAATGTTCTGGTCGATGTGGTTCTGCCGCTGTCGCTCGCCTTCATCATGTTCTCGCTGGGGATCGGCCTGACCTTTGCCGATTTCAGCCGCGTCCTGACACGCCCGAAGGCTTTCGCCCTGGGGGCGGTGAACCAGCTCGTGCTGCTGCCGGTCATCGCCTATGGCATTGTCATCCTGTTCGGTATGGACGGTCCGATCGCGGTCGGCTTCATGCTGCTGTCGTTCCTGCCGGGCGGGATCACGTCGAACGTTCTGGCCAAATACGCCCGGGGCGACGTCGCGCTTTCGGTCACGCTGACCGCCGTGATCAGCCTGGTCGTCATCGTCACGGTGCCCTTTCTGGTGACCGTCGCGGTACGCCATTTCCAGGGCGAGAGCTTCGCCGCCGAAATCCCGGTCGCCGGTCTGGCGGTGAAGATCTTCCTGCTGACCACGGTTCCCGTCCTGATCGGTCTCGCGGTCAGACGCTTCGCAACCGGCTTCGCCCGGCGCGCCGAACCCTGGATCAGCCGGATCGCCAACATCCTGTTCGCCATCGTCGTCGTGCAGGCATTCATCGCAAACTGGTCGACCGTCGAGGCACAGATCGCGACGCTGGGTCCAAGTCTCGTCGCGCTGACGGTCGTGCTGCTGGCGCTGGGTTGGTTCAGCGCGCGCCTGCTCGGCTTCGACCGCAAGGTCGCCGCGACGATCTCGGTCGAGACAGGCCTGCAGAACGTCCTGCTGGGTCTGACCGTCGCGGCAGCCCTGGCCGGCTACATCGCCGTCGAGACCGTCGACGGATATGCGCTCTATGCCCTGCCCGCCGGTGTCTATGCGCTGACCATGTACATCATCATCACGCCGTTCATCGTCTGGCGACAGGTGACGGCCCGCGACGAAGATTGACACGCATGTTGACGTTTCCGTAACGTTAATCGGCGACGATCACGTTCCCAGAACGTCCGAGCGGCAGCCAACAGCATGACCGATTACATACACGCGCAGGAACTCACAGCCGGGGAAACGGTCTTCCGCGAGGGGGACGTCGGCGATGACGCCTATATCGTCGAACATGGCCTGATCGAAATCTGCATCGGCACCGGCGACGATCAGCGCAGCATCGCGACGCTCGGTCCCGGCGAGATTTTCGGTGAGATGGCCCTGATCGCAAATGCGCCGCGATCGGCAACCGCGCGTGCCCTGAGATCAACCACCCTGCTGGTGCTGCGTCGCAACCGCCTGATGAAGCCTATCGAGAATGCGGATCCGCTGACCCGGCTGATGCTGCAGATGATGTCCGAACGCCTGACCGAGGCATCGCGCCGGGCCGGCGGGCGGCGCGTCACCGACCGCGCGACCGAGGCGGGCCAGATTGCCCTGCAGAAGGTGCGCGACCTCGCCCTCAAGCGGATCGGCGTCGAGCGGGAGCTCCGCCGCGCCATCGAGGCCGGGCAGTTCTCGCTGCATTACCAGCCGATCATCGATCTCGACACGGGTGTGCTCGCGGGTTGCGAGTCTCTCATGCGCTGGACCCATCCGGAGAACGGATTCATCTCCCCCGGTGACTTCATTCCCCTGGCCGAAGATACCGGCATGATCGTGGAGATGGGGCGCTGGGCGCTCTCGCAAAGCCTGAGCGATCATGCCGCCCTGCTGGCTGCCCTGCCGACCGGTGCGCCGCCCGCCTTCATCAGCGTCAACGTATCCGCAGCCCAGTTGATTGATCTCGAAGAGACCGAAAGGCTCGCCGGCATCATCGCGGCCAGCAACGTGCCCCCCTGTCTGATCAAGCTGGAGCTCACAGAAAGCCTGCTGGTCGAGAACCCGGATCACGCGGCGCTGGCGCTCACGCGTCTGAAGCGGACTGGCGTGAAGCTCGCCATCGACGATTTCGGCACGGGCTATTCCAGCCTCAGCTACCTCCATCGCTTCCCGTTCGATACGCTGAAGATCGACCGCGCGTTCGTCAGCCGGATGCATCAGGAAAGCAGCGCGCGCCAGCTGGTGCGCACCATCGTCGAGATGGCACGCGGTCTCGGCATGACGACCGTCGCCGAAGGCATCGAACAGCAGGCGGAATACGATCTGCTGGCAGCGAGTGGCTGCGCCTACGGCCAGGGATTCCTGATGGCGCGCCCGATGGCGGCCGGTGATCTGCTGGCCTGGGTGGCATCGGCCGAACGAAACACGCGCGTCGCCTGACGCAGCACTTCAAAGAACCAGGGGCTGGGCGAAGATCACCAGCGCGCCCGTGACGAACGAAATCACCCGCCAGACCGCACGCCAGCGGGCGATCAGCCCATAGGACACAAGCGTCAGCCCGACCCCGATGCGCAGGAACGCGAACACGGCCATCAGCGGGTCGTCGGCAAGGTCGATCAGCGCCGGATTCGCGATCATGCCAAGCGGGATGATGTAAAGCCCCACGCCCAGCGCCATCGCCGTCAGGGCGACCTTCAGCCAGTTCTCGCCGATCATGCCCGCGGCGATGAACACTGCGCCGCAGACCGGCGGTGTGATGGTCGAGATCAGAGCGAACCAGAACACGAACAGATGCGCCTGCAGCGGTTCCAGTCCGAGCTGGATCAGGGCCGGCCCGGCCACCGAAACGCAGATGACGTAGGCCGCAGTCGTCGGCGTCTCCATACCCAGGATCAGACAGGCCAGCGCCGTCAGCAGCAGCGACGGCCAGAGCATGCCGCTGGATGCCGAGAGGATCAGCGACGTCAGCTTCACGCCCAGCCCGGTGATCGACAGCACCCCGATGATGATCGACGCGCAGATGATGATCGCGGCGATCATCGAGACCTGCCGGGCAGCCGTCAGACATGCCGCTTCGATCCTGCCTGGCAGTCCGGAAAGGTCGAACCTGCCATCGGCCCTGAAGAACAGCATCAGGAACCCCGCGAGAATGGCCAGACTGGCGGCATACTGCGGTGTCAATCCGACCCAGAACATCGCACCGAGCAACACCGTGAACGGTACCAGAAAGAAGGTCGCCGTGATCAGGACGGCTTTCAGGGGCGGTTGATCTGCCCGCGTCAGCCCACGCAGGTCGAAGCGCGTGGCGTAGGCGTTGATGCCCACCCAGACCGCCACGAAGAACAGGATCGCGGGCAACAGCGCCGCCGCCATGATGCCGGTGTAGGGCGTGCCCGTCAGTTCGACCATGACGAAGGCCCCCGCGCCCATCAGCGGCGGCATGATCTGCCCGCCGGACGAGGCGACGGCCTCGACCGCCGCGGCAAGCCGTTTCGGATATCCGAGCCTTGTCATCGCCGGCAGGGTAACGGCCCCGGTCGATGCCACGTTCGCGGATGCGGAGCCTGAGATGGAGCCGAACAGCGCCGACGAAAGCACCGAGACCTTGGCCGCGCCGCCTTTCAGACGTCCGGCCGAGGCGGCAGCGAGGTTCATGAAACCCTGCCCCGCCGCACCCGCGTTCAGCACGGCGCCGAAGATCACGAAGATCGCCACCACACCGACCGAGATGCCCGTCAGCGGCCCCCAGATTCCCCCCTCGGCGATCGTCAGTGTCCCGAGGAAGCTGGCCAGTGGCGTGCCCGAATGCCCGAATTCACCCGGTATGTGCTGCCCCCATAGGCCATAGGTCAGCGCCAGGGCCGCCACGATCGGCAAGGGCCACCCGATGGCCCGCCGCGCGCCTTCCAGAACGACCAGCAGCAGCGCCACGGCGATACCGATCTGGAGGCCGCCTTCCAGAAAGCCGTACTGATCCGCAAGCGCATCGGCGCTGATCGCCACCCAGATGCAGCAGGCAACGCCGACGGCGACAAGCACCAGCCCCGACCGGCGCCGCCATGCGCCTTGCGGATCTGCGAAAAGAAATATCCAGGGCAGGGCCAGCGCCAGATGCAGCGGTCGCGCGACCAGGTTCGGCACAAGGCCGGAGAAGATCAGGCCGACATGGAAGGTTACGAGGAGCAGGGCGAGCGAGAGTTTCAGCGTTCGGATCATCTCTCGTCTCGCAGCCATTTAGTTTCCGGCCGATCAAGGCGCGAATCGTTGCGGGACCTGATCCCGCAACCCGGTCGGTCATCACCGCTGCGCTGGGCACCGGGATCAGGTCCCGGTGCAGGTGGGTGTCTGGTCACGAAAGACCGCGACCGACTGAACGACCTACATCTGCGCGTCGGTCAGATCGAACCCGGCTTCCTTGTAATAGCGGATCGCACCGGGATGCAGCTTGCCCGTGATGTTCGACATCAGCCCTGCGTCGACACCGTTCCACCAGGCGGCATCCGCCCCCATCTTCGCCTTCTGCTCCCAGTAGGTCCGGGTCAGCGCATAGGCCACATCGTCGCTCATCGCGGTCGTCGTGTAGGCCACGACCGGCAGCGACGTGGTGGTGATGTCGCTTTCCTGCCCGGCGTAGGTGCCTGCCGGGATGGTCAGACTGGTGCGCTTGGAGGCTGCGATCTGCTCGTCGTTCAGCGAAATCACGTTGACACCGGTTGACGCGGCGGCCTCGATGACATTCGGGGCGGGCCAGGATCCGGCAGTCACGAAACCGTCGATCTGGCCATTCTTCAGGGCCGGCACCGCGTTCGACAGCTCGACATCGGCGATCTCGACCTTGCCTTCCAGACCGAACAGCTTCAGGTACTTCTCGCCTTCGCGCGCGCCGAAGGAGCCCTTGCCCAGCAGGATGGTCTTGCCTTCCATGCCGGCGAAGTCGGTGACACCGCTTTCTTCGGACATGACGAAGTGCATGGTCAGCGACGGGATCGGGAACAGCGCGCGGATCTCGTCGAACTTCGGGCTGCCCTTGTCCTTGAACATCGCCTTGCCGCCCTGTGCCAGGCTGACCAGCACCGGCGGCGTGGTGAAGACATAGTCGCCGCCCCGCGCGCGCGTCTCCATCACGTTCTGGACCGAGCCCTGGCTTTCCTCGACGGTGACGATGATCTCGCCGTTCGAGCCCGCCTTCATCGCCTCGGCGATCTGGACCGCCATCTGATAGTAGGACGAGGTCGTCTTGGCGGACTTGTAGGTCACGCGGGTCTCGGCGGTCGCGCTGGCGGTCATGGCCAGCCCGGCAATGGCGGCGATACCCGCGGCTTTCAGACGGAAATTCATGAAACTCTCCAAGGAAAAGGCGATAACTCTCGTGTCGCGCCGGTTGCGTGCGGCGCGCGTTTCCAGCGCAATATTGCAGACGCCTGCTAGCGCAGCAACAGCACCGAACAGGCGGCGTGCCGCATCACACGGGCGGCGTTGTGGCCCAGCAGATAGTCGCTCTCGTCACTGGCACCCGGCCCCATGATGATCAGATCGCATCCCGTCTTTCCGGCCATGCGGACCACTTCCTTGTAGACCGATCCGTGCCCGACGATGTACTGCGCGACGATGCCCTTGGCCGAATGGCCGCTGACGAACGCTTTCAGGTCCTTTTCGCCCTCCGCCACCGCGTTCTTCTCATAGTCCTTCGGAAAGAAGGAGGCGACCAGGGGCGTGGCATAATCCGGCACGACCGTCATCACATGCAATCGCGCGTCCGACTGGGCCGCAAGCGTCTCCGCCCTGCCGAGCAGGCGTTCGGACTCCGTCTTGTCGCCCAGGTCCAGCGGGACCAGAATGTCCTTAAACATGGTCTGCCTCCCTTGCGGTCTGCGGTGCTGCTGTCGGCGCCCTGGGCATCCGGCGCTTCTGCAGCCAGTAGATCAGCCCCAGCAGCAGCAGCGCCGGAATGAAGAACAGCTCGCGGGGCGGCTGGTCCGAGGGCACCTTGACGATCAGGACTTCCTGGTCGAAGTCGAAGCCGGCCTTCTCGGCCGCGGAATCGAAGGACGCGCCGTCGATCATCAGCTTGCCGTCCTGTTCCAGAAGGTCGATACCGAAGGTCTGCAGCCGCTCCTCGCCGCTTTCGCCTTCCGGCACCTCGATGATCAGGGTCAGCGAGACCGGCTCACCCACATCGTCCAGCCCGTTCGCTTCCAGCCGGATCTTCTCGCCGGGCTCCGCCTGGCCGACGACCTCGACCAGCTGCGCCGGTTGGTAGTTCTGATAGGGCGGAACCACCTGATCCATCCAGAAGCCCGGACGGAACAGCGTGAACGCGATCAGGATCAGCGCCAGCGATTCCCAGACCCTGTTCCGCGCGAAGAAGAAGCCCTGCATCCCGGCGGTGAATATCAACATCGCCGCCGTCGCTATGATGAAGATGGGCACCGCCTCCAGCGGCGTCACCTCATACAGGATCAGGCTGGTGTTGAAGATGAACAGGAACGGCAGCAGCGCGGTCCTGAGGCTGTAGAAGAAGGCGACAAAGCCGGTCCGTATGGGATCGCCGCCGGACACGGCCGCCGCCGCGAAGGACGCCAGCCCCACCGGTGGCGTCACGTCCGCCATGATGCCGAAGTAGAACACGAACAGATGCACCGCGATCAGCGGCACGATCAGGCCGTTCTGCTGCCCCAGCGTGACGATGACGGGGGCGAGCAGGGACGACACCACGATGTAGTTCGCCGTCGTCGGCAGCCCCATGCCCAGGATCAGGCTGAGGATGCCCGTCAGCAGCAGGATCGCGAGAATGTTGCCCTGGCTGAGGAATTCGACCAGTGCCGCCAGCACCGCGCCGACGCCGGTCTGGCTGACCGCGCCGACGATGATGCCTGCCGTTGCGGTCGCAATGCCGATGCCGATCATATTGCGCGCGCCGGTGATCAGGCCGTCGATCAGTTCGTCGAAGCCCTGCTTCAGGGTTCCCGACGTGTTTTCCTTGCGGAACATCGCCTTCAGGAAATTCTGCGTCAGCAGGATCACGATCATCAGCAGGGTCGCATAGAAGGCCGCCGTGGTGGGCGACAGCCGTTCCACCATCAGACACCAGATCAGCAGCAGCACCGGCAGCAGATAGAACAGGCCCGCGTTGATGGTCGGCCCGGGCTCGGGCAGTTGCGTCACCGGCGCATTGGGATCATCCAGCGTCAGCTGCGGGAACTTCGTGCCGTGGCGCAGCAGGAAGACATAGGCCACCGCCAGCGCGATCGCCACGAACCAGCCCGTCCCGTCGCCCAGCAGGGCGCGGGCACCGGCCAGCACGTAGAAGATCAGGAAGGACGCCACCACGGCATAACCGAGCACCAGCGCCCCGGTGGACATGAACTTCCAACGGCTGCCCGGATTCATCAGTTTGCGGATGAGAAAGTGCGCGGCCACGATGATCACGAATGCCCCGATCGAGACGATGGCCTGCATCACCGGGTCCTGGATGGCCAGAAACGCGGTCATGACCCAGCCGATGGCACCCGCCACGATGAAAAAGGAGATCGCCGTGCTGAGGAACGCGATCAGTGCCCATTTGAAGGGCTTGGTCTGGCCCGTCTTGGGCAGGCCCTGCATGTCGGCCTTCATCGCTTCCAGATGAACGATGTAGACCAGCGCGATATAGCTGATCACCGCAGGCACGAAGGCGTGCTTGACGACCTCGAAATAGCTGATGCCGACATATTCGACCATCAGGAAGGCGGCGGCGCCCATGACCGGCGGCATGATCTGGCCGTTCACGGACGAGGCGACCTCGACCGCCCCCGCCTTTTCAGCAGAGAAGCCCACGCGGCGCATCATCGGGATGGTGAAGGTGCCGGTCGTGACGACGTTGGCGATGGACGAACCGGAGATCAGCCCCGTCATGGCCGAGGCGACGACGGCGGCCTTGGCCGGACCGCCGCGCAGGTGCCCCATCAGCGAGAAGGCGACCTTGATGAAATAGTTGCCGGCCCCGGCCTTCTCCAGCAGCGCGCCGAACAGCACGAACAGGAAGACCAGATCGGTGGAAACGCCCAGCGCGATGCCGAACACGCCTTCGGTCGACAGCCACTGGTGGTCGGCAACCGCGCCGAAACTCGCGCCCTTCCAGGCCAGCAGGCCGGGCGCGTAGGGGCCAAGGAACGTGTAGCCGATGAAGATCATTGCCACGATGGCAAGCGGCGGCCCCAGCGAGCGACGCGTCGCTTCCAGCAGGACCAGAACGCCAACGACGGCGACCAGTATATCGACCTGATTGGGATTGGCCGGCCTGTCCGACAGGGTGGAACCGAAGACCCAGCCCATGTAGTCGCGGCTGAACAGGAACAGGTAGAAGGCGCACGACGCGCCGACGATCGCCAGCGCCCAGTCCGCCGCCGGGATCCGGTTGCGTGGCGAACCCTTGAACGCGGGATAGCTGAGGAAGCAGAGCAGGATGGCGAAGGACAGATGGATCGACCGCGCCTCGCCGGAATTGAAGGCCGTCATGTTGGCCAGCCAGCGCGTCGCCTCGAAGCTGGAAAGCACCGACGGGATCGGCGAGGCGAACCAGAGCTGGAACAGCGACCAGGCCAGCGCCAGTCCGGCGATCAGTTTCACCAGAACGCGGCTGTCGGGCTTGCGCCCGCCGGTATCCGTCGAGGCGACGAGATCGTCCAGTTCGGCGTCGCTCAGGCCCCCGCCCGATGCGCCCTTGGCTGCCTTGTCCGACATGGCCCCTACCCCCTCAATTGATCAAAGAATCAGCTGCCCCCCTCGGGCAGGTAGCCGGGCGGCACCCGGATGGCGCCGCCCGGTCTCGTCCTGGATGGGCGTCAGATCGACTACATCCAGCCCTTTTCCTTGTAGTACTTCACGGCACCGGGATGCAGAGGCGCGGACAGGTTGTTCACGATCATGTCCTTCTCCTCCAGATTGGCGAAGGCCGGGTGCATCTTCTTGAACCGGCGGAAGTCGTCGAACACGGCCTTGGTCATCTGATAGACGACTTCGTCCGGCGTGTCGGTCGAGGTCACGAAGGTCGCGCCCACGCCGAAGGTTTCGACATCATCGTCGTTGCCGCGATAGGTGCCGCCCTTGATCGTGGCCATCGAATAGAAGTCATTGTCGGCGGCCAGCTTGCGGATCGTGTCGTTGTTGACGTTGATCAGTTTGGAATCGCACGACGTGGTGGCTTCCTGGATGGTGCCCGACGGGTGGCCGACGGTGAAGACGATGGCGTCGATCTTGTCATCGCACAGCGCCGCTGCCTGTTCCGCCGACTTCAGTTCCGCGGCCAGCGCGAAATCGTTGGCGGTCCAGCCCATCTTCTCCATCACGACCTCGAAGGTCGCCCGCGCACCGGAACCGGGATTGCCCAGATTGACGCGCTTGCCCTTCAGGTCCTCGAACGTCTCGATGCCTGAATCGGCACGCGCGACGACCGTGAACGGTTCCGGATGCACCGAAAAGACGGCCCGCAGATCCTTGTAGGCTCCTTCGGGGAAGGTCTCCGGCGAGGTGCCGTTATAGGCGTGATACTGCCAGTCCGACTGGGCGACGCCCATGTCGATGTCGCCGTTGCGGATGCCGTTGATGTTGGCGACGGACCCGCCGGTCGTGTGCGTGCACTTGATGTCGTGCTCCTTGGAGCCCTTGTTCACCAGCCGGCAGATTGCGCCGCCCACCTGGTAATAGACGCCCGTCTGCCCACCGGTCCCGATGGTCACGAAGGTCTCGGCGGCGACGCTGGTCGCCCACACGCCCAGCGCGAGCACCGAGGCTCCGGCGAGGCAGGCTGCTTTGTTCAGCATGTTGATCTCCCTGTAATGTCATAGGCATGTTTCGCGCGGTGCCATACATCCGCAACGTGAAGGCGATGATTTCTCACCGGCTTTGTCAACATAGATTAATTTCGGGTCGGGATCGATCGGATGCGGGCGAGCCGATGCCAACGCATCCCCAGAGCATGTTTTCTCGTGGGTTCCCCCCGCGCCCCGAAGATTCCCGGAACGCCTAAACGCACAGGGGTCGAATGGCGATGAGCCGCCCGAGGATCCGGAGCGTGAAACGCTCCGCACCGCCATCGAGGCGGCGGTCATCTCGCAACTGCCGAAAGTCCTTCGAACCGTCCGGCGCATCCGGAAGGTCGACTACAACAATCTGCACGAAGTCTACAGTGACATCGACGCCGTGGCGGAAACGGACCCCGACCTGGCTGCCCGGCTGCGCGACAGCGCGCACGACGCCGCCGGTGCCAGCGATGACCGCAAGAACGACATCGCGGACGGACTCGGCAACCTGACGACCGAGGAAGGATTGAAGGCAGTCAAATGGTCAAGGGCGGAGCTGCCGCAACCTTTCGAAGACCCCGACCACCCGACACCCAAACGCCCCCTTGAAATCAGCGAGAAACCACCGAAGATCGATTCAGCCCTTGACCTCGAAGATATTTTTTGACCGACAAGAATATGAACATTGGTGGAACAAAACAGGGTTATTAGCGCACAATGAGCGCTTTGACAGTGAAGGAAATGTCATGCGCCCAACGGGTGACAAAGGATATATCTGGTCGCGACTCAACAGGCACCAAGTCTCAAAACGAGGGAAAGGCACCGACAACAGGCAATATAGGCACAATGGCCTAAAAGGGCGGCGACGCCAGTATTATTCGTGGGATCGCAAGAAGAATGAGCTCGAGGTGTTCGACCACAATGGTGATCACATCGGATCTTTCGACAGCATCACAGGCCAACGCAATGGCGGCCCCGTGGATAAACGGAAAATGCCAGAAAATATCGATCTCGGGAGAGAATTTGATGAAACCCACGCAGTGGTATGACCGGCAGAAGCGCACGCCGGTGACACCGGAGGATCAGGCGGAGGACTGGTGGTGTCCGGCCCTCCGCCGCGCCATCCATGACCGGGACACGCCGCTCCACTACCAGTCGAACTGGCGTGATTACGGATTGATATATCTTCGAAGCCAGAAGGTGATGGCAGAGCACCGCTGGGGCATCATTTTTGGCACGGAGCAGCAGTACCAGAATCGGCGCTGGTATTGGCCAACGATGATTACGATGGAATTCTGTCCCTATTGCGGCAGCTTGCTTCCGCAGCCTGTCGCCTCCGTGTTGCTTGATCGCATGATGGAAATGCGAGAGGCCCAGGGCAGCAAGGATCCGGTTCTTCCTGAACCCTTCGAATCGAACGCGTGGTGGAAAGCAGAGTTCACGTCACCGGAAGCGGAGACTGCGCTGCGCGAAAGCGAACGAGAGATTGGCGCGAATACCGACTACGAAAATTCCTTATATGCCGATTACTGCTTTCAATCACCGACGGCTGATCAACTCTGGAATCCCGCCTATTCCTGCGCGTACATGCGTGACTTTGCGACGGATCATCAGACGCCATTCGCCTACAACCCCCGCTGGCGGGAATATGGCATCCGGATGATCGACTGGGAGCAACCGACGTTCGAACAGCCCCTGCGCTATGACCGCATTCGATATTCGCCCTGGTGCGGTCGGCGCTTCCCGAAGAGCATGAAGGACGAATGGCTGTATGAGATGAAGCGGCTGAAGATTGCGCCGGACGCCGAAGCGCCACCGTGGGCCTATGACAGCGATGTCTGGTGGCACGATCACTGGGCAGGCCGGTCGGACCCCGACGCGGGCCGCACCGACCGCCCGGCAGCAGCACGCTGCACCCCGCCGCCCGAACAGTTGCCCGACTGGCCGCCGGTCCCGGTCCCGGTCCGGGTCCCTCAGGAATAAGACAGGCAAAATTCGATGAAACCCACGCAGTGGTATGACCGGCAGAAGCGCACGCCTGTGACGCCGGAAGATCAGGCGGAGGACTGGTGGTGTCCGGGCCTACGCCGCGCCGTGCACGACCGGGATACGCTGCTGCATTATCGGTCCAATTTGCGTGAATACGGACTGATCTATATCCGAGATCGCGAAATCATGGCCGATCACAGATGGGGCGTTATATTCGGTACTGACCAACAATTTCAGAATCGCCGTTGGTACTGGCCGGTCGTCGAACTGATCTCTTTTTGCCCTTATTGTGGCAGTCAACTACCAAACCCGATGACGCTTCTTTTTGAAGATTTTCTTGTGAAGGCGGAAGAACATTCCGGCGACCTGGATCCCTTTTTGCCGGAAGAATATGAAAGCAATTTCTGGTGGAAGCAGAATTCTGGATCGCCGAACGTGGAGAAAATACTTCAGGAACGTGAACATGCGATCCTTGAGAACACAGATTTCGAAAATTCCGTGTATGCCGACTATTGCTTTCAGTCGCCACCGGCCGATCAACTCTGGAATCCTGCCTATTCCTGCGCGTACATGCGCGACTTTGCGACGGATCATCAGACGCCATTCGCCTACAATCCCCGCTGGCGGGAATATGGCATCCGGATGATCGACTGGGAGCGACCGACGTTCGAACAGCCCCTGCGCTATGACCGGATTCATTATTCGCCCTGGTGCGGTCGGCGCTTCCCGAAGAGCATGAAGGACGAATGGCTGCATGAGATGAAGCGGCTGAAGATTGCGCCGGACGCCGAAGCGCCGCCGTGGGCCTATGACAGCGATGTCTGGTGGCACGATCACTGGGCAGGCCGGTCGGACCCCGACGCAGGCCGCACCGACCGCCCGGCGGCAGTACGCTGCACCCCGCCGCCCGAACAGTTGCCCGACTGGCCGCCCCACGGCATGGTCAGAACCTGAACACCCCATACCCCGGATCGCCCTGCGGCGCGTTCAGGCTGACGGTGATGGCCATGCCGAGCGCGTTGCGGGTGCCGGTGGGGTCAATGATGCCGTCGTCCCAGATTTCCGAGGTCGCGTAGTAGGCCGAGAGCTGTTCCAGATAGGCCGCGCCGGTTTCGTCGCGGAGTTGCTGCACAACGGCCTCGTCGACTTCCTCGCCGTTGCGGCGCATCTGGGCGGCTTTCACGTCGGCCAGCGTGTTCACGGCCTGCTCGCCCCCCATGACGCCGATCTGGTGGTTGGGCCAACTGAACAGGAAGCGGCTGTCGAAGGCGCGGCCGCACATGCCGTAATTCCCCGCCCCGAACGAGCCGTGACACATGACGGTAAACTTCGGCACGTGGGAGCAGGACTGCGCCATGATCATCTTGGCCCCGTCCTTGGTGATGCCCTTCTGTTCGTAATCCTTGCCGATCATGTAGCCGGTGATGTTCTGCAGGAAGACCAGCGGCGTGTTGTTCTGGTTGCACAGTTCGATGAAGTGCGCGCCCTTCAGCGCGCTGTCGTTGAACAGTACCCCGTTGTTGGCGAGGATGCCGACCTTCCAGCCCCAGATGTTGGCGTAGCCGCAGACCAGCGTGGTGCCGTAATCGGGCTGGTATTCGTGAAAGCGGCTGCCATCGACGATGCGGGCGATGACCTCGCGCATGTCGAAGCCCTTCTTGATGTCGTCGGGCAGCACGCCGTAAAGCTCCTCGGGGTCGTAATAGGGATCCTCGGGCGTTTCGCGCTGGCAGTCCCACTTCTTTGGCCGGTCCCACTGGCCGACGATCTCGCGGCCGATGGCGATGGCCTCGTCCTCGGTCGAGGCGGCATAATCGCAGACGCCGCTGACCGAGGTGTGCATCTGCGCGCCGCCCAGTTCCTCGACACCCACGACCTCGCCCGTCGCGGCCTTCACCAGCGGCGGGCCGCCGAGGAACACCGCGCCCGTGCCCCGCACGATGACGTTGTAGTCGCTCAAGGCCGGGATATAGGCCCCGCCCGCCGTACACTGCCCGAACACCAGCGCGAGTTGCTTCACACCCAGCTTCGACAGCTGGCACTGATGGCGGAAGATGCGTCCGGCCATGTGCTTGTCGGGGAACACCTCCGACTGCATGGGCAGGAAGCCGCCCGCAGAGTCGCACAGGTGGATGACCGGCAGGCGGTTCTCGATGGCGATCTCCAGGCAGCGGACGATCTTCTTCACCGACAGCGGATACCATGCCCCGCCCTTGATGGAGGAATCGTCGGCGTGGATGATCACCTCACGACCCGAGACGATGCCGATGCCGGTGATGATCGACGCGCCGGGGCTCTCGCCGCCATAGGCCATGTTGCCGGCCAGCGTGGACAGTTCCAGGAACGGCGTGCCGGGGTCGAGCAGCTTCTCCACCCGCTCGCGCGGCATCATCTTGCCCTGCTTGGCGAGGCGCTGGACGTCGCGGTCGGGGCGGACCAGACGCGCCGCCTCCTGCTTTTCGGCCAGTTCGGCAGCGAGGCCGCGATTGTGGGCGCTGTTGGCCCGGAACGTCGGATCGGAGGGGCTGAGAGCGGACTGGATACGGCGCATTCTTTTATCCCTTGCTCCGGCCCGCCACGGGACTTGATTCCATGGCCCATGCCTGAGCGTCGCCGCCAACATGACGGGCCCGGAAGGGCTCAGGCTTGGGTTCCGGGATCAAGTCCCGGAACAGGCTGGTGTTTTTCGTTTTCATTCTTCAGATTCCAGGCGGGCGACGGCGGCGTCCTTGCCGAACGTGTCGCCCTGACCGACCAGCAGTTCGGCCAGCACGCCGTCGCGGGGCGCCTTCAGGTTGGTCTGCAGCTTCATGCTTTCGATGGTCAGCACCGTGTCGCCGCGCCTGACGGCATCGCCGACCTGCTTCAGCACCTCGACGACGGAGCCGGGCATCGGCGCACGGATCTCGTCGGCGGCGGCACCGGAATCGGCGGCTGCGGCGATGGGGTCCTCGACCGTGATCCGGAACGTCCGGCCGTCCAGGCTGCGGACCCAGGCGGTCTCGCCGTCCTGCCCGGTCTCGAATTCGTGGGGCAGGCCGCCGAAAGACAGGGCGCGATAGCCGTCCTCGTCCTCCACCATTTCAACGGTGCGGCGGCGGCCATCGATCTCGACGATCAGGTTCGGTTTGCGGGCGATGATCTCGACAGCATGTGTCTCGCCATCAAGTGTTACCGGGAAAGGCATGCTCAGTTCCTCCAGCCGCCGATGGACGCATAGGGTTCGGGGCAATCGTCCAGTTGCATACGAAACGCCGGGTCATCCAGCAGCGCGGCGATCAGAACGGCGTCCTGCACATCTTCATCCGGCTGCGCCGTTGCCAGGGACGCGGCATGTTCTTCGACAAATCCGGTGTGCAGAGCACCCTCGCGACAGGCGCTGTGGTCCAGAACCCGTGCCAGATAATCGATGTTCGTCACGACACCGAGCAGGAGCGTGTGGACCAGCGCGCCAATCGCACGGTCAATCGCGTCGGTCCGGTCGTCGCCATGCACGACCAGCTTGGCGAGCATTGGATCGAAGTCGGCGGTGACAGGCTGGCCTTCGGTCAGACCGTTCTCGAACCGGACAGTGTCGCCGCGCGGCGCGCGCAACCTCAGGACCCGACCCGTCTCCGGCAGGAAATCGTTCTCGGGATCCTCGGCGCAGATACGGCATTCGATGGCGTGGCCGTCGATCGTCACGTCCGTCTGGGCGACGGAAAGGCCCTCGCCGGCCGCGACGCGCAGCTGCATCTCCACCAGATCCAGGCCCGTGATCATCTCGGTGACCGGATGTTCGACCTGCAGGCGGGTGTTCATTTCCAGGAAGTAGAACGCGCCGTCGGGCGCCAGGATGAATTCCACCGTCCCGGCGTTGGCGTAGTTCGCGGCCTTGGCCAGCCGCACCGCCGCCGCACAGATCTCGTCGCGCAGGTCGGGGTCCAGATTGGCGGCGGGCGCTTCCTCGACGATCTTCTGGAAGCGGCGCTGGATGGAACATTCGCGTTCGAACAGGTGGATCACCTCGCCCCTGCCGTCGCCGAAGACCTGCACCTCGATGTGGCGCGGGCGCTCGACATATCGTTCGGCATAGATGCGCCCGTCGGAGAAATAGCGCTCCGCCTCCGCCGAGGCCGTATTCGCCTTGTCCGCCAGTTCCGAGGCTTCGCGAACAATGGACATGCCCTTGCCGCCGCCGCCGGCGCTCGCCTTCACCAGCAGCGGAAAACCGATGGACGATGCTTCGGCCAGAAACGCGTCCATATCGCCCGTCGGCAGCACCGACGGCGCGACGGGCACGCCGTTTTCTTCGGCGAACTTGCGGGATTCGATCTTGTCGCCCATCAGACGGATGCTCTCCGGCGAGGGACCGATGAAGGTCAGGCCCGCAGCCTGCACCGCCTCGGCGAAACCGGCGTTCTCGGACAGGAAGCCATAGCCCGGATGGATGGCCTCCGCGCCCCGCTCTTTTGCGATGCCGATGATCTGCTGCGCGTCCAGATGCGCGGCAACCGGCGTGTCGCCCGTGATCTCGACGGCCTCGTCGACCGCGCTCACATGCGCCGAGCGGCGGTCTGCATGATGATAGACGCCAACGCTGGCGATCCCCATCCCGGCCAGCGTCCGCGCCACCCGGCATGCAATCTCGCCGCGATTGGCAATCAGGACTTTCTGGAACATGGAAGCTCCCCCGCTCATGTCGTGCTTCTCGAAGATCGGTCGCCGCCTGCCGTACCCATTCGGTCGGCGAGGTTTTCAAGTCGTGTCAGGATGGCACCGAATTCCTGCGACGGCGGATGCGGCGCGGCGATACCGGTGAGCACCATGTCCGACAGGCGGTGCGCGACATCGTCATGTTCAAGCGCGCCGCGACCGGCAACATAGGCGCTGACGTGATGTTCGATCCCGCCGAAGATCAGGTCGCGCACAAGGGCCGGCGACACGTCAGGACGGATGTCGCCCTCCGCGATCCCCGCTTTCAGGATATCGAGCAGCACACGGGTGTATTCCCGGTTCACCGCGTGCAGGGCCGAGTCTTGGTAATCCGGCGCGCTGCGCACCTCGGAGAAGAACAGGCGGCACAGGTCGGGGTTCTCCCGGATCGATTTCAGATGCTGCCAGATCACGACATGCAGGCGCGTCCGGGTGCCCTGGATGCCTTCCAGTTTGGTCAGGAAGTCGGCAATCATCCCCCGGTACCAGTCGGTCAGGATGGTATGCAGCAACTCGCGCTTGTTCGCATAGAACTTGTAGATCGCGCCTTCGGAAATACCGGCCTGCCGGGCGATCTCGCTGACGGACGCGTCGTTGAAGCCGTGCCGCGAGAATACATCGCGCGCCGCGGCCTCGATCTGCCGCATCCGCTCATCACGCGGCAATCTCACATGACTGCGCTTCTCGACTACGGCATTCACCGACCTGTCCCCCAGGGCACCGGCATGACGTTTCGAACCGGCTTTCGCTATAATAGTGAGTGATGCTCACCAACCTTGTCAATGCGCTCTTCATTCATCCAGCACCTGTCAAATCAGCGAATGGCATCGAACTTCAATCGGCTACTGCACCAGACGGGCGCAAAATATTGGACATGGTAAATATCATTCAATAAGTTTCACGTTGATCGAAAATCGTGCGAAGCGGATGCTGGTGCGACGCACGCCGGGGAGGAAAAGATGCCCGACACAGATGCTTTGCTGCGCAACGACACCGCCAGGCCGTTTGACCTGACGCCGGACCAGCGGGAGATCCTGGATCAGGCCGACCGCTTCGCGCGGAACGAACTCTATCCCTACAGCGAGCGGATGGATAACGAGGAATGGTGGCCCGAAGACGCCTTCCCGAAGATGGGGGAACAGGGCTTCCTGGGCATCACCGTGGCCGAGGAATACGGCGGGCTGGGGCAGGACCTGACCACGGCGGGCGTTGTCCTGCAGGCCTTCAGCCGCTGGAACCATGCGCTCGCGCTCAGCGTCGTCGCCCACGACAACCTGTGCATGAACAACATCTACCGCAACGCGAGCGACGACCTGAAACGCAAGTATCTGCCGGACCTCTGTTCAGGTGCGAAAGTCGGCGCGCTGGGCCTGACCGAACCGGGTGCCGGATCCGACGCGCTGGGGTCCATGCGGACGACCGCGAAGCGCGACGGCGACCATTACGTCCTGAACGGCTCGAAGATCTACATCACCAACGGCGCGGTCGCCGACACGCTGCTTATCTATGCCAAAACCGACCCCGATGCGGGACCGAAGGGGATTTCCGCCTTTATCGTCGAGAAGGACTTCCCCGGCTTGAAGGTCGCGCAGAAGCTGACGAAAATGGGCTATCGCGGCAGCCAGACCGCCGAACTGGTCTTCGACGACTGCCGCGTGCCCGCCGAGAACCTGGTGGGCGAGGAGAACAAGGGCGTCGCCGTGGTCATGAGCGGCCTTGATCTGGAGCGCGCCATGATCTCGCCGATCTGCCTCGGCGTGTCGGAACGTGCGCTGGAACTATCACTGGAGTATGCCCAGACCCGGCAGCAGTTCGGCAAGCCCATCGGCTCGTTCCAGATGGTGCAGTCGATGCTGGCGGACATGTACGTCTCGGTGGAGACCATGCGCACCTTCAATTACCGCACCCTCGCCGAGGCCGCCGAGATGGAGATCGGCGGCGGCGGGCGCGGCGACATCCACGCCCTGACGGCCGCGTCGGTGATGTATTGCGCCAATGCCTGCCACAGCGTGCTGGACAATGGCATCCAGATCCACGGCGGATCGGGCTACATCTGGGAGTCGGAGATGAACCGGCTCTACCGGTCGATCAAGCTGCTGGAGATCGGCGCCGGCACGACGGAAGTCCGCAAGATGATCATTGCGGGCGAAATGCTGAAAGGCATGGGCGGGTAGATCTGCGCAGTCCCTGACCGGCGCATCCGTCTGTCGAAAGCCGTCAGACCGCCGCAGCCACCAGTTCGTCATACAGGCGCGCCGCATCGGCGAAGCCCTCGATGACCTTTTTCTCTGCGGCAGTCAGCTGGATGTCGGTATGCACCGGTGCCTGTTCGATCTCCGACAGGGTCACGCCGAACACATGATCCGCACCGGATACGCCGGTCTGCCCCGCGCCGCCCAGCCCCAGACGTTCCTGCAGGTCAGCGAGTCCGTCGGCGCCGGACCCGTCCAGCCTGTCCAGATCGAAGGCCGTCTTGGCACCCCGGCTGGGGAAGTCATGCAGCGCGGTCGCATATGTTCGATGCCAGCCCTGCAGGAACTGCAACAGCGACGGCAGGGCACGCTTGCTGGCTGAGTAATGCTGCTTCAGCACGCCCCACGCGCTGGCCGGGGATCGAAAGGCGATGATGCAGTCGCCGCCGACGGACGGATCCAGCGTGCGCGCGATCTGGGGGCTGTTGTCGGTCGTGACCAGCACCTCCGCCCCGCACTGCGCCGCAATCCTGGTGAACCAGTTTTTCCGGTCATCCGTCAGTGCCTGGCGGAATGCGAGATCGAAGACGTCGCAATCCGGTCGCTTGCAAAGCTGGCAGGAAGCGAACCGGGCATCGCCTTGCGCTTCGCCGTCCTGCTGACCGGCAAGCCAGATCGATTCACCCACGTAGTGCACGCCGGACCGGGCCGCCAGCACCGCACCCAGATGGGCATTGCCCTGATTGGGCAGGCCGAGAATTTCAATGTGTCGCGGCGCGTCGCCGTCCGCCATGCCATCGGTCCGGGCGGCCTGAGCCGCCTCTATGCGCTCGAGCCGGGTCCGGATCGCGCTGCTGGCACCATCCAATGTCAGCGCCTTGCGCAGCGTCTCAAGCGCCGCATCGGCATCCCCTTCGCGGAACAGCGCTTCGGCAAGACCGTCCATCACCGACGGCTGGTCCGGTGCCAGATCGAGCGCCTGCCGAAACGCGTGTATCGCCTGCCGGTTCTCGTGATAATGCAGGCGCATCCGGCCCAGGGCGCTCCACAGGCCGGCGTTCTCCTGCTCAAGCTCGATCGCGGCATCGCAGACATCGATGCCCTGACGTCCCTGTCCGACCGCCAGCGCAACCCGCGCGAAACCGGTCGCGGTCCGCGCGATATTGCGCGACGACACGACATACTCGATCAGGCTTCCGGAAACGCTCTGGGCGATCTCGCTCAGCATATTGAAACAGGCCAGCAAGCGCACCGCGTCATTGGCACGTTCCGCCTCCACGGCGGCGGTCGAGATCCCGGCAAACAGCGATTCGAGCTGGGCAACCGCCAATGGCCGGTAGCGACCGTCTCCGCTCTCGGAGATCCGTTGAAGTTTGAACAGCGACAGGATTGCTTCCTGATACAGACCGCAGGCCGCCTCGGCACGCGCGAGATTGAGCAGTGTGTTCTGGGACTGGTCATGCAACGCGACAGCCGTTCTCAGCGCATCCAGCGCCCCCTGCGGATCACCTGCCTTCAGCTTCAGTCGTCCGCTTGTCTGCCAGCCTTCCGCCGCATCGGGTGCCACGCCCGTAAGCGTCTGTGCCATGCGCGCTGCCGCGTCATCGTCACCGTCCGCCAGTGCCGCGCGCATGGCACGGGTCAGATCAGCGGCAATCGTCCCCGACAGGGCGGCAACGCCTTCGGTGTCAGATCCCAGACGCCGCATCAGCGCAATCAGGGCGCCCGCCCGGCTGAAATCGCCTTGCTCTACCAGTTTCGCAGCCATGGGCAGCATCCCGGCGCAGGCGGAACCATCCGCACCGCTCAAATCCGATCGGGCCCTTCCGGCTGCTGTCGCGATTTCCAGCAGAACCGCCAGAGCACCGCTCTCGCCGCCCGCATCGATCGCGATCCGCAGCGCTTCGCCGGTCTGTTCCGGCTCCAGCACACACAGGGCCAACAGCCGGTCGATTTCGGTCCGGGGTCGGATCGAAACATCAACGCCCGCTTCGCCAGCCGGCATTCCGCCGCCTGCAATCGCCTTTGAACTCATCTACGCCGCCCGTCTTTCCGGATCCCTGTTCGGGGTCGCAACCGCATATCCTGCACGGCAGCCATTTCAGAGTCCGGCTTTCAAATTTCTGCGGAAAATGTGACGTTGAAAACCAGATTCGCAAATCTGGACCGCCGATTTTCCGCGCGTGAGGTTTATCATTTTCCCCGTCGGAAAAGCTAGATCGGCTAGACGGGTTTGTTCGAAGACCGAAATTGAAAAATACCACAACCGGGAACAACCGAGTTTGAAAGCAGCCGCGCGACCATGACTTCAGAGCGACCGAATCCCTTTGCAGACCGGCTGATGACGCACTTCCGCGATCGCGAGACCGATCGCGCTGCTTCCTTCGTGACGGCATCCGGACGGCTGGACCTCACCTTCGGGGACATGGCACTGGATTGCCGCCGCTTTGCCGAAACCTACCGACACCAAAATCTCGCAGAGGGTTCGACCGTCCTGATCTTTCTCAGGCACGTGCCGCAGCTCTACGGCAGCTTCTTCGGCGCGATGCTGGCGGGCTACGTTCCCGCGCTGATGCCGTGCTCGTCACCGCGCCAGGATCCGGAACTCTACTGGCAATCGCACAACAAGCTGCTGCGAAAAATCCGGCCCTCAGCGCTCGTCGCGGACCGGGAGACATTCGCCGAAATGCGTTCGGCGGGCCTCGACATGACGGGAATCATCCAGATCGCGATCGAAACCGTCGCGAACGGTGCCGGGGCGGCGACCTTCACGCCCCCGCCCGCCGACCGGATCGCCCTGTTGCAGCACAGCTCGGGGACGACGGGCCTGAAAAAGGGTGTGAGGCTGTCGTTCGAGGCCATTCAGCGGCAGGTGGACAGCTATGCGGCAACACTGCGGGCCTCCTCCGGGGATCGTGTCGTGTCGTGGCTGCCGCTGTATCACGACATGGGCCTGATCGCCTGCATGATCACGCCGGCGTTTCTCGGCATCCCTGTCACCCATATCGATCCGTTCCACTGGCTGACCCGCCCGGCGATGCTGCTGGATCTGCTGCAGCGGGATCGCGGCACCCTGTGCTGGCTGCCGAATTTCGCGTTCGAGCATCTGGCACTGACCAGCGGACGACGGGCGGGCGAATTCGACCTGAGCCACGTCCGTGCGTTCATCAACTGCTCGGAACCCTGCAAGCCGTCGACCTTCGATCGTTTCGCCACCGCCTTTGCGGCGGCCGGCGTGCGGCCCGGACAACTGCAGTGCTGCTACGCCATGGCGGAAACGGTTTTCGCCGTCAGCCAGACCGAGCTGGACCGTCCACCCGCGCGCATCAGCGTCGATGCGAACGCCCTGCGCGAGACCGGTCAGGTCATCGCGGTGCCCGAAGCCGCGGAAGGCGATGACGTCCTGGACCTGATCGAAAGCGGCAGGGTGCTGGATGGGCTGTCGGTGGAGATCCGCGACGACAGCCGCGCCGCACTGGGCGACGACCGGGTCGGCGAGATCGCGATTTCGGGTGCGTTTCTGTTCGATGGCTACAATGAGGATCCCGAGCGCACCGCAGCGAAGCTGGACAAAGGCTGGTATCACACCGGAGACAAGGGGTTCACGCATGACGGTCATCTGTTCGTGCTGGGCCGTACCGATGACCTGATGATCGTGAACGGCCGCAATATCTACTGCCACGAAGCCGAAGCCGAACTGGCACAGATCGCAGGATTGAAACCCGGACGGGCGGTCGTGCTGGGCCACGAGGACGAGCGCGTCGGATCGCAGGTCATGCTTGTGCTGGCCGAGCGGGATCCGGCGTCCAGCCACCCGGACGCCGACGTGCGCCGACAGATTTCGGACCGGCTGTTCTCGGTGTTTCAGGTGATGCCGAGATCTGTCGAACTGGTCGATCCCGGCTGGCTGATCAAGACGACCAGCGGCAAGATCGGCCGCGCCGCCAATCTGGCGAAATTTCTGGAACAACAGTCGAAAGGACGGGCTGATGGACGCCAATGAATGGATGCAGCACGTGGTTGCCGCCGTCGCGGAAGAGACCGAAACGCCGGCCAGCGAAATTTCGGCGGACTCGACGGCGGCCGACGTGCCCGGCTGGGACTCCCTCGCCCACGTCAGAATCATGCTGAACATCGAGGCACGCGCGGGACAGCCCGTGGATATCGATGCAAGTTACACGGTTGCAACAGTTGGCGAGCTTGTTGCATTGCTGGCCGGAACGGGAAGTTGAGTCTCGTTTCATTCACGGGAGCCGTACGATAGTCTGCGGACCCAATCAGGTAACCAAGCATGTTGATCGCCAGCGTTGAAAACCAGACAGGGAACAATCACGCGCCGATCCGGTTCGGCGTGATCGGAACCTGCCGCGTGCACAATCCGATGCGTTCGCTGATCGATCAGGGGCGCGCCGAGATGATCTGGCGCGAATTCAACGCCTTTACCCATGGTCCCATGGAAGCGCTGCAATATCTGCGGTTCGCGCGCGGCGATGTCCAGGTACCGGACCCGTTTGCGCCGTTCATCTTTCGCACCGACAGGGCCCCGGATGTCGAAAGCCGGCTTGCCGACATCATGAAGACGCTGGATTTCCTGATCGTCGAGATTTCCAGTTTCGCGCGTCTTCGCTGCGGAATGTACGAATTCCAGCAGAACTATTTCTCGGAAAATTTCGTCCGCAAGGGCGGCGTGGATTTCCTTTCCTGGTGGCGCGACGTCACCCAGCGCAAGGATACGGTGTCGGAAACGGCGGACGAACTGATCGGAAAACGGCGCGACGACCTGAAACCGTCGGATGAGGAGATCATCCGCACGCTGACGTTCGAGGAGCTTGCCGACGATGTTTTCGTCGCCGGCATCCGGAAGGTCGCCGACTATTCCGGTCTGCCGATCATTCTGGTCCCGCATTTCAGTTTCGATGACGAAGACAACGCCATTTCCAATCAGCGGACGCGCAACCGCAGGCTGGTCGAGCAGGTCGCCAGCGAGACGGGTCACGCCTGTTTCGATCCCTCGCCCCATCTGATGGCCTATGGCCGCAAAAAGGCGCTGAAGAACGAGGGCCGCGACCTGTATCACTATTCACCGGAATTCGACGCACACATCGCCGACCACCTGTACGAGAAGATCGCTGAAGTCGCGTCAGCGGAACACAAGCCCTCCGCGGCGGCGGTCTGACCGGTCATGGCAGAGACGCATAACCCCGTTCCGGAAACTGCCGACCCCGCTGTTCAGGAGTTGCTGACGCAGGCGGCCGCCGAAGACCGGCCCGCCCACGCCGACAGGATATGGCGCGCGGTCCTGGAGATCGACCCTGCACGCTCCGAAGCGGCGCTTGCGGTCGCGGCCTTTGCCGCCCGATCCGGTCAGCCGCTGAATGCGCTGGTCTATCTCTGTCACGCGCTCAGACATGCCGAGCCGTCGGAAGAGGCGCTGCTGGTCGCACACGATGCGATGGCGGGTCTGACCGGCGAAGCGGAGGAAGCATCGACGGCCGGTCAGTCCGCCGATGCGCTGGGTGCCGCGCTCGCCCGCGGACTGGACGACCCGGGCACCGCCGGTCTCTGGCCGGAAGCGCGCGACGCCCTGAAACGCCTCGTCGAATGGTCGGGTGCTGCCGTCGAAACCAGGGAAACCCGACCCGTCTCGATCGATTACGACAAGGAACTGGAACAGGCCGAGGCTCCGTCGACGCTGCTGGAGCGCCTGCGTGAACATCTGCAATCAGATCCGAACGCCAGATCGTTCGACGAAGCCATCGCACGTGCAACCCGGCATCCGGACGATCCCGAGGCGTGGTACATCCTGGGTCGTGACTGCTATGCCCGCGATGACATGGAAACGGCGGAGAAACTGTTCCGCAAGGCGGCGTCGCTGGATCGTGACAGCATCAAATACCGCATGAATTTCGCGCGCGCGCTCGCAGCCTGTGGAAGATATGACGCGGCGTTCGTGGCCTATCGCGGACTGGAAGACATGTCCTCGAACTCCCGCACCGACGGCTATCATCTGGAGGAAGCCAAAGCCAACCTGCGCTCCCTGCTCAGCCGTCTGATCCTGATGGTACGGCAGGCGACGGGCGAAGGTGATGCCGAACGCGCCTGGTCGCTTTTCGAACTGATCCAGGATCATCCGGAGGTGCAGGATCAGTCCGGCATCCGGTCCGCGATCCTGCGCCTGTCGATCGACGAGGTGATGACCGCACACAAGGCGGAATCACCCCGGACGCTGGCCCTGGCCAGGGCGCATCTGAACCGGGATCCCGACAGCGTGTACGTCCGGCAGGTCATGGGTCAGGCGCTGATGACCGCGGGTCGATACCGCGAAGCAGCCGATGTATGGGGCAGCCTGACCGTCAGCCTGCCCGACAACGCGCGGATGCAGTTGCAATACGCCAAGTGCCTTGAGCGTTCCGGTGCCGGTGAAGCGGCCCTGACGGCGGCCAATCGCGCGCTTGAACTCGATGCAGGCCTTGAGTCGGCCCAGATTATTCGTGACAGACTGACCGCCGGTTAGCTTCGGGCGGGCGGTCAGCGGGAGGAACACCACATGTGCGGCATTGCTGGCGTCCTGAAACTGCGCAGCGAGTCCCTGCCCGGCAACGCGCGGGATGTTCTGGGCGACATGCTGGATGCGATCCATCACCGGGGCCCCGACGGGTTCGGCATCGACGTCGACGGGCCGCTCGGACTGGCACACAAGCGGCTCGCGATCATCGACATCGACGACCGTTCCGCCCAGCCGATGCGGGTTCTGGACGGTCGCTACCGGATCGTCTTCAACGGCGAGATCTACAACTACCAGTCGCTCGCGAAGGAACTGGCGGCGGCGGGCTACAGTTTCCGCACGACATCGGACACCGAAGTGCTGCTGCTCGGCTACGCCCACTGGGGCCATGCCGTGCTCGACCGGCTGCGGGGCATGTTCGCCTTCGCGATCTGGGACGTGCAGCGCCAGGAACTGTTTGCGGCACGCGACCGGTTCGGCAAGAAGCCCTTCTTCTACCGGCAGACGTCGACGGAGTTTCTGTTCGCCTCGGAGATCAAGGCCATCCTGAGATACCCCGACGTCCCGCGGGTGCCGGTGATGGAAACCATCCACGACTATCTCGGCCTCGGCTACTGCACCGGCGAGAAGACCGCGTTCGAGGGTATCATGCGCCTGCCCCCCGCAACGGCGATGGTGTTGCGGCCCGACGGCGAGGTCCGCCGGTGGCGGTACTGGACGTTGCCGGAGGTCGATGAGTCGCTGGCGGACCGGCCGACCGACGAATTGCTTGAGGAATTCATGGCGCTGTTCGACGAGTCCGTCGCCCTGCGCATGATTGCCGACGTGCCCATCGGCTGCTTTCTGTCGGGCGGCGTGGATTCTTCAGCCGTCGTCGCGCGCATGGCCCCGCGCATGTCGGAACCCCTGAAAACCTTCTCGGTCGGCTTCGGCAACATCGGCAATGACGAACTGCAGTTCGCCAAGGCCGTCGCCGATCGCTACGAAACCGAGCACCGCGATTTCCAGATGGACTACAGCCTGATCGACGTGCTGCCACAGATCATCTGGAACTATGGCGAGCCATACGCCGATTCATCGGCGCTGGTGACCTATGCGCTTTCGAAGGAGATCCGCCGCCACGTCACAGTGGCCGTCACCGGCGACGGCGGCGACGAGATCTTCCTGGGCTATTCCCGCTACCTGCGGATGGGACAGGACCTGCCCGCCAATCTGGCGTCGCGCAGGGTCGGTCCCTTCGGCAGCGCGCTTCTGATGCGGGACCGCTATGAACGTATCGTCGGCAAATTCCGGGACGAGCACCGGTTGCGCGGATACGGGCCGGCGCTGCTGCCGTTCTGCCTCAACCCGCCGTCGGACTGGTTCGCCCGGATGGAGGGCGCGACCCCCGCCAACGCGGCGGAGCGGACGGCGCGCGCGGATGTGGACACCTATCTGCCCGACGACCTGCTGGTGAAGGCGGACATCGCGACCATGGCGCACAGCCTGGAGGGCCGCAGCCCGCTGCTGGATCACGTGCTGGCCGAGTGGGCGGCCCGGCTGCCGCAGTCCAGCCGGATCTACCAGCGCCATGGCGAATTGCAGGCCAAGGCCCTGCTGAAACACGCCATGGAGCCCCACGTCCCCGAGCAATGCCTGTATCGCAGGAAAATGGGCTTTTCCGTTCCGGTCGCCCACTGGATGGCCCATGACATCGCCGATTTCGTCTACGACACGCTGACCGCCCAGCGGTTCCGCGAGCGCGGCCTGCTGGATTCCGCCTATCTGGACAACATGCTGGGCCAGCATATCTCGGGCACCGAAGATCACGGCACGCGCCTGTGGACGCTGCTGTGTCTGGAGCTCTGGTATCAGACCTATATCGACGGCGACGGACGACAGCCGCTCACGGTCGATGTGCGCGGTTCCGAAACGCAGGGTGCGGCTGCGTGATACGTGCGCTCGCCTGGATCGAACGGCTGCGTGCCCGCAAGGAGTCGGATGCGCCGGCGCCTGAGCCGGAACAACCGGTCCGACCGGCCGCAACCGAGAAGAAGATCGACCCTGGCATCGCCGCCAACCGTGCGGGGGACTGGAGCGCGGCCGCGCGGATCTGGGGACAGCGCGCCCTGCAGACACCGGACAAGCCGCGCCCGCACCTGAACTACATCCGTGCGCTGATGCGTCAGGAACGCCTGTCCGAGGCGGCGGCAGCCAGCGACATCGCACGCGCGCACCTGCCGGAAGACGAGGAAATCGCCTATCGCCGCGTCACGCTTCTGGAACGACTGGGGATGGACGCGGACCTGCGCCGCGAAGCGGGCAAGCCCGACATGCGGACGCTCGCGGAATCGTCAGGCCGGATTGCGCTGGTGCTGGCGCGGTTCTTCTGGCGTCAGTCCGATGACGCGCGGGCGCGGCCCCTGTTCGAGACGGCGCTTGCGGACCCTGCGACCACCGCGCCCGCCGAGATCTATCTGGCGCGCATGGACTATCGGACCGGCAACTGGGATGCCGCGGAGGCGCGCTGGAAAGCCATCGCCGCATCCGGTGCCCACAAGGTCAGGGCCGAGGAGCCCCTGCTGTTCCTGGGCCGCATCGCGTTGCGGCGCGGTGACCGTGCCCTGGCGGAAGAACACTTTGCCGAGGCGCGCGCGATCGCGCCGGGAACGGCGGCGCGGATCGATAAATGGCTGGCCGGCACCGCACCTGCCGACGCGCCGGTCCCGGAGGACCCTTCTGCCGACGACATGCCCGCGGCAGAGCCCGACCTGCCTGCCGCGCCGCCGGAAACGGAGCTGCCGGCGATGGCGGTACCCGATGACGATCCGGTCGAGCCGCAACCGGTGGAATCCGACACCTCGCCCGACGAGCTGCTGACAGTGGCACGTCAGCATCTGGCTGAAGACCGTCACACCGAGGCGCGCGACTGCGCCTTCCGGATCCTGAGCGCCGACGCATCCAGCAGCGCAGCCGCCGAGATCGCCGGCTTCGCCAGCAACCGCTGCGGCGACTGGGCGGCGGCGGCGCGGGCATGGTCGGCTCTTGCCGAACTGCAGCCGGGGCGGGTCGGCCCGCTGTTGCAGGCGGCGACAGCCTACGAACAGCTCGGTCAGCGCCGCGAAGCCCTCGATTGCGGCGAGCGCGCGCTGGCGATCGACCCGGAAAACGATGCGGCCATGATCCTGTGTGCCCGTCAGCTTTCCCGCCTCGAAGACCTTCCCGGTCTCGAAGCGTTTGCGCAAGCCGTCGCGCGAGGGCCCGAGGAGCGCCTGCCCGTTCGCCTGATCACGACGCTGGTGGACGGGTTTGTCGGCCTGGGTGCACTGGAGGCCGCGAACGACTGGACCAACAAAGGCATGCGTCGTGATCCGCCGCCGCAGGAGGTCGCCTTGCGCAAGGCGCGCCTGCTCTATGCTGCGCGCGACTATCAGGCATCGGGCGCACTTTGGCAGCAGCTTCTGGACGCGCCGGAAACCGTGGTCCGCCCCTTCGAACCTCATGTCTTCCTGGCGCGCTGCGCCTCTCAGGCCAACGATTTCGAGACGGCGGCAGTGCACTTCCGGCAGGCGGTCGAGATCAATCCCGACCATCTGGATTCCCGGGAAGGTCTGATCACCAGCCTGCTGCGAAGCGGCGATTTTCACGCCGCCGACAGCGCCAACGAAACATTCCGGACGCGCCACCCGGATCGCCCGCGCGGCGCGGTGCTGCATGTGCTGATCGGCTACCGCCTGATGGATGCAGCGGAAACGGACCGGCGTCTGGAGACCGCCTTCGAGACATTGAAGCAGGATGCCGCCGCGCTGCTGCAACTCGGACGCGCCATCGAATCGCAGCAGGATCACGATCGCGCCCTCAGCTTCTGGCGACGCGCGACGGAGCTGTTCCCGCAGGATCCGGAACTGCTCTACCGACTGATCAATCAGATGTTCTCACAGGAACTGTCGGCCCGGGAGACATTGCCCCTCGCCGAAAAACTGCTGAACATCGACCCCGATCACGAGGGCGGCCTGTTTTATTTCGCCACGTTGAACCATCGTCTGGGACAACCAGAGACCGCCAACACGGCCTTCATGCGCGGCATCGACCTCTATCCGGGCAACATCGGGTTCTGGATCGGCCACGCAAACAATCTGATGACCGCAGACAAGGTCGGCGAGGCGCGCGCGCTGCTCGATCGTGCCCGGCAGTCCGTCAGCGAAACCGACCCGATCGCCCTGGCCGATCTCGCACGCTTGGCAGAGGTCGTCGATCTGCCCGATGACGCCGACGAACTGTTCGATCGGGCCCTTACCCTTTCACCCAACGATGTCGTCCTCTGGCGGCGCGCGGTCCGTTTCAACATGAACCTGGGGGCATACGGGAAGGCCTGGGATCTGGCGCAGAAGGGCCGCCGGATCGATCGCACGGACCGCATCATCACATCCGCGCTGGTACAGACCGCATCGGTTCTGCAGACCATGCATGCGGACTGGCCCGCGACCGATCCGGCGCGCTACGCCGATGTTCGCGTGCCCGACGACCTGTTCAGCCATGTCGCCCGGCGCACCTGGCCGCGTCCGGCGGACGATGCCGGTGACCGACGGGGCGCGATGCTGGTCACCAGCAGCCTCGGCAGCGGCGGCTCCGAGCGGCAGGTCATGTTCTCGATGCAGGCGCTGGCGCGGGTCGACCACGGCTATGACGACGTCCATCTGGTCGCGCGGTCCCTGAACGCCGATCACCGTCACGATTTCTTCCTACCGCTCGTCAGGGAATCCGGCTACGGCGTGATCGACCTGGGGGACAGGGAGGCGATGGATCACATCCGCCAGTTGGGCGACGGCGCGATCCGCCACCGCGAGGCCATCCGGTTGGCCGCCGCCATGCCCGCCGAAGTCGAGGCATTGACGCTGCCGCTGCTGGGCGTGTTCCTGAAACACCGCCCCGAGGTCGTGCACCTTTGGCAGGACACGGTGAACGTGGCGGGCGGGTTTGCCGCCCTGCTGGCCGGGGTGCCGAACATCGTCATGGGTACGCGTTCCACACGGCCCGACGCGCGCCGGCGGATGCGACGGTATCTGGAACCGGGCTATCACGCGATGCTTGCCCTGCCCAACGTCCGCATGGTCAATAATTCCCGCAACGGCGCACGGGACTACGAGGACTGGCTGGGCCTGCCCGACGGGTCCGTCGGCGTCATTCACAACGGCTTCGACGTGGACCGCATCCGGGCGACGGCGACGGCTGCGCCTGACGACGGCAGCCTTGCCGCGCTCGGCATCCCCGAAAGCGCGCCGGTGATCGGCGGCGTGATGCGGTTCTCGGAGGAAAAGCGGCCTGAACTGTTCACGGACGCCGCCATCGCCCTGTCCGCGCGGCTGCCGCACGCCCATTTCATCCTGGTCGGCGATGGTCCGTTGCGGCCTGAACTGATGCGCAAGGTGGCGGAAGCCGGCCTGCCGGATCGCATTCACATGCCCGGCGCGAAACGACCGGTCGAACCGTGGATGGCCCGCATGTCGGTGCTGGTGCTGACCTCACGGATGGAAGGTCTGCCGAACGTGCTCATCGAGGCCCAGATTCTCGGCGTTCCCGTCGCGGCCACCCAGGTCGGCGGTGTGCCGGAGACCATGATCCCCGGCGAGACAGGGATCATGGTCGACAGCGGCGATCCCGGTGTCCTGGCGGACCACCTGTTCGATCTGGTCTCCGATCCCGCACGACTGCGACACATGAGTTCCGCGGCGAAAGAATGGGCCGAGCGGTCCTTCAGCCTGGAAGGCATGATCCGCAACACGCTGGACCACTATCGAACATCACCTTAACCGCGCATGGCTTCGAACTGCGCGCCGTAACCCGACGGGTCGATCCGGATGTCAAGCAGGGTCGGACCGCTCTCCGAAGCCAGCCGGGTCACCGTCTCGCGCAGGTCTTCCGACCTGTCGACGGTTGCCGCCGACCAGCCGAACCCCCTTGCAATGGCCGCGAAATCGAATGTCTCCGATGCCACGCCGGACCGCGGGCGCTGCTGGTTGCGTTGCTTGACGTCGATCAGCGACAGGGCTGAATCGTTCAGGATGACATAGGTGATGTCGAGCCCCAGTTCCTTCGCCGTTGCCAGCTCACCCAGACACATCATGGCGCCGCCGTCCCCGGTGATCGCGACCACCGGAACGTCGGGCTCGGCCAGCGCCGCGCCTATGGCCGCGGGCAAGGCGTATCCCATGGTCGAAAGTCCGTTGGATTTCAGAACGCCTGCAGGATCGCGCGCAACCCATTGGGCCAGCGCGGGGATCATGTGCGCACCCGCATCGCAGGCCAGCCGCGCCGCGGGACCGGCGAGCGACTGCACGGTTCGCACCGCGTCATCGGGACTGATGCCCGCGACGACCGGATAGGCGGTGCGGGCGCGATAGTCCTGCCTGTGCTGCGAAATGCTGGCCGTCCAGTTGGCACCGCTGGCACTTTCGGCCAGTTGTCCGGCCATCGCGCCGAGATCGCCAACCGCAAAGACCTCCGGTGTCGGATGCCCCTGCTCGGCCACCCAGTCCCAGTCCGACAGGGCGAGCACAGGCGCGTCGTACATCCAGGCCCCCGGAATGGCCTCGACCGGATCGTGCCCATACAGCACGATCACGTCGGCTTCATGCAGGACGGCGGCCTCGGCGGTGCCGCCCGTGAACTGACCGACCAGCAGCGGATCATCGTCCGGGATAGTGCCCTTTGCCTTGTAGGTCGTCAGGCATGCGGCGTTCAGGGCCCGTGCCAGCCGCAGCGCCGCATCGCCCTGATGACGCGCCTGAATGCCGACGATCATCGCGACCTTGCGGGTGCCGTCCAACGTACCCGCCATGCGATCGAGCCTGGGCGAAACACCCCTGTCACCGGGCGGCGGCTGCGGAATTTCGTCCTCGAACGGCAGGCCTGCCTCTGCAGCTGTCAGGTCCACGTGCAGCGGCCCGAAAGGCGGCAGGGTCATCCTGTCCAGCAGTTCGGCGATCTCGTCGCCCGAGGTGGTGGGCGTGATGTAGGCCGCGGCTTTCGATACGGGTTCGAACATCGCCACCTGATCGAATTTCTGATGCCAGCTCGGCCGGTTCGGATTGACCGGCACCCGGTCGGTAAACAGCACGACCGGCGCACGTTCCAGATGGCAGTAGGCCATGCCGTTGACCGCGCTTGCCGCTCCCGGTCCGACCCCGGCGAGCGCCGCGCCCGGCGCGCCGGTGATCTCGGCGGTTGCCGCCGCCATCAGCACCGCCGCATTCTCGCCCCGGGCCATGACGAACGTGATGCCGTGCTTGCCGCAGGCCTCGATCAGATCCAGACTCGATCCGCCGCCCGGCACACCGAACAGGTGCCGCGTTCCCCGCGCCTTCAGCGCGCCGACCAGCGCCTCAGCCAATGTCGTCATGCGTGTCCCTCACGTCCGGAAAGAAGAAGGGGGCTTCAGAGCCCCCTTCCCCGTCGTCGATCGATGAAACCGATCGTGGCTACCACATGGCAACCGGGTTGATGATCATCTGCACCGCGCCCTTGATGCGCGCCTGTCCCAGCACGAACATGAACTCGTTCACGCCTTCAGCGGCCAGACGACCGGTGTTCATGGTCTCCAGGATGTAGATGCCGTTTTCCTTCAGCAGGGTGACATGGCCGTAGAAAACCTTGTCGCCCGGTGCCGGCGGCACAACGTCCACGCCCCAGGTATCAGCGCCAACCGCAACCGGATCCTTGTCGGCCAGCCATACGGCGGCTGCATTGTTGGTACCCGGCTCGCCGGACACCCATGCCGTCGGATCGGATTCCAGCTTGGCGTCGGTCCAGCCGGTGTGGATCAGGATGATGTCACCGCCCTTGAAGGTCACGCCCTGTGCCTTGGATGCCGCTTCCAGTTCCTCAGGCGTGATGGCATCCCCCGCATTCAGGGACTCAACGCCCCGATGCTTGGCGATATCGATCAGCACACCACGGCCGATCAGCGGCGGGATGTTGTGAATGCCCAGCTTGGTCAGGCCGGTCAGCGCAGAGATTTCCTTGGGATCGTTGCAGTTGTAGTAGGTGCCCTCGCCGAGATGACCCAGACCATCGATCTGCGGGCCGATGCCGAACCAGAGCTGCGCGATGTCGTCGTTGTAGATCGAATCCCAGCCGAAGTCCTGGCCGAGCGTCCGGCCGTTCTGCTGACCGGGCGAAACGATCTGAAGCATCATCCCGCGCGGCGGAAACGCCGGCATGTTGGGATCCACAACGATGCCCAGCGGGTGCGATTCACCCTTCTTGACCAGTTTCGCGGCCGCCGCGACGCGCTCGGGCGTCACTAGATTGGCGGCACCGATCTCGTCATCGGCACCGTATTTCGACGGTTTGCATTCCTGTGCGAATGCGGTTCCCGCACTCAAGGCCAGCGCGAGACCCGCGCCCATAAGAACTCTTTTCACTGTAGATTTCCTCCGTGATTCCCACAGAGCCGGTTTTTTCCGACCCCCCAATTCCTTCTTTTGCAGAAGGTAATCGATTCATGATCACGGAAGTCCTGCCCCCAAGGCAAGTGTAACAGTATTACATTTCAAAGCCTTGGCGGTTCGATCCCCGCCTTCTCGCAGAGAAAATCGACGAGGGACGAGAAATCCTGATCCCCGTAACCGGCGGCCCGCGCCGAGGCATAGGCCTCGCGCACGCTCGCGCCGGTGAACATGGGAATGCCTGCCTCATGCGCCGCCTGGAGCGCCAGGCTGACGTCCTTGTGCGCCAGCGCTACCCGGAAGCCCGGCGACGTATCGCCCTTCAGGACCTTGTTCGGCCAGTTGGTGATCAGGTGGCCGTTCATCGCCGTGGTGCCGTTGATGACATCGATGGTGTTCTGCACGTCCAGTCCGAACGCCTGCGCCAGCGTGATCGCCTCGGCATCGATCTGGCAGACCGAGATCGCGATCAGATTGTTCACCAGCTTGGTCCGGATGCCGGTGCCGGGCGCGCCGCAGTGATGGATGGTGGTGCCCATCCCTTCGATCAGGGGCTTCACCCGTCCGAAATCATTGCCCGACGCGCCGACCATGAACAGCAATTCGCCGGCGATCGCGTGCGTGACCAGCCGCCCGACCGGCGCGTCGACGAAACCGATGCCCGCCTCGTTCAGCGTCTTCAGCAGCCTGTCGGTGGTCGAAGGTGCGATGGTCGACATGTCCATGACCAACTGGTCCGGACGGCCATGCGCCAGTATCCCGTCAGGGCCGAGCACGGCTTCCTCGACTTCGGGTGAATCGGGCAGCATCGTCAGGATGATGTCGGCGGCCTTCGCGATCTCCGCCACCGATCCGGCAGGCGTCGCGCCCAGATCGACGAGTGTCTGAACCTTCGCCGAATCGATATCATAGACGATCAGATCGCTGCCCTTGCGCGCCAGGTTTGCCGCCATCGGCCCGCCCATGGCCCCCAATCCGATAAAGCCGATTTTCTCCGCCATGCCCGTTCCTTCATTTCCTTTTGCCGTGCGCGACCTACCTGACGCAGGCATCGCATTGACAGGAGTATGCAATCATGGGCCGTCTGACTGGCAAGAATATTCTGATCACGGGCGGCACATCGGGTATCGGCATGGCCAGCGCCCGGCTGTTCATCGAAGAGGGTGCCACGGTCGCGGTCACCGGCAGCCGCGAGGAGACCGTCGACAAGGCCCTTGAGCAACTCGGGAAAGGTGTCGTGGGCATCGTTGCGGACGTCTCGGACGTGCGCAGCATCGCCCGCATGGCCACCGGAGTGAAAGACAGTCTCGGCACGCTGCACGGCCTGTTTCTCAACGCGGGCGTGACCGGCTTCACGAGTCTCGATCAGGCCGACGAAGCCGAGTACGACCGCATCTTCAACATCAACGTCAAGGGCACCTATTTCTCGGCACAGCAATGCGTGCCGCTGATGTCGGACGGAGGCGCCATCGTGATCACGACGTCGGTCCGCAATCAGACCGGTGCAGCGGGATCCTGCCTCTATGGCGCATCGAAGGCGGCGCAGCGATCGATGGCCCGGATGCTGTCGGCGGAACTCGTCGGGAAGGGCATCCGCGTCAATGCCCTGTGCCCCGGTGCGATCGACACGCCGATCTACGGCAAGCTCGGGTGGTCGGAAGATCAGATCGAAGGCATGCGCGAGAAGCTCAAGACCGTCGTGCCCATGGGTCGCGTCGGACGCGCCGACGAAATCGCGAAGGCGGCGCTCTACCTGATCTCGGACGATTCTTCCTACGTCCTCGGCGAGGAACTGGTGGTCGACGGCGGATTCGCCACGCTATAAGCTGGCCAGTATCTCCCGCGAACGTTCGGCGTCGGCGGCGATCTGCGCCTTCAGCGCATCCAGGCCGTCGAACTTCTGCTCGGGCCGGATGAAATCGATGAACCGGACCTGCGCCCGCTTGCCGTAAATGTCGCCCGAGAAATCGAAGACATTCACTTCAAGCAGCACTTCGGTCTTGTTGAACGTCGGACGGCGGCCCAGATTGGCGACGCCGTCGCGCCAGACGATCTCGCCCCTCTCGGGCCAGCCGATCTGTACTGCATAGACGCCGAACTGGGGTTCCAGATAACCGCCCAGCGCGATGTTCGCCGTCGGGAAACCGATGGTGCGGCCGCGCTGATCCCCCTTGCGCACGCGTCCGTGGATCTCCCACCAGTGGCCCAGCAATGCGGCTGCCCGGCGCGGCTCGCCCTGCCACAGGGCGTCCCGGATCCGGGTCGACGAGATGACCTCATCGCCCTCACGGATGGGATCGACCACCGTCAGTCCGAAGCCGTGGTGGTCCGCCGCCGCCCTCAGGTAACTCACATTGCCCGAGCGTTTGTGGCCGAACGCGAAATCATAGCCGACGACCACATGCCCGACCCCGAGCCGCTCGACCAGAATGCGGTCCACGAAGTCGGCTGCCGACATGTTGGCCATGCGCCGGCCAAAGCTTGCGACGGCCATCAGATCGACGCCGGCATGACACAGGCCGGCGGCTTTCGCGCGGAAATTGGTCAGGCGAAAGGGCGGCGCGTTCCGGGCGAAATATTCGCGCGGATGCGGTTCGAAAGTCAGCACGCCATGGTGCGCATCCCGTGCCGTTCCGGCGTCGCGCGCGCGCTCGATCAGCATGCGGTGTCCGCTGTGCACGCCATCGAAGTTACCGATCGCGATCGCGGCACCGCGCAGATCCGCTGCGACGGGATTCGATAGTCTGACAATGTGCATGGACGGGATTACTTCTTGCGCTTGGGCGGCATGATCCAGGCATCGCCGACGATCACGTCCTTGCCGGCCACCTTGCAGGTGCAGACGAAGTGGACGCGGCCCTTGTCGGCCAGCACTTCGTCGATTTCGGCCCGGGCCGTGACGACGTCACCGATCCGGACGGGTGCCACGAACTTCATGTTCTGGCTGAGATAGATGCCGCCCGGACCGGGGAAGATGGTCCCGAAGATCGTCGACAGGAAACTGCCCGACAGCATGCCGTGCGCGATCCGGCCCTTGAACATGGTCGTCCTGGCATAGTCCTCGTCCAGGTGCAGCGGATTGTCGTCACCGGACGCGTCGGCGAAGGACTGGATCAGTTCCTCGGTGATGGTGTCGGTGTATTCTGCGGCCATGCCCACTTCCATCTGATCCAGATAGTAGGTGGTTCCCTTTTCGGTGATCACGGACATCGGCGCGGCTCTCCCCATCTGTTCACGGCTGTATTTCCAGACTGCGGCGCGGACTATAGGATTGGCACACCCGCGCCACAAGGCTCACGCCCGGCCGGGAACCATTTACCGAAAATTGAGGGCTTGAGACGCAGAATGCGTCCCAGTTCCGTGATGATGGTGACCCTCGAATGCGTATCGATCCCGACATGCCGATCCTGATCGTCGATGATTATCACCAGATGCTCAGGATCATCGGCAACCTGCTGAAGGAAATCGGCTACACCAATATCACGACCGCCTCCGACGGTGCGCAGGCGCTGCGGACCCTGCGCAAGAACGATTTCGGCATGATCATCTCGGACTGGAACATGGAGCCCATGACCGGTTACCAGCTTCTGGAGGAAATCCGGGCTGACGAGGGGCTTCACGACCTGCCCTTCATCATGGTCACCGCCGAGAGCAAGACCGAGAACGTCATCGCCGCCAAGCATGCGGGCGTCAGCAACTATATCGTCAAGCCCTTCACGGCGCTCACGCTGAAGGAAAAGATCGACCAGGTCTTCGCCGACTACTGACCCTCGGCGATTTCACCCGTCAGTCGGCGCAGCGCGTCGTCCAGCAGCACCCGGACGTTGGCGTCCTCATCGCCCGCGCCCAGACGGTCGTAGAAGTCCGCACCGCCATCATTGTGCCGGCGCACCGCCCAGAACACCGCATCGCATCCGCCCGCCAGCGCCGCGCGCGAAACCGCGTGCATCAGCGCCCGGCCGACGCCCGCCTTGCGCCATTCCGGCACGACGTACAGCATCTCCAGCCAGCGGGCCGGACGCGCCGTCTCGGCGTGGTAGGCCAGATTGTGCGCCGCCGCGCCGATGACATTCCCGTCCGCGACCGCCACTTCCGTCGCCAGCAGGCTGGCTTCGCCGACCGCGTCCCGCAGGACGATCTGTGGCGTGAACGGGCAAAGCGCGGCATCGCCCAGATCCTCACGGTCCAGGGCATTGAACATGTCCGCGATGCCGGCGGCATCGCCGGGCCGGGCACGGCGCACTTCAAATCGTCTCATCACGATCTCCCTTTCTGTGACGCCGCCTTACCGATCAGCGTGGCGCACGGCAATGTTGCATCCTTTTTTAATAATGATTATCATTTTCATATTAAGAACGGAGAGACCGATGACCATCCTGATCCATCCCGCGACACCGGCCCTGACAACCGGCGATCTGACAGAGGGGGAACGCCTGTTCCTGTGGTGCACGCGCCGCTGGGTCGGCGCGATGTTTCGCAAGGTCAGCCCGACGGAAGAGATCCTTCCGGCGCTGCGCGCACATATGCTTGAAGGGGCTGCGTCCGACATCGATGACCTGATGAGCGCCCTGGCGGCGCACGCGCGGCGCACGATCGACGTCCGCATCCGGTCCGCGACCGAACTCAGCCGTGACGAGATGCTGCTCTGCCGCACCTTCACGGCTGCCGGCGATGGTCACCAGGACCTGGCAGCGACCCTGATGTCGGAGATGATGTTCGGCAGCGGTCTCGGCACCGTCCTGCCCGTACTTGAAAGTATCACGGCGGCCTTTGCGGTATCGGGTCTGGACCAGTCACCTGCCGTTGTCACGCGACCGGCACGGCAACCGCACGGCAGAGTACCTGGCCGGAGTCACATCCTGCGCCTGCAGAGCCTATGACAGACCATCCGTTCCCGCACCGCAGACCAGCACACCGACCTTCTCGTCCGGTCGGAAGCTGAACCGTCGCTGCAGGACGGCCGCCATGCCCGCTGCCCCGGCCAGTTCGGCACCAATGCCGAAATCCGACCAAAGCCAGCGGGCCGCATCCTTCATCTCGGCGTCGGAAACAAGGACGATGTCGTCGACCAGTTCCTGCACGATGCGCAAGTTGATTTCGGCTGAACGGCGCGGCGAGAGCGTCGCCACCTTGCTGGTGATCTTCTCAAGGGTGACCAGTTCGCCGGCCTCCCGCGACCGCTTCAGGGTCGGTGCGCCTTCCGCTTCGACTCCGATGACGCGCACCTTCGGACGTTTCGCCTTCAAGGCGGTCGCCATGCCGGAAATCAGTCCGCCGCCGCCGATCGCAACGACCACCGTCTCGACATCGGGAAGGTCTTCCAGAAGCTCCAGCGCCACCGTGCCCTGCCCCGCGATGACCGACGGCTGGGCGAACGGGTGAACATATGTGCTGCCATCCTGCGCCGCGCGCGCGAGCGCCAGAGCGTTGGCGTCGTCCCAGACCTCGCCCTCCAGCACGACCTCGGCACCGAAGGCCTGCAGCCGTTTCACCTTGTCCGGCGTGGCATTCGTGGACAGGTGGATGACGGCGGGAACCTGCGCTGCCTGCGCTGCAGCGGCGACCCCCAGACCATGATTGCCGCCCGACGCGGTGACCAGACCCCGCTGCAGCGACGCCCTGTCCAGCGACAGTACCGTATTGGCGGCACCACGCGCCTTGAAAGAGCCCGCGATCTGCAGATTCTCCAGCTTGAGAAACAGATCGCAGCCGGGATCGCGGCCTGCCACCGGACGGGCATGCAGCAACGGCGTCCGGCGGACGGCCCGCGCGATCCGACCGCGCGCCGCTTCGATGTCGTCGGCGGTAAGGTTTTCCATCAGATTTTTCCAGTCAGGTTCGGACGATCGGATCGAACAATCGGGAGGCGCGAAACGACAGTTAAATACCCGGAGAAACTATATTATTTCCGGAAATTGCGAGCGCCGCCGATCATCGGATATGTCTTGCGATGCCGTACCTTTTGAACCCGGAAAAAACGAAATTCAATCACAAAAAGGGTGTTGACGGATCCGGGTGCCGGAACTATGTTGCAGTGCATATAAATTGCTGCGTTGCAAAAAAACTTTCTGTTTCAAATTTGCTTGCTTCATGGCAATCTTTTTGCATATCGAGTTTTGATTCGTTTATGTCTTAACAAGTTTCGAGCTGACAAGGTCGCGTCTCCTCCCCGAAATAGCGCCCGGCTCGAATACAGAAAGGGCGGCCCACTCCTCCCCGGGCCGCCCTTTCGACTTTTCAGGCCGGTAAAACCGGCTGATCCAGCTGAAATTACTTCAGAACGCTCTGCAGCTTCATGGCGACGCCCATGGATCCCTCGATCTTCAGCTTGCCCATCATGAAGGCGGTCGTGCCGTCCAGTTCGCCATTCACCATCTTCAGAAAGTCTTCTTTCGACATCTTCATGGTGCAATCGGCTTCCTTGTCTTCATTTGTGACCGTGTTCGGCGATGAGACACCATCGACATAGATCACCCCGTCATCGCCAAAATCGAACTTCAGCGTCGCATCCAGCCCGGACTTCTCGCCCACGCGGTCGCGCATACCCTCGGTGATTTCTTCCAGTGTCGCCATCTTGCCTTCTCCTGATGAATACCGGTCAGTTGCCGGTTAACCGACCATAGCTGTCTGGGGGATACAAGCCCGACGTAGGGGAAAGGCAGGTGTTTTTCCGCCCGGACTGTGAATGCGAAAGAGATCGCCGGGCCTCAGCAGGACCAGAAGACGGCGAAGATCGCCCGGCTGAAGCGCGACACACCCCTCGGTCGGCTCGGCAGCAGGGGACATGACATGCACGAACACCGCGCTCCCCCGTTCCGGCACGGCGGGCCGGTCGTTCTGCCCCAGCACGATCAGGCAGTCATACAGCCGGTCGCCACGCCAGAGTTTTTCGTGCCGCGCGGGGAACGGCAGCCTGACAAACCGGTTGTAGCGCGGATGGCCGGGATCATCGCACCAGCCATGGGACCGCAGCACCGGCGTTGCAGGAAGCAGCGTGCGGGGGCGTCCCGCCCGATTTCTGAAATGGACATGCCGAACCGGAAACAGGCCGACGGGCGTTCCGCCGTCACCTTCCCGCTTGTCCGCGACAATTCCCGTTCTGCCCAGAGTGCATCTCAGACGCATCCCGCCGAACACGAGGTGACCGTCGGTGAAGACATGGGCGATACGCCGCGATCTATTCAGCCGCTTCATGCATGGCATCGCGGGAGGCATCGAACTGCAGCTTCGCCAGACGCGCATACAGCCCGTCCTGGGCCATCAGTTCGGCATGCGTGCCCGACGCGACGACCTTGCCCTGATCCATCACGATGATCCGATCCGCCTTCAGGACCGTGGCCAGCCGATGCGCGATGACCAGTGTCGTCCGCCCCTGCATCAGGGTCTCCAGGGCCTGCTGAACCGCACGTTCGGATTCGGCATCCAGCGCCGATGTGGCCTCGTCCAGCAACAGGATCGACGGATCGCGCAGCAGCGCGCGGGCAATGGCAATGCGCTGACGCTGCCCGCCCGAAAGCCGCTGCCCCTTCTCGCCCAGTTCGGTGTCATAGCCTTCCGGCAGACGGTCGAGAAACTCTGCGGCACCGGCGGCGGCGGCGGCTTCGCGCACCTCTTCGTCGCTCGCCTCGGGGCGACCGTAGCGGATGTTCTCCATCGCCGTGGCGGCAAACATCACCGGATCCTGCGCGACCAGCCCATAGCGGCGACGCACCTCCACCGGGTCCGCATCGGCGATGTTCGTACCGTCGACCAGTATCTGCCCCCGTTCGATGTCGTAGAAGCGCAGCAGAAGCTGGAACACGGTCGACTTGCCGGCACCGCTCGGGCCGACAAGCGCGACCTTCTCGCCCGGCGCGACCGACATCGCAAAACCGTCCAGTGCCGACACTTCCGGCCGTGCGGGATAGCGGAAACCCACGTCCTGGAAAGCAATGCTGCCCTCGGCAGGATTCAGTGCGGTCGGCTGCGCCGGCGTCGCGATACCGGGCGGCATCGACAGAAGTTCCATCAGCCGCTCCGTGGCGCCCGCCGCGCGCTGCAGATCGCCCCACATCTCGGACAGGGTGCCCACCGACCCGGCCACGACGATGGCGTAGAACACGAAGGCCGTCAGTTCACCGCTGGACATCACCCCGTTGGCGACATCCGTCGCGCCGAGCCAGAGCACGATGTCGATCGCACCGAAGATGCACAGGATGACGACGGCGGTCAGCCAGGCCCGCACCCAGATCCGCTTCTTCGCGACAGCCAGCGTCGCACTGACCGCACCGGCGAACCGGCGCTGTTCGTGATCCTCCTGCGTGAAGGCCTGCACCGTCTGCACGGCGTTCAGGCTCTCCTCGGCGCGGGAGTTCACCTCTGCGACGCGGTCCTGGCTCTGGCGGCTGAGCCCGCGCAGCTTGCGGCCGAACAGGATGATGGGAATGATCACCAGCGGCACGATGGCCAGCACCATGCCGGCCAGCTTGGGACTGGTGATGATCAGCATCGCCAGACCGCCGACGAACATCAGCAGGTTTCGCAACGCCATGGAGGCGCTGGAACCGACGACCGTCTGGATCAGCTCGGTATCGACTGTCAGACGGCTCATCACCTCGCCGGTCTTGGTCTTCTCGAAGAAGGACGGGTCCAGCCGCAGCACATGCGCATAGACCGCATTACGGATGTCGGCGACGATCCGCTCGCCCAGCCAGGTCACCGTGTAGTAACGCGCGAAGGTAAACACCGCGAGCATGGCGAACACGCCGAACAGGGCGAGGAAATATTCGTCCAGATAACCCGCGTTGGCAGCCTCGCCGGGGGCCGCAAAGCCGTAATCGACCATCCGGCGCACGGCCTGGCCGATCGCCAGCGTGGCACCCGCGGCGCCGACCAGCGCGACGATCGCAAACAGGATCAGCGGGCGGTACGGTCTGGCGAACGGCCATAGCCGGACGAGCGCATTCACCTTCTTCGGCTTCGGGCGTCCGCTCTTGTCGTCGTGCTGGACTTCGCTGACTTCGATGCTTTCGGTCTCGCCGCTCACGATCGCTCCTGCGGAAATGGATGTGAGATTGCTATACCCGCCCGCGCCGGACCCGCCAAGGGCGGCGGTATGTCACCCGGCGGTTTCGCGCCCCTGCTGCATCGGCGGTCACAACGGGATCGCATCCCGGGCGGGTCCTCCGATCAGCCCTCGTTGACACCCGACGGGCCGAGCACCGCCAGCCGGAAACGGTCCTTCAGCCAGGCACCGTCCTTGGGCGGCAGGGAGAACGGCAGTTGCTCGGCCCTGATCTTGAAGCTCGCGAAGACCGGACCTTCGGCATCGTGGATCAGGCCGTGCAGCCGTTCCGCCTCGTCGGCGGTCGACGCCGAGGCCACGACGGGCAGACCGACCGACCGGGCGACCCCTGCGAGATCGACGCCTTCGGCCGTGTGGGTCGCCTGCATGCCGGTCTCGCCGTAGGATTCATTGTCGAAGACGACAATCGCCAGGTTCTTCGGGCGCTGGACGGCCACGGTCGCAAGCGCGCCCATCCCCATCAGCTGCTCGCCATCGCCGGTCACGACGATCACACGCCGGTCCGGCTGCGCCAGCGCGAGGCCGAGCCCCATCGCCGCCGCGCCGCCCATTGCGCCCCAGAGCGGGAACGTCGTGTGGCGGTCCCCGGCGGCAGTCAGATCCCAGGCGGTCGCGCCAAGTCCGGCAATGAAAAGGGCTTCGGGATTGTCTCCCATGATGCGCGCCGAGAGGTCCCGGCGGCGCAGCGGATAGGTGTTCGCGCGATCGGTCATGTCGTTCACTTCCCGAAACTCTTGGTACCGATCAGCTTCTGCGCGATCAGCACGGCCACGGGCGTCAGCCCCTCGAATGCCAGGTTGGCGGCGGCGGCAACCGTCGAGGCCGCATCGTCAGGGTCATCCAGCCGGTAGACGATGGTGCCCATCTGCTCCAGCAGCGGCCGGGCCGACTGTCCCATCGGCAGTTGCCACGGATTGAATTCGCCGAACTCCCCGCGCATCGTGATCAGCATCAGCAGCGGAAAGCGGCAGGTCACCGACGTCGCGATCATGTTCGGGCAGTTGCCCACACCGCTGGACTGCATCAGCAGCGCACCGCGCTGTCCGCCCAGCCAGGCCCCGGCAAGCACCGCCGGTCCCTCCATCTCGTTGGTCAGCGGGATGGCGCGCATGTCCGCATCGCCACGGCACCGGCCGATCAGGCGGCTGTGGCCCGCATCGGGCACATATGCGATCTGCCGGACATCCGCCGACTTCAGTTCGCCATAGATGGCGTCGGGCCAATCGGTCACTGCATTCCTCCCCTGTTCGGCGGAGGATCATAGTTGCGCAATCCGGCGCGTCCACCCAGACTGTGCGCGCAGAGGGGAACGCATGACCAACTCATCCATGGCAGCAGACAGGCCGATGGCACCGGCGCAGAAACGCCCGTTCCACGGCTGGATCATGGTCTGGGCGTCCTTCGCGATCCTGATGGTGGGATTCGGTGTGGCCTACACGTTTCCCGCCTTCTTCGACCCGTTGGCCAGCGAGTACGCCATCGATCGCGGCGACACCTCGCGAATCTTTGGTATCGCCGGTTTCCTGTACTTCTTCCTGGGCGCATGGAGCGGACCGGCCGGCGACAGGATCGGGGCCCGTCCCGTCGTCATCTTCGGCAGCATCGTGACTGCGCTCGGGCTGTTCCTGGCATCCCGCGCGGAAAGCGTGACCCAGGTCTACTGGGCCTATGGCCTGGGTGTGGGCGTCGGTGTCGGCTGCATGTACGTCCCCGCCATCGGTGTCGTGCAGCGCTGGTTCGCGGTGCGGCGGGCCACCGCGTCGGGCATGGCCATCATGGGCATCGGCGTCGGCACCTTCATCGCGCCCCATGTGGCCGACCTGCTGATCGAACAGGGCGGCTGGCGCAATGCCTATGCGATTCTGGCCCTCGCGGTGCTGGTGATCGGCGTCGGCGCGGCGGCCCTGCTCTCGAATGCGCCGGATTCGCGTGGCCAGTTCCCCGATGGGTCTGACGGTCCGCCCACGGGCATCAATGCCGGTCCGTCCCTGACCGGACCCGAGGCGCGCCGGACCTTTCCGCACTGGATGATCTTTGCCGGCGCGATGCTGGTCTCGATCGGCCTGTTCGTCCCCTTCGTTCACATCGCCAAGTTCGCCGAAGGAATCGGGCTTTCCGAGGATCAGGGGTTCTGGGTGATCAGCACCATCGGAATCGGTTCCATTCTGGGCCGCATCGCGCTGGGTCCGGTGGCGCAGAAATTCGGTCGTCAGCCGGTGGTGACGTTCCTGTACTTCGGGCTGGCGGTGTCGATGGTCGGCTGGAACTTTTCCACCGAATACTGGCACCTGCTGGTCTTCGGCGTTGTCTTCGGCACGCTTTACGGCGGCTTCGTCGCGCTCGCGCCGACACTGCTGGCCGACTATTTCGGCGTGCAGCACACAGGCTCCATCATCGGCTTCGTCTATGCGTCGGTCGGCGTCGGCGCACTGATCGGCCCGGCCCTGGCCGGCGACCTGTTCGATGCCTACGGATCCTATGAATATCCGATCCTCGTCGGGGCCATGCTCTGCCTGATCGCGGCGGTCTGCGTCATGCTGCCCAAGAGCCCCGCCGTCTGGCGCGCCGAACGGTTCGGATCACACCATTATTGAAACAGGATCGGGCTGCGGCACGGCCAGGCAACCGGCATCGCCGTTCCGGACAGCATGGCGGCCTGCCCCGTTTCAGCGAGGCTTGTCACCATCGGGCCTGCCCCATACGCTCTGGCCGCTTGTTTCGAGGTTCCGGGGAGGGTTCAGGAAATGCACATGTCACTGACGCAGGGAGTCCGGCGCGCGGCGCAGGTCAATCGCAACGGCGTCGCGACCGTTTTCGCCGACCGCACGCGCACCTGGTCGGAATTCCACGACCGCGTCGCCCGGCTGGCGGCCGGACTGCAATCACTCGGTCTGGATGCCGGCGAACGGGTCGCCCTGCTGGCCAACAACTCCGACCGCTATCTGGAATATTTCTTCGCCGTGCCCTGGGCCGGCAACGTCTTCGTACCCGTCAACACACGCCTGGCCCCGCCGGAAGTGGCCTACTGGCTGTCGGACTCCGAGAGCCGCGTGCTGTTCATCGACGATGATTTCCTGCCGTTCCTGCCAAAGCTGCAGGGCAACATGCCGTCGGTCGAGAAGATCGTCTATGTCGGCGACGGCGACGCGCCCGACGGCCTGATCCACTATGAATCCCTGATCGACAGCCAGAGCGCCATCGAAGACGCCGGGCGCGAGGGCGAGGATCTGGCCGGGCTCTTCTACACCGGCGGCACGACCGGCGTGTCCAAGGGCGTCATGCTGAGCCACCGCAACCTCGTGTCGAACGCCCTGCACATGATGCGCGATTCCGACTTCGAGGAGGACATGATCTGGCTGCATTCGGGCCCGATGTTCCATCTGGCGGACGGGACATCGACCTTTGCCGCAACCATGCTGGCGGCCAGCCACCGCTTCATCCCGAAGTTCGAACCCGCGGCGGCGCTGGAAGCTATCGAGACCCACAGGGTCACCAACGGTCTGTTCGTGCCGGTGATGATGAACATGGTGGTCAACCATCCCGACGTCACCAGGCGCGACCTGTCCTCGCTGCGCGGCATCCTGTACGGCGCTTCACCGATGCCGGAGGCCGTGATCCGCAAGGCGATGGAACTGATCCCGAGCGTCGGCTTCTATCATGCCTACGGCCAGACCGAGACGTCGCCCCTGCTGACCATCCTGAAACCGCAGTTCCACAGCTTCGGCGAGGGCGGCAAGGCGAAGTCCGCCGGGCGCGCCACCTATGGCGTCGAGCTGTGCATCAAGGACGAGGACGGCAACATCCTGAAGCCCGGCGAGATCGGAGAGGTCTGCGCGAAGGGGCCGAATGTCATGCAGGGCTACTGGAACAAGCCCGAACTGACGGCGCAGACGCTGAAGGACGGCTGGATACACACCGGCGACGGCGGCTATCTGGACGAGGACGGCTTCGTCTACATCGTCGACCGGGTGAAGGACATGATCATCTCGGGCGGCGAGAACGTCTATTCCGCCGAGGTCGAGAACGCCGTCTACCAGCATCCTGCCGTCGTCGAATGCGCGGTCATCGGCGTGCCGGACGACAAGTGGGGCGAACGCGTGCACGCCATCGTCCGCTGCCACGAGGGCAAGTCGACGACCGAGGCCGAGATCATCGCCTTCTGCCATGACCTGATCGCCAACTACAAGTGTCCCCGCAGCGTCAGTTTCCGGACCGAACCGATGCCCGTCTCGGGCGCCGGCAAGATCCTGAAGACGGAACTGCGCAAACCCTATTGGGAAGGCGTGGAGAAAGGCGTGAACTGAGCCGGACCGCCCGCCCCGAACGAAAAAGGGGCTCCGGCAGAACCGGAGCCCCCGACAGGGAGGGACGCTAAAGGAGGTTGACCGGGTCAGGCTGCCGCTTCGGCAGCTTCCGGGTCGCGCAGCACATACCCGCGGCCCCAGACCGTTTCGATGTAATGCTCGCCGCCGGTGGCCGACGCGAGCTTCTTGCGCAGCTTGCAGATGAATACGTCGATGATCTTCAGTTCGGGTTCGTCCATGCCGCCGTACAGGTGGTTCAGGAACATTTCCTTGGTCAGGGTCGTGCCCTTGCGCAGCGACAGCAGTTCCAGCATGGAATATTCCTTGCCGGTCAGATGGATGCGCTGGTTCTCGACCTCGACGGACTTGGTGTCCAGATTGACGGTCAGCTTGCCGGTGCGGATGACCGACTGGGCGTGGCCCTTGGACCGGCGGACGATGGCGTGAATGCGCGCGATCAGTTCCTCGCGGCGGAAGGGCTTGGTCAGATAATCGTCGGCACCGAAGCCCAGCCCCTTCACGATCCCGCCCACGTCGGCCATGCCGGAAAGGATCAGAACCGGGGTATCGACCTTCGAGACCCGCAGCTTCTTCAGCACGTCATAGCCGTGCATGTCGGGCAGGTTCAGGTCCAGCAAAATGATGTCATAGTCATAGAGCTTGCCAAGATCGACGCCCTCTTCCCCGAGGTCGGTCGCATAGACGTTGAACCCGTCGGAAGCCAGCATCGTTTCGATACCGCGTGACATCGCCATGTCATCTTCGATCAGCAGTACGCGCATGTTTCTGTTCCCTTACCTGTGCCCGCAGGCCATGCGAAGGATAATTTCCGATTAATCTTAACCAAAGGTTAACAGCGTTAACTTTTATGTCGAGAACCCTAATTTTCCGGGCCCGGCCATGTTTAACCCGACATTAAGCCAATCGTGTGACGGTCGCTTCGTTAAACAATTCACGGGGTCGGTCGGTATCGTGCACAGCCTGCTTGCAGAACTGGAACGGATAGAACCAAAGAGCTATTTCGGTCGCGTATCCGCGGTTCAGGGCCTGATGGTCGAGATCGGCGGCATCTCATGGCGGCTGAGTGTCGGTGCCCGGGTTGCCCTTGGCGCGCGCGATGGCCGCCAGGTCGAGGCCGAGATCGTGGGCTTCCGCGATGAAACGGCGCTGGCCATGCCCTTCGGCGCGCTGGATGGCGTCGGCGTCGGCTGTCAGGCTGTGATCAAGGCCGATCAACCGGTGATACAGCCGGACGCAAGCTGGCTGGGCCGGGTTGTCAATGCGCTGGGCGACCCCATCGACGGCGGCCCGCCGCTCAGGAACGGCCCGCGCTCGTGCCCGCTGCGGGGCCGTCCGCCGCAAGCCCATCTGAGGGATCGCGTCGGTGAGCCGATGGATACCGGCATCCGGTCGCTGAACACCTTCCTGACCACCTGCCGCGGGCAGCGCATGGGCATCTTCGCCGGTTCCGGCGTCGGCAAGTCGGTGCTGCTGTCGATGCTGGCCAAGTTCACCGAAACCGATGTCGCGGTGATCGGTCTGATCGGCGAACGCGGCCGCGAGGTGAAGGAATTCATTGAGGACTATCTGGGACCGGAAGGCCTCGCCCGCAGCATCGTGGTCGTCGCCACGTCGGACGAACCGGCGCTGATGCGTCGCCAGGCCGCGCACATGACCCTGACCCTGTCGGAGTATTTCCGCGACGAGGGCAAGGATGTGCTCTGCATGATGGACTCGGTCACCCGCTTCGCCATGGCGCAGCGCGAGATCGGCCTGTCCGCGGGTGAGCCGCCCGCCGCCAAGGGCTATACACCGTCCGTCTTCGCCGAACTGCCGCAACTGCTGGAACGTGCCGGCCCGGGCACCGACGGATCGGCCATCACCGGCCTGTTCACGGTGCTGGTCGAAGGCGGCGATACCGACGAACCGATCGCCGATGCGGTGCGCGGCATTCTGGACGGCCACGTCGTGCTGGAACGGGCCATCGCCGAGCGGGGCCGCTATCCGGCCATCAACATTCTGAAATCCATCTCCCGGACCATGCCCGCCTGCCAGACCAAGGAGCAGCGCGAGATCTCCGGCAGGGCGCGTGAACTGCTGGCGGCCTATGACGAGATGGGCGAACTGATCCGCATCGGTGCCTATCGCAAGGGCTCGGATCCGCGCATCGACGAAGCCATTGCCTACAACGCGCAACTTGAGGCCTTCCTGTCACAGGACATGGAAGAGCATGAAACGATCGACGGCGGTTTCGCCCGGCTGGCCGAACTGCTCGGATATGAAAGGGCTGCCGCATGAAGACCCTCGAAAGACTGATCGGAATGGCGCAACTGACGCTGGATCAGGCCCGGCAGGCGCTGACCGATCTGGAGGTCGTGCGCGCCGACCTGGCCGACCGCGTGATCCAGATCGACAATGAGATCGCCCACGAGATGCAGGCCGCCCAGACCAACCCCATGCTGACCAACACCCTCGGCGGTTTCCTGAAAGCGGCGCGGGACCGCCAGTCGCGTCTGCGCATCTCCATCGCCGAACTGGACGGGCAGATCGAAGTGGCCCGCGAGAAGGTCTCCGAAGCCTTCCGGGAGCGCAAGCGCTACGAGCAGGTGCTGGAGAACCGGCGCGCCGAGCGGAAACGACGGCTCGACCGGCGCGAGCAGGAGCAGATGGACGAGATCGGCCTGCGCAACGCCCGCAAGCAGATGGGTGCCTGAACACGGCGCGCCGCCGCATGCGGTCGTGTGACCGGCAGACAGCGGTGCGACCCACTCTCTGTCGTTGACCTGCGGCCCCGGTTTGCATAGGGATAGCCCCGTTTTCCGTACGTACCTGTACCGCCATCCGGGGAAGAGACCGCCGTCATGACCGCACCAAGAACATTGTTCGACAAGATCTGGGATTCACACCTCGTCGAGACCCGCGAGGACGGCACCTCGATTCTGTATATCGACCGGCATCTGGTGCACGAAGTCACCAGTCCGCAGGCATTCGAAGGGCTGCGCAACACCGGCCGCACCGTGCGCCGCACCGACGCCACGCTGGCCGTCGCCGACCACAATGTGCCGACCAGTGACCGCTCCGCCGGCATCACCGACGAGGAAAGCCGCATCCAGGTCGAGACGCTGGAGAAGAACTGCGCCGATTTCGGCGTGCCCTATTTCGGCATGGATGACATCCGTCAGGGCATCGTGCACATCATCGGCCCCGAGCAGGGTTTCACCCAGCCCGGCATGACCATCGTCTGCGGCGACAGCCACACGGCAACGCACGGCGCATTCGGTGCGCTGGCCTTCGGTATCGGCACGTCCGAGGTCGAGCACGTGCTGGCGACCCAGTGCCTGCTGCAGCGGAAATCCAAGAACATGCGCATCACGGTCGAGGGCGACCTGCCCATCGGCGTGACCGCCAAGGACATGATCCTGGCCATCATCGGTCGAACGGGGACGGCAGGCGGCACCGGCTACGTCATCGAATATGCCGGGTCGGCGATCCGCAACCTGTCAATGGAAGGCCGCATGACGGTCTGCAACATGTCGATCGAGGCGGGTGCGCGCGCCGGGCTGATCGCGCCCGATCAGGTGACCTTCGATTACATGAAGGGCCGTCCGATGGCGCCGAAGGCCGGTCAGTACGAAGCCGCCGTCAACTACTGGAAGACCTTCGTTTCCGATGAGGGCGCGCGGTATGACGAGGAAATCCATCTCGCCGCCGAGGACATCACCCCGCACATCACCTGGGGCACCAGCCCGCAGGACGTCGCACCGATCACGTCACGCGTGCCCGACCCGGCCGAGGAAGAAGACGAGATCCGCCGCTCCTCGCTGGAGCGCGCGCTCGACTACATGGGCCTCCAGCCGGGCGTGAAGCTGACGGATGTTCCCATCGACAAGGTCTTCATCGGATCCTGCACCAACGGGCGGATCGAGGACATGCGTGCCGCCGCTGCGGTGGCGAAGGGGCGCAAGGTGGCGAGCGGCGTCTACGCCATGATCGTGCCGGGTTCCGGTCTGGTGAAGGAACAGGCCGAACAGGAAGGTCTGGACAAGATCTTCATCGAGGCCGGCTTCGACTGGCGTGAACCCGGCTGTTCCATGTGTCTGGCCATGAACGCCGACCGGTTGCAGCCGGGCGAGCGCTGCGCATCGACATCAAACCGCAACTTCGAAGGCCGTCAGGGCCGCGGCGGGCGCACCCATCTGGTCAGCCCGGCCATGGCCGCCGCGGCGGCGGTAAAAGGCAAGCTGGCGGACGTGCGCGATCTGGATTGAGGGCAGTCTGGGCTTCCATGGGCTTCCTCGGTGTCATGCCCGCCTCTGCGTGGGGGTGACACCTTTGATGTGACATTCGACAGCCGATCGGGCAGGGACCGACGGCAGCCGGAACCTGTGCGCCCGGTCGTTACCGACCCCGTTCGATGCGGTCGAAAAGCGCCTTGTTTTCGGATGCCACCATGCCCGGAATCAGGAAGGCATCGAGCAGCCACCACAATCCCCAGGGAATGAGGAAGATGGGAAGCCAGATCACCGCCGTGATGCCTGATCCGATCAACCACAGCACGAACATGAGCACCGCCGACACGATCCGCCCCAGATAGACCCGGTGCAGGCCGAGCCAGCCGAGGAAGAACCAGACGACATAGGCTGCCAGAACGGATTTCCGCTTGTCTTCATATTCTGCGGCATTTGCCGAAGCCTGATTGTCGTTGCCGCCGGGAAATTCGGCATCGGGTCGAGACATGACTGTTTGCGCTTTCTCTGCTGCTATCGTCTTTAATTATGCGGCGCGCGGCGCTATGACAACGCCCAAGACATTGAGGGAGCAGTCCACCATGCAGAAATTCGACAAGCTGACGGCCATCGCCGCGCCGATGAAGATCGACAACATCGACACCGACATGATCATCCCGAAGCTGTTCCTGAAAACCATCAAGCGGTCCGGACTGGGCAAGAACCTGTTCGACGAGATGCGCTATACCGAGGACGGTGCGGAAAAACCGGACTTCGTGCTGAACAAGGCACCCTATCGCGACGCCGAGATCCTGGTGGCCGGCAAGAACTTCGGCTGCGGGTCCAGCCGCGAGCATGCGCCATGGGCGCTGGTCGATTTCGGCATCCGCTGCGTGATCGCCGAGAGCTTCGCCGACATCTTCTACAACAACTGCTCCAAGAACGGCATTCTGGCGGTGCCGCTGCCCAAGGCGGCCATCGACTATCTGCTGGCCGACGCCGCCGAGGGCCTGGAACTGACCGTCGATCTGGAAAGCCAGACGGTGAAGGCGTCCAACGGCAAGACCTTCGAGTTCGAGATCGATCCGTTCCGCAAGCACTGCCTGCTGAACGCGCTGGACGATATCGGCCTGACCATGCAGTCGGAGAAGTCCATCGACACCTACGAAGGTTCCCAGAAAGCCGCCCAGCCCTGGCTTTACGCCGGCGCCTGAAGCAATAGACCACCACCTGCTCCGGGACTTGATGCCGGAGCCCACGCCTGAGCTTTGCCGCAATCCTCGCGCATTCAGACGCGCTCTGGCATGGACCCCGGGATCAAGTCCCGGGGATGACCATCGAGATTGAAGGAGACATCACCAATGGCATCCAACCGCAAGCTTCTGATCCTGCCGGGCGACGGCATTGGCCCCGAGGTCATGGTCACCGTGCGCAAGGTCATCGACTGGATGGACAAGCGCCGCGCGGTCTCCTTCGACGTCGAGGAAGACCTGGTCGGTGGCTCGGCCATCGATGCCCACGGCATTCCGGTGACCGACAAGACCGTCGATACGGCGATGAACTCCGACGCGGTGCTGCTGGGCGCGGTCGGCGGGCCGAAGTGGGATGAACTGCCGTTCGATCAGAAACCGGAACGCGGCCTGTTGCGCCTGCGCAAGGATCTGGGTCTCTACGCGAACCTGCGGCCCGCGCTGTGCTTCGATGCGCTGGTCGAGGCGTCATCGCTGAAGCCGGAGATCATCGCCGGGCTGGACATCATGATCCTGCGTGAACTGACCGGCGGCGTGTATTTCGGTGAACCGCGCGGTATCGAGGACCTGCCCAACGGCGAACGCCGGGGCATCAACACACAGGTCTACACGACATCAGAAATTCGCCGCGTCGCCGCGGTCGGCTTTGACCTGGCCCGCAAGCGCAACAACCGGCTCTGCTCGGTCGAGAAGGCCAACGTGATGGAATCCGGCGTGCTCTGGCGGCAGGAAGTGACCAAGCTGCACGCCGAGGAGTTCTCCGACGTCGAGCTGTCCCACATGTACGCCGACAACTGCGCGATGCAGCTGGTCCGGGCACCGAAGCAGTTCGACGTGATCGTCACCGACAACCTGTTCGGCGACATGCTGTCGGACGCCGCCGCGATGCTGACCGGTTCGCTGGGCATGCTGCCGTCGGCATCGCTGGGCGATGTGGACGAGACCGGCCGCCGCAAGTCGCTGTACGAGCCCGTGCATGGGTCGGCACCCGACATCGCCGGTCAGGGCAAGGCCAATCCGCTGGCGACCCTGCTCAGCTATGCCATGTCCCTGCGCTACACGTTCGACCTGCCCGACGACGCCGACCTGATCGAGAAGGCCGTGAACAACGTGCTGGCCAAGGGCCTGCGCACGCCGGATATCATGGCGTCGGGCGGCACGGCGGTTTCGACCGAGCAGATGACCGAGGCGCTGATCCGCGAACTGGACGAAATGGCGGCATAGTTCACGCGGCATGATCATCTGCTGTGCAAATTCCCTTGCGGCAGGTGCGATGTTTGCGTAATAGATATTCATCTTTTGCCCAAGTCTCGGGAGGGAAGCCCGGGCCGAGCGCTGCCACAGACGCGCGCCGCCGGGTGAGAAATACGGCAAACGAAGGGAAGCCGGTCAACATGTTGGCCGGCTTTTCTTTTTCTGACCGCTCTGCTCAGCTAAGCTGGCTTCGGCACCGGGAATACATCGCCCCGGATCTGCTCCTTGGGGAGGGAACAGTGACATACACACACGTGCTGGACGGCGTGACCGTCCTGGACTTCACGCAATTCATCGCGGGTCCGGCCTGTACGCGCCTGATGGCCGAAATGGGCGCGGACGTGATCAAGATCGAGATGGCCCCGAACGGCGACCTCTGCCGGGTGCTGCCGGAACTGCGCGAGGGCCGCTCCGCCTATTTCGTGCAGCACAACCAGGGCAAGCAGTCGGTCTGTGTCGACATTCGCAAGCCGGAGGCCGTCGATCTGCTGAAGGGCCTGATCGCGCAGGCCGATGTCGTGATCGAGAATTTCTCGCCCGGCGTCATCGACCGCCTCGGCCTCGGCTGGGACGTCGTCCACGCGATCAACCCGCGTGCCATCATGTGCTCGATCTCGGCATTCGGTCAGTCCGGTCCGCTGCGTGACTTGCCGGGCTTCGACTATATCGCCCAGGCCGTTGCCGGCGTGACCTCGATGATCGGCGAACCGGACAAGGCCCCGCCCGTTGCGGGTCTGGCGGTCGGCGACATCGGGACCGCGATCACGTCGCTGGCCGCCATCAATGCGGCACTGTTCCATCGCGAGCGTACGGGCGGAGACGGACAGTATCTCGATATCTCGCTGCTGGATTTCTACTTCCACGCCCATGAATTGAACGTGCAGTCCTACACGATGACCCGGGGCGCGACACAGCCGACCCGGAACGGCAGTCATCACCCGCTGGTCGCGCCGCTGGGTATCTTCAAGGCACCCGAGGGATTCATCGTGATCATCGCGCTGGGTGACCAGTGGCAGCGCCTCTGCCGGGCCATGAACATGGAAGAACTGATGAACGATCCACGGTTCGTCGATGGCACCGACCGTCTGGCCAACCGTGAGGCACTTGCGGCGATCATCGAAGGCTGGCTGCAGACGTTCAAGACCGATCGCGCGGTGCTGGATGCGCTTGAGAAAGCCCGTGTCCCCTGCGCGCCTGTACTGACCGTCGCCGAGGCCGTCGAGCATCCGCACCTGATCGAGCGCGGCACGATCCGGCGGATCGAGGATCGCGGCGTCGGCAGTTTCGGCATCCCGCGCAGCCCGCTGCGTTTCTCGGACTTCCCCGAAGAGCTGGATCTCACCGCGCCGTTCATGGGCGAGCACAACGCACAGGTGCTGTCCGAACGGCTCGGCAAGTCCGCGAGCGAGATTGAAAGACTCAGCGCCGACGGCGTTCTGCAGTCACGCCATATCTGAGCAGGCAACGCGTATCTCTCAGACCTCGATCACCAGCTTTCCGAAATGGCCGGCACCGCGCATCGTGTGATAGGCGGCGCGGGCATCGTCGAAATCGAACGTCTGGTCGATCACAGGCTTCAACCCGTGCGTCGTGATCGCCCGGTTCATGTCCAGAAACATGTCACGCGACCCGACATAGATACCGCGCACGGTCACGGATTTTCGCATGATCGCGGTCGGACTGGCCTGTCCGGCAACACCGGTCAGAATGCCGATGAGACCCACGAGACCGCCAACGCGGACGGCGTTCACGGACCTGTCGAAGGTTCCGGGTCCACCGACCTCGACCACCCGGTCGACACCCTTGCCGTTGGTGAGTTCCAGCACCGCTGCATCCCAGTCGGGTGTATTGCGATAGTTGATGGCCTCACCGGCTCCCAGTTCTTTCATGCGTGCCAGTTTCGCATCGGAGGACGACGTGACAATCGTATTGACGCCCATCATCGCGCAGAACTGCTGCGCGAAGACCGACACACCACCGGTGCCAAGCAGAAGGACGGTCTCTCCCGCCAGCACCGGCCGCGGCAGGGTGAGCGCATGCCAGGCGGTCAATGCCGCACATGGCAACGTCGCCGCCTCGGCATCCGTCAGATGGTCCGGCGTCGGGACAACGCCCCGTTCCGGCAGGACGACTTCTTCCGCCAGCACGCCCTGACGCGCGCCGCCGAGAGCCGAGGCCATGGCGGCGGCACTGATCTCACCGCCGGTCCAGTCCTCGAAGAAGCAGGAGGTGACACGGTCCCCCTCCTTCAGACTGCAACCGGCGCCGACGGCCGTCACGACGCCCGCCCCGTCGGAATTGGGTACCGTCGGGAACGGCAGTTTCCGGCTAACCGGGTCCTCGATGGTGGTCAGGTCGCGGTAGTTGATCGAATTCGCGTGCATCCGTATCCGGACCTGTCCGGGACCCGGCTCCGGCGTTTCGCGTTTCGCCAGATGCAGCGCGTCGACACCGTCTCCCGATATGATTTCCCATGCGCGCATGCCCGTTTTCCTCCCCCGTCAGAACGCTCCGGGCGGGAGTGTACTGTCAAACGGCGTCAGCACCACGCGCATAGTCGGCCAGACCCGACGCGAGATGGTCCATCAGCAGGCGCATGGGCAGGCTGGTCTTCAGCCGTTCGTGCATGGCCAGCCAGATTTCCAGATCGAACGACAGCCGGTCCGACATCACAGGCAGCAGATCCGGATCGCGCGCCGCCAGCGGCACCTGTACCCCGCCGATCCCGTACCCGGCGCGCAGCATCGCCAGTTGTGCCGTCTCGGAATCGCTGCGAAAGGTGAAGGTGTCCGGCGTCACCGGGATGCCAAGCCCGGCGGCCATCCTGATCGCCATCGGGTTGCGGTCATAGCCGATGAGACGATGCCCCTGCAGATCCTTCATCGCCTGCGGCATGCCGTGCGCCTCGATGTAGGCGCGATGAGCATAGAGGTGAATGCGACTGGTCGCGATCCGGCGGGCAATGACGGCCTGCTGCTCCGGGCGCACCATCCGCACCGCCATGTCGGCCTCGCGGGTCAGCAGATCCAGCGGCTGGTTGGAGGACACCAGTTCGAACTCGATATCGGGATGGTCGTCGGCGAATTCAGTCAGAATCCGCGGCAGAACTTCCTGCGCCATGACCTCCGCGGCAGTCAGCCTGATGGGGCCGCTGATGGCCGTGCTGTCACTCGCTGCGGTCCGTTTGAGCGCGGCAGCCGCATGGGCCATGGCGTCAGCATGCGGTGCCAGCGTCAGCGCCAGGGCCGTCGGCGTCATGCCGATCCGGGAACGGGTGAACAGCGCACCGCCCAGCCGAACCTCCAGCGCATCGACATGCCGCCCGATGCTGGGCTGGCTCATGCCACGCGCCCGCGCCGCCTGCGACAGGCCCCCTTCGCGCAGAACGGCCCGAAAGCTTTGAAGATGATCCCAGTCAAGATTCTCATTCATACAAAAAAGTATAGATAAAGTTCGATTTCAGTCAATTTCCATTCGTCACAGCCGCGACCATTCTTCCGTCATGTTCAATGAACCTGTTGGAGGATCAAACCATGACACAGCGAATCCTGATCATCGGAATCACCGGCGGCGCGGGCTGCGAGATGGCCAGCGCCGCGCTGGACAGCGGATATGACGTCCGCGCCATGCACCGGCACCCCGGCGCACTCGACCTCAACCCGGCCATCGACGTCGTGGCCGGCGACGCGATGGTGACAGCGGACGTGGTGCGGGCGGCAGGGGGATGCGATTTCATCCTGCATGCCGCAAATCCGCCCCGCTACCGGAACTGGGACAGGACGGTGGTGAAGATGGCGCGCAACGCAGCCCGCGCGGCGCTGAGCGTCGACGCGCGCCTGTTCATCCCGGGCAGCATCTATAATTTCGGACCGGATGCCATGCCGCTGATCCGCGAGGGGGCCGAACAGAATCCGGTTTCCGCCAAGGGCCGCGTCCGGGTCGAGATGGAGCGGATGCTGAAAGACAGCGGTGCGAAGGTCACGATCCTACGGGCCGGCGATTTCTTCGGCCGCCACGCACCGGCGTCCTGGTTCGAAACGGTCATGCGTACGCCGGGCAAGCCCGTGCGAAAGGTGATCTGGCCCGGCACGGACGCCGGCCATGCCTTTGCCTACCTGCCCGACCTCGCCCGTACGTTTGTGCGCCTGATGCAGGAAGATGCGCGCATGGATCGGTTCGAGGACCTGCACTTCGCGGGTCATTACTTCGCGAACGGTCGTGACTTCGCCGTTCAGATCGCCGAGGCATCGGGTTTACCCGCGTCGAAAGTGAAATCCTTTCCGTGGGCCGCCACGTTCTTCGCAGCACCCTTCGTTCCCCTGCTGCGCGAGATCCGGGAGATGCGCTACCTCTGGCAGGTCGATGCGGCGCTGGACAACACCCGGCTGCTGGAGCGGATCGGTGAGGAACCGCACACGCCGATTGCCGAGGCCCTGCATCTCAGCCTGAGCAGCAAAGACGCCGAGGCCGACGACGCCTCTTGGAGTGAAGGGTCCGCCACCCTATTCTCTGCGTAGCAGCATTTGCCCAACAGCCGGAGTACCCGATGTCCAATCTTTCCCAGACCGACGACCTGTTTTTCGACCGCGCAGGTCTGGATCTGGGGAAGACGGAACGCCAGGTCGCCGAGGCGCTGAAAGGCGCCGACGACGGCGAGCTCTATCTGGAATACAGCCAGTCAGAGATGCTGGCGTTCGATGACGGACGCCTGAAGAACGCAAGCTTCGATACGGCGCAGGGCTTCGGCCTGCGCGCCGTTGCCGACGAGGCTCAGGGTTACGCCCACGCATCCGAACTGTCCGAAGCCGCCATCGGGCGCGCGACAGACACCGTACAGGCCGTCACCAGCGGCCACTCGGGCACTCAGGCCGATGGCCCAGCAGGCACCAACCGCATCCTCTATGGCGATGAGAACCCGCTGGGTCAGCCGAGCTTCGAGCAGAAAGTGAAGCTGTTGCAGGAGATCGACGCCTATGCCCGTTCGAAGGACGAGCGCGTACGACAGGTCACCTGCTCGCTGGCCGGATCATGGAAGGCCGTGCAGATCATCCGCGCCGACGGTCAGCGCGCGGCCGATATCCGTCCGCTGGTCCGTCTGAACGTCGCGGTCGTGGTCGGCGACGGCGACCGGCAGGAAAGCGGCTCGGCAGGCACGGGCGGGCGCACGGGCTTCGATATCTACATGGACCCCGTTCGCTGGCAGCAGGAGGTCGACGAGGCCCTGCGGCAGGCGCTGGTCAATCTCGACAGCATCGCCGCGCCTGCGGGCGAACAGACCGTCGTGCTGGGTCCGGGCTGGCCCGGCATCCTGTTGCATGAAGCCATCGGGCACGGTCTGGAAGGCGACTTCAACCGCAAGAAAAGCTCTGTATTCTCGGGCCTGATGGGACAGCGCGTGGCCGCACCCGGCGTGACCGTGGTCGATGACGGCACCATCCCGGACCGGCGCGGATCGCTGACCATCGACGACGAGGGCACGCCTTCGTCGCGCACGGTACTGATCGAGGACGGGATCCTGACCGGTTACATGCAGGACCGGCTGAACGCGCGGCTGATGGGGGTTGCCCCCACCGGCAACGGCCGCCGCGAGAGCTTCGCCCACATGCCGATGCCGCGCATGACCAATACGGTGATGATGAACGGCGACCGCGACCCCGAGGAGATCCTGCAGGGCGTGAAGAAGGGTGTTTACGCCACCAGCTTCGGCGGTGGCCAGGTCGACATCGTGTCCGGCAAGTTCGTCTTCAGTTGCACCGAAGCCTACGAGATCGAGGATGGCAGGCTGGGCCGTCCGCTGAAAGGCGCGACCCTGATCGGTTCGGGTGAGGAAGTGTTGAAGAAGGTCGCGATGATCGGCAACGACATGGCCCTGGACCCCGGCATCGGCACCTGCGGCAAGGCCGGACAGGGCGTCCCTGTCGGCGTTGGTCAGCCCACCCTGCGCATTGACGGCCTGACGGTCGGCGGCACAGGCTGACAGGGGCAACAGCGCGCCGGGACAACGGCTCTGAACCGTTCAGACAGTATGAATGAATCGCCGGTTTCCGGACTGTCACCCCTGGTTTATCCGGGGGAGCCTTCCTGAATGGCCGACATGGACAGCATTCGCCGGGTCTTCCGCTGCCCCCGCACGGAGGCGGGGATGACCGCCTGTGCGTCTGGCCGTTCAAATCAAATGATGGAGCGCTCTAGAGCGTTCCAATATTAGATTGAAGCGTATCCTGCATTGGTGATGTAGTTGGCGCACTCCTTTGGCGTGATGCTGTCGAGGGTGTTGGCTATGGCGCTGCACAGGGCTTCGTAGGTTCGGGCCTGCTGACG